>CAYLMM010000006.1:0-54263 GCA_964384825.1 uncultured Fibrobacteraceae bacterium
CGAGTTGGCCGCCCGCTCAACTCACCTCCGTACTCGCAGCGCCGCCCCCCCCTTGCCCCCCCCAAAACTTTCTGATACCATAATTTCATACAACCCTCATCCATAAACAGCCCATAATCCCGCCCTCGCCCAGAATAGGAAACCACTATGAAGCCCCACCTCGCTACCCTGGCTCTTCTATTCCTCCTCCTAGCCCCGAACCCCGCCCTCCCCGGCGACAACTCCAATTGGTCCAGCGACTTCTACCGCCCCGGCGTCACCGGCACGGTCCAAGTCCTGGCCGATTTCCAGAACGAACTGATCATCGGCGGCTCGTTCAACGCGGTGGGCCCCTTGCCGGCGGCCAACATCGCCCGCTGGAACGGCAGTTCCTGGAGAACGCTCGGCGACGGCCTGAGCGAGCCCGTCGACGACATGCTGGTTGTGGACGATCAGCTGATCATCAGCGGCGCGTTCATGCGCGCCGGAGCAACCGACGTGGATCATGTAGCGGTCTGGGACGGTTGCCGCTGGTCGCCTTTAGGCGAAGGTCTGCCCCAGTCGGGCCCGTTGATCGTCTACAAGGACATGCTCTACTGCGGAAGCTGGCGCCTGGAGGGCGATGTCTGGGTCGACGCGATCGGCGCGGGCGGCGGCATCCTGGATATGGTGATCCACGACGGATTGCTCGCCTTCGGCGGCAATCTCGACGAGTTTGTCGGGGGAGGAACCGGTGATGTCGCCGCCTGGGACGGCGAGAAGGTCCTGAACATCTGGCCAGGATTCGGTACCCGCTACAAAATCTCGCTGGAGTCGTTCCGGGGCGATCTCTATGCCGCCCAAGGGCATTTCGCCGTGACCCACAATCTATATCGATGGGATGGCGATCAGTGGGTGGGCATCGAAGGCGATTGCCCGTACGGCGCGGTGACCGACCTGGAGGTTGTCGATGACAAGCTGTACATGGCTACGGAGTCGTCGACCATATACGTCAAATCCACGACCTGGGGCGTGACCGGGAAGCACTTGAGCCACTGGGACGGGTCGCAGTGGAAGACGGATATCGATTTCGTGGGCGAGGCGATCTACGACATCCTCCCCCATGGCGACCGGATGGTCGTCGGCGGGGATTTCTTCGCCATCACGAAACCCGCGTATTTAGGTGGTTACCTCCTGGCGTCCGGGATCTTCATTCAAGGTCCGTGCGGACCGGTTTCCCTGGTCGAGGGCGGACTGGGCGCCGAAGATCGAGTCGAAATGCTGCTGCCGGGGGAAAACGAACTGGTCGTGGGCGGGAGGTTCAAGACCATCGGTAATCTCGCATCCCCGGGCGTGGCGGCGGTCGAGCATGCGGATTGGCGGTCGCGAGGCTTGAGCCTTCTTTCCTGGCCGATGGGCATGGGATGGCATGAAGGCCGGTTGTTCTGCGTGCCGGATACCTGGATCCAATATCATGACATTATTCAATTGCGGTATTGGGATGATGGTTGGAAGTCGATAAACAGCCTGTGGTTTGAAGGTGTGGCCGAATATCAAAACCTGTGTCCGACGTCAACGCGTTTACTGCAGCACGGAGAAGATCTGCTGATTCCTGTGCAAATGGGAATCCGCAAAATCGTAAAAAATCAAATCGACAGCCATGTTTTAGTTACGACGGAATTCCTCGCTGAAATCGAAGGCGACTTTGGAAACACCCACGTCTCCTCCCTCTGCCAATGGGGCAACCGCCTGATCGCCGGCGGCGCGTTCGAGGCCATCGACGGCGTGCCCGCGCACAACATCGCCGTTTACGAAGACGGCCTGTGGCTGCCGATGGGCGACGGCGCGGACGGCGACGTCGACAACATCGTCGAGATCGGCGGCGTACCCTACATCAACGTCCGGCACGACATCGACAGCCGGACCGCCCGGAGCGACATCTACCGCTGGAACGGATCGAGCTGGGTCCTGGTGGTCGGCGACGTCGAAGGCAGCCTGACGCTGGGGTCGTACGGCGGCATGCTGGTCGCGGGGGGCGAATTCACGAGCATCGGGGGCGTGGCGGCCAACCGGATCGCCGTGCGCCACGGAGATTACTGGCATCCGGTGGACGACGGGGTCAACGGGCGCGTCTACGCCGTCGCCGAGTACGACGGCGCCCTGTGGGTGGGCGGCGCCTTCACCAGGGCCGGCGAAAAGGTCGCCGCCGGGATCTGCTGCTGGCGGGGCCCGGCCGTCGAGGTCGTGATGAAGGATTTCTCAGCCGAACGGGTCGAAGGCGGCGTGCGGCTGAGCTGGGAGTTGAACGAGTCTCTGTACGGAGTCATGCGAGTGGTCTGCGATGACGGGATCGGCGCCGAGAGGCTCGTGAAGGAAGTCCCGGAAACATCGCTCATGTCGTTCACGCATCTCGACCGCCAGGCCCCGGACATCGGCGTCGAGTACACGCTGAAGCTCGTCTACGACGAACGATGGTCGCAGGATCTCGCCTCGGCCGAGGTCCCGGCCCTGACCCAGCCGTCGCGGACCCGTCTCGGAGCCCCGGTCCCCAATCCCTGCAATCCGAGCACGACCGTCGAGGTCGAGATGGCGGACCTCGAGCACGTCAAGCTCTGCGTCTTCGACCTGCGCGGCCGCCTGGTCCGCACCCTGCACGACGGCGAGCTGCCCGTCGGCGCCCACCATCTGACCTGGGACGGGATTCGGACCGACGGCAAACCCGCCGCTTCGGGCGTCTATTTCGTGCGGATGGAGACGCCGGGCCGGATCTGGTCGGAGAAGGTGACTTTGGCCAGGTGAGGCGGCTCGAGTCCGCGCTCCCATAGAAAAGGCCCCCGGCCAAAAACCGGGGGCCTAACCATGTCAACTCAATCCGGAACCTACTTCACCAAAACCACCTTCCCAACCCGAACCCCCTCCTGCTCCCCCCTCAACCGCACGAAGTAGACCCCCGAAGGAACCGCATTCCCCCGGTCATCCATCCCGTCCCAGACCACCTCGTAAGCCCCCGGCTCCCGATGCCGGTTCTCCACGACGGCCACGACACGGCCCGCGCAATCGTAGATCTCCAAAGCCACGGCTCCGGCCACGCCCACATCGTAGGGAATGGTCGTGCTGGGATTGAACGGATTGGGATGGGCGGCGCGCAGGGCCAGGCGGCGCGGCGCGGCGGAGGTCAGCTCGACCGTGCGCGAGGCCAGAGCGATCCAGTCCTCGCCGACCAGGCCGCTGAGGGTGTAGACGACGGTCGCGCCGACCGGGGCCGCAGGATGATCTACCGCGGCGAATCCCTCGACGCCCTCCGACTCGAAGGGCACGTTCCAGGTGCGGCCCTCGGCGTCGGCGCAATCGAGGCGCAGGCGGTCGGCGGCGAATCCGGGGCAGGACCAGGCCAGCCGCACGGCGCCGCGATCGATGTCGGCCAGGAACGAGGGCACCGTGTTGGGCACCACCGTGTAGTCGGCGATGCCGACCGAGAGGTTGTCGTTGCCCTGGCTCTCCTCGACCTCGTCATCGGCGTCGGCCAGGGTGTAGAAGTAATAGCGATGGTCCACGTCGGGATGGAGCTGGCTCCGGCACGCATCGAAGTAGAAGGGGACCGTTCGGTGGCCGATGGAGTTGGCGGCCAGGCCGTCGAAGCGCGTGCGTCCCAGATAGATCATCGAATCGAAGCCGGCGGGCGCGGCCCCGGCGTCGCCCTTGAAGACCAGCGGGACGTCGGAGAAGTAGGCCTCGACCCAGAACGGTCCGGCGGCCATGTCGGAGGTGTTGCGGATCTTCACCTCGAACCAGTTCATCTCGTTCAGCCCGGTGAATTCGGGCACCCGGTCGGGCGTGCAGGCGGCGAGATTCGCCAGCGGCGGCGGCATCACGGTGATCGGGCGGGAGGCTTGGTTGTCGGTCTCGTCGGTCTCCTCGAGCTCGGCCAGCGGATCGGCCACCACCAGCAGATGGTGGTCGATGGCCATGCGCAGGAAACAGTCGCCGCGGAACTGCGAGAGGTCGACCACCGTGGTGTCGGCGACGATGGTGCGGGCGGCGAGTTCGCCGACATCCCGGATCGTCAGCAGGTAGGCCGAAGCGTCGAGCGTGTCGGCGTCGCTGATGTAGTAGCCGATCTTCGCGATCGGGGCGGCGTAGTATCCCTTGTTGTGCAGCAGACAGGAGATGGTCAGGGGCGTGTCGTAGGTCGGCATCTCGAAGATATCGGGCGCCTGGACGTCGGAGACCGTGAGGTTCGGGCCGGCGAGACAGGGATGGACCAGAAGACCGCCGAGAAGCAGCAGGACGGCGAATGCGATTCCTGGACGACGCGATCCGATCATGACGGGCTCCCTGTTTCGAGGAGGGCGGGGCGGCGGGATAGGGGACTGGACCGATTCGTTCCGATTGTAGCAAAACGACTAAAGAAGTTCAATTTCACCGATTCCGGTCACAATACGCAGCGGTGACCGTTTCGCGGCGGCGCCCGCCCTTGTACGCGTCGGCGGGTTGGCCGATAATGTGACCATCGCTCCGGTCGCGCCCGGACCGGCCCCGACCCGCCCGTCACGCCTGTCGAGGAGGAGGGGATGCGCGCGCGGGACGCGAGGTTCCTGCCGCCGTTGCTCATGACGGTGATGCTGGCAATCTTCGGATTCGGGGCGGGAGCCTGCGGAGACGGCGGCTCGGCCGGCGGCTCCGGCCCGGGCCCCGATCGGCGCCGCGCCGACCGGGCCCGGATGGTCGCCGAGGTCGAGCGCGACTGCGCCCGGCTGGGCGATGTCCTCGGCCGCCGCCATCTGGATCCCGCGGTCCGCGACGCCCTGCTCGACGTTCCCCGTCACGTCTTCATCCCGCCGGAATTCGGCCGCGTCGCCTACGTCAACAACGCCCTGCCCATCGGCCACGACCAGACGATCAGCCAGCCCACCATCGTAGCCCTGATGACCGACCTGCTGCGCGTGGGGCCCGGCGACACGGTGCTCGAGGTGGGCACCGGTTCGGGTTACCAGGCTGCGGTCCTGGCGCGGGTCTGCGCCCACGTCCACACCATCGAGATCGTGCGTCCCCTGGCCCGTTCCGCCCGGGCCAGGCTGGCGCGCCTCGGCTACGACAACGTCACCGTCTACGAGGGCGACGGCTGGCGGGGGGTGCCCGAGCACGCTCCCTACGCCGGGATCATCGTCACCGCGGCGCCCGACCGGGTGCCCCGGGCCCTGCTCGATCAGCTCGCCCCCGGCGGACGGCTGGTGCTGCCGGTCGGCCCGGTCGGCGGCGTGCAGGAGATGGTGGTGGTCAGCAAGTCGGCCGACGGATCGTTGAGCAGTCGCGAGGTCTTGCCGGTCAGGTTCGTGCCGTTGACCGGAGGCGGCGGCGACTGATCCGCGCCCCGGCCCGCCCCGCATCATTTGCCGCAATTCCCCGTTTCCCTTTGTCTTGCGCCGTTCCCCCCCGTTTCTCTCCGTTCCCGGCCGTTCCCCGCGATCGGTGGCACACCCCTTGCCCTACGCCTCCCCGGAGGTTCCGGTGAAATACCGGAAACGGGGGTCGAGGATGAGCGGGTTGATCGCCCAACTCGTTGTAATGCCATCCGGTGCGGCAAGCGCGCCGGCGAGACCCGGAATCGGAGCGGCCCATGAATACGCCCAACAATCGCCCGGAAGCGCCGGATTCCATCCGCTCGGGATGGCTCCGCGCCTTTGTATCAAGGTTGGAGAAGAGCAGCCCCGCGGATCTGATCCGGAGGCACCGCACTCTCTTCTTCAACCTTGTCTTCGGTGGTCTGTCGATCCTGACGACCACCTTCGCCTTCCTGATCCGGTTCGATCTGGCCGGATTGGATGTTCACGGCTATTGCTGGCATCCCTTCTGGTGGCCTCTGGCCGCCGCGACGGCCTCGATGCGGCTGCTGAGCCTGCGCGCCTTCGGGCGGCACCGGGCTTCGTGGCGCTACGCCTCGCTGGATGATGTCCGGCCGATGCTGTGGAGCGTGATGATCGGATCGACGACCGCCGCCCTGGCCTGGCTGACCCTCGAGATCGGCCCGGTGCCGGTGACGGTCATGGCCCTGGACGCCCTGCTGTATCTGCTGGGTTCGCTGGTCGTCAGGTTCGCCTACCGCCTGCTGCCCCGGATGCACGGCGAGCCCTTTCCCCGGCGCCGCGCGTTGATCGTGGGCGCCGGCGCGGCGGGAAACCTGACGATCGAGGCGATGTTCTCTGCCGGATTGCGGGGATACCGGCCGGTGGCCCTGGTCGACGACGATCCCCTGAAGCGGGGCCTGACCATCCACGGCGTCGAGGTGAAGGGCCCGATCGCCGATGTCGGGAAGGTGGCGCGCCGCAGCAAGGCCGAGGCGATCGTGCTGGCGGTGCCCTCGGCGAGCACGGCGCAGGTCTACCGCATCGCCAAGGCCTGCCGCGATACCGGGCTGCCGCTGAAGACCATCCCGGATTTCGGCCTGATCCTGGAGAACGGTAATTCGCCGGCCGCGGTGCGCGACTTCGATCTCGACGTGCTGCTGAACCGCCGGCCGATGCGCGAGGACGTGCCCCGGGTCAACGAGATGCTCGCGGGCCGGACGGTGCTGGTGACCGGCGCGGCCGGCAGCATCGGCTCGGAGCTCTGCCGCCAGATCGGCGAGAGCGACGCGAAGGCCCTGATCTGCCTGGACAAGGACGAGAACGGCCTGTTCCGCATCGAGCAGGAACTGCGGCGGACCGCGCGGGTCGCCGAGCTGGAGTTCTTCCTCGGCGACATCAAGAACCGCGGCCGTATCGACCATCTCTTCGTGCGGCGGAAGCCCGAGATCGTCTTCCACGCCGCGGCCTACAAGCACGTGCCGGTGCTGCAGCATCATCCGGTCGAGGCGGTGCTGAACAACATCGGCGGGACGCAGAACCTGGCCGAGACCGCGCGGCGCCACGGAGCCCATCGTTTCGTGATGATCTCGACGGACAAGGCGGTGCGCCCGACCTCGGTGATGGGCGCCTCGAAGCAGGTCGCCGAGAAGATCATCCTGCGCAACGCGATCGAGAAGGGCCGGACCGTGTTCACCACGATCCGCTTCGGCAACGTCCTGGGGTCGAACGGGTCGGTGGTCGAGCTGTTCCGCGGGCAGATTCGCCGCGGCGGGCCGGTGACGGTCACCCATCCCGACATCGAGCGCTACTTCATGACCATCCCCGAGGCCGTGCGGCTGGTGCTGGCCGCCGCCGCGATCGGCGAGGGGAAGGAGGTCTTCGTCCTGGACATGGGCGATCCGGTGCGGATCGACGACCTGGCCCGCCAGATGATCACCCTCAGCGGCCTGACCCCCGACATCGACGTGCCGGTGGTCTATTCGGGGCTGCGGCCGGGCGAGAAGCTCTACGAGGAGCTTTGGGCCGACGGCGAGATGCCGCATCCGACCGGCACGCCCGGCATCCTGGTGGCGGCCGAGCGCGAGGCTCCCGACATGGGCTGGATCGCACGGGTGGACGGGATCCTGGCGGCCGCCGAGAACGAGGATCTGGAGGGCGTCTGGTCGGCTCTTCTGAAACTGGTGGACGAGTTCCAGGGACGTCGCGGCGCGGAGGCGGCCCTGCCGCCCGACGCGAAGACTTCGGGCCGGCGCGCGCCGGCGAGGAAGGCCGCGGCCGCGACCGTGGGCGCGGCGGGGATGGACGTCGGCGCGGCCCGGGCCGCCGCGTCGCTGGATCCCGGAATGGTCTGCGCCTCCTGCGCGTTTCCCGAAGGGGGCTGTCGACTGAGCCGCGCCGCGGGAATCGCTCCCGAGGTACGATGAATCCAATAGGAATTGAGGGGCCGACGGTCCTGGGGTAGAGTGGTGCACATGATGAAAAAACGAGAGCGCGATGCGATCCGCGGCCGGCGGGGCCGATGGATCGTCTGCTGCTGCCTGGCGCTGACCGCCCTGTTCGCGGTCGAGGCGCTTCCCGCCGCACCGATGGCGGCCGCCCAGACAGCGGCCGGCCAGGTGGACGAGGCCGCGTTGCGCGAGGCCGCGCAGCGGAGCGGATTGACTCCGCAGGAGATTCTGCGCCGCGCCCGCGAGGCCGAGGCCGCCGGAACCGTCGCCGGGGATGTCGCGCCGCCGCCGGGCAGGACCGAACTGCCCGGACGCAAGGAGCCGGTCGTCGTGCTGCCGATGACCCGCGCGGCCGATGAAGCGGCGGCGGATTCCCTGAGCGCCGGCGAGGCCGTGTCCGCGGAGCCGGAATTCTTCGGGGCCGACTTCTTCGATCCGCAGCCCGGCGATTTCGCGCCCCCGTCCTTCGGGCCGGTGCCGCGGGATTATCTGCTGGGAACCGGCGACCAGATCGTGGTCGACGTCTGGGGCGACGTGGAATTCCGTCTGGCCCGGATCGTGGAGCGCGACGGAACGATCATCCTGCCGCGGGGCGGGAAGATCGTCTGCGCCAACCGGACCCTCGAACAGACCGAGCGCGCGGTGCGCGAGGCGTTGGCCAGGGCCTATTCCGGCATCGAAACCGATCCCGGGGCCTCGACGACCTTCGTCGACGTCGGCCTGGGCGAACTGCGCACCATCCGGGTCTTCGTGGTCGGCGACGTCGTCCAGCCCGGGGCTTACGAGCTGAGCTCGGTGGCCTCGGTCTTCACCGCCCTCTACGCCGCCGGCGGGCCGGGCGATGGCGGTTCGTTCCGCGACATCCGCCTGGTGCGGGGCAACGAGGCCGCGGCCTCGCTCGACATCTACGACTACCTGCTTTCCGGCCGGCGGGACGGCGACTGGATCCTGCGCGAGGGCGACACGGTGCTGGTGCCCCCGCGCGGCTGCACCGTCACGCTCGCCGGCGCCGTGCGCCGTCCGCTGATCTTCGAGATGAAGGCCGGCGAGACCCTCGACGACCTGATCCGCTTCGGCGGCGGGTTCTCGGCCGACGCCGCGGTCGCGGTCGCCCACGCCGAGCGCATCGTGCCGCCGGAGCGCCGCGAACCGAACCGCCCCGACCGCGAGCAGCAGGATCTGCGCTTCGGCTCGGGAGCCGCCCTGCGCGACGGCGACGTTGTGACCGTCGCGCGCATCGCCGAGAGGCTCGAGAACTGGGTCGAGGTGACCGGCAACGTGAAGCGTCCGGGGCGCTACCAGTTCCAACCCGGCCTGGATGTCGCCTCGCTGGTGGCCCGGGCGGGCGGACCCTGGGACGACACCCTGCGCGAGCGGGCCCTGCTCGACCGCATCCGCGTCGACGGATCCTACGAATCGCTGGAGATCCCCTTGGGCGACGTGCTCGACGGCGTCGCCGGGCCGACGCCCCTGCGGCCGCGCGACACCCTGCGGATCTTCTCGATCGACGACGTGACCGACCGGCGCACGGTTTCGGTTTCGGGCGTCGTGCGCCGTCCCGGCGATTTTCCCTGGCGCGAGGGCATGACCCTGCGCGACCTGGTGCTGCGCGCCGGCGGCCTGAAGGAGGGCGCCGACCGCCATCGGGCCGAGATCTCGCGGCTCAGCCTCGATGCGGTGCAGAAGAACGACGAGGGCTACGTGCCCGACCGGACGGCGCGGACGATCGCAGTCGAACTGGGTCCCGATTTCCTGACCCGAGCCGACAGCGAAGTCCTGCGGCCGCACGACCAGGTCGCGATCCGCGAGCTTCCCTGGTGGGAGCTGCCGCGGCGCGTTTCCCTGCGCGGCGAGGTCTACTATCCCGGCGCCTACACGCTCGAGCGTCCCGACGAGCGGCTGTCCGACCTGCTGGCCCGCGCCGGCGGCCTCAAACCGACGGCGTTTCCGCAGGGTGCGCGGATCATGCGCGAGGCCGACGGGACGGGCAACGTCGCGCTGGACATGATCGAGGCGCTGAAGCACCCGGGCTCGGCCCAGGACATCATCCTGCGGCAGGGCGACGAGATCCTCGTTCCCCAGGTGCAGCACACCGTGAAGATCGACGGCGCGGTGGGCTTCCCCACGAGCATCGTCTGGGAGAGCGGACGCAGCCTGGGCGACTACGTCTCGCGCGCCGGCGGCTACGCCGAGGGCGCCGACAAGTGGAAGACGCGGGTGGTCTATCCCAACGGCGAGTCGCGTCCCATCCGCAGGATCTGGCGCGATCCGAAGATCATGGCCGGCTCGACGATCATGGTTCCGGTCAAGCCGCCCCGCGAGGGCGGCGGCAACATGTCCACCATCAAGGAGCTGGCCGCGATCATGGCCAGCCTGGCCACCGTGTATCTGGTCGTCGACCGGACGAACTAGAGCGCCGGCGCCGCGATCCCCGGGAGGATCATTGACCGAGAAGATGGAAAACCGACCCGTCCGCGAAACGATGGATGCGGGCGCGATGCTGGCCGAGCTCTGGCGGGGCCGGCTGCTGCTGGCGGCCATCGTCTGCGTCGGCTGCGTCCTGGCTTTGGCGGCCACGTTCCTGGTCCGCCCCACCTGGCGTGCGACGACCGCGATCGTGCCGGCCGCCGCCCTGGAGGACGGCGGCGGCGGGGGCGCCCTGGCCGCGCTGCAGGGAGCCGCGGGCAGCCTGGGTCTGAATCTCGGCGGCGGGGGCGAAGGCGTGGGCGATCTTCTGCCCCGCATCCTGCGCAGCCGCACGGTCCTGGGCCGGGTGCTGGATCGTACGTACGTCATGAGCGATGGAAACACCGACACCCTCGGGGTCTGGATCGATCCGGCGGGTTCGTCGGCCGCGGCGCGAAGGGACGCCGCCCTGCGCAAGCTGCGCGGCGCGGTGCGGGCCGGCGTCGACGCGCGCACCGGCGTGATCTCGATCTCCGCGACGCTGACCGATCCGGTGCTGGCCGCCGCGGTGGCCAACGCCTGCGTCGAGGAGCTCGACGCCTTCACCCGCTCCGCCCGCAACGCGCATTCCGGCCGTCGCGAATCCTTCGTGGCCGGCCGGCTGGAAGAGGTGGGCGACCAGCTGGAGGCGGCCGAAGAGAAGCTGCGCGATTTCCGGATGCGCAACCGGAGCATCGCCGGCTCGCCCCAGCTGATGCTCGAAGAGGGGCGCCTGATCCGCGAGGTCGAAGTGGCGCAGCGGATCTTCCTCGAGCTGAAGGCCCAGTTCGAGATGGCCCGGATCGACCAGGCCCGCGACGTGCCCCTGGTGATCATCCTGGACGAGGCCACGCCGCCGGTCCGCAAGCACGGGCCTCGGCGCGGCCGGTTGCTGGTCTCGGCGTTCATCCTCTGCGGTCTGGCCGCATCGTTGCTGGTGCTGATCCGGGCCGAACGCCGCCGCCGCAACACGGGGATGCGTCGGTCGTGAACCCCCCCGATCCCATCGACGGGCGGGACGCCCCCCGGTCGCTGCGCGCCAACGTGGCCTGGACGTTGGCGGGAAACGGCGTCTACGCGGCGGGCCAGTGGGGCATGCTCATCGCCCTTTCCAAGCTGGCCGATCCGACGACCGTCGGCCGCTTCGCCCTCGCGCTGGCCCTGACCGCGCCGGTGGTCATGCTGGCGAACATGCAGCTGCGCGCGGTCCTGGCCACCGACGCCCGCCGCGAACATCCCTTCGGCAGCTACGTCTCGGTGCGGTTCGCCGCGTCGTTGGCGGCCATGGCGGTGATCGCCGTGCTCGCCTTCGGCGCCGGCTACGACCCGGTGGTGGCGCCGGTGATCCTGCTGATCGGCGTCGGCAAGATCTTCGAATCGTGGAGCGACATCTACCTGGGCTATCTGCAGCAGCGCGAGAGGATGGACCTGGTCTCGCGCTCGATGATCCTCAAGGGCGCGGTTTTCCTGGCGGCTTTCGTGCTGGGGGCCTTCGGCGGCGGCCTGGTCGCGGCGGTCGCGGCCCTGGCCCTGGCCCGGCTGATCCTGCTGCTGGCGGTGGACGTGCCGATGGTGGTGCGTCTTTCCGGCGCGGGATTGCGCACGGCGCTGCCCTCGGGAACGCGGCGCGGCCTGGGCCGTCTGGCCTGGATCGCCCTGCCGCTGGGCGCGGCCACCATGCTGTCGTCCCTGCAGACGAACATCCCGCGCTACTTCATCGAGCACTTCGATTCCGCGGGCGCCCTGGGAGTCTTCGCGGCCATGTCTTATCTGATGGTCATCGGCGGGCTGGTGGTCAACGCGCTGGGCCAATCGGCGAGTCCGCGGCTGGCGGCCCACTTCGCCGCCGGCGAGCTGAAGGAATTCCGCCGGCTGCTGTGGCGCCTGGTCGGCATGGGGGCCGGTCTCGGCGCGGCCGCGGTCCTGGCCGCGGCGCTGGCCGGGCGCTGGATCCTGACCGTGCTCTACACGGCCGAGTACGCCCGCGACGCCGACCTGTTCACCCTGCTGGCCGTGGTCTCGGGCCTGGTCTACGCCTCGATCTTCTTCGGCACCGCCCTGAACGCCATGCGGCGCTTCGCGGTGAAGGTGCCGCTGCAGGCGCTGGGGGCCGCGGTGCTCGCCGGGCTCTGCTGGTGGCTGGTGCCCGGCGGCGGCGTGCGCGGCGCGGTCTGGGCCATGCTGATCGCGACCTTCGTGTCGATGTCGGCCCAGGCGGCGGTGGCGTTGATCCTGCTGCGGCGGGGCCCGTCCGAGCCCGTGAACGAGGGAGGATGAGATGAACGGCGGCATCATTGCGGCGCTCTGGCGGCGCTGGCGAATGCGACGCGATCCCGTCGGCTACGCCCGGCGCATCGGCGTGCGTCTGGGCCGCCGTTGCCGGATTTTGGGCATGGATCCCGCGACCTTCGGGTCGGAGCCCTACCTCGTGCGTCTCGGCGACCATGTGACCGTGACCTCGGGCGTGCGCTTCATCACCCACGACGGCGGCGTCTGGATCTTCCGCGACCAGGAGCCGGACATCGACGTCTTCGGCCCGATCGTGGTGGGGAACAACGTGTTCATCGGCATCGGCGCGATCATCATGCCGGGCGTGACCATCGGCGACGACTGCGTCGTGGCGGCCGGAGCGGTGGTGACCCGCGACGTTCCGTCGGGGATGGTGGCGGGCGGCGTTCCGGCGAAGATCATCAAGCCGATCGGCGAATATCGCGAGGGCGTGGCGGGAAAGGCCGTGAACATCCGCTCGCTCGGCGTGCGGGATCGCCGCCGGAAGCTCGAGGAGATCTTCGGGGCCGATCTCGCGAAAGGCTAGAAACCGGGGCCGGCCCGCGCGACCCAGTACGGGAGAGACGATTGTCGGCGGAAACCAACAGACCCGTCCGCGTGCTGCACGTCCTGGGGCGGATGCAGCGGGGTGGAGCCGAGACGCGGACCCTCGACGTCCTGCGGCGGCTCGATCCGCGCCGGGTGCGCGCCGATTTCTGCGTTCTGAGCGGTCGGTCCGGGCCCCTGGACGGAGAGGTCGAGGCGCTCGGCGGCCGGGTCCACAGGGTCGGCCTGGGGCCGGCGTTTCCGTTCCGCTTCGTTTCGTTGCTGCGCCGCGAGGGCTACGACGTCGTCCATTCCCACGTCCATCTCTTTTCGGGCGCGGTGCTGGCCTTGGCCCGGACGGCCGGAACGCCGCGCCGGATCGCGCATTTCCGCAGCACCGACGACGGCCGGGGACGCTCCCTGCCGCGCCGCGCCACGCGCTGGGTGATGCGGACGCTGATCGATATCGCGGCCACCGACGTTCTGGGCGTATGCGCCGCCGCCCTGGCTGCCGGGTGGGGCGGGCGCCGCGCCGGCGATCCTCGTGGGCGGGTTGTCTACAACGGCATCGATCTCGGTCGGTCGCCCGGTATCGCCGACCCCGAGGGCGTGCGCGCGGAATTCGGACTCGGGTCCGGGCCGCTCTGCATCCATGTGGGCCGCTTCGATCCTCCCAAGAACCATCTGCGGCTGCTGGAGATCTTCGCCGCCTTGCGCCGCCTGGAACCCGGGGCTTCGTTGCTGCTGGTGGGCCGCGGCGGCGGCGAGATCGAGACGCGGGCGCGGCAGCTGATCGCTGAAAGAGGATTGCAGGGCGCGGTGGCCGTCGCCGGCGAACGCGACGACGTGCGCAGGCTGATGGCTTCGGCCGACCTGATGATCTTCCCCTCGCTCTGGGAGGGGCTGCCCGGCGCGGTGCTCGAAGCGCTGGCGGCCGGTTTGCCGGTGCTGGCGAGCGACTTGCCGGGCGTGTGCGAGATCCGGGACGAATCGTCGGGCCTGACCGCCCTGTCCCTGGCCGATGACGACCGGACCTGGGCCGAGACGGCCTCGACGCTGTTGCGGACCGCCCCGAAGGCGTCCCTGGAATCCGGGGGCCCCTTCGACGTCTCGGTCTGCGCCGAAACGATGATGTCGATCTGGAGGGGAAAGCCGTGAACCGCCCCTCCACCGGATGCCGGGCGTGGTTGGCGATCCTGTTCGCGGCCCTGGCCGTCCTGACGGTGGTCGACATGCCGCTGCTGGACGATCTGCCGCTGCGGGCCCTCTGCGCGCTGGCCGTGACGGCGGGCGTCATCGGCCTGGCCGTATCCGCGGTCGTTTCCCGCCGGGGGATCTTCGCGATCGCGTCGATCTACACGGCGGTCTTCGTCGTCTTCCATTTCGGCCTGGCCGCCGCCCACGCCGCGGGTTACGACGTTGTCGCGGCGCGCGGCCTGCCTTGGCTCTACGACTGGTTCTTCACGCCCGCGGCGCGCACGGCCCTGGCATTCTGCGTGTCCGGCAGCGCCGCCCTGGCCGCGGGAATCTGCCTCCAGTCGGCGCTGGATGTCCGCGACGGCCCCGGCCCGGTCCTCGAACCGGAAACGCGCGCGCCCTATTCGGCGGCCGGATTCGCGCTGCTGGCCGGCTCGATCCTCGCCTGGGGAGCGATGGTCGTTTCCAGCGGCGGGGCGGGCATCCTGGTCGGAGCCTATGTCGCATTCCTGGATGCGACCGGCAACGCGCCCCTGATGTACGCCTACCTGGGGATGGGAATCGGCGCGGCCCTGTTGGCGGCGGGTCCGCCCGACCGCTGGCGGCGCGCCGGCCTGATCCTCTTCGCGGCGTGGGCCCTGCTGGTCTTCCCGCTCGGCCTGCGGGGCGAGGTCCTGTTCCCCGCCTGCGGCGCTTTGGCCGTGGCCTCGATGCGGCGTCCTCCGCTGCGGGCCCGCTGGACGGCATTGATCGCCCTGGCGCTGCTGGTCGCGATCTCGGTCGTGCGGGTCCTGCGGACATCCGGCCTGGACGGCGGGGCGGACATCTCCGGCGCCGGCAACCCCTTCGACGCCCTCGCCGAGCTGGGCAGTTCGCTGCGCCCGGTCGTCGAGTCGGTGGGCTGGGCCGCGGGCGGAGAACGGGCCCTGGGCGGCGCCAGCTACTGGGCCCCGCTGGAAAGGCTGCTCCACTATCTGGCGCCGCTCTGGGAGCGCGCGCCGGGGCTGGAGGATCCGCGCCTGCTGAACGTGGTCGTGCAGGAGAGGATCGGACCGATCGGTTTCTCGCCGGTCGCCGAGGCCTTCCACAACTTCCGCGACTGGGGTCCGGCGGGCGTGATGTTCGTGACGGGGAATCTGCTGGGCTGGCTCGACCGGCGCCGCCCGACGGCCCGCAACCAGGCATTGACCGCGGTGCTGATCGTGCCGCTGCTGATCCAGATCCGCAACGCCTTCACGCAGGTGCCGGGCCAGATCCTGACCGGCCTGGCGGTCGTGATGCTGGTGGCGGCGGCCGGTTCTTTGATCCGGCGTTGGTCCGCTCCCGGCCGGCCGGATGTTTCGGCGGAATGAAGGAAGGAAAGACGCCTTGCGACTGTCCGTGACCCTCGAGCACCGCTTCGCGATCACCCCCGACGGCGCGGCCTGGACATCGACGATGTTCCCGCGCGAATTCTGGGACCGTTATCTCGACGTCTTCGAGGGGCTGACCGTGGTCGCCCGGGCCTTGCCGGCCGCGGCGCCCGATCCGAGCTGGCGCCGGGTCGACGGCGACGGCGTGGGATTCGCGCCGCTGCCGCATTACATCGGTCCGGTGCAGTACCTGCGGCGTCGCGCCGCCCTGACGCGTTCGCTGCGCGAGGCCCTGTCGCCCGACGCGGCGGTCGTGATGCGCGTCGGTTCGCCGATCGCCGATCTGGCGGCGCCGATGCTGCTGGGCCGGGGCCAACCCTTCGCGGTCGAGGTCGTGGGCGATCCCTGGGACACCTTCGCGCCCGGCGCCATGCGCCATCCCCTGCGGCCGGTGATGCGCCGCTACTTCGCCCGCAAGCTGAGGGAGCAGTGCGCCGCGGCCTGCGCGGCGTCCTACGTCACCGCCGCCGCGCTGCAGCGCCGCTATCCCCCCGGTCCGCGAACCTACGCCACCGACTACTCGAGCATCCGGCTGACCGGCGAGGATTTCGCCGCCGCCGCCCGCGGGTCGTTCGACTGCGGCGGGCCGCTGCGCTTGGCGACCGTCGGCACTCTGGCCCAGATGTACAAGGGGACCGACGTCCTGCTGACCGCGCTGGCCGAATGCGTGCGCGAGCGGGGCCTGGATCTGAGTCTGACGATCGTCGGCGACGGGCGGCACCGCGGCGAACTGGAAGCCTTGGCCTCGAGTCTGGATGTGGCCGACCGGGTCGATTTCCGCGGGCAGCTGCCGGCGGGAGCGGCGGTGCGCGGGGTGCTGGACGAGACCGATCTCTTCCTGCTGCCCTCGCTGCAGGAGGGGCTGCCCCGGGCGCTGATCGAGGCGATGGCCCGCGGGCTGCCGTGTTTGGCCAGCGACGTCGGCGGCATCGGGGAACTGTTGGCGGCCGAGGATCTGCTGCCGGCCGGCGACGCCGGGGCCCTGGCCGGGGCGATCGCCGCGGCCGCGGGCGATCCGGCGCGGCTGGCCCGGATGGCCGCCCGCAACTTCGAGCGGGCCGGCGACTACCGCGACGAGGTGCTGGCCGCCAGGCGGCGCGGCCTCTATGAACATCTGCGCGATCGGACCGCGGAATGGATCGCCGCGCGAAAGGACCGACGGTGAGGGTGCTGCATCTGGTCAAGACGAGCGACGGAGCGGCGTGGGCCGCGGCCCAGGCGGCCGTGCTGGCGCGCGCCGGGGTCGAGGTGCATGCGGCCCTGCCCGCTTCCGAAGGCCGGATGATGCCCGAGTGGCAGGCTTCGGGCGCCGCGCTGCACATCGTCGACTGCGACATGCCCTTGCGCCGGCCGCATCTGCTGGCCGGCCGACGCCGCGCCCTTCGCGAACTGGTGGAAAAAGTGGCGCCGGACATCATCCACAGCCACTTCGTCGGCACCACCATGCTGCTGCGCATGGCCCTGGGGCGAAAGCATCCCACGCCGCGGATCTTCCAGGTGCCGGGGCCGCTGCACATGGAGCATCCGGTGACGCGGCGCGCGGAAATGGCCCTGGCCGGACCGGCCGACCGCTGGATCGGGTCGAGCGATTTCATATGCTCGCTCTACCGCCGCGCCGGCGTCGCGGACGACCGACTTTTCCTGAGCTACTACGGTGCGAAGCTGCCCGCGCCGAACGAACGGACGGGCGCCCTGCGACGACGGCTCGGCATACCCGACGATGCCTTCGTGGCCGGGAGCGTGAACTGGATCTATCCGCCGAAACGCTGGCTGGGGCAGAGGGTGGGCCTGAAGGGCCACGAGGACGTGATCGATGCGCTGGGCCTCGCCATGGCCGAGGAGCCGCGCCTGCACGGGGTCCTGGTCGGGGGCGTCTTCGGACGCGATCCCGGCGGGAAGCATTTCGCCCGGCTCAGGCGCAGGGCCGAAGAGGTCGGCCGCGGGCGGATCCACATGCCGGGTCCGATTCGTCCCGGCGAGGCCGACGACATCTGGCCCGATTTCGATTGCTGCCTGCACGCCCCCCAGTCGGAGAACTGCGGCGGGGTGATCGAGCCGATGCTCGCCGGCGTGCCGGTGGCCGCAGCGCGGGTGGGCGGGCTGCCCGAGGTCGTCCGCGACAAGGCGACCGGCCTGCTGACGCCCCCGCGGTCGCCGTCGGAACTGGCCCGGGCGCTGATCGAGATCGTGCGGACGCCCGGCCTCTCCGCGGCCCGCGCCGTCCGCGGCCGCTCGCTGGTGCGCACGATGTTCGACGTCGAGCGCACGGCCGCCGAGGTGCTGGCCGTCTACCGGCACCTGCTCGAACCCGATGCTCCGCCCCCGGCGTCCTTCGACGTCCGATCGTTCCTGGCGCGACGGGAAACGGAGGGCGCGTGATGTACCGCCGCTGCGGCAAACGCCTTTTCGATGTCTGCGCCGCGGCCCTGGGGCTGCTGCTGCTCTCGCCGGCGCTGCTGCTGACGGCTCTGGCGGTGCGTCTGCGCCTCGGTTCGCCGGTGCTCTTCCGTCAGCGCCGGCCCGGCCGCGACGGCCGCCCGTTCACGATCCTGAAGTTCCGCACGATGCGCGAAGCGAACGGCGCCGACGGATCGCCCCGCCCCGATGCCGAGCGCCTGGACCGTTTCGGCCGCGCGCTGCGGGCGGCGAGTCTGGACGAGTTGCCCGAACTTGTGAACGTCCTGCGGGGGGAGATGAGCCTGGTCGGCCCGCGCCCCCTGCTGATGGAGTACCTGCCCCTCTACTCGCGCGAGCAGGCCCGTCGCCACGAGGTCCGGCCCGGCGTTACCGGCTGGGCCCAGGTCCGCGGCCGCAACGCCCTGGACTGGGACGAGAAATTCGCCCTCGACACCTGGTACGTGGATCATGTCGGCTTCGGATTGGATCTGCGGATCCTGCTGGCGACCGTCGCGGCCGTCTGCCGGCGGCGCGGCATCGGCCACGCCGGCCATGTCTCGATGCCCCGGTTCCGTGGACATCCGCAGACCGGGCGGGGAACCGATGAACCGGAAGGAAGGGACCGATGAAGAATCGGACGGGAAAGAGGCTGGTGATCATCGGCGCGTCGGGCCACGGCCGCGTCGCGATGGATATCGCCGGCGCGCTCGAGTTGCCGTTGGCCGGATTCGTCGACCGGTCCGTGCCGGTGGGCGAGAGGATCCACGGTCATCCGGTGCTGGCTGCCGAGCCCGAGGAATGCGCGGCCCTGACCGAGGGCGCCGCCGACTGGTTCGTGGCCATCGGCGAGAACGCCGTCCGTCGCGACCTGTTCGCCCGTCTGCGGAAGATCACCGGCCACGATCCGATCAATCTGATCCACCCCTACGCCGCGATCAGCGGCCTGGCCGCTTTCGGAGCGGGCGTCTTCGTGGGTCCGGGCGCGGTGGTGAACGTGGATGCCCGGCTCGAGGACGGGGTGATCCTCAACACCTCCGCCAGCGTGGATCACGACGGCGTGCTCTGCGCCTTCAGCCAGGTTTCGCCGGGATGCCGGCTGGCCGGGAACGTGACCGTCGGGGAAGAGGCCTTCCTGGGCACCGGCGCCTCGTTGATCCCCGGGGTGACCGTGGGCAGCGGCGCGGTGGTGGGCGCGGGCGCGGTGGTCGTGGAAAACGTGCCGCCCCGGGTCACGGTGGTCGGCGTACCGGCCAGGACCCGAGGCGGCATCTAGCGGAGGATTCTCCAGGCGGATCTTCAGGCGGTCCTTCAGGCGGTCCGGCCGGCGGCGGCTCTGGCCACGGCGCTCCCGCCCTCGAGGATCGCTTCTCCGGTCTCCCGCAGCGCGCTGCAGACCACGTCCACCTGCCGGGGCTTCAGCCCGTTGAAGAACGGCAGGGCGATGGTCCTTTCGGACAGGGATTCGCAGACCGGGAAGGATCCCGGCTCGAACCCGAAGCGTTCGCGCAGGAAGGGCTGCAGGTGGACCGGCGGGAAGTAGTTGCTGCAGCCGATTCCCCGGCCTCGCATCAGATCCATCATCCGGTCGCGGTCCTCGCGGCCGAACTCCTCGGACAGGGCGATCACGAAGACGAACCAGCTGCGGCCGGCGCTCTCGGGCTCGGCCTGCAGGCTCAGCCACGGGATGTCGGCCAGGCGCTCGCGGTACAGTTCGGCGACCGCCGCGCGGCGCGACAGGATCTCGTCGATGCGGCTGAGCTGGGCGATCCCCAGGGCGGCGGAGATGTCGCTCATCCGGTAGTTGTAGCCGAGTCGTTCGTGGGCCAGCCAGCCCGGACCCTCGCCGCGGCCCTGGTTGCGCAGGGAGCGGCAGTGGGCGGCGATGCGGTCGTCGTCGGTCATCAGCAGGCCGCCCTCGCCGGTGGTGATCTGCTTGTTGGGATAGAAGGCCAGCACCGAGACGTCGGCGTTCTTGCCGACCACCGAGCGACGGTCCCAGGCGCCGATGGCCTCGCAGGCGTCCTCCACGATCCACAGTCCGTGGCGGTCGGCGAAATCGCGCACGGCGCCGGTGTCGTAGGGCACGCCGAAGACGTGGACCGGCAGCAGGCCGACCGTCCGGGGCGTCAGGGCCGATTCCAGCGCGCCGACGTCCAGGTTCCAGTTTTCGGGGTCGATGTCGACGTAGCGCGGCCGGCCCTCGGGATAGAGGATGCAGTTGGTCGAGGCGATGAAGGTGAACGGAGTGGTGATCACTTCGTCGCCGCGTTCGAGGCCGAGAGCCAGCATGGCCAGGTGCAGGGCACTGGTACCGCTGTTGACGGCGATGGCATGTTTTCGATCATGGTAGGCCGCCATCCGGCGCTCGAATTCGCGCAGTTTGGGGCCGAGGGCGAGGTCGGACGTCAGCAGGACTTCGTTGACCGCGTCGCGTTCCAGATCCGTGATGTCGGGGCGGGAGAGGGGAATCTGCACGTCATCATCCTTTTCGGGCGGAATTCCGGCCGCGTGTTGGGCGGGCGAGTGGAGGCCGGGACCGCATCGGCGTGCGAATCTACCGGCCACAGCATACGCGACCCGCAAGAGGATCGCACGCCCGGCTGTGCAAGATCGTTGCCATCGATCAACGGCAGGGATATTCATGGTGGCTAGCGGCGGAGCGGAAACTTATTGTTGGAAGCGATGGTAACGCGCACGGCGCCTCAGGACGGAGACCGGCGATGAGCTACGCGATTCTCGGAGACATCCACGCCAACATCGAGGCCCTGACCGCGGTCCTGGCCGAGGCCGGGCGTCTGGGCGCCGACCGGATCTTCTGCGTCGGCGACGTGGTCGGCTACAACGCCAGTCCCGTCGAATGCGTCGATCTGCTCATGGGCTCGGAGATCGAGGGCGTCGTCCTGGGCAATCACGACGCCGCGGCCGCCGGCGAGAGCGACCTGCCCTGCTACAACCCCATGGCCGCCGCGTCCATGGCCTGGACCCGCGCACGGCTGCGGCCCGAACAGAGGCGATGGCTCGGGGCGCTGCCGATGAGCATCCGCGTCGACGACGACATGACCTTGGTGCATGCCTCTCTCGAAAGCCCCGGCCTCTGGTCTTACGTGCTGGACGATGAATCCGCCCGGGGCAGCCTCGAGATGCTCGACACCCAGGTCTGCTTCTACGGCCACGTGCACATCCCCCGGGTCTTCCGCAGCAACGGTCCGGGTTCGGGCGCTCCGCTGGCCGACATCCGGCTCGATCCGGGAACGCGCTACCTGATCAACGTCGGCAGCGTGGGCCAGCCCCGCGACCGCGATCCCCGGGCGGCGCTGGTGATCTTCGACCCCGCGGCCGGGACGGTCGCGCTGCACCGGGTCGAATACGATGTCGACGGCGCCTGCAGGCGGATCCTGGATGCGGGACTTCCGTCGCGGTTGGCCGAGCGCCTGAAAGAGGGCCGCTGAGCCCGTTTTCCCACGTAAGGATCCCATGGCCCGCTTCCGGCACGAAGACGACAGCTTCGAGATCGACGACGACGGCTTCCTGATCGATCCCGACCTCTGGACGCCCGAACTCGGCGCGGCGATGGCCGCCGCCGACGGCATCGCCGAACTGGGCGACGAGCACAGGCGCGTGATGAACTTCATCCGCGAGCACTGGCTCGCCCACGGCGCGGCGCCGATGATCCGGGTGCTCTGCCGCGAGACCGGCCTCTCCCTGCTGCGGATCTACGATCTCTTCCCCGACGGTCCCACCCGCGGCGCCTGCCGCTACGCCGGCCTGCCCAAGCCCGACGGCTGCGTCTGACCCCCCCGGCCCCTTCGGCCGGCGGGTCCGTTTCGCGCGCGGTTGTCTCGCGGCGCGAGAGGGTCTAGACTGCGGGGGCGGTCGCCGCGCAGAACCGGCGCCGCCTCGATCGGTCCCTCCAGAGAAAAAGGGGTGTCACGATATGAAGATGCCGCGGTTGATCCCGTTCGCCCTGTTGATGGTCCTGCTCGTCGCCGGCTGCGGCCGCGGTCCCGACCAGGACGAGATCTTCGTCGACCTGGCCGGGCGCTGCCTGTCCGGGATGCGGGCCCTGGAGCCGGAATGGGCCACCGAGCTCGGCGACCACCGTTTCGACGACCGGCTCGCCGATCATTCCGAGGCCGGTTACGAGGCCCGGCGCGTCTTCTGCGCCGCCTATCTCGATTCCCTCGAATCGATCCGGCCGAACAGGCTCGACGAGGTGAACCGGATCGATTACCGGATCCTGGTCAACGCCCTCGAGGGCCGCCTCTACGAATACGAGGAGATCCGGGAGTACCGGTGGAATCCGCTGCGCTACAACGTCGGCGGCGCGATCTACTCGCTGCTCGCCCGTGATTTCGCCCCGATCCGCGAGCGGCTGATCGCGGTGAAGGGCCGCCTGGAGGACGTTCCGGCCGTGCTCGCCGCCGCGAGGGAGAACATCGACCGCGCGCCGCGGGTGCACGTCGAGACGGCCATCGTCCAGAACCGGGGCAACATCACCCTGGTGATGGATGATCTGAAGGGCTTCCTCGACCACGAGCCCGACCTGATCCCCGAAATGCGCGACGCCAGGGCCGGCGCCATCGCCGCCCTGGAGAGCTACGGGTCCTGGCTCGAGGGCACGCTGCTGCCCGCGGCCGACGAGGATTTCCGTCTCGGCGAGCAGAAGTTCGCCCGCAAGCTGCGGTACACCCTCGATTCCGACCGCACGCCCGACGACATCATCGAGACCGCCGAACGCGACCTGGCCGCCACCCGCGCGCGCATGGCCGAGGTGGCGCGGCCGCTGTACGCGTCCTATTTCCCCGAGCGGATGCAGAACGGCCCCGAACCCGACGAGCAGGAACTGATCGGCGCCGTCCTGGACCGCCTGGCCGAGCAGAGGCCGGACAACGGGACGATCGTCGAGAAGGCCAGGGCCACCCTGCGGGCCTGCACCGATTTCGTCCGGGATAAGGATCTGGTGACCCTGCCCGAGGATCCGGTGCGGATCATCGTGATGCCCGAGTTCCAGCGCGGGGTGGCGATCGCCTACTGCGACGCGCCCGGGCCGCTGGACGAGGGCCTGCCCACCTTCTTCGCCATCTCGCCGACGCCCGCCGACTGGTCCGCCGAACGGGTCGAGTCGTATTTCCGCGAGTACAACGACTACATGCTGAAGGATCTGACCATCCACGAGGCCATGCCCGGCCACTACCTGCAGCTGGCCCACGCCAACGCCTTCGAGGCGCCGACGATCATCCGCTCGATGCTCTCGAGCGGCGTGTTCGTCGAGGGCTGGGCGACCTACGCCGAGCACCTGATGTCCGAGCAGGGATTCGGCGGACCCGAAACCACGATGCAGCAGCTGAAGATGCGGCTGCGGCTGATCATCAACGCCATGCTCGACCAGGGGATCCATTGCCGCGGCATGACCCGCGAGCAGGCGATGGATCTGATGATGAACCAGGGATTCCAGGAGGAGGGCGAGGCCCACGGCAAGTGGCGCCGCGCCTGCATGAGTTCGACCCAGCTCTCGACCTACTACGTGGGCAACATCGAGGTCAAGAGGCTGCGGGCCGACTACCACGCCAAGCACCGCGCCGATTTTTCGGAGAAGGCCTTCCACGACGAGCTGCTGTCGTTCGGCTCGCCGGCTCCGAAATACGTGCGGGAGCTGATGGACCTCTAGGGAACGGCCGCGGCCCGGACGCCGCGGTTCTATGCGGGCGGCTGGCAGGACGGGCAGAAATGCGTCGACCTGCCGGCCGCCCGGATCTTCTGCAGGGTCGTTCCGCAATCGCGGCACGGCTCCCCGTCGCGCTGGAAGACCCTCAGCTTGCGCCGGAAGTTGCCAGGCCGGCCGTCGAACCCCGCGAAATTCAGGAAGGTCGTGCCGCCGTGGTCGATCGCCAGGCGCAGCACCCCCTTGACGGCGCGGTGCAGCCGCCGGAGTTCGCCGTCGTCGAGGTCGCAGGGGCGGCGCAGGGGGTGCAGCCGGGCGCGGAAGAGGGCCTCGTCGGCGTAGATGTTGCCGATCCCGCTGGCGATCCCCTGGTCCAGCAGCGCCGCCTTCAGCGGGCAGCGGCGATGGGCGAAGCGCGCCTTCCATTCCCTCAGCCCGATCTCCAGCATGTCCGGCCCCACGTGATCCATGCACCGCGGCGCCTCGCCGTCCTCGACCAGGGTCAGACGGCCGAACTTGCGCTGGTCGCGGAAATGGGCGAGCCGGCCCTCGAAGTCGAAAGTGGCGCGGACCTGGCGATCGGGCGCGTAATCGGGATGGATGAGGAACTGGCCGGTCATCCGCAGGTGGATCATCAGGTAGGAGGCGTCGCCGTCGTCGCCGGCGAAGGTCAGCAGCATGTACTTGCCGCGGCGGCGGACGGTGGTCAGCCTCTTGCGCAGCAGGGCGCGGCGCACGGCCCGGGCCGAGGGTTCGCAGCAGCCGGCCCACCCGGTGCGCAGGGCGGTCAGGCGCCGTCCGGCCAGCAGATCGCGCAGGGCGCGGGCGACGTTCTCGACCTCGGGCAGCTCGGGCATCCTAGAAGCCTCGCTCCTTCTTGATGTTGCCGTAGGCCTCGTTGACCTTCTGCAGCTTCTCCTTGGCGAAGGTCATGAAATCCTCGGGCAGCCCCTTGGACGTGATCACGTCGGGATGGTACTCGCGGGCCAGCTTGCGGTAGGCCTTCTTAACCTCGACGTCGGTGGCGTCGGGAGCGACGCCCAGGACCTCGTAGGCCTCCGAACCCGCGCCGCCGGAGGCGAACATGGCGCGGGCCTCGGCGTAGTCGCGCTCCGAAAGGCCCAGGTCGCGGGCCACATCGCGGATCAGCGACTCCTCGGCCGGATGCAGGCTGCCGTCGGCCATCGCCACCTGCAGCAGCATGCTGACCAGGTCGCGCAGGCGTCCGGGCTGGTGGCCGAGCAGCTCGCGGATCTGGCCCGTGTAGGCCGAGGCGGGTTCGCCGGCGTCGCGGGCCTGGTTGAAGATCTTCGCGGCGATGCGCCGGTCCTCGGCGGGCATGCCCATGCGGTCGCGCAGGAAGGAATCGAAGGCCGCGACCTCTTCGCGGGTGACCCGGCCGTCGGCCTTGGCCACCTTGGCCGCCAGACCGATCAGCGCCACCATGAAGGCGGTCTGGGCCGCGCGGGGATCGGTGCGGGCGTGCGCGGCGCGGTAGCCGCCGGCCCCGTAGATGCGGGCTCCGGGGTGGGCCCGACCCGCCGATCCGTTCTCCCCGAGCCGCGAACCCAGCGAACCGCCGATCAGGGCGCCGATCGGTCCCCCCATCATGAAACCCAAAGAACCTCCGACAAGCGCTCCCAGCAGACCCATTTTCCATGCCTTTCTCGTGGCGGCCGTGCAGGCCGAGTGACGCGATCCGGTCGAAAAGATAATCCAAGTCTGCCCGACGGGGAAAGCGGTGCTATTATTGGGGGAAACCATTCACGACGGCATCCCCGGCCGGGTTGCGCGTCGTGTTGTACGCATCCGGACGTTTCCCGTTCCGTCACCGCGCAGAGAAAGAAGTCGCCGACCATGTCCGAGTCCGCCGCAACCGGAGCCGCCGTCGAACGTTCCGCCATTCCCGTGCAGGATCAATGGAACCTGGACCGCATCTTTCCCGACATCGACAGATGGGAGGCCGAGTTCGCCGCCATCGAGGCCGAACTCGCGGCGCTGGAAGCGTTGCGGGGGTCGCTGTCGAAGTCCGGCGCCGCCCTGCTGGCGGGGCTGGACCGGATTCTCGACGCCGGCCGCCGGCTCGAGGTCGTCTACGTCCACGCCTCGATGACCAGCGACCAGGACACCCGCGTGGGCGAGAACACGGCGCGCAAGGGCCGGGCCGGCACCCTGAGCGTGCGCTACGCCGAGGCCACGAGTTGGCTCGAACCCGAATTGCTGGCGCTCGACGACGCGAAGCTCGAGCGGTTCCTGGCCGAGGAGCCCGGCCTGGAGCTCTACGACCATTACCTGGACGACATCCGGCGCCACCGCGAGCACACCCTCGACCCCGGGCGCGAGGCCCTGCTGGCCGCGGCCGGCAACATGGCCCGCGGCGCGAGCGCGGTTTTCAGCGCCCTGGACAACGCAGACATCAAATTTCCCGCGGTGCCGGACGAGAAGGGACGGCGGGTCGAGCTGACCAAGGCCCGCTACACGCGCCTGGTCCGCGCTGACGACCGCGAGGTGCGCCGCGGCGCCTTCGAGGCGTTCATGGACACCTACGGCGGTTACATCAACACGCTGGCGGCCAACCTCGACTCCAACATCCGCAACCACGTCTTCTTCGCCCGGGCGCGGAACTACGCCGACACCCTCGAGGCCGCCCTGCATCCAAACGCGGTGCCGGTCTCGGTCTTCCATTCGCTGATCGAGACGGTGAACGCGAACATCGAGACCATCCATCGCTACACGCGGCTGAAGAAGCGGGTGCTGGGCCTGGACCGTCTGCGCGAGTTCGATCTCTACGTGCCGCTGTTCACCGCCGGGCGCTTCAGCTTCGACTACCGGCGCGGCTGCGGGACGATGCTCGAGGCGCTGGCGCCCCTGGGCGACGAGTATCTCGAGGTGGTGCGCAAGGGTCTGGGCGACCGCTGGATCGACGTGCACGAGAACCAGGGCAAGCGCAGCGGAGCCTATTCCAGCGGGGCCTACGGCACCGATCCCTACATCCTGCTGAACTGGAGCGACCAGCTGCGCGACACCTTCACCCTGGCGCACGAGATGGGCCATTCGATGCATTCCTGGCTGGCTTCGCACAACCAGCCCTACGTCTACGGCGACTATCCGATCTTCACCGCCGAGGTGGCCTCGACCTTCAACGAGGCCCTGTTGATGGACCATCTGCTCGCGACAACCGACGACCGCGACCGGCGCCTGTTCCTGCTGGACGTCTATCTCGACCAGATCAACAGCACCGTGTTTCGGCAGACGATGTTCGCGGAGTTCGAGCTGGCGGCCCATCGGGCCGGCGAGGCGGGCGAGACCCTGACCGCCGATTGGCTGGACGAGACGTACATGGGGATCCTGGGCCGCTACTGGGGTCCGGAGGCCGAACTCGATCCGGCGCGCAGCCCGCGCACCTGGTGCCGCATCCCCCACTTCTACTACAAGTACTACGTGTACCAGTACGCCACGGCCTTCGCCGCCTCGACCGCCCTTTCGCGAAGGGTGCAGGCCGGCGGAACGGCCGAACGCGAGCAGTACCTGGGCTTCATGCGTTCGGGCAACAGCCGCTATCCGGTCGATACCCTGGCCCGCGCGGGCGTCGATGTCACGGGTCCCGGTCCGGTCGAGGACGTCTTCGCCCTGTTCTCCGACCTGCTGGACGAGGCCGAGAAACTGATCGAACCGGAGGTTCGCTGATGCGCCGCCCGTCGCTCCTGGCCGTCGTGATGTTCCTTCTCTGCGCGCTTTCGGCCGGCCCGTCGGCCGCGGCCGTCCGGGACGCCGCCCGCGCGTCGTTCCCGGATCCCGCCGCGCGGTCCGACTCCACCGCGATCGACAGGCCCGTGCGGGGGGCGTTTTCGCCCGAGGGCCGCTTCCGCATCCTCTGGCCCGACGGATGCTCCAAGATCCGCACCCGGTCCTATCCGGCCACTGATCCGGCGGCCCCGGACACCCTGGGCCGCGTCGACGTCTTCTGCGACAACGCGGAGCAGGGAGCCGGCGGAACGATGGTGATCGAGCTGTTCTCCGCTCCCGGCCGGGAGGCCTTCACGCCCGCCGACATCACCGAAATGATCGGCTCGCTGGTCGTGCGCTCGGGCCAGACGATCACGCGCCAGGGTCCGGTCGAACGTTTCGCGACGACCGGGGTCCGGGTCCTGGCCCGCGAGAAGGGCGGATCGCAGGCTTCCTGGATCGAGGGATTCAAGATCAAGGGGCGGATCTTCGTGCTGATGGCCTGGGGCCTCGAAGACGTTCTGTACAAGGATCCCGAAATCAGCCGTTTCTTCGCGAGCCTCGAGGTTCTGGACTGATTCCGCGACTTTTGCGGAAACCCCACCATGGTTGCCTTGATTGTCCTGCTGATGTATACTGCTTCAGTGCCGCAGATATGATCAGCAAGGGGATCGGGGATGAACGGTAGGGAAAAGTCCTCGAACGCTGCGGCTCCTCCCGGCCTTGCCCACGCCGGAGTGGACCGGGAGGATCTTTACGCCCCGTCCCGACCCGTCCGGGTCATCGTCACCCCGCTTTCCGCTCCCCTGATCCATCCGCTTTCCAAGCGCGACGTCCAGCGCGTGCTGACCGTCCTGCCCGAGGAGACGACCGCCGGCCTGCGCTCGGTGAGCCTGCTCGCGGACCGATGGACCCACGAAGGCCTGCCGGTGCTGGCGACCTACCGCCGCGAGGGGTTCCTGCGCCTGCACGCGGTGTCGTCGCTTCCCTGGCGTCTGAACATACCCGACCGGTGGACGTCGGAGCTGGGCCGCTGCGGAGCCGACATCGCCGAGGATGGCGAAACGCGGGTCGTGACGTGGACGAAGGACCAGCTGCGCCTGTTCTACGTCACCGGCGTGCTGCTGCCGGGCCTGGCGCGCCATCGGCGCGAGCGCGGCGGCGGTCCGGAGCCCTCGCCGGTGGTGCGGTCCCTGGATCAGACCGAAGGCCCCTGGCTGGTGACCGACACGGCCCTGAAGCAGTGGGCGGCGTTCCTGGCCGAGGATTCCCTCTAGAGATTCCCGATCATTCCGCGAAAGCGACGGATCACTTCAGCAGGACGCCCCGGGCGCGGGCGAGCCCGCCGTCGGCCGTCCGCAGGACGAAGAGGTAGGCGCCGCTCGCGGCGGTTCCGGCGGCGGAGGCGTCCGGCGACCAGTCCAGCACGGCGCCTCGATGATCGAGGTCGCCGCGCCAAGGGGTGTCGATCAGCCGGCCGCGCAGGTCGTAGACATCGAGCCGGGCCGGGCCGGTCGCGGGAGCGGAGAACGAGAGCCGGGTGCGGGGATTGAAGGGATTCGGGGCGAGCTGCAGCGAAGGCCGCGGCCCGGGCGTCGGAACGACTCCCGTGAGGTTTTCGTCGGTCACCGTGACGCGGACCCGGTCGAGCCGGATCTCGCCGGTGATCAGGTCGCCGGCCGGATCGAAGAGCCTGACCTCGACCGCCACGACGCCCGAGACGCCCATTCCGTTGGCCGCGCAGTTCCAGACGTAGAGCTCGCCGGGCGCGTGGATGACGTACTGGGCGCCCATGGCCACCACCGCGCCGTGCCAGGTGCCGGGAACATCGTTCTCGAACGTCTTCCACACCGACACCCCGTCGTAGACCGCGCCCGGGACGCCCGAGACGCTGGTCAGCACAGCCGGGTCGTAGGTGACCGTCAGCTCGACCGTGCGCAATTCCAGGGTGTCATCGGTGACGATCGCCAGGGCCAAAGGATCGCCGGCGGTCAGGATGGTGTCGGCCGGAGCGAAACGCAGGATCGCGGTCGGTTCGTCCGCCGGGGCCGCGAACGCCGGCGTCAGCGCCGGCGACATCGACATCAACAGCAGGGTCGCGGCGATCAGCCAGCTCCGGCGTGCGCATGTCATGGCGTCCCCTTCCCGCAGTCGGCCTACTTGATCAGGATCATCTTCCTGGTCGCGGTTTCCGTTCCCGTAGTCAGCCGATAGAGATAGACCCCGGCGCCCGCCGGCCGGCCGGTGTCGTCTCGCCCGTTCCAGACGGCCTCGTGGCGCCCGGCGTCCTGCACCAGATCGACCAGGGTGGCCACCCGCCGTCCGTCGAGAGCGTGGACGGTCAGCCTCACCCGCTGCGGCCCCGCGAGGCTGTACCCGATCAGGGTGCGGGGGTTGAAGGGGTTCGGATGGTTCTGCTCGAGCAGCATCGACCCGAGCGAGGGGGTCACGCCGGTCGGGCAGTCGACCTCGACGACCGCGTCGGCGGCCAGCGCGGCGATCGGGGCGTTGGCCAGGTCGCGCAGCTTGAAGTCGATGATCTCGATCGTGCCGACGCCGTTGGCGGCGGGCATGGCCTCGATGTGGAACAGGTCGGCGGCCTCGGTCAGGCCGGGCGTCGCGCCCAGCAGCGCGTCGAGGATCGTCAGGGTGCCGTCGCCGTTGTCGATCACCCGGAAGAAGGTTTCGCCGATCGCCGCGAGCGCGCCCGCGTCCTGCACGTTCTCGGGCGGGAACTGCAGGATGGCCGAGGGCGAGACGGTCAGCTCGTATCCGCGCAGAGCCGGAGTCGAATCGCCGGGAGCGTAGCGGAAGCTCAGCACGGTGGTGGTGCGGCAGTCCAGCGGACCCGCCTCGACCGGATGGATGGTCAGGCCGGCCCGCGCGGGATCGCTGTCGCATTCGACCTCGACGACGCAGCCCAGGCCCGCGGCGAGGATCGGTCCGCCGCCGGCGTCGGTCATCGAGATCACGGGCATCTCGACCAGCCCGGAGCCGGCCGAGACGCCGTGGACGGTGATGCTGAACAGGCGGGCCGGGGCCTCCAGGCCGACGCCCGCGGCGGTCAGCGAATCGCGCACGGTGACGCTGCGATCGCCGCTGTCGCTCGCGGCGAAGACGTGCTCGCCCAGCGCTCCGAAGGCGCCGGCGTCGTCGACGTCGCTCGCCGAGCAGGTCAGCTCGGCGCTCACCGAGACGTGGACCTCGTAGACCGACAGCGGCGGCGTGGAATCGGCCGGGGCGTAGGTGAAGTGGATGGTCGTCGATCCGGTGCAGAGGATCGGCCCGTCCGCCACGGGTTCGGCGGTTAGCGAGGCCAGCCCGTGCCATGGATCGAACAGGACGTTGTCCGAGACCTCGACCCCCAGGCCCAGCGGATTGAGCGAAGGGTGATGCGGGCCGGAGGCGTCGCCCCACCAATTCCAGAGGGCGTCGACGGTCTCGACGCCGACGTTCAGCACGCCGTACTGCGAGTTGGCGGAGAAGTCGTTGTCGCGGCAGACCACGTTCGAGGCGTCGGCTGCGTCGAGCCCGGTCAGCAGGCCGATGGCGTTGCCGGCCAGGATGTTGTCCTGAAGGTCGGCGACGGTGCCCGGCGCGGCGAGGGTCGAGACCAGCACGCCGGCGCTGACGGTCCCGTCGATCGTCGAGACGCCGCGGCATCCGGCGACGGTGTTGCCCAGGACCGTGGCGGTCGCGCCGCCCCCGATCTCGATGCCGTAGTCGAGATGGTCGCCGTCGCCCTTGCCGTCATAGACGCATCCCTCGACCAGACCGTCGAGCACCTCGGGGCCGGAGATGGAGATCCCCGTCCGTCCAATGCCGGAGAAGACGCAGTCGACGACCGTCCAGTCGCCGCCCGAAAGCGAAAGTGCGGTGCCGGCGTAGGCGGGTCCGGCGGGTTCGTAGGCGATGCCCGTCAGGTCGCAGCGCTCGATGACGCCGCCGCCCTCGCCGCGGAAAGCCTGGTCGACCGGGAAGCCGGAACCGTCCAGGATCAGGTCGCGCATCACGACCGCGACCCCCGCCGGCGCGCGCAGCCAGGCCCCGTCCCAGCCGCCGAGCCCGGTGCCGGATGCGGGCGTGAACACGGGCCGGTCGGCCGGATCGCCGAGGATCTCCACGTCGGCGGCGATCGTCAGCGGCACCGTCTCGACGTAGGCGCCGGGTTCGACGTGCACGACGCCGCCCCCGCCGAGCGCGATCGCTTCCCGCAGCCGCGGCGAGCCGTCGAACTGGGGGCTGTCGTCGTCGATGCGCAGGGCCGAGAAGTCGCCCTGGAAGCCGATGGCCGCATCGGTGTCGACGCCCGTCTCGAGCCAGGGGGTGTAGTCGGCCAGGGGGGCGACCGCGGCGGCGACCAGGGCCGGATCGGCGGTCCCGTGCCAATTCCTCGAGGCGTCCAGAGGCTCGCCCATGTTCGAAGCCAGCGAATGCCCGCAACCGGTGAAGGAGTTGCCGTGGACCGCGAGGTTCAGCGAGCCGCCGCGATCGAGCACGTTGACGCCCGCGCTCCATCCGGAGAACGAACATCCGGTGATGGTGATGTCCATCTCGCCCTGGGGCAGCAGGCTGACGCCCCATTTGCCCGAAGCGGCGCCGGGGCCGACGAACTCGATGTCGTGGATCCCGGCGGTCAGCAGCGGCGAATTGGTGATCCCGATCGGCTGCTCGAAATAGGATTCCGGCGCCGGCTGGAGACCGACGTGGACCGGAGGCGGTGGGTCGTCGTCGCCGTTGATCGAGGGCGTCTTGGTGCGGAAGATGTTCATCGCGTTGTCGTAGGGGTCGGTGATCACGCCCCGTTCGCAGACGCCGCCGGTGTCGTTGAAGTAGATGCTGTTCTGGCAGCGAGTGGCGGTGAAATCGCTCAGCGTCACGTTTTCGGCCAGGTAGAAGAGCATGCCGCTGGCGGTGCCCACGGGATCGGTGTAGTGGATGTCGCTGACATCGATCCGGGACAGCGTTCCGCCGGCGGAGTGGCTGACCTGGATTCCGCTCTGGGCGATCAGGTTGTTGGGGCCGGCGCCGGTGACGTCGATCCGCGCCGCGTCGATGTTCAGGCCGGCGCCGCCGAGGGTCATTCCGGCGCGCTGGAATTGGTCGATCACGATGTCGCGCAGGACGATGTCCCGCTGCTGCCCGTCGTCGTTGTAGGCGTAGAGGCAGACTCCGTGTCCGATGGTGCCCAGGGGCTCTTCGCGGACCTTGGTGACGCGGACGTTCCGCAGGGCGCCGTCGGAGTTCCAGAAGGCCACGCCCATGAAGCGCACGTTGGCGGCGCCGCGCAGATCGCCGTCGACCGTCAGGTCGCGCACCTCCACGCCGATGACGCTGTCGATGAACAGGACCGGGTAGTTGTTGGCCACGGTGTAGAAGGAAAGCGGCAGGACGGCCGGCGAACGCACGATGGTCAGGCCGACGCCGGCGCCGATCAGCACGACCCTCGGAGTGGTCATGTGCAGCTGCTCGACGTAGACGCCCTCCGCGACGGAAACGGTGTCGCCCATCGCGGCGGCGTCCAACGCCGTCTGGATGGACCCTCCCGGCAGGACGGGCAGGGTGGCGGCGGAGGCGAACGCGGCGAAAGTCAGCAACGACATCGTCGCGGTCAGCAGCAGGATCCCTTTGCCGTTTCGCATCATGTCTTCACTTTCCGTCTGCGCGCCGTTGTGACGGGGTCCCGACCGCGCGGCCGGGACCCCTTTCGAACTATCGGACCATGGTCATCTTGCGGGTCTGGCTGTAGGGGCCCGCGTCGATCCGGTAGAAGTACGTGCCCGAGGCGACCGGCCGGCCGGAATCGTCGCGGCCGCTCCAGGTCACTTCGTGCGCGCCGGCGGGCATCGACCGCTGGATCAGGGTGGCGATGCGCCGTCCGTCCAGGGCGATGACCGTCAGACGCACCGGCTGCTCTTCGGGCAGACGGAAATGGATCTTGGTCATCGGGTTGAAGGGGTTCGGGACGTTCTGGTCGAGACCGAAGGCCCGCGGCAGCGCCGGTCCGCCTTCGCCCTCGTACGAGAACGTCATCCTGCCGTTGTTCAGGTCGCGCGCGGTGATCTCGACGTCGCCCAGGTCGACCGGGGCCGAGGTCGCGACGCGCAGCACCTCGCCGCTGCCGTCGAAGCCGCGGGCGGTGCCGAAGATCGCCAGCGAGGCGTCGATGCCGCCCCGGCCGATGTCCTTCATGAAGACCGGCAGGGCCTGCTTGTCGGCCAGCTCGCCGGCGGTGACGAAGGCTTCCGCGTCCGCGGGCAGGGCGGCGCGCAGCCGCAGGCCCTTGAAGGCGGGGCAGGGGGAGGCCAGCCGCAGCGACCAGGTCAGGTCGTCGATCCGGGTCCAGGCCAGCACCAGCGGCGAATCGCCGACCGGGCTCTTGGCCGTCGGGGTGACCACGCCGTAGTTCATCGCGAAGATCATCAGGTCCTCGAAGTCGATGATCAGGTCGGTGGCCGGGATGCCGTAGCCGCTCCAGTCGTCGGTCGGGCCGACGTCGGCGTCGAAGTCGTAGTCGACGTCGGTGCTGACCAGGCCGAAGGTGGCGCCGAGGTCGGTGATGTCGTCGACGTCGACATCGCCGTCGAGGTTGGCGATGTCGCCCAGCCAGTAGCTGGTGGCGTTGTCGTTGGCGTCGGCGGGCAGGCTCGGGTTGCCGGCCTCGTCGATCACGACCACTTCGTACCAGTAGACGCCGCGCTCGCTCATGCCGGTGTCGACGAATTCCTCGACGCCCGGCGCGACCGTGCCGGCACGGATCCACTCGCCCGAATCGACCGGCGGCAGATCGCCGTACACGGCCGGACGCGCGGGAACCACGTTGGTGCCCAGGTCGTCGTAGAGCGGGTAGGCCGACAGGCCGTTGGCGTTGTTGTACCACATGCCGCGCCAGATCTCGACCGACACGACGTCGGGGTCGCCGGCTTCGGTCCAGTGGACCTTCACCTTGTTGTGTCCGGGATCGGCGATGATGTCGCCGACCGCCGCCGGAGCGGTGCAGTCGATCATGAACGACGCCCCGCCCAACTCGGCGGTGATGTCGGCGTTGTCCGGATCGCGCAGCTTGTAGTCCAGGACGGTGACCGTGGCCTCGCCCTCGGCCGCGGGAGTCAGCACGACGGTGAACAGGTCGGCGTCGTCCAGCAGGCCGTCGGTATCGCCCAGGATGGCGTCGGTCACGGTGAACGTGCCGTCGAGGTTGTCGATCACCTGGAAGAATCCGCCGCCGAGGCCGCCCGCGTCGCCGATATCGGCGGCGGTGAAGGTCACCTCGGCGCTCGCGGTGAAGGTGACCTCGTAGCCGCGCAGGCCGGCGGTGCCGTCCTCGCGATCGAAGGCGAAGGTCGCGGTCATCGCGTCGCCGCAGTTGATCGGGCCGGCCTCGGAGAGGTTGACCGCGATCTGCGAACCGGCGGCCAGCCAGCTGGCGATCATCCCGGCGGTGCATTCGGAGCCGACCTCGGGGTAGTGATTTCCGCTGGAGGCGTAGACGAAGCCGCCGCTGACGTCCTGCGTCGAGGCCAGCCATTCGCCGCCGAGGCGCAGGGCCTCGAGGACCTCGGGGGTGTGCGGCAGATAGTCCCACAGGAACATCATGGCATATCCGGTGTCCTGCCAGTCACGAGCGTTGAAGTCCGCGGGCGCGCCGTACTGGTCGCTGATCGCCCCGTCTTCGTACTGGCATTCCAACAGTGTGGCCTGCAGGCCGGGCAGCAGATCGGTGTGGGCGCCGGCCGCCGAAAATGCCTGGATCAGTCCGGCCACGCCGATCGAGTACCAACTGTAGTCGTTGTTCTCCCAGGTCGGGTCGTTGCCCTGGTTGCGACCGTAGACGTCGAAATAGCCGGGATTGGCGTTGAAGCTGTCCTGGAAGAGGACTTCGGCCACGGCGTCCGCTTCCAGATCGTGTCCGACACCCGGGAAGGCCTCGTCCATCTTCCTGGCCGACTCGGCCCAGGCGCCGATGTCCCAGGGGATGATGCCGTTGGCGTAGCCCTGTCCGTAACGGACATCGCGGATCGCCATGGCCAGGCTGTCGATGGCGCCGTAGGCGCCGAGCTGGCGGTCCCAGATGGCCTGGGCGCCGTCGAGATACGCCGTCGCGTCGACCGGGTCGACGAGCGAGGCGAAGTCGATCAGGAAGCTGACGTCGGTGGCCGAGCGGATGACTTCGGGGCCGGCCTCGACCATCCTGTCGGCCGCGTCCCGGAGGGAGATGAACCACTCGGGGCGGGGATCCATCTGATACGCGCGGAACAGGCCCCGCGCGGTCACGCCGTACAGGTTGGTCGAACTGGCGGCGGAGGTGTGGGAGAACTCGGTCGTCCTCCAGTTCCAGCCTCCGTCATCCGGATCGACATCGTCGACCGCGCCGTTGCCGGCGTTGTCCTCGGTGATGTCGGCCTGCATGGTGCGCAAGTAGTCCGCGCCGGCAAAGATGGAATCGAGCAGATCGCCGTTGGGGAACGACTCGATGCCGTACACGGGCTCGGCCATGACGTCCATCATGGAGGGACCGCTGGTTTCGAACGCCGGCATGCCGTCCGCCGGAGTCGCGATCGGGGCCGAAGCCCAGGCCGCTCCCGCCGCTGCGATCATCACGATCGTGGAGATCAGAAACAATTTCGCACGCATTTTACCCTCCGAAGACTGAATGAGACTGATGAACCACCCGATGATCGACGGCACGAACGGCGAAGGGCGAGGCCCGTTCTCCGATTCCGAGGAATCGGCAAGCCGTCGCGTCAAGCCGGCATGGGCGGGCGGGGCGAGTCCCGGTGGGCGAATTTGCTGGACGCCGTGGTTTTCCATGCGGCGCGATGTGTTTGCAGCGCATTCCGGGCGAGATTCCATCGGTGCCCGGGAGGCGGTGCGATAAGGAAATTCAGGAAGGGATCCTCCCTTCCCGGAAACGATTCGCTATCCCGATATTCTTTCACGAATCGTCAGGCCGGTCAATGATGAATCATCCTTTTCACTGTTGATTGCATCCGGAATTTTGACCGAATGATATTATTATTCCCCCCTTTCCGATGACGGCGCGGGCCCCGGCTCGATCGCCGGGGCCCGGTGAAAGTCCTTACCTGACCAGGGTCATCTTGCGGGTCTGGCTGTAGGGGCCCGCGTCGACCCGGTAGAAGTAGGTTCCCGAAGCGACCGGCCGACCGATGTCGTCGCGGCCGTTCCAGGTCACGTCGTGGGCGCCGGCGTCCATCGTCCGGTCGATGAGCGTGGCGACCCGGCGGCCGTCCAGCGCGATGATCGTCAGGCGCACCGTCTGCGTCTCGGGCAGGCGGAAGCTGATCTTGGTCATCGGGTTGAACGGGTTGGGAGCATTCTGGTCGAGGCGGAAGCTCTGCGCCGGCAGCGTCCGGATCTCGCTGCTCAGGCCGAATTCCATCTCGCCGTTGCCGGTGTCGCGGGCGGTGATCGCCGCGCCGGTCAGATCGGCCGGACCGCTGGTGGTCACCCGCAGCAGGTCGCCCGAGCCCTCGAAGCCGCAACCGTTGCCGAGCACCGCGAGACCGATGTCCAGCGCGCCCTCGGCGGCGTTCTTCAGGAAGGTCGGGTTGGACTGCTTGTCCAGAAGGGCGCCGGCAAACGTTTCGACGCTCACGCCCTCGGGCAGCATCGCGCGCAGCTGCAGGCCCTTGAACGCGGCGCAGGGATCGACCAGCTGCAGCGCCCAGGTCGTCTCGTCGACCTGCGCCCAGGCCAGGGCCAGCGGCGTCGCCTCGGGAGCGTCCTTGGCGCCCGGCGCGACCACGCTGTAGTTCAGCGCGAAGATCATCAGATCCTCGAAGCCGACCTTGCCGTCGGTGGTCGGAATGCCGAAACCGGTCCAGTCGTCGGTCGGACCGACATCGACCTCGAGGTTGTAGCCCGAGGTCAAGCCGTAGCTCGCTCCCAGCTTGCTGATGTCGGCCATGTCGACCAGGCCGTCGTAGGGATTCGCCACGTCGCCGAGCCAGTAGCTCGTGGCGCGGTCGTTCGCCGCCGCGGGGGCGCCGAAGTTGCCCGCCTCGTCGACGGTGATCACCTCGTAGTAGTAGACGCCGCGTTCGGTCATGCCGGTGTCGACGAATTCCCCGACGCCCGGAGCGACCGTTCCGGCCAACATCCACTCGCCCGAATCGACCGGCAGCAGATCATCGCGGATCGCCGGACGGGCCGGGATCATCCCGGTCGCGAGGTCGTCGTAGAGCGGATAGGCCGAAGAGCCGTCGGCGGTGTCGTACCACATCCCGCGCCAGATCTCGACGTTGACGACATCGGTCGCGGGCTCGTCCCAGGTCACGGTGACCTTGTCGTGGCCGGGCGCCGCGGCGATGGCCGTCGCCGGATCGGGAGCGTCGCAATCGACGTTGATCGTCGCGCCCGCGAAAGCGCTGAAGAAATCGTGGTTCTCCAGGTCGCGCAGGGTGTAGGACGTCGCTTCGATCAGGCCGGCGCCGCTGCCCGCGCCGCTGATCTGGATGGTGAACAGGTCGGCCTCGGCGGCCAGGCCCGACGTCGTTCCGAGGATGGCGTCGGCCACGGTGTAGGTGCCGTCGCCGTTGTCCTGGACGTTGAACCAGGTCTGGCCGAGGGGGCTGAGCGCCCCGCCGTCGACGATCGCGCCGACGGTCAGTTCCGGTCCGACCGAGATGGTGAACTCGTAGCCGCGCAGGGCGGGCGTCTCGGGATCCGGAGTGTAATGGAAGGCCAGGGTCATCGATTCGCCGCAGCGGATCGGACCGGCGGTCGCCGGCAGGATCGCGGTGGCGGCCAGGCCGTCCCACGGGGTGAACAGCACGTGGTCGCTCACCGGCACGCCGGTGCCCAGCGGGTTGCTGGTCTCGTTGTAGGGACCGGTCGCCGAGCCCCACCAGTTGTCGGTGGCGTCGACGGTGGTCAGCGGACCGCTGGCTTCGATGCCCGAGCTGATGTTGCCGGACAGATCGTTGCCGTGGGCGGTGACGACCGCGATGTCGTTCTCGTCGTAGCCGGCCGCGATGCCGCAGGAATTGCCGGTCACGACGCAGTCGGTGATCACGCCCGTCGACCCGTCGCCGTAGAGGGTGGTGACCATGATCCCGGCGCTGGTCGAACCGTCGGATTCCGCCACGCCGGTGCAACCGGTGACGGTGCAGCCGGTGATCGTCGCCTGGGCTCCGGCGCCGAGATCGATGAAGTAGTCCAGCCAGTCGCCGTCGCCCTTGCCGGTGTAGGTGCAGCCGGAGACGGTCGTGGCGGTGAGGCCCGTGCCGAACAGCAGCATCCCGAGGCGGCCCATGTTCGTGAAGGTGCAGTCGGTGATCGACCAGTCGAAGTCGCCGAAGGCGGCCAGGCCCAAACCGGAATAGGTCGGATAGACCATGTTCCGCAGATCGCAGCGCGTCAGCGAGCCGCCGCCGGTCGCCCGGATCCCCTGATAGATCTGGTGCCCGCCGCCGTCCAGCACGACATCCTGCAGATTCAGGGTCCCGGTCGCGGTCACCAGCCACCAGCCCCTCGCGTCGCCGCTGCCGCCGGTGTCGGTGTCGGTCATGATGACCGGCTTGTCCAGGGGGTCGCCGACGATGTCCAGCGCGTGGTCGACCACGAACTGGCCGCTCTCGACGTAGGTGCCGCCGGCGATGTTGATGGTGCTGCCGGAGACCATGCCGAAGGCTTCCTGCAGCCGGGTCGTCGCCCCGGCCTGCGGGCTGTCGTCCTCGATCCACAGGGTCGAGAGGTCGCCCTGGAAGCCAGGCGCGCCGGGATCGGTGTCCACGCCGCTCGCCAGCCACGGCGAATAATCAACGCTCGCGTCCATCAAGGCGGTCACTTCGGCCGGAACGGCCGTGCCGTACCAGTTGCCCGAAGCGTCCTGGACCGTGGTGCCGGCCGTTCCGATCGCCAGGTCGCAGCCGGTGATGCTGTTGCCGTGGATCGTCGACGTGATGCCGCCGCCGTCGTCGTAGGGGACGACGCCGTAGGTGAAATCGCTGACCGTGCAACCGGTGACCGTGAAGGTGACCGGGCCGGAGGCGTAGGCGTTCACTCCCCAGCTGTCGGCCAGTCCGATGCCGGCGAATGTCGAATTGGTGATCGTCACGTCGCAGGGGGCTTTGGCCTTGGCGCCCGTGTCGCCCATGTCGAAGCGCGAAACCTGGGGCACATCCTTGCCCGGAATGCCCTTGGCCCCCGTGCTGTAGACCCACAGGGCGTCGCAGGTCGGATTGGTGACCGTGCAGGCGTCCACCGAGGCCCCGGTGTCGATGATGTAGATGCTGGTCTGGCAGTTGTCCAGGGCGATGCCGGCCAGATCGACGTCGCCGTCGATGATCATGCCGGAGGCCGTCCACGTTTCACCCAGCCAATGGATATCCCGGATCACGCAGTCGTCCAGGGTGCCGGTCATGCCGGGTCCGACCTGGATGCCGTTCTGGGCGGTGACGTCGGTCGCGCCCTCGCCGAGGGTGGTCACGCGGTCCACGTCGAGAACCGTCCCGGCGCCGTAGAACACGACGGCGGTCTTCTGGAAATCGTCCACCAGAAGGTCGGAAACGACCATCCGGTAGTCCGACGCGACGTCGTAGTTGACGTAGAGGCCGACGCCGTGCTGGGCGCCGCTGAACGTGCTGTTCATGACGTTCAGGATCTCCATGTCGTCGACGACGCCGTCGGAGTTCCAGTAGGCGACGCCGATGAACCGGTAGTTCGTGTCGCCCTGGTGGTCGCCGTCGACGGTCAGCAGGCTCATGTCCACGCCGCGCGCGCCGTCGATGAACACCACCGGGAAGTTGGTATTTGTGCCGGTCGGGAACGAAGCCGCGAGATTCACCGGCGAGGCGATGACCGTCCGGTCCACGCCCGCGCCGACCAGGGCGATGTCCGAAGTCGTCACGTGCACCTGCTCGGTATAGACGCCTTCGGCGATCGAGATGGTCTCGCCGGGAACGGCCGCGTCGACGGCCGTCTGGATCCAGTCGTGATGCTCGACGGCGGGATCCCAGTCGAACTCCACGCACCAGATGTTGCCGGTGCCCTCCTGCGCGGGCAGATCGCGTTCGGAGGTGTAGAAGAGGTAGGTGTCGCCGTTGTCGTCGACGAAACCGGTCGGCCACATTTCGGTCCAGGTGTTCGTGCCGTAGCGGCCGTCGGTCACGTTGACCGAGGGAGCGACGAAGAGGTTCGCCGGATCGATCGCCGACCAGGCGATGACGTGCTGATAGCCGCCGTCGTCGCTGATCCAGGGCGCCTGGGCGTAGACGAACTGCGATCCGACCATGAACAGGGAGGGATCCCAGCCGGTCGAGGCTCCGGAGGCGATCTCGCTCCATGCGTCGCCGAGAGGATCGTAGGAGAGCACCCTGTTGGTCCTGGTGCCGATGGTGGTCAGGATGCCGAGATAGAGATCGGCGCCGTCGACCATGAAATGGCCCAGGCCGTTGCCGGGAATCGCGATCGGCGTTTCGGGCGTCCAGCCTCCGGCGGCCGGGGTCGCCGACTTGAGATAAGACCAGCCTCCGGTCGCCAGCCCGCGGTTGACCAGCACGAACAATTCGCCGCCGTAGCTGATCTCGTCGTGGTGGGCGGCGCCGTCGCTGAGGTCGTCGGCGATGTCGGCGGCCTGGGCCCAACTCGTTCCGCCATCGACGGAATACCACCCGTTCAGGCTGCGGCGGCCGGGGAAATTGGCCGACGGGACGGCCGCGAAGGTCCAGACCTCGCCGCCGTGGACCGCCGCGCCGATCTCGCCGTTGTAGCAGTCCACCGCGCCGGGCACGGCGATCGGGGCCGCGGTGGCGAGGTCGGCCACGCTGGCGGCCTTCTTGTAGAAGATCTGGTAGTCGTAGACGTCGGGATCGCCGTCCTGGTACCAGCCGGTCGCCGTGGCGGATCGGCCGTAGAACAGCCAGTAGTCGGTACCGTCGAAGACGACCGCCTGCCCGCGTTCATAGTGGATATCGTCGGTCAACTGGATGGGCTGGCTGACCACCGAGGCGGCCGCCAAGCCGGCCGTCAGAGCCAGCAGGGCTCCCACGGTCAGCCACGAGACGATAGCGCGAAGATGCATCTCCGGGTCCTCCCTTTCGTGCGGGGCGTCAGCGGTATTTCGGAGCGCTGAACGCCGATTCGCTGAAACTGAATTCCAGGCGCACGAAAACGATCCGTGCGCACGGAACGGCACCAGGCGAGCAGGAGGCGAGTGGGATCTATCGGGGTCTGAAAGCGCGGGCGAGCAGGCCGGGCGTCGCAGGTCTGATCTGCAGATCGGGCGTCCGGGAAGATGTCGCGCCCGGTTCCCCAGACCCCGGCGCGACGCGGATGAAATATTCTCATAAATGATGTTTGCTTGTCAAGGGGGGGGCGGTCCGGATGATTAATGGTGACATAATGCATCCGATATCGCCAAGGCTGTCAGTTTCCGGCGACATCTTGTCATGTCAAGAATCGCCGCCGCGTTGGTGTCTCTGACATCAACATGAATATGCCAAAGACATATTTATGTTTTGAAATAAGTTACAATAGATCGGTGATTGGCGGATTCCGGTACGCCCTGTGCATGTCCTCGGTGTCGATTCATCCGGGAGGACCGAAGACATGAAGAACTGGACCGTCAACGCCGCCGAAGCCTTGCAGAAAGCCCAGGAAAAAGCCTATGATATGGGTCACGCGGAACTCGAGCCCCTGCATCTGCTGTGGGCGCTGCTGAGCGAGCCCGGCCTCGCCCACCGCGCCCTGCGGGGGCTGGAAACCGATCCCGACCTTGTGCGGCGCACCGTCGAGGGGGAACTGGCTAACCTGCCGACCGTCGGTCGGAAGGATGTACCCGCTCCCGGCCGCGACTTGCAGCGGGTGATGCTCGAGGCTCAGAGTCTCGGGGGCGGTGCCGCCGCCTCGGGATCGGGAAAGAGCCCCTCGGCGGAGAGCGCCGGCATGGTCGGCACCCGCGAGTTGCTGCTGGCGGTCGCCGGCGACGAACAGCGGGCCGGATCGGTCCTGCGCACCTTCGACATAACCCCCGAAAAACTTGCGCGCTCGCTGGCGAACATCGGCGCCGACCGGCCCTATTCGGGCGACGACGAGAGCGGCGTCGCGGATGCGGGCGAATCGGCGCTCGACAAGTACGGGCGCGATCTCTGCGCCGCGGCCCGCGAGGGCCGGATCGACCCGGTGATCGGGCGCGACGAGGAGATCCGCCGCGTGGTGCAGATCCTCTCGCGTCGCACCAAGAACAACCCCGTGCTGATCGGACCGCCCGGAGTCGGCAAGACGGCCGTGGCCGAGGGGCTGGCGCTGCGCCTGGTGGCCGGCGACGTCCCCGAGGGCCTGAAGGGCCGCACCCTCTACGCCCTGGACATGGGATCGCTGCTGGCCGGAGCCAAGTACCGCGGCGAATTCGAGGACCGGCTCAAGCAGGTCGTCAAGGAGGTGACCGCCCGGGCGGGCGAGGTGCTGCTGTTCATCGACGAGATGCACACCCTGGTCGGAGCCGGGGCGGCCGAAGGCGCGATGGACGCCTCGAACATCCTGAAGCCCGCGCTGGCCCGCGGCGAACTGCATTGCGTGGGCGCGACGACGGTCGACGAGTACCGTCGCCACATCGAGAAGGATGCCGCCTTCGAACGGCGATTCCAGCCGGTGACCGTCGACGAGCCGACCACCGAACAGGCCGTCGCGATCCTGCGGGGACTGAAGGAGAAGTACCAGGTCCACCACGGCATCCGGATCTCCGATTCGGCGCTGATGGCCGCGGTCGAGCTTTCGCAGCGCTACATCAGCGACCGGCGCCTGCCGGACAAGGCCATCGACCTGATCGACGAGGCGGCCTCGCGCCTGCGGATGGAGATCGACTCGGTGCCCGCCGAAGTCGACGACCTGCAGCGCCGGGTGCAGCAGCTGGAGATGGAGAAGCTGGCCATGTCGCGCGAGACCGAGGCGGCCGCGGTCGGCCGCCGCGAGGCGATCGAGCGCCAGATCGCCGAGATGGGCGACGCGTTGGCGAAGGCCGACGCCCGCTGGCGCGAGGAGAAGGAGGCCATCGACCGCATCCGCGAGCTGCAGGGCGATCAGGAGCGGCTCAAGGTCGAGATGGACGAAGCCCAGCGACAGGGCGATCTGGCCCGCGCGTCGGAGCTGAAATACGGCCGCACGACCGAACTGGCCGCCGAACTGGCCGCGGCCCGCGAAGAGCTCGGGCGGATCCAGGGCGCCTCCCCCCTGCTGAAGGAGGAGGTCGACGAGGACGACATCGCCCATCTGGTCGCCCGCTGGACGGGCATCCCTGCCCAAAGGCTGGTCGAGGACGAGGCGACCAAGCTGCGCGATCTCGAGCAGAGGATTCGCGAAAGGGTCGTGGGCCAGGATCACGCGGTGGCGCAGGTGGCCCGCGCGGTGCGGCGTTCGCGCGCCGGACTGACCGACCGCACGCGACCCCTGGGATCGTTCCTGTTCCTCGGGCCGACCGGCGTGGGCAAGACCGAGCTGGTCAAGGCCCTGGCCGAGCAGCTCTTCGGCGACGAGACGCATCTGGTGCGCCTGGACATGAGCGAATACATGGAGCGCCACGCGGTGGCGCGGATGATCGGCGCGCCGCCGGGATACGTGGGCTACGAATCGGGCGGGCAGCTGACCGAGGCCGTGCGCAGCCGGCCCTACACCGTGGTGCTGCTCGACGAGGTCGAGAAGGCGCATCCCGAAGTGATGAACGTGCTGCTGCAGCTGCTCGATGACGGGCGGCTGACCGACGGCAAGGGCCGCGTCGTCGATTTCCGCAACACCCTGGTGGTGATGACCAGCAATCTGGCCCAGGATGCGCGCTTCGAGCCCGGCGAGGCCGGATCCGGAGCGGATGCCGCCGCCGCCGGGCGCGCCCTGACCGAGGAACTGACCCGCCACTTCCGGCCCGAGCTGTTGAACCGGCTCGACGCGGTGATCCGCTTCGCCTCGCTGGACCGCGACTCCATCGTGAAGATCGTGGACCTCGAGCTGGCCAAGGTGGCCCGGGCGCTGGCCGAACAGCGCATCGCACTGAGCTGGACTCCCGAGGCGACCGCGAAGCTGGCCGAAGCCGGCTACGATCCCGTCTTCGGAGCGCGTCCGGTAAAGCGCGTGATCCAGCGCGAGGTGCAGGACCGCCTGGCCGACGCCATCCTGGCCGCAGAGGTGTCGCCCGGCGGAAAGGCGGTACTGGACGTCGACGTCGACGGCGGCGGGTTCGCGGTTCGCGGTTAGGCCGGCGGAACAGCGCATCGGCGCAACCTTTTCCCGGCGGATCGTATATCCCAGTGGGCGGCCGGTGATCGGGCCGTCCACGATCATTCATCCGCCGAAAGGAACCCGCCATGATGATCTTTCCGCGTTCCGTCCGAAGGCCAACGACCGCCGCCGTCGCGCTTCTGGCCGTCTTCACTGTCATGGCTACATCCTCCCCGGCCTTGGCGGCCAAGGCCGCCGCCGCCCCGGCCATCGAGAATTCCGCCACGCCCGCCCGCGGCGAAGGAGTTCTGCGTCTGGTCGAGCAGTGGCGCGCCGGCGGCGAGGACGACGAGATCTATTTCGGCGACATCGAACGCGTGCGCGTCGACGATCTGGGCAACGTCTACGTGCTCGACCGCGAGCAGAGCCGCCTGCATGTCTACGGACCCGGCGGCGAACATCTGCGCGAGTTGACCCGCGAGGGCGAGGGTCCGGGCGAGGTGCGCCAGCCCTACGATTTCTGCTTCCTGGACGACGGCACGATCGCCTTCTGCCAGCGGTACAACGGGAAAATCGTGCGCGTCGAGCGCAACGGGGATCCCGCCGGCAACTGGGACCTGATGCAGCTGTACCACTCGATCAACACCCTGATGTGCCGCGGCGGGACGCTCTCGATCGTCGGCCAGTACGGCGATCACAGGCCTGCGGGCCAGACCCAGCACTTCGTGGCGGCGGTGCACGAGGCCGACGGCTCCCGGCGGGCGATCCTCGAGGAACGCACCAACGAACTGGATTACGCCGATTTCGTGCTGCGCGAGGCCGGATCGCATTGCGCGCGGCAATCGCTGATCGCGCTCGGGCCCGACGGGCGCGTCTACGCCGCCGGCGATCGCGACGATTACCGCGTCAGCGTCTATGCTCCCGACGGATCGCTCGAGCGGATCATCGAACGCGAGTTCGAGATCACGCCGAGGACGAAGCTCGAGAAGAAGCGCATCGAGGCGGATATCTTCGACAGCGTGCGGAACGTGAACCTGGAGAAGAAGATCGTGGTATCCGCGAGCGAGCCCGTGATCGAGTACCTGGCGGTCGACGCCCGGGGCCGTCTGTGGGTGCTGCATCAGCAGAGCGACACCGGCCTTCCCGAGGGGGCGATGGTCGCTTTCGACGTCTTCGACGCGGCCGGCGTCTACGACAGCCGCGTCGTGGTCTTCTGCGACGGCGACGCCGAGAACGACCACCTGCGCATGTTGTCCGATGGACGATTCGCCCTGCTGAAATGGTCGGTCGGCGGCAGCCGCGTGCTGGAGGACGATGTCGAGGTCGGATCTCCGGAACTGGTGATCCTGGCCGCGGCCGATTGAGGCCGGCCGACTTGCGTACTGGTTTTCAATAATGATATAATGACCGCCCGCGGAGATGTTCGCGGGCGGTTCGCCGTCAGGGGTTGCGCGTTCATTTCACGGACCCCGACCGACGCCGACGCCACTCGCCTCCGGCTTTCGCCCGGTCCGGAAACCCGTGTTGCTTCGCCCGGTCTGGAGAGAGGCCATGCGCCCGGCGCATCTGCCCGCGGCCGTGTTGGCGGCCGTCCTGCTGCTGCTCGTCTTTTCCCCGAAAATCGTCATGGCCGATGATCCTCCGGCGCCTCCGGCCGCCGCGCCCGCCCTCTCGCCGATGATGCAGGAGATCCGCGGTCTGCTCGACGAGGCCCGGGCCCGGCTCGCCGAATTGGAGGCGGTCTATTCGGCGGCTTCGGGAGCCGAGCGCGACGCCCTGGAGAAACAGATCGCGACCCTGAAGATCGAAACCGAGATCGCGGTGCTCGAGACCCAGATCCGGTACGCCCGCGCCGCCGGACGCTCCGGCGACGACGTGCGCAGGCTCGAGGAATCGGTCGCCGCCCTGCGCGGCGCGCCGCGTCCGAAGGCTTCCCCGCGACCCCGCGCCGAACCCGGCGCCGGGCGATAGGGGGGCGTCATGAAACGGATCTTCACGACGACGGCCCTCGCGGCCGTCCTGGCCCTGGCGGCGGTTTCCGCCCCGGCGGCCGTCAACCTGACCCATTACCAGCTCTCCGGATGGAGCGGCACCGTGGTTCCGCGCATGGACACCGCGGCCTCCTATTACAGCTGTTCGGTCAGCAATCCGCTGGCGCCGGGGGACTTCTACTGGAACGTCAGCGGCGCGAACGTGGGCGACGAATCCTCGGGAAGCTCGTTCGACGTGACCTTCTATCTGGACGGCGAGGTGGCCGCGATGAGCGCGGCGGGGCCGACCTCGACCGTCTTCCTGGTGCCCAACCAGGGCCCGGTGGACAATCCGCTCGGCGGCCGGCACATCGTCTCGGCCTGGATCGACGCCTTCCACGCCATCCCCGAGACCGACGAGACCGACAACGTGCGGGGCTACGCCTACAACTGGGCGGGGATCGTGCTGCCGTGCGGAACACCCGTGGCCTGCCCGGCGCCGCCCTACGCCCAGGGCGGCTGGGATCACAACCCGCAGGGACCGCTGTGGTACAACTGCAGCGGCTTCGAATTTTCGAGCTCGTACATGAGCAAGTGGACCCATGTCGCGATCTACAGCGAGAACGAAGACGCCAACTACGACATCCGGTTGCACCCCTACAACGGGGGCAGCTCGACGACGGGTTTCACGACCAACTACTGCGCATCAATGCGCGGCTCCCAGCGGGTAGACGCGGTGCTCTACTACGAAGAAGGATACATGACGGCGACGCAGATGAACGTCGGCGTGCTGAACCTGGACGACGACTCGGCCGGATACACCATCATCCACCAGGCGGCCGACGGCCTGGACTACGGGATCGAGCAGACCATTTCGCTGGCGGCCGACGAAAGGATCCGCCTGCTGGAACTGACAGAAGACTCGGACGAGGCGCTGACCACGAGCATCTTCCTGGCCGCCGACCCGGCTCTGGGCGAGATCAATCTGGGCGTCTTCGCGCCGACATCGCAATACGTGGGCCTGGACGACGAAGCGCTGGCGCTCGGCGCCACCGACGCCGCCGGCGAGCTGCGGCTGGATGTTTCGCTGACGCCTTCGGATACCTACGGCATCGTCGTCTGGCGTGATCCGGAGGACGGATCGGGGCCCTGGACCTTCACCATCGAGGCCGACATCACTCCCGCCGACCTGGTGCCGGACGCCGGGGCCTGGTACGCGCCGCTGGTGCCGACCAAGACCGCCGTCAAGCCGGGTTTCCCGGTCTATCTGCCTGCCGAGCTGGACGCCGATTACACGTATCTGAACTTCCGCTTCATCAACGACGGCGCCGCCTCGGTCAAGAGCCCGCAGGCCGACATCGATCTCGACGGCGTGCCTGTGATCGAATCCACCTACTCCACCACGCTGGCCGCGGGAGAGGCGCGCGAATACAACAGCGTGTTCATGCCGCCGTCGCCGTGGCAGATTCGAGGCGGGCGGCACACCCTGACCATGGAGCTGGATCCGAACGGCCGCGTCGCCGAGAAGGACGAGACGAACAACCTCTGGGGCGACCAGTTCTGCTGGAAGCCGGACAATCTCCATTACCTGGCCATTGCGAGTTTTTGCCCCTATCCCCCGCCGCCGATGTACGGCGGCCACTCCGAGGTGACCCAGACCGTCCCGCTGTACAACTGCGACGGCTATCGCCTGCCGATCGAGGATATCGATCCCGACGGCTTCTGGCGGGCGGCGGCGCTTTACTCGACGCAGGAGGATTACGATCTGCGCCTGCACGAGGGGTTCGTCGGCAACCGGGGGGGCTTCGAGGGGGCGCTGGCCACCTCGTCGCTGCCGCTTGGGCGGCTCGATTTCGTGATCGCCAACCTGAACGTGGTGCCCGACGCGATCTACGACGTCAGCGTGTTCAGTCCGGGCAACCCCGAGCCGACCGGCAGGTACTACGTCCAGTCCCAGTCCTCGCTGTGGGTGGCCAACGACACCGGCGGCATCTTCGGCACCTTCGAGATCAACAACCCCGGCATGCTCGACCTGCTGGAGTTTCACATCCCCGCCGGCGACGTGGCGATCCGGCTGCTCAGCGAATCGGAGGATACCGACTGGGGCATCGCCCTGCTGCCTTCGGACGGAGGCTTCATGACCCTGGACGACGCCTTGGCATCGGCCTGGGGCAACGGGCGGGGGAACGATGTCTGGCTCAGCACGGTCGTGCCGCAGGACGGGTATTACGGCCTGCTGGTCTGGCGCTGCCCGCCGGTCGCCATGGCGTTCGAGGGCCACTACCGGATCTGGATCGAGCCGGGCCTGACCGACGTCGGCCCCGAGACGCCGCGGCCGACGGTCACCGCCCTGGCCTCGGTGCATCCCAATCCCTTCAACCCGCGCACGACCGTGGCCTTCGATCTGGCCCGTCAGGGCCGGGCGCGGATCGCGGTCTACGATCTGAAAGGCGCGTCGGTCAAGACGCTGGTCGACGCGGATCTGCCGATCGGCCGCCACGAAGTCGTCTGGGATGGACGCTATGACGACGGCCGGGCCGCCCCGAGCGGCGTCTACCTGGTGCGGCTCGACGCCGAAGGAGCGCGCGACTCGCGGCGGATCTCGCTGGTGCGGTAGCCGCCGATCGATGACGCCGCGGAGCCGGTTGTCGCCGGCTCCGCGGCAAGCTATCTTCTGCCGACCATGATCCGCCCCGCCACATCCGGCGCCGCCGGCCGCCCCGAGGCTCCCGAGCGCCTGAATCTCCGCCGTCTGACCGCCTTCTGGGCGCCGTTGGCCGCCACCTGGCTGATGATGTCGGTCGAGGGGCCTTTCCTGGCCGCGGTCATCGCGCGGTTGAGCGAGCCCAAGGAGAACCTGGCCGCCTACGGCGTCGCCTTCGCGCTGGCGATCATCGTCGAGGCGCCGGTGATCATGATGCTCAGCGCCTCGACCGCCCTGGTCGAGGGCTCGGGCTCCTACCGCCGCCTGCGCAATTTCGCCAACGCCCTGAACGGCGGCATCACCGCGTTCATGATCTTCTTCCTGCTGCCGCCGGTCTTCGACACCGTGGCCCTGGGGTGGATGAACCTGCCGCCGGAGGTCGCAGGCCTGGCGCACGCGGCGCTGCTGATCCTGCTGCCCTGGCCCGCCGCTATCGGTTACCGGCGCTTCTACCAGGGGCTGCTGATCCGCGGCGGCCGCACCCGCCGGGTGGCCTACGGTACGGTGGTGCGCCTATCGGCGATGGCGGTCACGGCGCTGGTCTGCTGGCGCTGGAGCGGAATGCCCGGCTCGGGCGTCGGCGCGGCGGCGCTTTCGGCCGGGGTCTGCGCCGAGGCGGTCGCCAGCCGGGTCATGGCTCGCGACATGGTGCGCGAGCTGAAGGCCGGGCCGGCCGGCGAGATCCCGTCATACGGCTCGATCATCCGTTTCTACTGGCCGCTGGCGATGACCAGCACCATCGGCCTGACGGTCATGCCGATGACCACCTTCTTCATGGGCCAGGCCCGCATGCCCTTGGAGTCGCTGGCGGTGCTGCCGGTGGTCAACTCGCTGAGCTTCATCTTCCGCAGCGTCGGTTTGAGTTTCCAGGAGGTGGCCATCGCCCAGCTCGGCCGCGACGAGCGCAACTTCCCGCTGCTGGTGCGGTTCGCCGCCGTGCTGGCCGCGGCGGCCTCGGGCGGTCTGGCGCTGATAGCGTTCACGCCGCTGTCGGGCCTGTGGTTCGAGGGGGTTTCTGGTTTGAGCCCCGAACTGGCGGCCTTCGCGTTGCTCCCGACGCGGATCGTGGCGATCCAGCCGGCCCTCTCCGTGTTGCTGTCGCTGCAGCGGGCGATCCTGGTCCACGCACGCCGCACCGGTCCGATCACCGCGGCGACGGTCGTGGAGGTGGCCGGCATCGCGACCTTCCTGTTGCTGGCGGTCAACGGCTGGGGCATGATCGGGGCCGTGGCCGCGGCCTGGGCGTTCCTGGTCGGGCGCTGCGGCGGGAACCTGCTGCTGCTGGGTCCGTGCGCGGCGGTGCGGCGCTGATTTGCGCATCACGAGTCCGATTCGCTTATACTATGCGCCGAACGGAAGAAGGCGGAGCACGCGGGAGCGGTGACGATGGACAAGGTCGGAAAAGGACACTGGTGGGGATCCTACGAAATCCCGGTCGCCATGGGCGGTCGCTGGCGCATCGGTCCGTCGGAATTCCTTGTTCGCCGCACCGAGCGGGAGTGGCGTATCCTCCGGCCGGCGCAAGACGATCCGGAGTCCCTGGGGGTCGAAGTCGATGTTCCTGTCGAGGTCGATGAAGAGATTCCCGGCGCCGAGGTCGTCCGTTTCGGGTTCCGCGACACCAAGCCGAAGCTGACCCTGCGACCGTTGACCGCCGACCGCGCCGTGGTGGTCAATCCGCGGGATCCGTTCGAATTGCCGCCGCGGGAAGAGGCGACCCTCTACGTGGGGATCTCCCTGTGGGCCGGCCTGTTCACCGGCGGCGAGCACGGCAAGCAGCTGATCGAATTTCCCCTGCAGCGGCCTTCGGACACCTGGTTCGGTCCCTCGCCGCGGGAGGGGGAGCTCTGCTACGCCGGCCGGATCAAGGCTCATCTGCAGCTTCAAAGGCTGACCGGGGCGCCTCATCGCGCGGTGTCGGTGGTCAGGATCCGTAACCGGGCCTCCTCCGGCCTCTCCCTGCAGAAACTGCGGATCCCGATGCCGACCATGTCCCTTTTCGCCGACGCCGATGGACGTCTGTGGACCGAGGCGGTCACCATGGAGAGGATGCAGGAGGGCGATCACGCGGTGTTGAAGCTGGGAAGGGGAGCACCGGAGCAGGCCGGGCCGGCGACTCCGGTCAGCGGACCGCGCGTCCACTCGGACAAGGGACTGCTTTTCCGGGCTTTCGGCTCGGTGTTGAAGGGAATCGGTCGCAATGAGTGAATGGCTCGATCTGGGATTGGAAGGGATGTTCACGGCCGATCGCGTCGCCCAGCTGGTCAAGGCTCTTCTGACGCTCGTCCTGGGACTGATGCTGGCGCGGCTGATCTCGACCGGGCTCTGGCGTTTGCTGAACCGGCGCCTTACGCCCCAGGGCGGGATGCTTCTGCGCCGCGCGGTGCAGTACTCGCTGCTGTTCCTGATTCTGGCCTCGGTGCTGCATCAACTGGGCCTGCGCCTGGACGTGTTGCTGGGCGCCGCCGGCATCCTGACCGTGGCCATCGGCTTCGCCTCGCAGACCTCGGCGTCGAACCTGATCAGCGGCCTGTTCCTGATCGCCGAGCATCCGTTCGTGGTCGGCGACGTCATCCGGGTCGATCAGCTGACCGGCGAGGTGCTCTCGATCGATCTGCTGTCGGTCAAGATCCGCACCTTCGACAACCTCTACGTGCGCGTCCCCAACGAGACGATCATCAAGACGCAGATCACCAACCTGACCCATTTCCCGATCCGGCGCATCGACCTGCGCTTCGGGGTGGCCTACAAGGAGGATCTGCAGAAGGTGCGCGACATCCTGATGGACGTGGCCGACCGCAACCCGCTGTGCCTGGAGGAGCCGGGGCCGCTGTTCATCTTCGAGGGTTTCGGGGAATCGGCCCTGGAGTTCCAGTTCTCGGTCTGGGGCGCGCGGGAGAACTTCCTGGAGCTGCGCACCGGCATCCAGCTGGAGATCAAGGCCGCCCTCGACGCCGCCGGCGTCGAGATCCCCTTCCCGCACCGCACCCTCTATCCGGGATCGACGGGCGAGCCCTTCCCGGTGCGGGTCGTGTCCGATCCGGGCGCCGGGGGAGATCGGCCCCGGGACTAGCGATCCCGCCGGCCGCGCCAGAGCCGGATCCATCCCTTGCGGGCGAACTGGACCAGCATTCCCAAGGCCATCAGCGCCATCGCGCCCAGGGCGATGGGGTATCCCCAGGGGCTTCCCAGCTCCGGCATGTTCCAGCGCGAGGCGGAGGTGTCGAAGTTCATCCCGTACAGTCCGGCCACGAACGACAGCGGGATGAAGATGGTGGCGATGATCGTCAGCACCTTCATCACCTCGTTCATCCGGTGGCCGGCCAGCGAGAGGTGCAGGTCCACCAGGCTGGAGCAGTGGTCGCGGTACGAATCGGCGAGTTCGAGCAGAAGCGTGGCGTGATCCTGGCAATCGCGCAGATAGGGCGCGGTCTCCGGCCGGATCAGATCCAGGTCCAGGCGCAGGAGAGCGGTCAGCATCTCGCGGATGGCCCGCAGGGCGCGGCGAATGGAGGCCAGCTCGTGCCCGATCGCGTGCAGCCGGGCGATCACTTCCGCGTCGGAGCTGTCGGTCACCGCGTCCTCCAGCTCTTCCAGCCGATCGCCGTAGGCGTCCAGGACGGGGAAATAGGAATCGACCGCCGCGTCGAGGATGGCGTAGCAGAGGTAGTCCGGACCCGCGTTGCGCAGCTTGGGTCGCCCCTCCCGCAGCCGGCGCAGGACGTGGGCGAGGCAGGGTTGGGGCCCGTCCTGGAAGGTGGCCAGGAAGTCCGGACCGAGAAAGAGACTCAGCTGGCGCGAGGGGCCGCCGGCGTCGTCGGGGGTGCGGGTCACGATGAAGAGCTGGTTGTCGTATTCCTCGACCTTGGGCCGCTGGCCGGTATTGACCACGTCTTCCAGGGCCAGCCGGTGCATCCCCAGGCGGTCGCGCAGATCGGTCAGCACGCCGGCATCGCCCAGGCCGTCGACGGAGATCCACAGATGCCGGAATTCCGCGCGCAGTTCCGCAATGCGTTCCGGGGCGCAATCGTTTTCCTCGTGAACTTCCCCGTCGCCGATGCCGTAGACATCGATGCGCGGCGGCTTCGATTCGGGATCGATGATGATGGTTCCCGGCGGTTCCCCCGGAGTGATGGAGGATGTACGCTTCAGGTCGAATCGCGGCTTTCTCATGGTCCCCCCTTCGGACTGGAAGGCGATTATAATCCAACGGGCGAGATCGGGGCCATCATTCCTTCGACCGCCGCCGGCGCGTGGGATCGGCGCCGGGCACGCAGGCATTCTACGACAAGGAAATCCGGATGAACGACGACCGCGGCATCAACCGCTCGGGCCTGATCCACCTGCTGGTGATCTACGTCGTATGGGGCAGCACCTACCTCGGCATCCGCCTGGCGGTGCGCGAGGGATCGGGATTTCCGCCGTTCACAATGGCGGCGCTGCGCGTCTTCGTGGCGGCGCTGATCCTGCTGATCTGGGCCCGGCTCTCCCGCGAGCGCCTGCGCCTGACCCGCGGGGAGTGGGTCGTGATGGCGGGCTCGGGCCTGCTGCTGTGGACCGGCGGCAACGGCCTGGTGACCTGGGGCGAGCAGCACGCCGACTCGGGCCTGGCCGCCCTGCTGGTGGCCTCGATGCCCATCTTCGCGGCCCTGATCGAGGCCGCGCTGGACAGGCGCAGGCCGTCGGTGTTGCTGATGGGTTCGTTGCTGCTCGGCCTGATCGGGGTGGCGGCGCTCTCGGCTCCGGTCCTGATGCAGGGCACCTCGGCCGAGACGTGGGCGGTGGCCGCCCTGCTGGCCGCGCCCCTTTCGTGGGCGGCCGGTTCGATCTGGGTGCAGCGCCGGCGGCCGGACCTGGGCCCGCTGACCGTCGCCGCGACCCAGCAGATCTGCGGCGGGGTCGGCTTTCTCATCCTGATCTTCCTGACCCGCGAACCCCGGCCGACTCCGACGCCGGAGGCCTGGGGCGCGTGGGCCCTGGATCGATGCGGACGCGGCGCCCGTGGCTGAGGTGATTC
>CAYLMM010000006.1:54273-76436 GCA_964384825.1 uncultured Fibrobacteraceae bacterium
GGGCCTACCTGATGCTCTTCGGTTCGGTCATCGCCTTTTCATCGTTCGTCCGCGCCCTGCGGATGCTGCCGGTCAACGTGGTGATGACCTACGCCTACGCCAATCCCGTGATCGCGGTGCTGCTGGGATGGTGGATCCTGGGCGAGAAGGTCACCGGCTGGACGGCCGTCGGCGCGGTCCTGGTCGTCGCCGGGGTGGCGGGCGTGTTCAGGGACCGGTATCACCCTCGCCGCAGAACCCTGTAAGCTGTTTTTCGAATAGCCCTTGCGTGTTTCGCGGGCCGCAAGGAGACGGCCCTGGCCCGGTCCTTGCGTTCCGGATGGAGTTTCCGGGGCGCCGCGGGTTGTCGGCGGCGTCCGCGATATGGTAGTTTGGCTGCGGGGTCGAGAGGGAATTCCAGTGACAGGAGGGTGGATCATGGGTCGATACGGAATGGGCTTCTTCGTCCTGGTTCTGGCGGCCGCGGCGGTTTTCGCGACCGGGGCGGCCTTCGCCGGCGACGACATCACCGGCAACCTGGAAGATGTGGGCGCCGAGTACGCCAAGGCCTACGTCTCGCCGCTGGCCACCGCGATGGGCGTGAACATGAACAGCGGTCTGTTCACCACGGCCTCGATCCCCAAGACACGGTTGACCGTCTCGGTGGGGCTGCGGGTGATGGGCGGCAACATCTCCGAGGACGACCAGAACTTCCGCAAGGTCATCGAGACCACCCTGGACGAGAGCTGGGGCTTCGAGCCCGGCGATCTGGGCTACGGGCAGGACGGCGTCATCGTGCTCGAGGGGCCGACCCTGTTCGGCGACGACGAGACCGACGGCACGGCGACCGCCTACGTCGGCGGCATTCCGATCGGCCAGGAGACCACCATTCCCGGCGTGGTCGAGACCCGCTGGGTGCCTCTGGCGGCTCCCGAGGTCTCGGTCGGCGGCGTCATGGGGCTGCGCGCCACCTTCCGCTGGCTGCCGAGCATCGGACTCGGCGATCTCGGCGACTTGGATTATCTGGGCTACGGTCTGCAGTACGGCGTGAACAACATCGTGCCGACGCTGCCGGTCGACGTGATGGTGGGCTTCTTCCACCAGGATCTGGATATCGGCGATTCGGTCGAGACCTCGTCCGACAGCTTCTTCATCGCCGCGAGCCGCAGCTTCGCGGTGGCGACCGTCTACGGCGGCGTCGCGTTCGAGAGCTCGAGTCTCGACGTCAGCTACACCCGCACCGATGGCGGCGAGGAGATATCCTTCGATCTGGACGGCGAACAGGACGCCCGCTTCACCCTCGGGGCGACCCTGAACGTCGTGTCGAAGCTGAACGTCGAGCTCGGATTCGGCGAACTGACATCGGCCAGCGCCGCGCTGCTCTTCGGATTCTAGGATCCGCGCTTCGGGCGCCGACGGCAAAAGGCGGGACCGTTTGCGGTCCCGCCTTGCTTTTTGCCCAGCGGATCGAGTTCGGGATTCCGGCCCCGATCACCGCATGGCCACGACCTCGCCGGTGTTCAGGTTCAGTTCGAAGGGAAGGCCGTCGACGTCGATGGCGGCGTAGTCGCTGCCGTCGAAGGTCACGGTGATCACGTGCTCGTCATCGGTGTAGACGATGGTCCCGCCGGTCGGCGGTCCGGTCAGCACTACGGCCAGGTCGGTGACCGTGAAGGTCCGCTCGAACCCGCCGAACCAGACCGTGCCGCCGCCGTTGACCAGGGCGGTGGTCGGAGTCAGCGGGTCGGCGACCAGTTCCAGCGCCATCCGGATCAGGTCGTCCTCGCCGCCGACCAGCGGCTCGTCCGGGATGGTGAACAGCCAGGCCCAGTCGGGATCCTCGTCGTAGGCCACGATCTCGCCCAGGCGCTTGAACATGAGCAGGACCGTTCCCCTGACATCGCCGGTCAGGACGAGGGGGTAGGCTTCATCCTGCTTGGTCTCCGGGTTCGCCGGGTCGAGCTTGGCCGGCGAGAAGTCCAGGATCTCGGGCGCCAGATTGACCATGGCGTAGGCCACCGTCCCGCCCTGGTTGGCCAGATCCTGCGTGGTGGCCGGGAACTCGTCCTGGGGCGCGACCCCGTCGCCGCCGCAGCCGGACACGACCATCAGGCCGCAGGCCACCGACAACATGAGCGCTCCCGCAAAGATCATCGATCGGCGCAGCATGGTTTCCCTCCTCGATCATCCCCCGTGGCGGAATCGTATTCGATAAGCTGGATTCTACATCGCGAGAGGCCTTTTAGCAATTATCCAGCCACGGGCTCGGTCATGTCGACGGGGAGACGCGCGGATTCCGGTGAACGGCGGCGTGATGATCCTGATGACCCTGGTTCTGCCGACCTCGGCGGTGCGACGATTCCGCCCGAACAAGGGGGCGGCGTCCATGCGGCGCCGCCCCCATCCCGTTCGCGACCGTGCCGGCCGCATCTATTTGATGAACAGATCCTTCAAGGCCTGCGACGTGGTCTGGCGACCCAGCCGGGCGATGGCGTCGGTCAGCCGGATCTCCTTCGGACACACCTCGACGCAGTTCTGGGCGTTGCCGCAGTCGGTGATCCCGCCCGGCCCCATGATCGCGTGCAGGCGGTCCTCCTTGTCGAACCCGCCGGTCGGATGGTTGTTGAACAGGGCCACCTGGGCCAGCGGGGCCGGCCCGATGAAGTCCTTCTCGGGCTTCGGCGATTTCCACGGCGCGGGCATCACCTGGGGGCACGCCTCCATGCAGCAGCCGCAGGTCATGCAGCGGGAGATGTCGTAGTTGTGCTCCCAGTCCTTCGGGCTGATCCTCGGGGCGTGCTCGTGGACGTCGTAGGAGCCGTCCAGCTCGACCCAGGCCTTGATCCGGCGCAGGGCGTCGAACATCGACTGGCGGTCGACCATCAGGTCGCGCACCACCGGGAACTTGGTCATCGGCTCAAGCTTGATCGGTTGCTCGAGCTGGTCGACCAGGGCCGAGCAGGCCTGCCGCACCCGGCCGTTGATCAGCATCGTGCAGGCGCCGCAGACCTCCTCCATGCAGTTGGCCTCGTAGACCACCGGCGCCACCTTCTCGCCCTTGATGTTGACCGGATTCTCCCGCAGGGCCATCAGCACCGAGATGACGTTGTGCCGCGGCTTGTAGGGGATCTGGAACTCGTCCCAGTACGGTTCGGCGTCGGGGCCGTCCTGTCGCTTCACCTTGATGTGGATGAACTCTTGCATCGCGCCCCCCCCTATCGGTAGTCCCGCGGTTTTTCCGGCGGGAGAATGCTGGTGTCCACGTCCTCGTACGTGATTTCGGGCCCGTCCTCGGTGTGGGTGGCGACCGTGGCCTTGAGCCACTTGTCGTTGTTCTCCATCCACTTCTCGCGGTACTGCTCGAACTCCGGATCGCCGGGGAACTTCCCTTCGGGGATGGGGATCTCGAACTCGGGTTTCCAGTGGCTGCCGCGGCATTCGTCGCGCAGGCGCGCGCCCTTGGCCACGACCTCGGCCAGGATGATCATGTCGTGCACCTGGCGGGCGAAGACCAGCGGCATGTTCGACCAGGACTTCAGATCGTCCAGGCAGACGTCGGCGCAGCGGGTCTTCAGCTCGCGGATCTGCTCGAGCGCGACGTCGAGATCGGCGTTGTTGCGGATGATCGAGACCTTCCGCCGCATCACCTTGCCAAGCTCGCTCCACAGCAGGAAGGGGTTCTCCTTCCCGCCGGACGTGAGGATCCGCTGGTTGACGTCCTGCTGGCGCTTCAGCTCGTCGCCGTAGATCGCGTCGTCCAGATCCTCGCTGGAGCGGTCGACGCCCTTCAGGTAGGCCACGACGCTCTCGCCGGCGACCCGGCCGCTGTACGAAGCCGAGAGCAGCGAGTTGGCGCCCAGGCGGTTGGCGCCGTGGTAGGCGCCGTCGCATTCGCCGCAGGCGAAGAGCCCAGGGATGCTCGTCTGGTGGTTGCGGGGGCTGGGCTGCTTCATGCCGCCGGTCTGCTCGTCCTTCTCCCAGTCGACCCACAGCCCGCCCATGCTGTAGTGCACGGCGGGGAAGATCTTTATCGGACGGGTCGTCGGATCCTCGCCGGCGAACTTCTCGTAGATCTCCATGATGCCGCCCAGGCGGGTGCGCAGGAATTCGGGATCCCTGTGGGTCAGGTCGAGATAGACCAGGTCCTCGCCGCCGAGGCCCATCTGTTCGTCGTGGACGACCTTCCAGATGGCGCGGGCCGCCACGTCGCGCGGCACCGTGTTGCCGAAGGCCGGATACCATTCCTCCAGGAAGTACCAGCGCTCGTCCTCGGGGATCTCCAGGGGATCGCGGACGTCGCCGCGCTTCTTCGGCACCCAGACCCGTCCGCCCTCGCCGCGGGCCGCCTCGCTCATCAGGCGGTTCTTGTCGTCGCCGGGCATTCCGGTCGGATGGAACTGGATGAACTCGCCGTTGGTGAACTTCGCGCCCTGCTGGTAGACGCGGCTGGCGGCGGCGCCGGTGCTGTTGGTCGAGTTGGTCGAGCGGTAGTAGATCAGCCCGAGGCCGCCGGTGGCCAGCACCACCGCGTCGGCGCGGAAGGTCTTGACCTCCATGGTGCGCAGGTCGATGGCCGAGACGCCCTTGCACACGCCCTGGCCGTCGGTCACCACGCTCAGGAACTCCCACCATTCGTACTTGTGGACGCGGCCCGCCTCCTCGTGCTTGCGCACCTGCTCGTCGACGCTGTAGAGCAGCTGCTGGCCGCTGGTGGCGCCCGCGAAACAGGTCCGGCGGTTCTTGACGCCGCCGAAGAGCCGCAGGTCCATCATGCCCTCGGGCGTGCGCGAGAAGGTCACGCCCATGCGGTCGTAGGTGCGGATCAGGCCGGGCGCGTCCTCGCACATCGATTTGATCGGGGGCTGGTTGGCCAGGTAGGCTCCGCCCTTGATGGTGTCGATGATGTGCTGCTGGACCGAGTCGTGCTCCCCCTTGGTGTCGAGGCAGGCGTTGATGCCGCCCTGGGCGCAGGCGCTGTGGCTGCGCTTGACCGGGAACAGGGAGAAGAGATCGACGTCGTGGCCGGCCTCGGCGATGCGGATGGTGGCCCACAGGCCGCCCAACCCGCCGCCGACCACGATGATCTTCGGATTCTTCACTGCCATGGTAAAGGTCCTCTCCGTGGTGTTAGGGAAGCGGCGCCAGGAAGCCGGACAGGGCCCGGGCGGCGAAAACGAGCAACAGGGCGCCGACGCCGAAGCAGACGGCGGTCGAGATCTTCTGCGATCGCGGCCCGATGGTCGCGCCCCAGGTGATCAGGGCGAGCCACAGCCCGTTGCAGAAATGGAAGACGGCCGCGAGGATGCCCACGATGTACCAGGCCAGGACCCACGGATCGGCCAGGCTGCCGGCGAGATGGGCGAAGAGATCGGGCTTGGCGACGTTGCCCAGCAGGATCTGCCCCCGCGTGCCGTAGACGTGGGTGACGATGAAGACCAGCACCACCGCCGATGTGATCCGCTGCATCACGTACATCCAGTTGCGGGCGTAGCCGTAGTGAAGGGCGTTGGCCCGGCTGCCCAGCCAGATCCACAAACCGTAGATCGCGTGGAAGAGGATCGGCAGGGCGATGGCCAGGATCTCCATGACTTCGAGATACGGCATCTCGTCGATCTTCTTGATCACATGCTCGTAGAAGAAGTCCCCGCCGCCGGTGGCCAGGGAGTTCTCGAACAGATGGAAGCAGAGGAAGGCACCGATGGGGACGATGCCCAGCAGGCTGTGAAGCTTGCGCAGGGCGAAGTGCCGGTCGAGGGGAGGAGCGCTCATCGGGGACTCTCCTTGGCGGCTGTTTGCGGGAAGGACGAGACGGACCGATGCAACGGCCCGCGGGCACTTCGTCAAGATATACAGTACAACGGTATGGTAAGGGAACTATTATCAGCCGCGGCGGCGGCTTTCGGCTGTTTTTCGCGGCGCGGAGTTGCCGTCGCGGAACTCGCCGGTTAGGATGCGGTAGAAGCTCGAGTCCGTCTCGACGACATCATTTTTCGGGAGGTCGGTCATGCGTCACCCGGTTTCCATCCTGACCTTGCTGCTGGCGGCCTTGCTGGCGACGTCGGCCTGGGCCCCCGCGGCCGCGGCCCGCCCGGGCTCCACCGAGATCATCCTGGAGGGCGGCGCCTCGCTGCCGCAGGGCGATCTGGGCGACAGCTTCGATACGCCCGCTGGCTTCGACGCCGACACCGGCTACGAGGTCGGCTTCCGCGTCCGGTCGCGCTGGCCGAACGGCTGGGCCCTGTCGCCCTCGTTCCACTACGTCCGCTTCGGCGAGAACAGCTTCCTGCTCGATGACGGCTTCGGCGGGACGATCGACGGCGCCGGCCGCTGCTCGATCTTCGAGTACGCCGTCGATTTCCAGTACTTCCTGCCCGCCCGGCGCCACAGTCCGCAGCTGTACCTGACCGCGGGCGTGGCCCTGACGCACAACCGCTACCGGGTTGAGTACTCCGACGACACCTGGTTCGAGGAGGGGGTCAACGCCCTGGGCGGCTCGATCGGCATGGGGGTGCGGATCGGCGATGTCGAGCTCTCGGCCCTCTACCATCTGAACCGATTCGACACCACGGAATTCTACGCGCCCGAGGACTACGACTGGGACTGGATCTCGGTGCGCGTGGGCTTCGCGCTGCCGACCATCAGGTAGCGGGCCGCACGCCGGTTGGAAAAAACGACGCCGTCCGGGATGGGACGGCGTCGTTTTTCTCTGCCTGGATCACGGTTCCGGCGGATTCCGCTAGAACAACGCGATCGGCTTGCCGGGCTGCCCCGGCGCTCCGAGGGTCGGAGTGTAGGGCTCGGATGTCTCCGAGTAGACTCCCTTGCGGCCGTAGGCGTCAACGCCCTGGACGCGGATCATGTGCTGCTTCTCGTACTCGGCGACGAGGGTGTAGTTGGTCGTGGGGCTCTGCGCGATTTCCACGAATGCGCCCCCGTCGACGGAGTGCTCCACGACGTAGTACTCCACGGGGGACCCGGTGGTCGGTGCGGTCCAGGTGTACTGGACGCTCTCCTGGGCCAGGGCGCCGCCGGCGAGAGCCAGGACGGCCACCAGAGCCAGGAACATGCAGCGAATCATCTTGTGCCAACGAGTCATCGGTCTACCGGCCTTTCAGGATGTGGTGCGGTGTCATTCGGACGTCCGCGGGACGGGGTGTGGGTGATCGTCTACGGGAACGATCTGCAAAGTCCGGGCTGCAAGCCCGGTGCCACTCGGGCGAGGGCCTGAAAGCGAGGGAACATCATCGGTGGCCGTTTCCGGGGATGGCGGGTGGGGTGCCGTCATTTCCGGAAAGGGGCCTCTGGATGTTCGTCTCCGATGTCGATCCGGCGAGGAAATCGAACCCTGGCTGCGAAATGCCCTGTCACGAAGCAGGTGTTGCGAAAAGGGAGACGTGAATGCTAAAACTCTCTCTTCGGGGGTGTCCGGGGCTCGATCAGCTCGGTCCTGATCGACTCACGAAAAGGTAAAAAACCGGATTGTCCGAGTCAAACAATCACATTTTACTAAAGGAGAGAATGGATGAACGCCGAAATCCTGGAGCTCTGGCCCGAATTGGAGTGGATCGGAGACGAGGATCTGCGGGAAAAGACGGCCGCGACCTGGGAACGCGCTCTGCGGGAGAGTCCGCTGACCGCCGCCGACCTGCAGCGGATCCCCTTCACCCTGCTGGTGCCGGATCTGAAGGTGAGCTTCATGGCCCACAAGCGGTGCGTGGTGCATGTGGCCCGCGATTCGGCCCTGAAGATGAACGAGTTCTTCGGCGACGATCTGCACTGCGACATGGACACGGTGATCTCCGGGGCGATCCTGGCGGACGTCGGCAAGCTGCTCGAATACGCCAAGGACGATGCGGGCGAGTCGATCAAGAGCGAGACCGGAAAGTATCTGCGCCATCCCTTCACCGGGGTGAGCCTGGCCCGGGCCTGCGGCGTGCCGGACGCGGTCTGCCACATCATCGCGACCCACGCGGGCGAGGGCGACATGGTCAAGCGCACGCCCGAGGCCTACGTCGTCCATCACGCCGACTTCATGACTTTCCTGCCGTTCAAGAACCGATTCTGAGCGGGGCGGGATTTCGGCGAAACAAATTGCGTTGACAGGCGGCCCAACTGGTATATTAAGGGCCTATCGAAAAGTGGACGCGGGGGCTTCCCCCATATCGTGCGGGTTCGTGTGGAGGAGATTATCATGGCTGACAAGACCGACAAGGTTTCCGGAAGCGTGGATGGCAAGTACTTCGTCGACAGCAACTGCATCGATTGCGACCTCTGTCGCCAGACGGCCCCCGACAACTTCGAGCGCAACGAGGACGAGGGGTTCAGCTACGTCTACAAGCAGCCTGCCACCCCCGAAGAAGAGGAACTCTGCCGGGAGGCCATGGAGGAGTGCCCCGTCGAGGCCATCGGCGACGACGGCTAGGGCGCCCGGGGCCCGGCATTGGGAATCGCACGGAGGCCCGGTCCGACGACCGGGCCTCTTCGCGTAGGGGCCGGATCGATTCGCCGGGAACGGACGGGAACTCCCGGTCGCCGCCGGCGTAGAATCCGCCGGAACGAAATCGAACGGGACCGAAGTTCCGATACGCAGACACCGGGAGAGACGATATGAAGACATCCCTGAAAAATTCCAGGACAGGTTGGGCCTTCGGCCTTCTGTTGCTGACGGCGGGCTTCGTGGTCGGGCTGGCGGTTTCCGGCGGAGGGGGCGGCGACGGCGCCCTGGGCCGGGCGATCGCGACGCCCCAGGCCGTCGCCTCGAACCACGGCGACGCAGGTTTCGGGCAGATGAGCTATGCCGACGTGGCCGCTTCGGCCATGCCCTCGGTCGTGAACATCTCGAGCGACAAGGTGGTCGAGGCTCCGGACTTCCACCCCTTCATGGACGATCCCTTCTTCCGCCGCTTCTTCGGGGAGCCCAACGAGCGCGGCAACCGCGAGCGGGTGGAGCGCTCCCTGGGTTCGGGCGTGATCGTGCGGGCCGACGGGTACATCCTGACCAGCAACCACGTCATCGAGAAGGCCAGCAAGATCCGGGTCGTCTTCGGCGACGACAAGGAATACGAGGCCGAGATCATCGGACAGGATCCCCAGACCGACGTGGCGCTGATCAAGATCGAGGCGCAGGACCTGCCCGCGATCACGATCGGCAGCTCGAAGGACCTGCGGATCGGCGACCAGGTGATGGCCATCGGCAATCCCTTCGGCGTGGGCCAGACGGTCACCCTGGGCATCGTCAGCGCGCTGGCGCGGTCGATCAACCTGGTCGACTACGAGGACTTCATCCAGACCGACGCCTCCATCAACCCCGGCAACTCCGGCGGCGCGCTGGTGAACATGCGGGGCGAGCTGGTGGGCGTGAACACGGCCATCCTCAGCCGCAGCGGCGGCTCGCAGGGCGTGGGCTTCGCCATCCCGACGCATCTGACCTCGCAGATCATGGACATGCTGATCGCCGACGGCAAGGTGCGGCGGGCCTGGCTCGGCGTGCAGGTGCAGGACATCTCGCCCTCGATGGCCGAGGCGCTGGGACTGGATGCGGCCGACGGCGTGCTGGTGGCCTCGCTGGACGAGGACACTCCGGCGGGCAAGGCCGGCATGAAGGAAGGCGACATCATCCTGGCGATCGACGGCGAGAAGGTCGATTCGGTCAGCCGGCTGCGCAACCGGATCAGCCTCTCGGGCATCGAGACCGAGATCGAGGTCGATCTGCTGCGCGACGGCCGGGGCAAGACCCTGAAGGTCAAGCTCGAGGAGATGCCGGGCCAGGGCGCGGACGAGGATGAGGACTCGGATGCGCCCGCGGAGAACGGCATCGAGGGCGTGTCCGCCCGAGAGCTGAACCAGGCCTACCGGCAGCGCTTCGACATCGACGACGATGTCGAGGGCGTCATCGTGGCCGACGTCGAGCGGACCAGCAACGCCTGGAACGCCGGCCTGCGGCCCGGCCAGATCATCACCGAGATCGCCCGGGAGAAGGTCAACGACCTGGACGATTACCGGCGCCTGGTGAAGAAGGATCCCGACAAGCCCCTGCTGCTGCGGATCCGCCAGGGCGACAACCAGATCTTCATGGCCATCCCGCGGTAGGGACCCCGCGCGGGGTGACGCGAGGGGCGCCGGGCGATTCCGGCGCCCCTCTCTTTTTGCCCGCGGCGGTTCCAGGGTGTATGGTTCGGCCCATGAATATCCTATTCGCCAGCAGCATCCCCCACTGGGGCGGGGGCGAGAACTGGATGCTCTCGTCGGCGCTCGGCCTGCGCGGCCGCGGCCACGACGTGGGCGTCGTGCCGCGTTCGGGCAGCGATCTCGAGACCCGCGCCCGTGAGGCCGGCCTTCCGACCTGGGGCATCGACTGGCGCGGCGATTTCGATCCGCTGAACACCTGGCGCGTCTGCCGGCTGTGCCGGAGGCTGCGGACCGACGTGCTCTGCCTGAACATGGACAAGGTTCTGCGCATCGCGGGACCGGGCGCCAGGCTGGCCGGGGTCAAGGCGGTCGTGCCGCGCCGCGGAAGCCAGTTCGCCGTCGGCGGCAAGATCTCGCACAAGTGGAGCTATCTGAAGGTCGCCACCGGCATCATCGCCAACTCCGGGGCGACCCGCGACACGATGATCGAGAGCGCCTCGTGGCTGCCGCCGGAGAAGATCCGCCTGATCTACAACGGGATCCATCTGGACCGCTACGACCGGCCCGCGATGAGGGCGCCGGTGCGCGAGGCCCTGGGCGCGGGGCCGGACGATCCGGTGATCCTGATGGTGGGCGAGCTGACGTCCCGCAAGAACCACATCCACCTGGTGCGGCAGCTGCCAGGACTGCTGCGGCGTTTTCCGGCGCTGAGGGTCTGGATCGCGGGCGAGGGGGTCGAGCGCGACCGGCTGACGCGGGAGGCGCAGGAGGCCGGGGTCGCCGGGGCCCTGAAACTGCTGGGATTCCGCGACGACGTGCCCGATCTGGTCTCGGCCTGCGACCTGCTGGTCCATCCGGCCCTGATGGAGGGCTTCGGCTACGTGCTGGTCGAGGCGATGGCCGCCGGCAAGCCGGTGATCGCGGCGGCGACGAGCAACATCCCCGAAATCGTGCCCGACGGCGAGGTCGGATACCTGGTGGATCCGGACGACGGCGAGGCTCTGGCCGATCGCGTGGCCAGGGTGCTGTCGGATCCCGGCCACGCCGCGGCCCTGGGCGCCGCCGGACGCGAACGGGCGGCGCGGCTCTATTCCTTCGAGCGGATGCTGGACGAGCTCGAGGCGTATTTCGGCGAGCTCTGCCGCTAGGGGGCGCGGCCCGGCTCTTCCTCGCCGGAGCGTCCGAGTTCGAAGAGGCGGCGCAGGCTGTCCAGGTGCTGGGTGCGCTCCTCGCGGGACGACGCCGACTTCAGCTGCACCATGGGCCGCTTCAGCAGGCTCTTGATGAAGATCTGCAGGCTCTTCTCCACCTCGTCGGCCACGTCCTGCGGCAGCTTCTTGCGGACGTATCCCATCTCCCGGTCCTTCAGTCCTTCGAGATAGGCGCGGAACTCGGCCACCGTCGGGCGCAGCTCCATGTCCTGCATCCAGCCCGTGAACTCGCCCAGTTCGCGGGCGACGATCAGGTCGGATTTGTCCAGCTCCTTGCGGCGGGCCTGCAGGTTGGTCTGGACGATCTCGTCGAGATCCTCGAGGCCGAAGAGGTACACGCCCTCGAGATCGGCGGCGTCGGGATGGACGTCGCGCGGAACGGCGATGTCGAGCAGGAACAGGGGCTTGCCCCTGCGCAGACGGACGGCCTCGCGGACCATCTGCGGCCCGATGACCGGTTCGGAGGCGCCGGTGGTCGTCAGCACCACGTCGGCTTCGGACAGGGCGGCGCCCAGATCCCGCCAGGGGCGGGCGCGGATCGGGGCGTCGGTTTCGCCGCCGGCCAGATCCTCGATCAGACGCTGCGCCCGTTCGGGGCTGCGGTTCAGGATGTTCAGGGCGCCGATGCCCTGGGCCAGGAAATGCCGGGCGGCCAGCGCGCCGGTCTCGCCGGCGCCGACCAGCAGGGCCCGGTTGTCGCCCAGGTCGGCGAAGAACTTGCGGGCCAACTCGACGGCGGCGAAGGCCACCGAAACGGCTCCCTCGCCGATCTTCGTCTCGGTGCGGACCCTCTTCCCGGCCCGGAACGCTCCCTGGAAGGCGCGCAGGGTCACCGGTCCGAGCGGGCCGAGGGCGCGGGCGGTCCGGTAGGCGTCCTTCACCTGGCCGCTGACCTGCGGCTCGCCGAGCATCATGCTCTCCAGGCCGGCGGTCACCCGGTAGAGGTGGCGGACCGCATCGATCCCGGCCAGGCGCAGGCCGTATTCCCCCTCGAACAGGGCGATGTCGACGCCGGCGGCGGCCAGCGATCGCGCCACGGCGTCGCGCACTCCGGCGCCCATGGGGGATTCGACGTAGATCTCGGTGCGGTTGCAGGTGCACAGCGGGACCGCCGAGACGATGGCCGGCTCTTCGGCGCAGGCGGCCAGGAAATCGGCGACGGCCCCGGCGTCGAGATGGGCCTTTTCGCGGATCCCGGTGGGAGCCCGATGGTGGTCCAGCCCCCAGAGCTTCAGCGTGGCGGCGCGCCGGCCCGCGGCGTCGGCGAGCCGGGCGTTGGTCCGGTCCGTCCGGGCGGCGGGATGTCCGGCGGGGCGATGTTCGGCGGATTCACGCGGCTTCATGGCGCTCACACCCCCCCGAGGGTGGAGAAGTTGTGGAAGCTGGGGAAGAAGTGGTGCACCAGCGCGATGCCGGCCACCATCAGCACGTAGCCCGCGATCGCCATCAGGTTCATCCTCTTGCCTCGCCAGCCGAAATACCGGTGTCCCAGCAGTCCGATCGAGTAGGCGATCAGCAGGATCCACGACGAGATGATCTTCGGATCGCCGTGCGAGAGGGACGCGGCGATGTCCGGCGAGAGCCGCCGGACCAGGGTCGCCATCCAGATGTGGCCCGAGACCAGCGACGCCAGAAGCAGCGGCACGCCCAGCTGCACCGCCCCGACGCTCATCCGCTCGAGGGTCTCCAGGGGCGGCAGGCGGCGGAAGAGCAGCCCGAAGGTCTTGCGCGACAGCTGCCGGGCCTGCACCAGGTAGAGCAGGGCGTAGACGAAGGCCAGGCTCAGCGACGCGTACGACAGCAGCACGAGCAGGATATGGACGCCGTAGCCGGGGTCGTCGAGCAGCAGCGCGCGCGGCGGGACCCGGACGCCGACGAAGGCGCTGGCCAGGAACTGCAGCAGGAAGGCCAGGGCCATGACCACGAATCCGGTTCCGGGCACCTTGGCCCAGCGTTCGATCACCGCGTAGATGATGATCAGGGCGACCGCCAGCAGCGAGACGAATTCCAGCGGCGAATCCGCGGGCAGCCGGCCCAGCGCCAAGGCCCTCACGCCGACCTGCGAGACGTGAAGAACCACGGTGGCGGCCATCAGGCGCCTCGCCCAGAGCAGGTGGCGGGGATCGTCGCGCAGGAAGACCAGCACGTAGGCGCCCAGCAGCAGCAGATACGCGATCGGCAGCAGGGCGGTCAGCAATCCGACCAGGGTCTGCATGTCACCCCTCCCTTCCGGCCGCGGCCGCGGCCGCGGGAGAGGCCGCCGCCAGGTGGTCCAGGACCGCGACGCCGATCCGCTCCGCGTCGGCGGCGCAGTGGTTCACCGAGATGCCCCGGTACGAGCTTCCGGTCAGGAACAGGCCCTCCGACGCGGCGACCCGGCGTTCGATGGCCGCCAGGTTGGCCAGGTGGCCGGGCTCGAACTGGGCGATGGCCCGGGGCCAGCGGATGACCCAGCTGCGCTCGGGATCGCCGTCGATGCCGAACAGGGGGCCGAGCTCGCGCCTGGCGAGAGCCAGCAGCTCGGCGTCGTCCAGATCGAGGATGCCGGTGTCGGAGGCGCCGCCGGCCATGGCCCGCAGGATGACCTTCCCGTCCGGAGCCCGTCCGGTGAAGATGCTCGCCGACCACAGCACGCCCAGCAGGCGCATGCGTTCGCGGGTCGGGACCAGCATGCCGAATCCGCTCAGGGAATGCTTCACCGCCGCGCGGTCGTAGGCCGTGGTGATCACGGCCATCGGGGCGTAGGGGATGGCCGCCAGGCGGGACGAGAGTTCCGCGTCGTCGAAGTGGCCGGCGGCGGCGTGGGCGGGAGCTGCCTCGACCACCGCGGCGAAGGGTCCGTGGACGCTGTCGCCGGCGGCGATCTCCCAGCCTCCGTCGATCCGCCGGATCGAGGAGACGCCTTCGCCGAGGCGGATCTCGCCCCCGATCGCCGACGCCACCGCGCGCGGGAGGACCTCCATGCCCGCGCGGAAGCTGTGCAGCACGCCGCTCGGGGCGGGCGAGGCGGCGCCGTCCCCCTTGCGCTTGCGCTCGATCGAGATCTTCAGCAGGGCGCGGAAGAGCCCGCCGTGATCCTTCTCCAGGTCGACCATCCGCGGGAAGGCGGCCGCCAGGCTGAGCTTGCGGGCGTCGCCGCCGAAGATCCCCTTGACCATCGGATCGAGGAAGGCCTCGGCGAACTCGCGCCCCAGCCGCCGCACGCCGAAATCGTAGACCGTCTCGTCGGAATCCGGGTCGATGTCCGCGCGGCCCAGGTCGCGGCGCGCCGGCACCAGCAGTTCGCCCGCCACGCGCACCTTGGACAGGGGCGAGAGCATGCGGGTCTTGAGGAAGGCGGGCGGGGTCATGGGCATCTCTTCGACGTTCCCCGCGCGCAGCAGGAAGCGGTGGCGGGTGGCGTCCTCGCTGCGCTGCAGCTCGGGGCGCAGTCCCGCGGCGTCCATCAGGCGCAGGGTGGCGGGCTCGTTGTCCAGGAATCCGTTGGGTCCCCCCTCGACCTGGTAGCCGCCGTCGACGATGGTCCGCAGGTTGCCGCCGACCTCGGGTTCGGACTCGAAGACGGTCACCGCCACAGGCAATCCGCGCCCGGCTGCGCCGCGTTCGATGTTCAGGGCCGAGGCCAGGCCGGCGATGCCGCCGCCCACGACGGCCACTTTCAGGGGGCGCTGGTTCATCCTCGTTCTCCTTGCGATGCCTTGGAGAGGCCGGCCGGAGCCGCGAACGCGACTCGGGCCAGATGGTCGGCCAGGGATGCGAGCCATCCCTCGTCCAGGTTCAGGGCCGCGCCGCGTTCGAAGCGGGTCACCCCGGCCGCGGCGGCGTCCTGCGCCAGCTCGATGTCCAGTTCGTGCAGCGTCTCGATGTGTTCGCAGGTGAAGCTGATCGGCAGGACGTAGAGCGAACGGCAGCCGGCGGCGGCCAGGCGCTCGACCTCGCCGGTCAGTTCCGGCCCGATCCACTTCACCGGACCGACCTTGCTCTGGAAGGCGAGCAGCGGCCGCGGCCCGCCCGGCAGGCGCTCCCACCAGTCGCCCAGATCGGCCAGCCGGCCGGCGAGTTCGCGGTTCAGGGCCTGCACGGTGGCCCGGGTCTGCGAGAGGTACGGATCGCCCGCGCGGATGAAGCGTTCGGGCAGGGAATGGGCGGTCAGGACCATCGCGCAGGCGGCAGGATCGAGCCCTTCGGCGGCCCAGCGCCGCAGGGCGGCCTCGGCCCGGTCGGCCAGGGCTCCGATGTATCCCGGCAGCAGGTTCCACTCCGGCACGACGTAGAGGGCGGCGCCGGGCATGACGCGCGCCGCGGCGGCCCGCAGGTCGCGCAGGGCGCTGCCGGTGGTCGCGCAGGCGAACTGCGGATAGGCCGGCACCGCGAGGATCTGCTTCGCGCCGGCTTCGGCCAGATCGGCCACCGTTTCCGCGGGGAAGGGATGCCAGTAGCTCATCGCCGGCGCGGCGGTCACGTCCAGGCCGCCGGCCGCCAGCCGGCTTTCCAGGTCCTCGCACTGGCGCACGGTCCAGTCGAGCTGGGGCGATCCGCCGCCGCATCCCATCTCCAGGTAGCGCTGCTGGACGGCCGCGAGGCGCTTGCGGACGATCATCGCGCCGACCAGCCTGTTCAGCGGGGCGGGAATCGGCAGCACGGCCGGATCGCGGAACAGGTTCCGCAGGAAGGGTTCGACCGACGCGGTGCCGTCCGGCCCGCCCAGGCCGGCGAAGACCAGGCCGGTGCGCACCGAGGGATCCAGCGGGCTGCGGGAGAGCCGCTGCAGATCCTCGTGCCGTGTCGCCTTCATCCCCATCGCCGCCTCCAGGTCAGATGGTCTTCGAGAAGATCGGCTTGTCGCCGGAGCGGTCCAGATAGGCGTCGAACTCCATGCAGATGTTCCGGATGAAGAAACGGCCGAGCGGGGTCACCGCGACCCGGTCGCTCTCCATCTCGATGAAGCCCTCGTCGACGAAGGGCGCCAGGCGTCCCAGCTCGTCGGCCAGGACCTCGTCGACGCGCGCCGATCCGTCGCCGACCGGCATGTCGTAGGGCAGCTGCAGGTTGCACATCAGGTTCAGGATCGCGTCGCGCCGCAGGACGTCGTCGTCGCTCAGGCGGTGGCCCCGCACCACGGGCAGCCGGCCCGCGTCGATCGTTTCGCCGTAGCGGTCGAGCGCCGCATCGTTCTGGACGAAGCTGCCGCCCACCTCGCCGATGCCGCTCATGCCGAAGGCCAGCATGTGTGGGGCCGGGCGCGTGGTGTAACCCATGAAGTTGCGATGGAGGCGGCGTTCGCGCAGGGCGACCGCCAGATCGTCGTCGCGGCGGGCGAAATGATCCATCCCGACCCAGTCGTAGCCCGCGTCGGCGAAGGTGTCGATCGCCTGGCGGAAGAGCTCGAACTTGGTGTGGGTGTCCGGCAGCAGCGAGGTGTCGATCAGCTTCTGGTTCGGCTTGACCCAGGGCACGTGCGCGTAGCTGAAGCAGGCCACCCGGTCGGGGCCCAGGTCGATGACCGCGGCCAGCGTTCGCGCGAAGCTCTCGGAGGTCTGCAGGGGCAGGCCGTAGACCATGTCGAGGTTCACGCTGCCGATGCCCAGCTCGCGGCAGACGCGGTACAGATCCACGGTCCTCTTCATGCTCTGGATGCGCCCGATCGCCTTCTGCACCGACTTCTCGAAATCCTGAACGCCCATGCTGACCCGGTTGAAGCCGAGCTCCCTGAGCTGGGCCATCTGTTCCGGGGTCCCGATGCGCGGATCGCATTCGATGGCGATCTCGCCGGAGGGGTCGATGTCGAAGGCGGACGACAGCAGCCCGTAGGCCCGCTCGAGCTGGGCCGGATCCAGATAGTTGGGCGTGCCCCCGCCCCACTGCAGCTGCACGGCGCGCCGCCCGGTGCCGATGATCCGGGTCACCATCTCCAGCTCGCGCTCCACGCGGTCGAGATAGTCGTCGACAACGGCGTGGCCGCGGGCGACCTCGGAGTTGCAGCCGCAGTAGTGGCAGCGCTTGATGCAGAAGGGCAGATGCAGGTAGAGCGAGACCTCGTCCCGCGGGTTGGCGGCCAGGCGCTCGAGCGCGGCGACGTAGTCGTCGGCGCCGAACTCCGTGCTCCAGATCGGCACGGTGGGGTAGCTGGTGTAGCGGGGCCCCGGCTTGTTGTACCTGTCGAGCAGCGAATGGGGTACGGCGACGCTCATGCCTGATCTCCGGGATGGTAGTTCTGGACGGTTTCGACGAGGGTCTCGACGGCCGCGATCGGGGTCGGCGGCAGGATGCCGTGGCCCAGGTTGAAGACGTGGCCCGGAGCCCGGTCGCCGGCGCGGCAGATCGCCAGCGCGCGGCGGCGGATCTCGTCGGTCGAACCGAAGAGGGTCAGCGGGTCGAGGTTGCCCTGGACGGGCTTGCCGGCGGTGCGCGGCAGCGAGTCGGCGATCGGCATCGTCCAGTCCAGCCCGATCGCGTCGGAGCCGGCGGCGGCCATCATGTCGAGGTAGGGCGCCCCGCCCTTCATGAACAGCACCCGGGGCGCGCCGAGGCCCTCGAGCGCGGCGAAGATCCGCTTCAGGCCGGGCAGCACGAACTTCCCGTAGTCCTCGGGCGTGAGGATGCCGGCCCAGGTGTCGAAGAGCTGCACGGCGTCGGCGCCGGCGGCGATCTGCATCTTCAGGTAGTCGGCCACCTGGTCGGCCAGCTTGTCGAGCAGGGCGGCCAGCAGGTCGGGCCGGGCGTAGAGCATCGTCTTGATCTCGCGGAAATCCTTGCTGCCCCCGCCCTCGACCAGATAGGCGGCCAGGGTGAAGGGGGCGCCGGCGAAGCCGATCAGCGGCGTGGCGCCGAGCTCGCCCTTGAGCATCCGCACCGCGTCGCCGACGTAGCTCAGCTCCTGCTCGCTGTCCACGACCTTCAGGCCGGCCACGTCGTCGTCGCTGCGGATCGCGCGCTCCATCTTCGGACCGGTGCCGCCCTCGAACGAAAACGGCACGCCCATCGGGGCCAGCGGCACCAGGATGTCGCTGAACAGGATCGCCGCGTCGAAACCGAAGCGGCGGATGGGCTGCAGGGTCACCTCGCAGGCCAGCTCGGGCGTGCGGCAGACCTCGACGAAGGAATGCTTCTGGCGCAGGGCCCGGTATTCGGGCAGATAACGGCCGGCCTGGCGCATGATCCAGATCGGACGGCGGGATGGCTTCTCGCCCCGCAGGGCGGCCAGATACGGGGAACCGGTGGTCGTGGTCATGCTCGGTCCTCGGGGCCGGGGTGGTTGTTGCGGGCGTTCTCGCAAAAGATAGAAGAAAACGCTCCGGATTGTGTCATCGAACGGTCACCGCGCCGGCGTCGCGCGCCGGCGCCGGAGGCCGCGATCCGCGGTCGTCAATCTTGATCGGCCAGGGCGGCCAGGGCGCCGGCCGCCGCGGCCGCCGTCCGCTCGATGTCGGCGTCGGTGTGGGCCGCCGAGACGAAGCCGACCTCGTAGCCCGAGGGCGCCAGGTAGATCCCCCGCTCGAGCATGGCGCGATGGAAGCGGCCGTAGAACTCCATCTTCCCGCCGTCGACGCAGGAGAAGCGGCGCGGAGCCTCGGGCTGGAAGACGGTCCAGAAGATCGAGCCCACCCGCGCGGTCGCGGCGGTCACGCCCGCTTTCTTCGCCGCCGCGGCCAGACCGGCCTGCAGCGCGGCGCCCTTGCGTTCCAGATCGTGGTAGAAGTCGGGCCGCCCGATCTTCTCGAGGGTCGCCAGGCCCGCGGCCATCGCCACCGGGTTGCCGCTCAGGGTGCCGGCCTGGTAGACCGGCCCGTTGGGCGAGATGCGATCCATGATCTCGCGTTTGGCGGCGTAGGCGCCGACCGGCATCCCGCCGCCGATGATCTTGCCGTAGGTGGCCAGGTCGGGCTCGATGCCGTAGAGGCCGCAGGCGCCGTCCGGACCGACCCGGAAACCGTTGATCACCTCGTCGAAGATCAGCAGCGCGCCGTGCTTGGCGGTCAGCTCGCGGCACTTGCGCAAAAACTCGGGGCGCTGGACGAGCAGGCCGGAGTTGGCCGGGATCGGCTCGATGATCAGCGCGGCGGTGCTGTCGCCGTGCTGGGCGAAGAACTCCTCCAGGCGCTGGTCGTCGTCCAGGGGCAGCACCGCGGTGTGGGCGGTGAAGTCGGCCGGCACGCCGCCGCTGCTCGGGGTGCCGAAGGTGGCCAGGCCCGAGCCGGCGCTCACCAGCAGGCTGTCGGCGTGGCCGTGGTAGCAGCCGTCGAACTTCACGATCAGGTCGCGTCCGGCGTAGCCGCGGGCCAGGCGGATGGCGCTCATCACGGCCTCGGTGCCCGAGCTGACGAAGCGCACCTGGTCGAAGATCCCGACCCGGTCGAGGAAGGCCTCGGCCAGCAGCACCTCGCGGCGGCTGGGCGCGCCGAAGCTGGCTCCCTCGCGCACGGCCTGCTCGATGGCGGCCCGCACGTCGGGATCGTCGTGGCCGAGGATCATCGGGCCCCAGCTCTGGCAGTAGTCGATGTACTCGCGCCCGTCCTCGTCGACGCAGCGCGCGCCGTGGGCCTCGCGGAAGAAGATCGGATCGCCGGGCACCGAACGGAACGCCCGCACCGGGCTGTTCACGCCGCCGGGCAGGACCTTGTCGGCCCGCTCCCACCAGGATGCGTTGCTCATCGGATCCATCCTTTCCGCATGGCCTCGCGGCCGTGGTAGGTGATGATCAGGTCGGCGCCGGCCCGGCGCATCGCCAGCAGGTTCTCCAGCACCAGGGCCTGCTCGTCGGCGTAGCCGGCGGCGGCCGAGGCCTTCACCATCGAATATTCTCCGCTGACGTTGTAGACGCACACCGGCTTGAGGCATTCCTCGCGCACCTTGGCCACCACGTCGAGGTAGGCCAGCGCCGGCTTGACCATGATGATGTCGGCGCCCTCGTCGATGTCCAGCAGGGCCTCGAGCAGGGCCTCGCGGCCGTTGCGGAAATCCATCTGGTAGGTCTTGCGGTCGCCCTGGGGCGCGCTGTCGCAGGCGTCGCGGAAGGGCCCGTAGTAGGCGCTGGCGAACTTGGCCGAATAGGCCAGGATGGGCACCGTTTCGAAGCCCTTCTCGTCCAGCAGGTCGCGGATGCCGGCGACCCGGCCGTCCATCATGTCGCTGGGGCTGACCATGTCCACGCCCGCCTCGGCGTGCAGCAGGGCCATCTTCGCCAGCTGCTCGACGCTGGGGTCGTTGACGATCCGGCCGTCCTGCAGCAATCCGCAGTGGCCGTGGTCGGTGTAGGCGCAGAGGCAGACGTCGGTCACCAGCAGCGCGTCGTCGCCGAACTCCTTGCGCAGGGCGCGCAGGGCCGCGGGAACCGCTCCGTCCTCGTCCAGGGCGCAGTCGCCGCGGGGATCCTTGCGGTCGTCCTCGGGCACGCCGAACAGCAGGTGGGAGGCCAGGCCCAGCTCCATGTCGCCGGCCACCTCCTCGACCAGCTTGTCGACCGAGACGTGGGCCACGCCCGGCATGCTCGGGATCTCCTCGTGGATTCCCGTGCCGGGCACCACGAAGTGGGGGGTGATCAGACGGCGGGGCGCGAGGTCGGTCTCGGCCACCATCTCGCGCAGCAGCGGCGTGGAACGCAGGCGACGGGGGCGCTGGCTCAGGAACATGACGTGTTCTCCGGGTTCGGGTGAGGGCCGTCGAGGCGGATGCCGACGGCCCGGCACAATGATTCCAGATCGGGGCGCGCGGCCACGGCGGGCAAAAGCCCGGCCTCGCGGCAGGCGACGGCGGTGGTCTCGCCGATCGCGGCGCAGTCGGGCGCGGCGTCGGGCCATTTCGCTCGGAAGGCCCGGACGGTCGACGGGCTGGCGAAGAAGACAAGGTCGCCGGGGGCGAAGGGGTCGTCGGGCAGCTCGTCGGGCGGCGTCGGGTTCGTGCGGTACAGGGGCAGGTCGCGGGCGGTGAAGCCGGCTGCGGTCAGGATGTCCAGCGGCTCGCGCATGCGCTTCTCGGCTCCCGGCAGCAGCACGCGGGCCGGGGCGGCGACGCGCTCGGCGAAGGCCGCGGCCAACTCGACTCCGTCGCGCACCGAAACGCCCAGGTCGTCGGCGATGCCCAGACGCTCCATCTCGGCGCGGGTGCCGTCGCCCAGGGCGCCGCAGCGGGCCCCCGAGTTCGCCAGCCGCGCAGCCAGCGGCGATTCGGCGAAGGCGACGGCTGCCTGGGGCGAGGTGAAGAGCAGCCAGTCCCATCGGCCCGGATCGAAATCCGCGGGTGCGGGCAGGGTCTCGTGGCGGATCAGGGGCAGCACCAGCGTCTCGATCCCGGCGGCCGCCAGCCGCGCTCGCCACGATTCGCAGCGTTCGCGGGTGCGGGTCAGGACGATGCGCCGCGGCGTGGTCATCCCTCGGCCTCCGGGGCGGTTGCGGCGCCGGCGGCGTGGGCGGTGATCCGGTCGTAGGCGTCGTCGGCCAGGTCGTCGGGATCTTTGCCGGCCAGCGCCAGATCCAGCGGCCCGGCCCCCTCGCCGGCCCAGAAGGCGTTCAGGCGGAAGCCGTCGTCAGCGGGCCGCACGTTCACGCCGAAGGGAAGCTGGCAGCCCCCGTCCAGGCGGGTCAGCAGGCGCCGTTCCGCCTCGACCGCCCGGGCGGCCTCGGCGCAGTGCAGCGGGCGCAGCAGGTCCAGGGTTTCGGCCTCGTCGCGGCACTGGATCGCCAGCATCCCCTGGGCCGGCGCGGGCACGAAGCCGTCGACCGGCAGGCGCCGGGTCCACAGGTCGCCCAGATCGAGCTCCAGGCGGCTGACCCCGGCCGCCGCCAGCAGGATGGCGTCGTAGGGCCCCTCGCGCAGCTTGCGCACGCGGGTCGGGACGTTGCCGCGCAG
>CAYLMM010000007.1:0-58533 GCA_964384825.1 uncultured Fibrobacteraceae bacterium
CCTTGACGTGGGTGTAGAGCTGGCCCTTGTCGTCGCTGCCGCCGCGGGCGTAGATCACGCCGTCGCGGATCTGCGGCTCGAAGGGCGGCGAGTCCCACAGCTCGAGCGGATCGACCGGCTGCACGTCGTAGTGTCCGTAGAGCAGCAGGGTCTTGCGGTCGGGGCGCTGCTCGGTCTGGGCGAAGACCAGGGGATTGCCCTCGGTCTCGATGACTTCGACATCGAGGCCGAGCTCGCGCAGCTCGTCGGCGAGGAAGGCGGCCGCACGGATCACGTCGGGCTTGTTCTCGGTGGTGGCGCTGATGCTCGGGATGCGAAGCCAGTCGCAGAGCTGCTCCACGTGGCGGTCTCGGTGCTCGTCGAGGTAGGAGAGGATGCGGTCCATGGGTCGGGTGCCTCCTGTGTTGGATGGTGGCCTCTGTGCGGGAATGGCCCCGCACGTGCCGAAACTTACGCTTGACGGATCTGCGTGTCGAGGCGATTGTGTCTCCGCTGAAGCGGAAGGACCGTCGGGTCCCCGCGCGACCCGGGCACGGAACCCCTTGACAGGAACCCCCTGTTTCGGGATGATGCCCCCGTCGACTTCGACCCGAGCCACCCTATTTCAAGGCAGGAGGATCCATGGCTGACATGATCATCAGCAAGAGCAAGACCAAGGAATCCGTCACGCAGTGCAACGTCTCCGGCGAGTTCTACAGCGCTCTGGATGTCAAGGTGCGCGAGCTGATCAAGGCCGCGGAGAAGCGCGCCCTGGAGAACGGCCGCAAGACGGTGCGTCCCTGCGATCTTTAGGGGGTTGCGCGGTCCGTAGGGATCGGACCGCAACGCATCTCACGGTTCCGGCGGGAGTCATGCGGCTCCCGCCGATTTTTTTATCTCGTAAGTGATTTTTACTCATACTGAGCTTGCTTCGGCCACCGCAATTGTGGTAATCTGCGACTAGCTAGGACCGGAATACACTTCTATAAGCTCCTCGATTCGGGGTCGTCCGCTCGCCCAGCGCGGTCGTGGATCGAGATCGAGAGAGGAGTGATGCCCGTTTGGAGCATGTTTGTCGACTCGCCCCCGCTAACATGGAGTTCGACGATCGTAAGCTAATGGACAGGACGGAGCGATCCGATCGCATCCGTGCTGGGCGAAGGGGGAAACGCATGAAACTTCGTTATCCGCTCATCTTGATGTTCATCGCAGGAATCGTTCTGGCGGCCGGAGCCGGCTTCGCCCAGACGGACTATGCGATGCTCGACATCATCGGCTACCTCTATGAATCCGACACGCCCGCCTCGGGGACCGTTCCCCCCGAAGACGTCGACATGTTCCCGCCGAGCAATGCGGGCGACGTGCTGGCCGGGCTGGGATTCATCGACAACGTCAGTGATCCGCTGATCTGGGGCGTCGATTTCTCCGTCTACCAGTACACCTGGGTGCTGGGCGGGTTGGTCTCCGGCGGCCAGGTGGTTCTCGGCGACGGCACGTTGCGGATCTTCTACTCCGGCGGCACGATCGACATCATGGCCGATCCGCTGCTGGATATCGGATACACCACCCCGTACTACGGCACCAATCCTCCCGATGCCGGAGCGATCTCCAGCTTCGGCGACGGATATCTCTATCTGCACGGGGTGTTCTCCAATTTCGTGATGGACTTCGATCCGATCAGCGAAGCGGGCAGCTTCCAGGGCTTCATCGATTTCACCCTGGGCACGCATTTCGCTCCCGGCAACGAGCAGCTCGAGAACGGCGACGGCTACACGCTGTCCGGCGTGCTCGGACCCGGAGCCGACGGGACCATTCCCGAGGGCTACGATCTCGAGACCGACGGTCACATCTGGTTCGATCCCACGGTCCCCGACGAGGACATGACCTGGGGCGGCGTCAAGAATCTTTACAACTAGAGTGCGCGGGAAGGAGGTAGAGACATGAAGATCGGATTTTTCCAGAACAACCTGACCCGCGCGGCTCTCTTGGTCCTGGCTCTGACGGCCGTGGCGGTTCCGGCCGCGGCCCAGGTCGAGGTCACCTTCGAGGGCTACTGCTGGTACACCCCGGCCAAGGACGGTGTCGGTTCGGTGATGCAGGTCGTGGGCGTTTCCAATCCGCCCGTCAGCGCTCCGTCGCCGATGGACATGGATTACGACGTCTACGAGTTCACTATCTGGGTCGACGAGATGGTCGTCACCCAGTTCCAGGACGTTCCTGCCGATCAGAAGCAGATCACCGACTTCGAAGGCGGCGTCATCCGCATCTATCAGCAGGCCAAGATCGGCGGCACGCCCGCCGACTACGCCGACGTGGGCACCTTCATCGACGGCGACATGATCCTGATGGCCGACGTTCGCGACGGCTGGCACATGGAGTTGACCGATCCGATGGGGATGGGCTTCGGCGGTTGGGGCATCGGAGCCTGCGACTTCGTCGGCGGCACCCGCATGGACGATCTGCTCGAGATCGCCGGACCGGTCTACCTTGCCAACTGGACCTTCAGCGGCACGGGCATCGCAGACGGCAGTTTCTTCAACCCCATTCCGAACGGCTACGACCGCATGTTCGGGATCAAGCTCGTCTATCCCGACGGTCCGACCCCGGGCGAGAACGAGACCTGGGGAGCGGTGAAGGGATTGTTCCGCTAGTCTTCCCGATGACCGGGAACGGGGGCCTTCCAGCGGGAGGCCCCCTTTTTCGTGTCCATTGAAATGCTCACTTTCCGGTCCGCCGCCGGTCCGTCGCCGGTCCGTCGCCGGTCCGCGCCGCGTCGACGCCGGGTGACCGGGCCGTCCTCCGCGTATCCCCCTGTTCACGCCTCCATCGCTCGCCGCCGGGATATCCGACCGGTACGCCGCGGCCCGCGCCTTGCATCGGCGCGGGAAACTTCGGCGCGAGGGGGAAGATGTGATCACGCGGGTCCATTCGGGAGCCGTCGCGGGCATCGACGGATACGTGGTGAAGGTGGAGGTGGACGCCGGCCGGGGGCTGCCCGCCTTCCAGATCGTGGGCCTGCCGAGCGCCGCGGTGCGCGAGAGCCGTGAACGGGTTTCGGCCGCCGTGCGCAACAGCGGATTGAGCCTGCCGGCCGGCCGGGTGGTGGTGAATCTGGCGCCGGCGGATCTGCGCAAGGAAGGGGCGTCCTTCGATCTGGCGATCGCCCTGGGAGTGGTGGCGGTGCAGGAGCCGGATCTGGACCCGCCCCCTCAACGCCGCGAGGCCGCCTTGATCAGCGAGCTCTCGCTCGACGGCCGGCTGCGTCCGGTGCGCGGCCTGCTGCCGATCGTGATGGCCGTGGCCGCCGAAGGCCGGCGGACCGTCGTGGTGCCCCGCGAACAGGCCTGGGAGGCGCGCGTGGTGCCGGGAGTCGACGCCCTGGGGGCGGGGACCCTCGCGGAGGTCGTGACCTGGTACCGGACCGGCAGGATGCCCGGGCCGTCGCCGGAGCCGGCGCCACCCGGTGCCGCAGCGCACTGCGCCGGCGTGAACGCAGCCGGCGGGGACGGCGCTTCGCCACGGCCGCCGCTGGTGCTGGGCGCGGTGCCATCGTCGGCGCTCAGGGCCGCGGAGATCGCCGCCGCGGGAAGGCACAACCTGTTGATGATCGGACCGCCGGGGACGGGGAAAACCCGTCTGGCACGGGCCGTGGCGGCCCTGGCGCCGCCGCCGACCGAGGCCGAGGCGGTCGACATCACCCGGATCCAGAGCGCCGCGGGCCTGCTGCGGGAGCCGGGGCTGGCCCGCGCCCGTCCTTTCCGGGCGCCGCATCATACCGTCACCCGCGCGGGGCTGGTCGGCGGCGGGGCGGGGCTTCGTCCGGGAGAGGCGACCCTGGCCCATCACGGCATCCTGTTTCTGGACGAGGTGGCGGAGTTCGCGCCCGGGGTTCTCGACGCCCTGCGCGAGCCCCTGGAGGCGGGCTGGATCTCGGTGGCCCGCGGAACCGGCGCGCGGTTCTGGCCGGCGTCGTTCCAGTTGCTGGCGGCCATGAACCCCTGCCGTTGCGGATATCTCGGCAGCCGGCTGCGGGCCTGCCGTTGCAGTCCGGCTTCCCTCGCGCGTTACCGCGGCCGCCTCTCGGGACCGCTGCTCGACCGGATCGACATGTTCATCGAGGTCGAGGAGGGGGCGCCGCCGCCGCTGAGCGGCGGCCGGGAGGATCCGGCCGCCGAGGCCGGGCGCTGGCGGGCCATGGTCCGCGGTGTCGAATTGGCAGCTGCGAGGCTGGCGAGGGCGCCGATCGGCGATCGCGCGCCGGTCGCGGAACGCGGGGACGGGGCCGGTCCCGGCCGCCCGTCCCTTTCCGACTGCCGCGACCTGTTGGATCCCGATGCCGCGGAATTGCTCGACGAGGCCCGGCGCCGGTTGTCGCTCTCGTTGCGGGGAGTGCTGCGGGCGGTGGGAGTGGGGCGGACGATCGCCGCGCTCGGGGAGAGGTCGCGAGTGTCGCGGTCCGACGTGGCCGAAGCCCTGCGCTATCGCCGCGAGCAGCTCCCGGCCATGAACGAGGAAGCGGCCCCGGGGGCCGCTTCCTGAATCGTACCGTCTCGATTGCGGACCGGGCCGCCGCTAGAAGTTGGCGGTGATGCCCAGGGCCCAGTTGATCGAGCTGACGGTGTTGCTCTGGTACGAGGTCATGGCCTGTACGCCGGTCTCTGGCGAGTGGCTGGTCACCGCGATGGGAAGGGTGCCTTCCTCCAGCTTGGTGAAGGAATCGCCGGGGTCGAACTCGACGTCCGTCCGGTTGTAGGTGACCTGGAAGCGGATGCTGATCAGATCGTCCGCGATCAGGCGGAAGCCGCCTCCGGCGACCCAGGTCCAGTTGTTGGCCATGGAATCGGTGTAGTCGGAGTTCAGGCTGAACCAGCTGCGGTGGACCCCGCCGAGCACGTAGGGATGCATGTGCCCCTTGCCGAAGTTCCCGTAGTCGCCGGGATAGAAGACGGCGTTGACGCCCGCGTTCATCGTGATGCAGGAACGGTTCTCGGCGTCGAATTCGCCCAGCTCGGGATCCATGATCACCGTGTCGTCGTCGGGGTTGTTCGCGATGCCGAAGCGGTTGTCGACCTTCGCGACGTACTCCGAGAACGAGATGCCCATGGTGGGCTCGATGGCGAACCAGGGCGAGAAGTTGTAGTTCAGGCTCACCGTCGGGTTGAAGGCGCTCTCGCCCTCGATCACCACGTCTCCATAGTAGGAGAACTCGTCGGTGTACTTGTAGATGATCCGATCCTGCTGGAAGAGGGTCTGTCCGGCGAGCCCCATGTAGCCCAGGGCGATGCTGACCTCGAACCGATCCTCTTCGAGGATGGGTTCGTAGGCGGGGCCGTCATCCTCGATCTGGTATTCCTGCTCGACTTCCTTGCCGTGCAGCAGGTCGAAGGTCTTCTCCTCGGTCTGGGCCGAAACGGCGGCCGCACCGAGCAGAAGAGCGCAGAGGGACAGGGCGAAGAACAGTTTCTGGGACATGGATCAGCTCCTGTCGAGCGTATACATCCGGCCTATCGCGTCGCGGGACTCGAGTCCCGATGCCAATTGCAGGTTGGGCCGCGTGGTCGTGGGGTGGGACCCCCGAGTCCGTGATACCCCGACAGACACCCGGGGGACGGGTGACCCAATGCGTATAAATTCAGTCCTGGCCTTGGGACTGTCAACCGCAAATGATGGAATCGCTTCCGGTCCAGGGCAGATGGCGCACTTCCTCGGTCAGTTCCACGCCGAACTTCTCGCGCACCGCCGACTTCATCATCTCGGCCAGGGCCAGCACGTCGGCGCATGTGGCGCCCCCCGAGTTGATGATGATGTTGGCGTGCCTGGCGAAGACGGAGGCTCCGCCGACGCGCATCGAACGGGCGCCGGCGCGGTCGAGCAACTCTCCGGCGGCGCGGCGGCGCTCGCCCGGGGAGGCAGGATCCAGGTTCTTGAAGTAGCTGCCGGCGCAGGGATCGGCGATCGGGTGCTTGGTGCGGCGCAGGGCGATCTTCTCGTCCCGATCGGCGCGGGCGGCATCGACATCCCCCCGCCGCAGGCGTAGCGTCGCCTCCAGCAGCAGGCCGGCCCCGGTCTTGAGAATCGAATGGCGATACCGGAAATCCATGGCGCCGGGCTCGATGTCGCGGATCTCGCCGGAATCCGTCAGGATCCGGGCCCGCACCAGGAACTCGCCGATCTCGTGGCCGTAGCAGCCGGCGTTGCCCGCGATCGCCCCGCCGAGGCTGCCGGGGATGCCCGAAGCGAATTCCAGACCCGTCAATCCCGCGTCCAGGGAGCGGGCGATGATCTCGTCGAAGGGCAGTCCGGCACCGGCGACGATCACTTCGTCCTCGACGCGCCAGGTATCGATCTCCATCTTCAGGACCAGGCCGCAGAACCCCCGGTCATCGCAGAGCAGATTGCTGCCGCCGCCGAGACAGACCACCGGCACGCCGCGGCTCCGGGCGATCTTCAGGAACCCCAGGGCGTCTTCCGGAGTACGAATGCGGGCCAGGCCGAGAGCGGGGCCCCCGATCCGGAAGGTCGTCAGGCCGGACAGGGGAACGTCCCGCTCGATCATGTCCGGGAATTCGGCGGCCAGGGCGGCGACGGCTGCGCGCACATCCTGCGGATCGGCGGGACCGGGGTTGTCGTGCGGTGTCGGACGGCGCATTGTGTTACCTTTCCAGCGGACCGGCGTTCTGCAATCGGGAAGAGGGATCGACCCTCGGATTTTTCCGACAGAATCCGGCCATCGACCCGCGGCGTCAAGGAGAACGGTGCCCGAACGACGCTCCACCATGCTGGCCTACGCGGCCTCGCTGCTGCTTCACGTGCTGCTCGCCCTGCTGACCTGGAACACGGATTTCGTTCGTGTTCCCTCGGAAGAGGACGAGCCTCGGGAGCGGACGGTCGAGCTGTACCTGGAACCGGACGCCGAGCAGTTCGCGGCGATGCCCGACGCCGAGCCGCCCGATGCCTATACCAGCGTTCCGGAGCGCCAGGAGGTGCCGGTTCCCCCGACGAATCCCGATTTCCTCTCGCTGCGCGACAGCCGCGCCGCGGACCGGCTCGAAGGCGGCGACGAGTTGAGCCCCCCGAGCAGCGGCGAGACCTCGGACATCGACCAGGTGGCCATCGCCCGGCACGAGCAGGGCGCCGAGGCCGGCGGCGTCCGGTTGCTGACGACCCCGCGGCCCGAGACTGACGACACGGGCGGCCGGCCGGGCACGACCGGCGAGACCGAGAGCTCGCGCCGGGGCGTGGACGCCGCCGCGGAGCCTGCCGGCGATCTGGCGACCGGCGAGATCGAGGCCGAAGGGCGGTCGCCGGGCGACGAAGGGGAAGGCGGCAACGAGTCGCCCGACCTCGCGGAACTGCTGGCCCGGTCGATGCCTTCGATCACCGACGGGGCCGACGCGCCGTCCCGCGGCGATCCCGGCTTCACCTACGACCAGAAGGCCCTCAGCAGCGCCGACGGGAACGTCGTGCAGTTCGGCGAGTTCGCGCTGAACACCGTGGAGTGGGATTTCGCGCCCTGGATGGAGCGCTTCCGGCAGGATTTCCTGCCGCACTGGATCCCTCCGTACGCCTATCGGCTCGGAGTGATCGACGGCAAGACGACCCTGAGGCTGGTGGTGCAGCCCGCGGGCACAATCGGCGATCTGGAGATTCTCGACGAGCAGGGGCACGAATCGCTGCATCAGGCCAGCGAGGCGGCCCTCTGGGCGACGGCACCCTTCGCGCCGCTGCCCGACGATTTCCCCGAGGAGAATCTTGTGATCATCCTTTCGCTACACTATCCTGCCTGGAAGCTGGAGCAAGCTCCCTCCGGGCCGCAGGGCGGGCGGAGGTCCCGCCGGTGATGCGCAATTCCCTCCCTTTCACGAAGAGGTAAGGCCCGAAATGTGGGAAATGATCCGTTCCGGCAACATCATGATGGTTCCTCTGGGGATCTGCTCGCTGGTGGCGGTGGCCGTCTTCCTCGAGCGGTTCTTCGCGCTGCGGGTGGGCAGGATCGTGCTGCCGGAGATCGCCGGCGCGGTCGAGACCCTCGACGCGAGCGAGGACTTCGCCGTGGCCCGCGCCATCCTCGACCGCCATCCGGGGCCCTTCGCCAACGTGGTCGGCGCCGGGCTCGACCATGCCGACGACGAATGGGAGATCGTGCGCGACGTGCTGCAGGAGGCGGGTCGTCAGGAGGCCGTGCGCATCAACCGCCACCTGAACATCCTCGAGGCGGTGGCCGGCGTGGCGCCGCTGCTCGGGCTGCTGGGCACGGTCACCGGCATGATCCGCGTCTTCGCGTCGATCTCGGTCCACGGCCTGGGCAATCCCGAGAATCTCTCCGGCGGCATCAGCGAGGCGATGATCACCACCGCGGCCGGACTGATCATCGGCATCCCCGCCCTGGCCGCCCACTACTGGCTGCAGGGGCGGGCCGACCGCATCGTGTTCACCCTGGAACAGTACGCGACGCGGGTGCTGGACACGCTGCGCAGCCGCAGGAACGTCCGGGGCGCCGCCGCCGCGGGCGACGCGGCGGCCGAGCCGAGGAGATGAGCATGGACTTCCAGCCCAAGCGCAAGGGCGGCAAGACCATCATCAACGTCACCAGCCTGATCGACGTGATGTTCCTGCTGCTGATCTTCTTCCTGGTCTCGTCGACCTTCAAGACGCAGCCGGCCATCAGCCTGGTGCTGCCCGATTCGAGCACGGCCGAGAGCATCGAGACCGGCCCCGCCGTGCTGTATCTGACCGATGCCGGCGCCGTCTATCTCGACGAGACGCCCCTGTCCGCGGACGAGGTCCTGCCCGAGCTGCGCAAGCTGCAGGCGGCGACCGGCGAGACGCGGATCATCCTGCGCGCGGACCGGAGCAGCGATCACGGCGACGTGGTCGGCCTGATCGACCTGGTCAAGCAGAGCGGCTTCACCCAGGTCAGCCTCTCGGCGCGGCGGCAGGACGCCGAATGACGCGTGGGGCGCTTGACGGCCCCGTTGCGGGAATCTAAGATGCGGCGCTGGCGTCCCGTGAGGACGGAACCGCCCGAACCCCGAGGCCCGAGGAGAATCGATGACCAGCGGTAACCACGCGAACGCCATCCGGCGGAGGCCCGGCCTCCTGGTCGGGGTCGCGCTTGCTCTCGCGGCGGCCGGCGCATTGTTCGCCGGCTGCTCGAGCGACGAGACCAATCAGGTCGGCGCCGGAATCACCGGACCGATCGCTCCGGGAGACCCGCAGTTCGTCACGACGTCCGAGCTGGCCTTCGGCGGCCAGATCGAGGTCCGCGACGACACCCTTTCCTACGACGAGCGCCAGGTTCTCTACCTCGGCCGTCAGGGCGAGGAGGAGTCGGCGATCCTGGCCCGGTACGATTTCTCGGCCTTCGCCGACACCTTCTGGAACGACGTCGAGTTCTCCGCCGACAACGTGACGGTGAATCTGCGCCTGTTCATGCTGGAGTGGTTCTTCGACCTGCTGCCGCCTTCGGGCTCGAAGGGCCTGGTCAAGGAATACGAGATCTACGATCTGGCCGACTCGCTGGACGCCTCGCTCTACCCGGGGCCCGCTCCGGCCGTATCCCGCCTGATCGCTTCGGAGACCGAGGCCTCGAGCGAGCTGATCCAGGTCCCGATCCCCTTCGACGAGTTCCTGGCCTGGCTGCAGGTCGATCACAAGGGGATCCTGATCCGGGAGGGGGATTCCGGCGACAGCGAAGAGGGGCTGGTCGGATTCGCCTCTACCGAACTGAGGCTCTACGACGAGATCGGCCTCGAGCAGGAATCGACCGTCGTCGGTCCGATCCTCAAGATCGAGTTCGCCCGGGAGGATACGACGGTCGTGCTGGCGCCGGTCGCCGACGTGTCGACCCTCGAGAACCTGACGCCGCCGCCGGCCTCGATCGAGGACGGGTTCATGCTGCGGACCCACGTCCGCGATTATCCGTACTTCTCGTTCGACCTCTCGAACCTGCCCGAGCAGGTGCGGATCAACCGCGCCACGCTGTTCATGTGGGCCGACTCGACTCTGGGGTACGGCCCCAAGGAGGCGATCGTCCTGAACGAGGTGCCGACCGATCTGGTCAACGGCGCCGAATACGTCACCCTGGACGACCTGATCGAACTGGCCAACCCCTCGTCCGGACAGACCAACGTCGATCCCGCGTCCACGGCCTGGGTCGGCATCGACGTGACAGCCTCGTTCCAGAGGGTGGTCAACGGGGTGATCGTCAACGAGATCAGCTACCTGCTGACCGGCGGCGAGGATTTCACCGGGATCTACGACGTCACGGCGCCCGATCCCGACTTCTACCTTTCGCGCTTCGTCTTCGCGGGCACGGCGGCCGACACCTTGCGCCCGTATCTCGAGATCACCTATTCCGAATTCGGCACCGGGGGAGGCGAGGGATGATGACCACGACGAACGCGAAAAGCCTCTGCCGCATGCCGTTGACGCTGCTGGTCGCGGCGGTCGTGCTGGCCGCCGCCGGCGCCGCCTGGGCGCAGAGCCCCTTCTCGTTGACCAACCTCGGCGGCGACGTCTCTTCGAGCGACGCGCGGATCGACGGCCGCGGCGGCTGGGGCATGGCCGAGAGCGACACCACAGTGCCCTCGTTCCACAACATCGCCGGGCTGACCGGCCTGCGCCGCGTGGCGTTGGTGGTCAGCGGCTACGGCGAGGAGGTCTCGTCCGAGACCGACCAATACGAGCGCAAGAGCGACCACGTCCGCACGCCCACCATCATGGCGGCCGTTCCGATGGCCGGGGGCAAGGTCGTCCTGTCGGCCGGATTCCGGTCGCTGCGGGCCACGCAGTACGAATACGCCGAGGTCATGGAGTGGGTCGCGGCCGACACCCTGCGCGGCGAGCGCTACTTCTACCGCGAGGGCACGCAGTTCCGGATCCCGCTGGGGATCTCGCTGCGGATCGCCTCGGGCCTGTCGGTGGCCGGCAGCCTGAACATCGAGCGGGGCGTGCTGCGCGACAACACCATCAATTATTTCTTCGAGCCGATCGGCGTCGACGGGTCGATGCTCTACAACTCGACCTTCGAGACGATGGAGGACGAGATCGCCGGCACGTCGTCCACCTGGTCGCTGCTCTGGAAGCGGGGGCCGCGGTTCTCGCTCGGGGTCTCGCACACGCCGGCCTACGACCTGGACGTCGACAGGCACCGCACCCTGACCGGCGTCGCCGGCGCCATCGATTCGGATATGACCTGGGCCATGCCCGCGACCTGGCGGGCCGGCGGTCACGTGTTCCTCTCGCCGCGCTGGCGCTTCGGAGCCGACTACAGCTTCCAGAAGTTCTCCGAATTCTCCGGCAATCCCGCCTGGGAGCCGGACATGGTCGACGCCTGGAGCTTCGGCGCCGGTTTCGAGCGCATCCGCCGCAACGCCCGCCGCGGCGGACTGGGCAACCTGCCTCTGCGCATGGGCTATTCGGTCTCGCGCTGGGGCTATCTGGTCGAGGGGGAGGAGATCCTCGAGCACCGCGTCTCGGCGGGAACCGGAGTCCCCTTCCACGGCGGCAAGGGCCACGTCGATTTCGCGCTGACCTACGGCTGGCGGGGCGACCGGGAGACCCAGGGCGTCGAGGACAGCTTCTGGCGCTTCACCGTTTCGTTGGCGGGACTGGAAAGATGGTGGTGATCGTACCGGCGCCCGGCCCCGCGCAGGCGCCGTTTCCGGAGGATGGATGATGAGAGCTCGCGATTCGGTCCGGCGTATTTCCGACCCCCGCAGCCTGGTGATGGCGGCGGCGGCGATCCTGATCTGCGCGACCGGCCTGCTGGCCGGCTGTCGCGCCGACGTGCCTCTGACCGATCTGCAGCGGATGCAGACGTCGTTCCGGGCGCTGCCCGAATCCGAACGCGAACCGGCCCTGCGCAAATTCCTGGAAGAGACCGACAGCCAGCGGCACTACGCCCTCTACGAGCTGGGCAACATCTATTACGAACGCGCCGGAGCGGTCCTTTCCGAGCCGGGGAGCGACCCCCGCGAGCGGCCCGCCCTGCTCGATTCCGCGCTGACGTTCTTCTCCGCGGCCGTGCGGCGGGATTCCACCTTCGTCGAGGCCTGGGTGAACCAGGGATCGGTCTGGGAGGATCTGGCCGGCACGCCCGGGCGGTCGTTCAAGGAGGTCCGGGAGAAGGCCGGCGAATGCTACAGGCGCGCCATCGAGCTGCGTCCCGAAGACGAGAAGGCGCGCTGCAATCTCGGCGCCCTCTTCTATTCCCAGCGCCTCTACGAGGAGGCCCTGGCCGAGTTCCGGGCCGTCCTGCAGTACGATCCGGACAGCCCGCTCGCCCACTACAACATGGCGATCCTCTTCGCCGAGACCAAGCTCTACGCCGAGGCGATCCGCGAGTGGGAGGCGGCGGCGAAGAACGATCCCGAAGGCGACGTGGGGATCCGCTCGCGCGAGAACATCCGGATCATCAAGGACATGATGGAAGCCGAGATCCCCGAGCAGCTCCGAGATTCGCAAGGCGCCACCGGTCGAAGCTGATCCCGTCGTTCCCCGCGGTTCCGTCCCGAGGAGTGTCCATGGCCTTTCCGCTGCCGATCCCGGCGGAGCTGCGCGTCGAGATCCCGGCCGGATCGCGGGTTCTGCTGGCGATCAGCGGCGGCGTGGACAGCTCGGTGGCCCTGGCCGTCCTGCGCGAACTGGGCTGCGACGTGGTCGCGGTCAGCTTCAAGAACTTCTGCTACGGCGAGATGGGCCCGATCGAGGACGACGGCCGCTCCTGCTGCTCGATCGAGGCGATCGAGGAGGCCCGCCGGATCGCCCGCCGTTTCGACGCCCGGCACCACGTTTCGGACGTCTCGGAACTGTTCCGCGGCGAGGTCATCGAACCCTTCGTGCAGGCCTATCGGGAAGGGCGCACGCCCAATCCCTGCGTCGACTGCAACGCGGCGGTCCGCTTTCCCCATCTGATGAAGTTGGCCGATCTGCATGGCTGCGATCTGGTGGCCACGGGCCATTACGCCCGCACCGAAGGCTGCGACCGGGAGAGGCGCCTGCTGCGCGGAGTCGATCACCGGAAGGACCAGGCCTATTTCCTGCACGGAATCGGCTGCGAGGCCCTGCGGCGGTCGGTTTTCCCGCTGGGATGGTTCACCAAGGGGCAGGTGCGCGAGGCCGCCGCCGCCCTGGAGCTGCGGACCGCCGACCGGCCCGAGAGCCAGGAGATCTGCTTCGTGCCCGACGACGATCGCACGTTCCTCTTCGCGGACCGGGACATCGTCCCCGGCGAGATCGTCGACGCCGCGGGGACGGTGCTGGGCCGCCACCGCGGATTGCCGTTCTACACCGTCGGGCAGCGCCGCGGGCTGGGGATCGCGGCCGCCCGGCCGCTCTACGTGACCGCTCTGGATCCGCGTCACAACCGCGTGGTGGTGGGTTTCGTCGAGCAGCTGCGGATCGACCGGATCGAGGCCGCGGATTTCCGGCCGCTGGTGCCCGATCCCGCCTCGATCGCCGGCGAACTGGTCGCGCGCATCCGTCATCGCCATGCGGGCGCGCCGGTGCGGTCCTGGCGCTTCGACGGCGATCGCCTCGATGTCGAACTCGTCCGGCCCGAGCGGGGCGTCGCTCCCGGTCAGGCCCTGGTGCTCTACGCTGATGAAACGGTTCTGGGAGGCGGGCGGATCGTATCCGCCCGGTGGGAACAGAGGGAGGCTCCGCCATGCCCCGCATCCTGAAGAATTCGCTGCGCGTACTGATCATCGTGCTGCTTTTGGCCCTGGGGGTCACCGCGGGTCTGCGCTATCTGGTGCCGGCCGACGAACTGGGGCGCATGGCGGCCGGGCGCATCGCCAAGTCGACCGGCGCCGCGGTCGAGTTCTCGGGCATCGAACTGACGTTCTGGCCCCGCTTGCGCCTGGTCGTCCACAACGGTCTGGTGCGCGGCACCGGCGCGGCCCTGGCCGCCCATACGGGCCGGCCGACGCCCCTGAAGGAATACCTGGTGGCGGTCGGGCGGGTGGAGATCGACGTGGCCGTGGCTCCCTTGCTGCGCCGCCGGATCGAGACCGGTAAGCTGCGGCTGGTGGAGCCCCGGATCGAGGTGACGACCGTCGCCGAGACCGCCGCCCCGTCAAGGGCTTCGGCTCCCCCGGAAGACGGCGGCGCTTCCGCGTCCGGCGCGGCGTTCCTGGTCGCCGGCGTCGGGATCGAGAACGGCAGCCTGGTCTGGACCGACGAGGTCGCCGGCCGCGAACTGAAGATCGGCGGCTGGAACCAGCAGGTCGGGTTGTCGGAGATCGGAGCGCTGGCCGCGCGGCTGAAGGCCGTGACCGCCGGCGGCGAGGTCCTGACGGCCGGCGACGAGGCTTCGACCCTCGATCTGCGGGCCGAGATCGGCGACCTGGTTCTGACCGGCTTCGCCGAATCCGGACCGGTGGTGCTTTCCGCGGTGCGCGTCGAGGGCGGGATGGAGATTTCCCCGGCCGCCGACCGGATCGAATTCGAGCTGGCCGAGGCGTCCTGGGACGAGGTTCGTCTGGTTGCCTCCGGCAGCGCCGTCCCGGTTCCCGACGGCGGCATGCGGATCGCCGGCGATTGGGAGATGGCGCCGGCCGGGCTGCCCGGACTCGTCGCATCGGTCGCGGCGGCGACGACCCTGCCGCCGGGCCCGGCCGCCGAATGGCTCGCATCCGATCCGGTTTCCGCCGGGACGATGGCCGCCGCCGGATCCTTCGACCTCGCCTGGCCGCTTGCCGATCCCGCCGATCCGGCCGCGCTGCTTTCGGCCCTGACGCTCGAAGGCGCCGTCGAGGGCCTGCGCATGACGCCCCCGCGGGAGATGCCCGAAGTGGCCGCCGACGCGAAGTTCTCGCTCTCGGGCGGCGTGCTGAAGATGACCGGCCTGCAGGCTTCCGCTGACGGGGGCACCCTGACCGGCGAGGGCACGCTCGATTACCGGAGCGATCCGCGCGGCGTCTACGCCTTCACCGCCGACTGCGCCGACATGCCGGTGGCCGCCCTGCTGAAGCCCTACGCCCGGAAGGCCGCGGCCATGATCGAGGGCGTGGCGGTCGGGCGCTTGACCGGCGGCGGCGTGCTGGGCGACAAGCAGACCGTGCTGAATTCGCTGTCGGTCGACGGCGACCTCTCGCTGCGCGAGGGCGTGGTCCACGCCACGGACCTGCTGGCCGGCGTATCGCGCTATCTGGGCGTCCGTCAGGATCTCAAGGAGATCCGCTACCGGGAGCTGCTCCATCACGTCCATGTGGCCGACGGCCGGTACCATCTGAGCGATCTGCGGCTTTCCGGGCCGGACACCGACTGGGAAGGGGGCGGTTCGATCGGTTTCACCGGCGATCTCGATCTGGATCTGGCGGTCAGGCTGCCGGCCGGTTTCACCCCCGATCTGGGGGACATGACGCCGATGGCCGAGGCCCTGCGCGGCGACGACGGGCGGATCCGGCTGGATCTGAATCTCAGCGGACCGGCGCGCCGGCCGAACGTCTCGCTGAAGCTCGATCGGGCCCAGGAGAAGATCACCGAAAAGGTGACCGAAGGATTGAAGGGCTGGCTTGACAAACTCAAAGGCAGGAAGTAACGTACGGTCCCGCGGACGGCGGGGCTACGGGTTCCGTCGCGGCCCGCTGCCGTGACCGCTGGCTTCCCTCGCCGGGATAGCCTAGATTGGGAGGGCTAGTCTAACTGGCTAAGGCAGCGGACTTGAAATCCGCCGGGTCGCAAGACCCTTGAGGGTTCGAATCCCTCGCCCTCCGCCAGGAGACAAAGTTTCGGGAGAGGTGGCCGAGTGGCTGAAGGCGCACGCCTGCTAAGCGTGTGTGGGGAAACTCACCGAGGGTTCGAATCCCTCCCTCTCCGCCAGATAGAGACATACAAGGTGCGCCCATAGCTCAACTGGATAGAGCGTCTGGCTACGGACCAGGAGGTTGGGGGTTCGAGTCCTCCTGGGCGTACCATCTTGAAGAAGGGCCGCGGCAATGCCGCGGCCCTTCTTTCGTTCGCTTTCGTGCGGCGCTACTTGCCGCCCGCGCCGCCGCCGCTTAGTATTCCCGCCCGGGAAGCATCGACCCATCCTCCGCCACAGGGAGCCGCATCATGGCCGAAGACCGCAACGACGCACCCTTCGCCGATTTCGCCGCCGACGAGCGTTGCATGCGCCTGGCGATCGCCGAGGCGCAGAAGGCGGGCGAGAAGGGCGACGTGCCGATCGGAGCGGTCGTGGTCCGCGACGGGCAGGTGATCGGCCGCGGCCACAACCAGGTCGAGCAGTTGGGGGATCCTACCGCCCACGCCGAGATCCTGGCCATCGGCGCCGCCTGCAACTCCTTGTCCGACTGGCGCCTGGACGGCTGCGTCCTCTATTCGACCCTCGAGCCCTGCACCATGTGCTCGGGCGCGATGATGCTCGCGCGCATCGGCAGGCTGGTCTACGGCGCGCGCGATCCCCGGGCGGGAGCGGTCCGCTCGGTCGGCCGCCTGCTCGACGGCAACCCCTACAATCTCGAGATCGAGGTCGTCGAAGGGGTTCTGGAGCCCGAATGCGGCGACCTGCTGCGCGATTTTTTCCGGCGGTTGCGGGAGCGGGGAAACACCTCCGCGATCGAAGAGTGACAAGGACTTGCGTCCATCGGATCGTCGTGTTTCCTTGGGATGGGAGGCGGTTCGGCTTTAGTTGCTTTTCTCCGGACCCGATGCTATATTCCCGCCCGCGGAAGAATCGGGTGGAGAGTTGCGAGAGTGGTCGAATCGGCACGACTGGAAATCGTGTGTACCGCAAGGTACCCTGGGTTCGAATCCCAGACTCTCCGCCACTTCACCGCAGCGACATTTCAGGTGGAGAGGTGCCGGAGTGGTTGAACGGGGCGGTCTCGAAAACCGTTGAGCACGAAAGTGTTCCCAGGGTTCGAATCCCTGCCTCTCCGCCAGGCCGGCCCCGCGCCGGCGCGATCGGAAATCACGAATAAGGGTGGGGATGTAGCTCAGCTGGGAGAGCACTACGTTCGCAACGTAGGGGTCGGCGGTTCGAGCCCGCTCATCTCCACCATTTTCTTGCCGGGGCGATCCCCCAGCAGCTAGGATGGGCCAGGCCCGGCGCGACGCCGGCGAGCTAACCCCGTCAGGACCGGAAGGTAGCAGCTGTACGCGGTAGCCGACGTGTGCACCGACCAGCCTGGCCCGCTCCAGCTCCCCGGGCCCCGCCCGACGACTTCAACCCCCCCAGAGGTCATGTCCTATACAGCTCTGGCCCGCAAGTACCGTCCCGGAACCTTCGCCGAGGTGGTGGGCCAGGAGCACGTGACCACCACCCTGCGCGCCGCCCTGCGCCAGGACAAGCTGTCCCACGCCTATCTGTTCTCCGGCCCCCGCGGCTGCGGCAAGACCTCGGTCGCCCGGTTGCTGGCCAAGGCCCTCAATTGCGAATCCGGCGGCAAGGACGAGCCCTGCTCCGACTGCGAGATCTGCCGCGCCATCGCCGAGGGCACCTGGCTCGACGTGCTGGAGATCGACGCCGCGTCGCACACCGGCGTGGACAACATCCGCGAACTGCGGGACATGGCCCAGTACACCCCGACCAAGGGCGCCAACAAGGTCTTCATCATCGACGAGGTCCACATGCTCTCGAAGGGGGCCTTCAACGCGCTGTTGAAGATCCTCGAGGAGCCGCCGGCCCGGGTGTTCTTCTTCTTCGCCACCACCGAGCCCAACCGCATCCCGCGGACCATCCTCTCGCGCTGCCAGCGTTTCGATTTCCGGCTGCTCAAGCGCGAGGAACTGAACGCGCGGCTCGAGGACATCTGCGCGCGCGAGAAGGTGACCGTCGAGCCCGCCGCCCTGCGTCTGGTCGTGGCCCAGGCCGAGGGCAGCATGCGCGACGCCCTGAGCATCCTCGACCAGGTGCTGGCCGCCTGCGAGGGCGAGGTGACCGAAAAAAGGGTGGTCGAGCTCTTCGGCCTGGTGCGCGCCGAGATCTTCTCCGAACTGAACGAGGCGATCCTCGCCAGCGACCCGGCCGCGGCCCTGAACCTGGCCGAGAAGGTCGTCGCCGCCGGCCAGAATCTGGACGATTTCGCGCAGGGGCTGGTGAACAACTTCCGGCACCTGATGCTGCTGAAGGTCGATCCCTCGCTGGCCGAGGGCATCACCCTGCCCGACGAGCAGATCCAGGCCCTGCTGCGGCAGAGCGAACGCTTCGCCGTCCAGGACCTGCTGGCCTACCTCGATCGCGCCGCCGCGGCCTTCGAGCGGATCCGCCGCAGCTCCCAGCCCCGGGTGCATCTGGAAGCGGCGCTTGTGGACCTGGCCCTGATGGAATCGCGCGTGCTGCTGGCGGATCTGGTGCGCCGGGTCGAGGCCCTGGCCGCCGGCGCCCCGTCCGGTTACGCGCCTCCCGCCGCTCCGGCCGCTCCGGCCTCGCCTGGCGCCGGCCGCCGCAGCGGGAATCCGGGTTCGGCCCCCGCGGACGGAGGGAGCGGAGCCGCATCCGCGAGCGCCGGCCGCGCCGCGGCCCACGCCGAAGCCCCGGTCGCGGCCGCTTCGTCCGCGCCGGCCGCCGCCGCGCCCGCCGCCGCCTCGGCCGCCGCCGACACGGTGCCGGGCTGGTCGGGCTTCATCGAGAGCGTGATGGCTTCGGAGCCGGGTCTGGGATCCTGCCTGATGCACGGCATCCCCTCGCTCGACGGCGAGAACAAGCTGGTGCTCAGCTGCCCGGCCGAGAAGACCTTCGAGGTGTCCCGCATCCGTTCCGAACTGAAGCGGCTCGAGGACCGCGTCCGCGAGCATTTCGGCCGCCGCCTGGTGCTGCAGCTGCTCCAGGACGGCGCCGCCGCGCAGACCGAGTCCCACCACGATTCGATCCGCCGGCAGGTCGCTCCCACCGACCAGGAGGAGCTCGTCTCGGCCTGCCGCGACGATGAGCCCCTGGCCGGCCTGGTGGAGATGCTCGACGGCGAGGCCGTCCCTTCGACCGAGACCCCCGAGTGGGTCCGCAAGCAGACCGGATCCGGCGGCGCCGACAGCGCCGACCGTACCACCTAGAGGAGGAACGATGGATATCCGCGCCCTGATGAAGCAGGCCCAGCAGATGCAGCAGAAGATGCAGGAGATGCAGGAGAAGCTGGGCGACGAGAAGGTCGAGGCGACCGTCGCCGGCGGCCAGGTGACCGTCGAGATGAACGGCCGCCGCGAGGTGCTGAACCTGACGATCAGCCCCGAGATCGTCGACCCCGAGGACGTCGAATTCCTGCAGGACCTGATCGTGTCCGCGATCAACGAGGCCGGCCGCAAGGTCGACGAGATGTCCCAGAAGGAGATGGGCTCGCTGACCGGCGGCATGAACATCCCCGGACTGAACCTGCCCGGGATGGGCTAGCCCCGTGGACCGCTCGACCCATTCGGCCCGCGACGCAGAGGCTTTCCGGCCGGGCGGCGAATTCCAGTCGCCGGCCCTGGAAAGGCTCGTGCGCGCGCTCGGGCGCCTGCCCGGGCTCGGGCGCAAGTCGGCGACCCGCATCGCCCTGAGCCTCGTGCAGGACGGTGGAGAGTCCTCCGGCGAACTGGTCGCGGCGGTGGGCGAGGCCCTCGAACACGTTCGCAACTGCTCGCGCTGCGGCGCCATCACCGAAGACGATCCCTGCTCCATCTGCCTCTCGGCCGCCCGCGATTCCTCGCTGCTGTGCGTGGTCGCCTCGCCGGTGGACATCCTGCCCTTCGAGAAGGCCGGATTCTTCCGCGGGCGCTACTTCGTGCTGCAGGGGCTGCTTTCGCCCCTGGACGGGGTGCGGGCCGAGGACCTGCCCTTCGGGCGCATGCTCGAGCGGGTCGACGCCGACGGGGTGACCGAGCTGGTCCTGGCCCTCGACGCCAGCGTCGAAGGCGAGGCCACGGCACTGTACATCCAGCGCCTGCTGTCCGGCCGCCCGGTCAACGTCTCGCGTCTGGCCACCGGGATTCCGGTCGGCGGCGCCCTGGCCTACACCGACGAGGCCACCCTCCAGCGCGCGTTCCAGTTCCGCACCGGCGTCTGATTCCCTTCTCGCCTCTCAAGGGCCGGCTTCCCGCGACGATACCCGGATGACGGATGGGATCGTCCCGAGGATCATCATGCCGGGAGGTGAACTTGACGCCCCTGGAAGGGACCGCTTTCGAAACCGCCTATCGCGACCTGTGCGCGATGCTGTCGGAGCTGCGGGCCGAGGTCGGAGCGCGCGCCGCGCTGCTGGCCGACGCCGGCGGCCGCCTCGTGCTGCAGGCCGGCGAGACTCCCGGCGCCGATCCGGGGCGCATGACCCTCGACTGCGCCGAAGCCTTCCCGCATCCCGGCGCGCCGGGCGCGGCGACGGCCGTTATCGGCGGTCCCGGCGGCGATGTCTACATCCGCCGCCTGGAGTCGGGGATGATGCTGGTGCTGCCCCTGGGTTCGGGGACCGCCCCAGGATTCGTCCGCCGCCGCTGCCGGAGCCGGTCGGGGCCGCTCGATGTCCTGCTGGCCGGAATCCGGGCCGCGGCCGCGGACGCCTCCGATCCCCGCGAGCGATTCACCGAGGAGCTGACCGCCCGGATCGACGCCCTGCTCGCGGGCGAGGGGCCCCGGCCGGCGGATGCCTGTCGTCCGCGCCCGGAGCGCCCGCGGCCTTCGCGCCTGATCAGCAAGGTCGTGTTCTGGGGCCCGGGCCTGGGCGGCAAGACGGCCAACCTTCGCGCCCTGCGCGACCGGATCGATCCGCGGCGCCGTGGCCCGCTGACGGTGCTGGATCCCGGCGGCGACCCCGGCGCCCGCTGCGAATTCCTGCCGGTGGATCTCGGCGATATCCTGGGCCTCGGCGTCCGCTTCCATCTCTGGACCACGCCCGGCCGCCTGACCGCAGCCGCGGTCCGCCGCCGCATGCTCGCCGGGGCCGACGGAGTGATCTTCGTCGCCGACAGCGCTCCGGACCGGGTCGAGGCCACGGTCGTCTCCTGGCACGAGTTGCTCGACGGGCTGCGCGAAGCCGGCCGCGATCCGGAATCGCTGCCGATGATCCTGCAGTACAACAAGCGCGATTTTCCCGGCGCCCTGCCGCTCGAGCGCCTCGAGGAGGATCTGAACGCGGCGGCCCGCCTCAGCCATCCGGCCACCGCGCTGGTCGGCGACGGCGTCGTCGAGACCTTCCGTTTCCTGGCGCGCCGCATCGCCCGCGATCTCGGCGCCGACGCGCATCCCTGAGTCCCCGGCCGTCGTTGATTCCCCGCCCCGGTTGTTCTATGTTCGCCTGACCGCGCCGGATGTTCCGGCCGGAAAGGAGGACCCTTGCGTCGTTTCCTGATCTACATCTTCGGCACCTTCTGCGGCACGGGCTACGCTCCGATCGCGCCAGCGACGGCGGCCAGCCTGGCCTTCACGTTGATCTGGGGACTGACCGCCCCGGTTCCCGCGTCCCTGCAGATCGGCCTGCTGATCCTGGTCTGCGTTCTCGGCGTTCCGGCCGCCACCTGGCTCGAGCGCCGTCACGGGGAGGACCCGCACCTGGTGGTCTGCGACGAGATCGCGGGCATGCTGGTGACCTTCCTGATGATCAGCACCGGCTGGGTCGGTTGGCTGGCCGGCTTCTTCTGGTTCCGGGTCTTCGACATCCTCAAGCCCTGGCCGGTGCGTCGTCTCGAGCGGTTGCCCGAAGGCTGGGGGATCATGGCCGACGATCTGCTCGCCGGCGTCTACGCTCATATCGCCCTGCGGATCACCCTGGCGGTGACCGGATGGTGAGCGCCGCCGCACCCGTCCCTTCGGTCCGGCTGATCTCGGTCGGGGACGAGCTCCTCTGCGGGCGGACCATCGACACCAACGGCCCCGAGGTGCAGAGGGAACTCGGCTCGCGCGGGATTCCCGTCGCCGCGGCCGCGGTCGTGCCGGACGAGGCGCGGGCCATCGCCGAAGCTTTGGAGTCGGTTCCTTCCGGAGCGCTGGCGATCATGACCGGCGGCCTGGGGCCGACCGACGACGATCTGACCCGCGAGGCGGTCGCCGTCTGGGCCGAGGCTCCTTTGAGGATCGACCCGGAGGTGGACTCGTCCCTTTCGCGGCGCTGCCGCGTCCGCGGGAGGCCTTACGGCGAGGGCATGAAACGCCAGGCCCGGGTGCCGGAGGGGATGACCGCGCTGCTCAATCCCGTGGGTTCCGCGCCCTGCCTCTACGGGCGGCTGCGCGGCCGGGATCTGATCCTGTTGCCGGGCGTGCCGTCGGAGATGAGGGCCCTGCTGCCGTCGGTCCTCGACCTGCTGGTCGCCGACCGGATCCTGCCCGCTTCGCCGCCCACACTGCGATTGCGGACGGCGCGGCTCTTCGAATCGATCGTCGCCGATCTCTGCGCTCCGATCCGCGAGGCCCGCCCCGCCCTGCGCTGGTCGTGGTGGCTCTCGCGCTGGGGCGTGGATGTCCAGGTCGGCGCGCCGGCAGGCGCCGATCCGCGGGAGATCGCTGAATTCGAGGCCGCAGCCGCCGAACTGCGCGGCGTTCTGGGGAATCATGTCTTCGCCGAAGACGGCTCGGATCTGCCGGCGGTGGTGCTGGACCTGCTGGTCGATCGCGGCCGGACCGTCGCGGTGGCGGAATCCTGCTCCGGCGGGATGCTCGGCGCCGCGTTGACCGACGTTCCCGGGGCTTCGCGGGTCTTCCGGGGCGGAATCCTGGCTTACGCCAACGAGGTCAAGCAGAGCCGGCTCGGCGTTTCCGCCGGGATCCTAGAGCGCGACGGCGCCGTCAGCGGCGCCTGCGCCGAGGCGATGGCCGCCGGTTGCCGCGAGGCGATCGGCAGCGACTACGCTTTGTCGATCACCGGCATCGCCGGACCCGGCGGCGCCACGCCGGGCAAACCGGTCGGCACCCACTGGGTCGGGCTGGCGACGCCGGATGCGACGACCGCCGCGATGATCCATCTGCCCGCCGGACGCGGCCGCAATCGCGAACTGGCCGTGGCCCTGGCTCTCGACACGCTGCGCGTCCATCTGCAGGAAACGGACCATCGCGAAAGGGCCCGGCCCGACGCGGGAGGCCGGTCGTGAGGCTGTTCGTGGCCGTCGACCCGGGGGAACGTCTGCGGGCGGACCTGTCAACCGGGATCGACGAGCCGCGGCGCGCGCTGAGGGCCCGCTGGGTGGATCCGCGTCGGCTCCATATCACCCTGATGTTCCTGGGGGAGAGGCCGGAATCGGATCTGCCCGCGCTGCGCGAAGCCCTGCTTGACGCCGTCGCGCCGCACGGGGCATTCACCGTGGTTCCCGGGGATCCGGGATGCTTTCCCGACGGGCGGCGGCCCCGGGTGCTGTTCTTGCACATGGAGAGCGGCGGGGCCCTGGAGCAACTGGCCGCGGCGGTGCGCAAGGCCGTCGCCGGGCGTTTTCCCGCGGAAGGCTTCGACGACAAGCCCTTCCGTCCCCATCTGACCCTGGCTCGTTTCCGGACTCCGCCTCCGGCGACCGATCTGGAGACCGCGATCGCGGCCCTGCCCCGGGATCTGGATCCGTTCCAGATCCGCGCCGCGAGGCTGGTCCGGAGCCGTCTGACGCCCGATGGACCTCTCTACGACGATCTGGCGGTTTTCACGCTGGCGCCCTCCCGCTGATCGTTGTATGGTTCTCGCGCCGTCGCGGCGATGGCTTTCCGGGGGAGCCGCGCAACGGAAAGAGAGCCGAGATACGGCCGCCGGGTCGTCCATCCGCAGCCTCCCGGAACGCAGTCTTCGATACATCCCGAAGGAGTGATCAGATGGCAGTGGACAGGCAGCAGGACAGAGCCAAGGCTCTCGAGTTGACCCGCGCCCAGATCGAGAAGCAGTTCGGCAAGGGCTCGATCATGCTTCTGGGCGAAGGAAACGTTTACGACGACATCGACGCCATCTCCACCGGCAGCCTCGCCCTGGATATCGCGCTCGGCGTGGGCGGTCTGCCCACCGGCCGGGTCGTCGAGATCTACGGCCCCGAGGGCAGCGGCAAGACGACCGTGGCTCTCTCGGTGGCCGCGAATTGCCAGGCGCGCGGCGGGACCGCGGCCTTCATCGACGCCGAGCACGCCATGGATCCCCACTACGCCCGCAAGCTCGGCGTGGATGTGGACAATCTGCTGGTTTCGCAGCCCGATACCGGCGAGCAGGCGCTGGAGATCACCGAGATGCTGGTGCGCTCCGGCGCGGTGGACGTGATCCTGATCGACTCGGTGGCCGCGCTGGTGCCGCGGGCCGAGATCGAGGGCGAGATGGGCGACGCCCACGTCGGCCTGCAGGCGCGTCTGATGTCCCAGGCCCTGCGCAAGCTGACCGGCGCGATCTCCAAGACCAACACCCTGGTGATGTTCACCAACCAGATCCGCATGAAGATCGGCGTGATGTTCGGCAATCCCGAGACCACGACCGGCGGCAACGCCCTGAAGTTCTACAGCTCGGTGCGTCTGGACATCCGGCGCATCGGCGCGATCACCCAGGGCGAGGAGGTCGTCGGCAGCAACGTCCGGGTCAAGGTGGTCAAGAACAAGGTGGCCCCGCCGTTCAAGAAGGCCGAGTTCGACATCCTCTACGGCCGCGGCATCTCGAAGGAAGGCGATCTGATCGATCTGGGAGTCCAGGCCGGGATCATCCAGAAATCGGGCGCCTGGTACAGCTACGGCGACGAACGGCTCGGCCAGGGGCGCGAGAACGTGCGCGAGTTCCTCTGCGAGAACCGCGATCTCTACAAGGACATCGAGCAGAAGGTCCTGGTGAAGTTCGGCATCCGCAAGGAGAAGGAGGCGGCCGCCGGCGCTGCCGGGGACAAGCCGAAAACCGCCGCCGCGCCCGAGGCGGCCGAGCCGCGGACGAGCCGCAAGCGCGGCGCGTCTTCGGCCTCGTAGATGGCCATGACGGGCGACGAGGAGGTCCGTCTGCTCACCTGTCTGCCGGCCGAGAACGGCGTGGTGGTGACCCTGAGCGACGGTTCGGTCCTCGAGGTGGCGGAGGTTTCTCTGCCCGATGGAATGCCTGCGGCGGGGGAACTCGTTTCCCCCGCCGTTCTTTTGGAACTGCGCGAGGCCGCCGCCCGCAAGGAGATCGCCCGGCGCGTCTTCCGGATGATCGACCGGCGGATGCACACGCGGGCCGACCTGAGGCGCAAGCTGAACCGCGCCGGCTACGACCGGGGGCCGATCGACAGGGTCCTCGACGGTTTCGTCGAGCAGGGCCTGGTCAGCGACCGGGCCTATGCCGAGGCCTGGTGCCGTGACACCCTGGCCGACCGGCCGGTCGGCGGGCGTTACATGGTCGCCAAGCTGGCGGCCAAGGGCGTCGAACGCGGACTCGCCGAGGGTGTCGTCGCCCAGATGCTGTCGCCTGAACGGGAACGCGAACTGGCGCTGGTCGCGGCGCGGAAATGGTGGATGCGGCGCCGGGTCGGCGCCGATCCCCGCGATCCCGCGGTCGTGGCCAAGGCTGTGCGTTTCCTGTCCGGCCGCGGATTTCCCTACGCCGCCGCGCGCGCAGCTTTCCGCGCCGCGGCCGCCGAAGCGAAGGAGGACGCTTGAGGATCCTGGTCACCGGAGCTGCCGGCATGCTGGGGCGGGCCCTGATGGATGCCGCCGCCGAGAATCACCTGGTCGCGGGCGTGGACCTGCCCGACGGGAACCTGGCCGAGCCGGGGGTGGCCGCCGGACTGGTGGACCGCCATCGGCCGGATCAGGTCGTTCACGCCGCCGCGTTCACCGATGTCGACGGCGCCGAGACCAGCCGCGACGAGGCCCGGTCCGCCAACGCCGACGCCACCGGTCTGCTGGCCGCCGCATGCGCCGGGGCCGGCTGCGGCCTGGTCTATGTGAGCACCGATTACGTTTTCCCCGGCACCGCCGCCGAGGGCTACGCCGAAGAGGATCCCCGCGATCCGGTCAACCACTACGGCCGGACCAAGGCCATGGGCGAGGATCACGTGCTGGCCATGGGCGAAGCGGGGAAGGTCGTCCGCACGAGCTGGCTCTTCGGACCCGGCCCACGCAATTTCGTGTTGACCATCCGGCGCCTGTTGGCCGACCGTCCGACCCTGAAGGTCGTCGACGACCAGACCGGTTGCCCCACCTACGCTCCCGATCTGGCCAGGGTGCTGCTTTACGTCGCGCAGCACGGCGCCGGCGGGGCGTACCACGCCACCAACCGGGGAACCTGCACCTGGTGGGGCTTCGCGCGCGAAATCGCGCGCCTGAGCGGGGCCGATCCCGACCGGATCGAGCCCTGCGCCTCGACCGAGTATCCGACGGCGGCCCGGCGGCCCGCCTGCTCGATTCTTCGCAGCAGCCGCCTCGAACAGATCGGCTGTCCGGAGCGTCCGGCTTGGCAGGACGCGCTGAAACGATATTTTTCATGGTTCGACGCCGGCGAATGACCGCGGCGCGAGCCTGGTCGCCGGGCCCGAAACCACCGGAAGGAAGCGCAATGAGCCCAGAGAGGGAAGGTCGCGAAGATCGCCGCAGCCGGGCGAAGCGGTTCTTCGGCGAGGATCTCGCCGCCCTGCGGACGGCCCTGGTCGCGATGGGGGCCGCCCAGCGCGACGCCGTCCTGGCCCTGGCCGACGACGTGGACGCGGCCTGGGACCGCGGCGGCAAGCTGCTGATCTGCGGCAACGGCGGATCGGCCGCCGATTCCCAGCATATCGCGGCCGAGCTGGTCGGCCGCTTCCACCGCGATCGCCCCGCCTTCGCCGCGGTCGCGTTGACGGTCAACAGCTCGATCACCACCGCGGTGGGCAACGACTACGGCTTCGACGAGATCTTCGCCCGGCAGGTCGCGGGCCTGGGAAGGCCCGGGGACGTCCTGCTGGCCATCTCCACTTCGGGCAATTCGTCCAACTGCGTACGGGCGGTGGCTGCGGCCAAGGAGATCGGGATGAAGGTCCACGGTTTTCTCGGCGGCGACGGCGGCCGGCTGGCGGCGCAGCTCGACGGGGCGATGATCGCGCCCGCCGTCGACACGCCCCGCATCCAGGAGATCCATATCGCGATGGGGCACTTGCTGTGCCGGATCCTCGAGGACCGGCGCGCCGGGGAGGGAGCCGACGATGCCTGAGCCGCGGCTTCCGGCGGGACGGCGCGTCGCCCTGGTCCACGACTGGCTCAACGGCATGCGCGGCGGCGAGAAATGTCTCGAGGTCTTCTGCGAGATCTTTCCCGAGGCCGACATCTTCACCCTGCTGCACGAGCCCGGCGCGGTCGGCGACATCATCGAAAGCCACCGCATCCGCACCTCGTCCCTGGTCCGGCTGCCGGGTTTCCGCACCCGCTACCGCTGGGCCCTGCCGCTGTTCCCGCGCGCGATCGAGAGCTTCGACCTTTCGGACTACGACCTGGTCCTGTCGAGCAGCCATTGCGTGGCCAAGTCGGCCGTGCCGGCTCCCGGGGCCCTGTCGGTCTGCTATTGCCACACGCCGATGCGCTACGTCTGGGACCGTTTCGACGACTACTTCGGCTCCAAGCCGGCGCCGCTGCGCTGGGCCATCGGCGCGGCCGCGGCCTGGCTGCGTCGATGGGACCGGGCGACGGCCGGCCGCGTGGATCTCTGGCTGGCCAACGCCACCATCGTCCGCCGGCGGATCCTGGAGAACTACGGGGTGGATCCCTCGATCGTCGAGATCGTGCATCCCCCGGTGGATGTCGAGCGCTTCGGACGCGACCGGGCGCCCGAGCCTCCGGCGGGTCTGGAATCCGGTTCCTACGATCTGGTGATCTCGGCCCTGGTGCCCTACAAGCGGATCGATCTGGCGGTGCGGGCCGCCAAACGGGTCGGACGGCACCTGGTGGTGGTGGGCAAGGGGCCCGAGAAGGAACGCCTCGCCGCCCTGGCGGAATCCGCGCCGGGAGAGGGCCGCGTCACTTTCGCCGGCGCGCTGCCTGACGCCGACCTGCCGGCCCACTACGCCCATTGCCGCGCTTTCCTGTTCCCGGGGCTCGAGGATTTTGGTATCACTCCTCTCGAGGCCACGGCTTGCGGCCGGCCCGTGGTCGCGCTGCGGGCGGGAGGGACGCTCGACACCGTCGTCGAGGGCCTCAACGGCGTCTTCTTCGACGAGATCGACGAGGACGCCCTGGCCGCGGCCCTGACCGATCCTCGTCTCGACGGCGAGTGGGACGCCGAGGCCATGGCCGCCCACGCCGCCCGATTCAGCCGCGACCGCTACCGCGCCGAGATGGAATCCGTACTGACCGCCGCCTGGCGGCGCCATCGCGAGGTGAACAGCGTTGAGTGAGACGGTCAAACGCCGACAGCCGCTCTTGCGGCCCACCCTGCTGATGCTCGTGGACGCGGGGCTGCTGGAGGTCGCCTTCCTGGTGACCTACTGGTTCCGCTTCCACGCCGGCGTCTGGAAGGTTCCCCTGGGCATCCCGCCGCTGGACGTCTACCTCACCGGCTCGGCGATCGTCCTGGCGGTGTTCTTCGGCCTGTTCTACTACCTGGGGCTCTACTCGGAACAGCGCATGCTCTCGGTCGAGGAGCAGCTGGTCGGCGTGCTCAAGGGGATCGTCCTGGGATCGATGGGAGTGCTGGCGCTGACATTCTTCATCCGGGCCCAGACCTTCAGCCGCTCCTTCTTCGGCCTTTTCGTGCTCAGCGCCTCGGTGCTGCTCTGCGCCGGCCGGCTGGTGAACTACAAGATCCTGGCCCGGGTCACGCGGGATGTCGGCGGCAGACCCCTGCTGCTGGTCGGCGGCGGCCCCATGCGCGAGCAGGTGCGCCGGGCCGCGGCGATGAACACGAACCTGGGGCTGAACTGCGTGGGCTGGATCGACGTCTCGCCCGATGTCGGAGGGCCGGATACCGGAGGCTCCTGTCCGCGGCTGGGCGGGCTGGCCGATCTGCGGGAGATCGTGGATTCCCGGGGAATCGAGGTCGTCGCGTTGACGCTGCCGCTGGAACAGCAGCATCTGGTGGGCAGGATCACCGGATCGCTGGCCAACCTCAACGTCGACGTCCACCTTGTGCCGGATATGCAGGGGATGGCCGTCAGCCGCGTCAGGCTGACCGAACTCGGGGGGATTCCCTTCCTCTCTGTGCGCGCGGCGGCCCTCTCGGGAGCCGACCGGATCGTCAAGCGCTCCTTCGACGTCGTGGCCACCGCGGGCGCCATGATCGTGCTCTCGCCCTTCTTCGCGCTGATCGCCCTGCTGGTCAAGCTCAGCTCGCCGGGGCCGGTCTTCTACGGACAGGACCGCATCGGGCGCGACGGCCGCGAGTTCCGGATGATGAAGTTCCGCACCATGCGGCCCGACGCCGAATCGTCGAGCGGCCCGGTCTGGACGGTGGAGGACGATCCCCGCGTCACGCGCATCGGCGGTTTCCTGCGCCGCTACAGCCTCGACGAACTGCCCCAGATCTGGAACGTGCTGGTCGGCGACATGAGCCTGGTGGGGCCCCGTCCCGAGCGGCGTCATTTCGTGGATCAGTTCGTCCTCGAGATGCCCCGCTATTTCGAGCGGCACCGGGTCCGGTCGGGTCTGACCGGTTGGGCCCAGGTCAACGGGCTGCGCGGCAACACCAGCATCGCCGAGCGCACCGTCTACGACCTCTACTACGTGGAGAACTGGTCCCTGGGGCTGGATCTGCGGATCATCCTGATGACGATCCACCACGTCCTGAAGGGCGAAAACGCTTATTAGGGCGAGCGGTCGATCCGATTCGCCGTTCCCGCCCACATCTCTGTTCGTGTTCCGGGGCATCGGACACTATCTTGTGCCCTCCCTTAACCGCGATGTTCCCGGATGCACCGGAAGCGCGACTCCATGAACGGATCCCCGTCCGGGGGAGGATGAGTGATGGAACCGAGTCCCACGCGCGCGCCGCGCCGCACGGTCGAGATGCGTTCGCCCGCGAAGGTGAACCTGCATCTCGAGGTGCTGCGCCGCCGCCATGACGGATATCATGACATCGAGACGATCCTGCAGGCCATCGAGCTTTTCGACCATCTCAGGGTGACCTACGATCCGGCGGCCGGATCCGGGCCGCTGGTGGATCTGCAGGTCGAGCCCTTCGGGGCCGTTCCCGAGGACAAGACCAACCTCTGCTGGCAGGCCGTCGAGGTCTTCCGCCGCGAAACGAAGGTCCGCGGCGGGTTCAAGATCGTCCTGCGCAAGACGATCCCGACCGAGGCCGGCCTGGGCGGCGGCAGCTCCAACGCGGCCGCGGTGCTGGTCGCCTGCAACAGTCTGTGCCGAACCGGGTTGTCCGAAGCCCAGCTCGAGCGGATGGGGGCGGAGATAGGCTCCGACGTGCCGTTTTTCATCAGGGGCGGCACCCAGCTCGGACGGGGCCGCGGAACCGAACTGACGCGGTTGAGCCCCATCCACAACGGCCGTTTCCTGGTGATCAAACCCAGCTTCTCCATCTCGACCACCCATGTCTACAACCGTCTTAATATGGGATTGACAAGGCGCAGCCCTACGGCTAACATCAGACATGTAGAGGCGTTAATCGCCAGATTTCCAACGGGTTCCTGGTTCGGCATCAATCGGCTCGAAGAGATCGTCCTGCCGGATCATCCCGTATTGCATCGTTTGGTGCAGCATCTGAAGGAGTGGGCTCCGATCGCGATGTTGTCCGGCAGCGGCGCTGCGGTCTTCGCGGCCTTTCCCGCGAAGAGCGAGCGCAAAATCGCCGGACTGGAAGAATTCGTGCAACCCGATTGGCTGATCGAAGTTGTCGGACCTCATGCGGCCGGAGTGGAGTTCATGGATGAAGGACCCACTCGCCCAAAGTTCTGAAATTGAATCCGGAGAGCTACTACGGAGAGGTGCTGTCTTGGAAATCACCGAAATCAGAATCACCTTGCGTGACGACGACAAGCTGCGTGGCTTCGCCAGCATCACTCTCGATGACTGTTTCGTGATCCGGGGACTGAAGATCATCGAAGGATCCGCAGGCATGTTCGTCGCCATGCCGAATCGACGCCGCAAGGACGGGACCTTCCAGGATATCGCCCATCCGATCAACGCCAGGACCCGCGAGATGATGGAAAGCCTCATCATCACCGCCTACAAGGAGGAGTACCGGCGATCCGGCGGCTCTTCCGCGGGATATGCCGGCAGCCCCGGCCAACCCGACTCAGGCAGGGTGGACTGCTCCGCCTTCGAGGAGAGTTTCTAGGCAGCCGTACCTGCTGGGGCGTCGTCAAGTGGTAAGACACAAGGTTTTGGTCCTTGCATTCGCAGGTTCGAATCCTGCCGCCCCAGCCATTTTCCCCTCCGGTCGAATTCGGGTTTACCGGAAGTTCAACATCGACTATCTTGCCCCCGGGCGCAGCCCCCCAGCACATGCCACGATTCCTGAAGCACCAAGACCGAAGGGTTCCTCCCGATGAACGACCTGGTCATCATCAGCGGATCCGCCCATCACGAGATGGGTGAGAAGATCGCCGAAAACCTCCGTCTGCCCCTGCTGGATGTCGATTGCGACCGTTTCTCCGACGGCGAAATCCAGATCAAGATCAAGGAAAACATCCGCGGCACCGACGTCTTCATCGTGCAGCCCACCTTTCCGCCCGCGGACAACGTCATCGAACTGCTGCTGCTGATCGATGCGGTGCGGCGGGCTTCCTGCCGGCGCGTCACCGCGGTGATGCCCTACTTCGGCTACGCCCGGCAGGACCGCAAGGACCAGCCCCGGGTGCCGATCGGGGCGCGGCTGATGGCCAACCTGATCACCACCGCCGGCGCGGACCGGGTGCTGACCATCGATCTGCACGCGGCCCAGATCCAGGGCTTCTTCGACATCCCGCTGGACCATCTCTACGGCTCGCCGGTCCTGCTGCAGCATTTCGAGGATTGGCCGCGGGAGAACATCGCGGTGGTGGCTCCCGACGTGGGCAGCATCAAGATGGCGCGGGCCTACGCCAAGCGCCTGAACGCTCCGCTGGCGATCATCGACAAGCGGCGGCCGGAGCCGAACCGCTGCGAGGTGATGAACTTCATCGGCGACGTCGAGGGGCGGGACGTGGTGATCTTCGACGACATGATCGACACCGCCGGCACCATCACCGACGCCGCGCGCGCCTGCCGCAAGGCCGGCGCGACATCGGTGACCGTCTGCGCCACCCATCCCCTGTTCTCGGGGCCGGCCCTGCAGCGCCTGAACGAGGCTCCGATCAAGGAAATCGTGGTCAGCAACACCATCCCGTTCGACCGCGGCGGCGAGTGCCCGAAGGTCAAAGTCATGGACATGGCGCCGCTGCTGGCCGACGCCATCGAACGGATCCACCTGGAAAAGACAGTCAGTTCGCTCTTCAACTAGCCGGGCCGACTTGACATCAGGGGGGGAAACTGCTTAATTAAGCGGTCCTTTTGAATGTCGAGCACCCGCGGGCCAGAGAGCCGCTCCCGAGCGGAGACGGCATCGTGCGGCCGGGCACGGGGCCCTTTTGCTGAAAAATGTCCGCTGGAGGCAGCCGTCATGGGTTTGATCAATCTCACAGTCCATCCTCGCGCCGAGACCGGGAAGAACTCCAACCGCCGTCTGCGCGAATCCGGCCGCACTCCGGCCGTGATCTACGGGGCCGGGCGCAAGGAAGCCCTGAACGCCGAAGTCGACACCCACGAGTTCCGCAAGGCTCTCTCCGGGTTCTCCGGCCAGTTCCCGATCTTCACGCTGAATCACGCCGACGGTTCGCCGGCGACGGTCGCGGTGCTGCGCGAGATGCAGCGTCATCCGGTCAGCGACATGGTCTACCACTGCGACCTCTTCGAGATCCCCGAGAACAAGGAGATCGAGATGGAGGTCGGCCTGGAGTTCGTAGGCGAGAACAAGGTCATCCGCGGCGGCGACGGCGTGCTGGAAGTCGTCCAGCGCAGCATCTCGGTGCTGACCCTGCCCGCGGATCTTCCCGACACCATCGACGTCGACATCAGCGAGCTCGAGCTCAACGACAAGATCACCGCCGGCGATCTCGGTCTCGGAACGGTCAAGGTCCTGACCCCGGACGACGAGATCCTGGCCAAGATCAATCCGAACACCCTGGTGGCCATCGAGGACGAGGTCGAGGAGGCCGAGGGCGAAGAGGCCGAGGGCGAGGAGACCGCGGAAGAGTCCGAGGAAGAGGAATCCTCCGACTGATTCCCATCGGCCGCCTTCAGGCGGCGACGATGCGATGCGAGGCGGCCGGAGGGTCGCCTCGCATTTTTTTGGCTTGGCGGCATCCGTGGAGGTGAGCCGTGCGTCTGGTGATCGGATTGGGCAATCCCGGCCCGGAATACGAGCGCACCCGGCACAACATCGGTTTCCGCGTGGTCGAGGAACTGGCCCGGCTGCACGGGCTGGTCTTCGGACCGGTTCGCGACGGATGCCGCGTCGCCGGCGATCCGGATTCCGCCGACGGCCTGGTGCTGCTGCAGCCCCTGCTCTACATGAACCGCAGCGGCGAGGCCCTGGCCCGCTGGGCGAGGCGCGGTGATCGGAACATCTCGACGGCGTCCGAGGCCGAACCCGAAGGAGAATCGGACGCCGCGCCGGAAGGGGAGCCCGTCGCCGCAAGCGGCGCCGTTGCCCCGGCAACCGCCGATCCCGTCATCCGCCCGCTGGTGATCTGCGACGACATCGCGCTGCCCCTGGGATCGCTGCGTCTGCGCGGACGCGGATCCGACGGGGGGCACCGGGGGCTGGAATCGATCATCCGGGTCTTCGGCGGCGGGGAATTCCCCCGTCTGCGCCTGGGAGTCGCGGGGGAGCGGCCGCCTTCGCCCGAGGACTGGGCCGACTACGTGCTGGCTCCCTTCACGGACGAGGAATGGCCCGTGACCGAGGACCAGATCGCCGACGCCTGCGAGGTCGTGGCCTGCTGGTCGGTCGAGGGACGGGAGGCCGCCGCCAGCCGCTTCAATCGCCGCGGACCCGGCCCCGGAGCCGCGGGATCAGGGAAATAGTTGCTTCCGGCTCCCCGGAGAGCTATCATATTCCGTCGCCGTCCAGAGCGACGGCAACGTTCCCCGCAGGGGGACGACATCGCGAGCTGTCTCCACATTGGATGCAGCACATCCCTGCCCGATACGTTCACGGTCCGCGAGCCTCCGGCTCCGCCGTGATCAGATGTTCGGGCCGTTCAGTCCGAGGGGAGGTGAATCCATTGCAGAAGTACGAGATCGTCTTTGTGCTGAAGGCCAATCAGCCCGAGTCTGAAATGGAGACCCGGGTCGAGCGCGTGCGTTCGGTTATCGCTCCGCACAACGGTGAAGTGACCGCCATCAATCACTGGGGCATGCGGCGCCTGGCCTATCCGATCGATCACGAGACCCAGGGCAACTACATGCACATCCAGTTCAGCTGCCACGGCGATGCCGTCGCCGAACTGGACACCGCATTCCGTCTCGACCACATGGTGCTGCGCCATCTGGTCGTCGTCGACGAGGAATGGCAGGCGCGCAACGAGGCCAGCATGGCCCGCCGCCGCGCCGCGACCGCCAAGGTCCGGGCGCCCGAGGCCCCGGCCGCTCCGGAGGTCGTCGTCGAGAAGGCCCAGGCCCCCGAGCCCGCTCCGGCCGCCGAGCCCGAGCCCGCTCCCGAGCCCGAGGCCGCTCCCGAGCCCGAGGCCGCTCCGGCCGCCGAGACCGAGCCGCCCGTCGAGGACAAGGAATGACATGGTCTTCCGGTCGCCGACCGGAAGCCGACATCTGACCAGAGAGGTTGAGACATGGCCAAACGAGCGCCGAAGGACAAGAAGAAGCGCCGTCCGGCGAAGAAGAAGAAGTGTTTCTTCTGCACCGAGGGCTTCGTCGTGATCGATTACAAGGACGAAGAGCTGATGCGGAAGATGATGACCGAGCGTGGCAAGATCTCGCCGCGCCGGAACACCGGCACCTGCCCGAAGCACCAGCGATTGCTGGCGACCGCCATCAAGCGGGCCCGCCATCTCGCCCTGGTGCCGTTCGTGAGGGAGTACTACCGGTAAACCCGGCGGTGGCCGGAGCCGCTGCGGGAACCGGGGCCGAACTTACGGTCCCATCCGTATCGGCAACGAGAGAGAGTGAACCATGGACGTTATCCTGTTGCAGAAGGTGGACAACCTCGGCGAAGTCGGCGAGATCATCTCGGTGGCCCGCGGTTACGCCCGCAACTATCTGATCCCCCAGGGGATCGCCGTCATCGCCGATGACAGCAACCGCCGGGTCCTGGCCGAGGAGGGGCGCCTCTCCGGCCTGCGCGGACGCAAGCGCCGCATCGAGGCCGAGGAGCTCGCTTCCGGCTTCAACGACGTGTCGTGCACCATCTCGGTGCAGGCCGCCGAGGACGAGAAGCTCTACGGCTCGGTGACCGACCGGGACATCGCGGCCGGGCTGCGTGAGCTGGGCCACGAGGTCGAGCACAACCAGATCGTTCTCGAGGAACCGATCAAGCAGCTCGGGGTTTACACCGTCCCGGTGAAGCTGCACGAGGAAGTCGAAGTCTCGGTCAAGGTCTGGGTGGTCAGGTCGGACGCCTGATTCCGCCGCCCGGATCGGAAGGCGGAGGGATGCCGGAACTTCCGGAAATGACATCCGACCGCGGATTCTGTGTGATCATGGCGGGGGGCCGGGGCACGCGCTTCTGGCCCCTCAGCCGGCGGCTGCTTCCCAAGCAGCTGCTGCCTCTGGGCTCGGAGCGGACCCTGCTCCGGGACACCTTCGATCGCGTCGTTCCCCTGGTGGGAGCCGACCGGATCCTGGTGGTGACCAACACCGACCAGGCCTCCGGCGTGGCGCGCGATCTTCCCGAACTACCCGCCGATCGCATCGTGGCCGAGCCCGTCGGACGCAACACGGCGCCCTGCTGCGCCCTGGGCGTGGCGTTGGCGCGGCGCCTGAGCGGGGAATGCCCGGTGGCGCTGCTGCCGGCGGACCATTTCATCGCCGATGCGGAGGCCTTCCGCAGACAGCTCGTGCGGGCCTTCGCGCACGCCTCGGAAACCGGCGATGCGGTGACCTTCGGCATCACGCCGACGCATGCGGCGACCGGTTACGGCTACATCGAACGTTCGGAAGCGGATCCGGAAGCCGAGATCGGCGACGGAGTCCGCTTCGTCGAGAAGCCCGATCTCGACCGGGCCGCCGCCTATCTGGCCTCCGGACGCTTTCTCTGGAACAGCGGGATCTTCGTGTGGCGGAGCAGCGACTTCGCGGCCGCCCTGGCCGAGCATCTGCCCGAAGTCGCAAACGCCGTCGCGCCCGCTGCCGACGCTTTCGGCGGCGACGGTTTCGCCGACGCCCTGGCCGCGGCCTACGCCGTCTGCCCCGGGGTCTCGATCGACGTCGGCGTGATGGAGAAGCTGCCGCGCTTCGCGGTCGTGCGAGCCGGGTTCGACTGGTCCGATCTGGGCAGCTGGGACGCCTGGGGCGCCGTCGCTTCCGATCTCGGGGCCGGCAACCGCGGGCGGGCCGATCTGGTGGCCGTCGACGGCGCGGACAACGTCGTTCATGTCCCGGGCAAGACGGTGGCCCTTCTGGGGGTCGAGGGCCTGGTGGTCGTCGACACTCCCGATGCCTTGCTGATCTGTCGCGCCGAGGAGGCGCAACGGGTCCGGGATATCATTGCGGAACTGGAGAAGCGGGGCCGCGAGGACCTGCTCTGACCCTTATCCCGCCCATCCGGGCGTTCGAAGGAGAGTGGTGCACCCATGGTCAAGAAGCACATCTTTCGCCTGATGGCTGCCGTTTTCTGCTGCGGCGTTCTGCTGTTCGGTCTCACGTCCTGCGGCTCGGACTCCGGCGGCGCCGACAACGAGATCTACGGCAACGGCTTCAAGGATGTCTCCGATGTGATCGCCAAGGTCGGCGACATCACCATCACCCGCAGCGATCTGGAACTGCGTTACGGGGAACTGCCGCCCAAGCTCAAGCGGCGCTATTCGGGCGATGACTGGGAGGCCCGTTTCCTGCGGTTCATGATCGACGAGGCGCTGCTGTACGAGGGCGCCCGCTCGGCCGAGATCCAGCTCGATCCCACGATCTCCCAGGCCTTGATCTCCCAGAAGCGCTACGTGATGGCCGACGGGTTCCGCCGCCTCGAGGTCTGGAAGGATCTCGAACCCACCGAGCAGCAGATCCGCGATTACTACGAGGATTTCCCCGAGGATTTCGTCGTCCATGAAACCGTGAAGGCCCGTCATATCGAATGCGCCACCGAGCAGGACGCCCGCAAGGCCTGGGAAGCCCTGCACGCGGGCGGGCAGCACGCCAAGTTCCCCTACGTCGTCTCGGAATACTCGGTCAACGCCGAGTCGGCCAAGCTCGGCGGCGATCTCGGCTGGTTCAACAAGGGCGGCTACATCGGCGCCATCCCGAACTCCAAGCAGTTCATCGACGCGGTCTGGGATCTCGATACCGGCCTGAACGAGCCGGTGAAGATCGGCAAGACCTGGCATATCGTCGAGATCCTGAGCCGCAAGCCGGCCCGGCCCCTGACGCTCGCCGAGGCGCGGCCGCAGATCGTCAAGGATCTCGAGCCCATGGTGCGCAACCAGCGCGTCGATGAATATCTCACCGAATCGCGCGAAACCTATCCGATCGAATACTTCGGCGATTTCCGGCCCGGCTCCGGCAGCTCGCCCGAGGCCTTCTTCAAGCGGGCGCTGGCCAACAAGGACCCGCAGGTGCAGCTCGATCTCTACGGGATCCTGATCGAGGATTATCCGGAGAACGAGTACAAGCCGAAGGCGTTGTTCATGGCGGCCAACCTCCAGATGGACCGCTACCAGGACCGGTTCCAGGCCTCCCGGCTGCTCAACCGGCTGATCGCGGAATATCCCGACAACGAATTGGTCGATCAGGCCCGTTTCCTGCTTGATAACATGGGCCGGCGGGGGTCGGTCGTTCCGGAGAACCTGATCGAAGACGAATAACCGTTTTTCGGTGACTTCGCGGGCGGGGGGGCGTTGACAGCCCCCCCGCCTTTGCTAGACTGCTGTCGGGACGTGAACCCGCATCGCCCGGGAGCCTTCCGAAACAAGGGGTGAGCCATGTCTGGTCTTCGCAACGGCCTGTCCGCGGCGCTGCTGCTGCTGCTCGCGGCCGTGTCCTTGACGGCCTTCGCCGCGCCCGTCGCGGCCGCGACCGCCGAAGCCTCCGGCCCGGAAACATCGGTGCGACTGATCTCGGTCTGCCGCGGCATCGATCGCGAAACGCGCGCGCCGGATGGGGCGGCCGAGGCCTTTCCCGCCGATGTCGGGCGCCTCTGGTGCTTCACCCGGGTGACCGGGGCCGTCGATTCCACCGCCGTGACCCACGTCTGGTACCACGGCGGCGAGGTGATGGCGCGCGTCGAACTGCCCGTCCGCTCGGCCGACTGGCGGACGTGGTCGAGCAAGACCATCCTGCCCGGCTGGACCGGGGACTGGGAGGTCAAGGCGCTCGATCCCGACGGCGTCGTGCTGGCCGCCTATCCGTTCCGGGTGACCGAGCCCGTTCCCGCGCCCGCCGCGGGAGAAGGGGAGTGACCGTGATCCGATCCGTCGAAGCTATTCCGCCCCGGGTCGTGCTGCGCCTCGCGCTCGGTCTGCTGACCGGATTCCTGATGCTGCTGACAGCCTGCGCGGGAGGTCCGCGTCCCGAGATCCCGGGGCCGGCCGAGCCCGATCCCGGCCTGCCCGCCCGGCTGCATGCGCAACTCCGGGAGGCCCATGACGAGGGCGCGGATCGCCGCGCCCTGCAGTTGGGCTACGAGTTGATCGACCGGCATCCGGATTACGCCGGGCTCGACGACGCGATCCTGACGGCCGCCGATTCGGCCGTCCGGCTCGGGGATTCCGGCAGCGCCCTGCGGTTGACGCGCGAGATGCTGGTTTCGCGTCCGGATTCGCCGCGCGCCGCGGATTACCGTTGGCTGCAGGTCGATCTGTACGCTGCGGCGGGCGACACCCTGGCCGGTGTTTCCGCGCTGCTGGATCTGCACTCGGCCGCCGCCGCCGGCGCCGAGCGCGAAAAGGTTTCCGACCGGATCGCCGACCTGGCGGCGGGCCTGTCCGCGGACGATCTGGAGACCCTGATGGCCGGCCGGCCGGATCACGTCCTGCGCCCGTACATGTCCTATCTGCGGCTCTACCGGCTGCTGCGGGAGCAGAGGGCTGCCGAGGCCCCGGCCGCGGTCGAGGCCCTGCGTCGGGAAGCCCCCCGGAGCGATTGGCTGGCTCGCGCCGAGGCCCTGCTGGCCGAGCCCGGCTACGCCTTGGCGGGCGGTCCGCCGGCGCGTCCGACCGACGGCGGCATGGATTCCGATGCGGTGGGTCTGCTCTGTCCGCTGACCGGCCGGTACATGGTGCTCGGCAACGCCTTCTACGACGGGGCCCGTCTGGCTCTGGACGCCGCCAACCGTTCCGGATGGCGCCAGTTCCGGCTGCCGGCCCGCGATACCGGCGGCGATCCTGTCACCGCCGCGATCGCCGCCCGGCGTTTCGCCGCCGAGGAGAAACCCGTCGCGATGGTGGGCTCGCTGCTCAGCGCCCCGACCGTGGCGGCGGCCCTGGTGGCGGACGGCTTCGGGATCCCGCTGATCTCGCCGACCGCGACCAACGAACGCATCTGGGAACTGGGCGCGGGCGTTTTCCAGACCAACCTGACCGGCCTGTACGAGGCGCGCCTGCTGGCCCGGACCGCGGTCCATGTGCTGCTGAAGCATCGTTTCGCCGTCCTGCATCCCGACACGCCGGAGGGCGTGCGCAACCAGCAGATCTTCGCCGACGAGGTGATGGCCCTCGGCGGGGAGATCGTCGCGGTCGAGGCCCTGGGCGAGGGGCTGACCGATTTCCGCGAGCCCCTGGCCCGCGTCCGGGCCGCGCGTCCGGAGGTCATCTTCGCGCCGGTGTCGGTGGACGGGATGATGATGCTCGGGCCCCAGCTCGACTTCTACCGCTGCGGCGCCCTGGTGATGGGACCGAGCTCCTGGAACACGCCCCGCCTCGAGCGCGAGGTCGGCTCGATCCTCGAACGGGCGGTTTTTCCCAGCGACACCGCCCTGTTCCCGGTCGAGTGGAGCGAGATGTTCGCCGAAGGCTGGCATCCCGAGCATCTGCCCCAGGAGGCCACCGCCATCGCCCAGCGTTCCTTCCACGCCACGATGCTGGTGCTGAGCGTGCTGGCCGAGGAACAGATCACCTCGCGTGAGGATCTGGTCTCCGCCCTGGCGAGCCGCCTGGAAGCCCGGCGGGAGACCGAGATCGACATCGAGGCCCTGGGCCCCGCGCTGCACGTATGGAGCGACGGCGGGACGGCCCCGTTCCCGATGGACCTTTTCGCCGAAGTGCAGCTGGTGCCCGAAACGGAGGAAGCATCCGGCGGGATGGATGAACGAGAAGCGTCGGCGTCGGACGATGCGGCCGCCCCGTGGAACGCGCAGGACGCCGGGGACTGATCCCGGATTTCCCGCGCCGGCCCCGATTCACCTGACCCCGGGTTCGATGCCGAGCCCGGGGTTTCCCGTGCCGGCTCCGGGCGCCGGGCGGACGGGGCTGCGGAAATAGATCGTCAGCCGGTTCCAGAAGCCCTGGGGCAGACTCCCGTCCGGCAGCACCACCGGTTCGTAGAGCCACTGGTCCACGGCCTTCAGCACCACCCGGGCGAAGGGTTCGCCGCCGGAGTTGGACATGATGTACGAGCCGGTCACCCGGCCTTCCTCGTTCACGTAGAACGCCACTTCGACCGCGATCTGGGGCGCGGTCATCGCCGACACGTCCGCGTCGGCGGGATAGCGGGGCCGCACCATCCGGATCAGGCGGAACCAGGGGTTGGTCTGCGAGGGCAGGCGCATCTCGATCGCGTCGGCGACGTCCAGTTCGGCGTCGGGCTCGATCTCCGCGGGATCGACCGGCGTCTCGGCCGGCGAGGGAGGCGAAGGCGGCGCGACGGATTCCCGGGCCTCCGGAGTGATCACCTCGATGTTGGGCGCCGAGGGCGGTGTGTCGGGGCTGCGGGCCGGATCCTGATGACGCTCGTCGGCTCCGTCGTCGATCGAAAGCTCGGGCATCAGCTTCATCGGGCCCTCGGAGCCGCTGAATTCCCACCGGCGGCGCACCTGCTCCCCGCGCGGTCCGAGGATGATTCCCAGCGCCAGCACGATGATCGCGCCGATCAGGGCGAAGAGGATGCGCCGTCTCTCGCCGCGGCGGAATCGCTCCTGCTCGGTCGGGATGTCGGGCTGTTCCAGGCGATCGGGCCGGCGCATGCGTCTCCTAGGGCTGTTCGGCCGCACCGGAGAAGACCGGAGCGCATTGCGCGGTTCCGTCCGGGGACAGACGGACCGCGGTCAGGGTCCAGCGTTCCGCGGCTCCGATCTCCAACGTGTGTTCGGTCCCGACGGCGGGCAGGCCGGGGCCCGGCTCGCCGGGCAGCCAGAGCAGGTTGCCGTCCCAGCGCACCCTGTCCACACGCGATCCGGCGGGCAGGATCTCGGGGTGGTCGGCCAGCAGTCGGGATAAGTCGATCATATCGAAAAGTACGGCGCGTCCGGCCAGCTGCGAAACCGTCGCGGCGAAAAGGGCCCGGGCGGTCGCCTGCTGGCAGGCCGGCGCGGTCAGGGAATCCTCGGCCGCCAAGGAGGCCGGAGCCGCCAGGGAGACCTCCAGGGCCGGACAAGCCGTATGCCGCAGCAGGTAGGCCCAGGAAGGCTCCACCAGGATTCCGGCGCTGTCCACGCCGCAGGCGCGCATCGCGTCCGCGGTCATCCGCGCCCAGTTCCCGCCGCCGTTGCTGCCGTGATGATGGCGCAGGCGTACGGCCGGGCCGTCCGGTGCGGAGCGGCGGATCTCGACGTACAGGTCGGCCCGCTCGCGATTGGCCTTCAGCACGCGTTCCTCCGGCGGCATCCAGCTCTCGTTCTTGCGGATCAGGATCGGGCGCGCTCCGGCGCCGGTCAGCAGGTCGGCTAGGTATTCCGCCACGCGCAGGTTGATCTCCGAGCCGGTCGAGCCCAGGGGGCCGCGGCCGTCGTCGATCGCCGCGCCGCCGCGCGGATCGATCACCACGGTCTTGCCGTAGGCGCCCGGCAGCAGGGGACGCCACCGCAGGGTGTCGGTCCAGGCCGCGGCTTCATCCGCCCAGGGCGCGGTTCCGGTCTCGTCCAGCAGCAGGGGGAAGGCTCCCGGGGCCTCGAACCACAGCGGCTCGCCCTCGCGGACCAGCATGACCGGCCCGTGGGGATCGTCCATCGCGCCGATGGCCGGCGAACGGCCGCCGCGCTGTCCGGCCAGGCGGTCGACCCTGGTTCCGCCCGGCACGACCGGTCCGCCGGGCCACGTCGCGGTCATTCGGAAGCGCAGGCTGTCGGGCAGGATGCTCACGGACATCGGGTCGATCTGGTTGCGGATCAGGCCGGGGCATTCGATCCTGATGATCGGATCGTCGGGCACCTCGCGGACGGCCACGATGTCCCAGGTCCGGGCGCCGGGCCACGAGGACAGCGGCACGTCCCGTTCGCGGTCGTCGCGGTCGACCAGCATCCGCCGGCAGCGGCGGGGAGTTTCCGGAGCGGGCTTGGCCGCCTCGATGCGGGCCCCTTGGGGATCGGCCGGGCCGGTCCGGATCAGGGCGCGGGCCCGATCCTCATAGGCTGGATTCTCGACCAGGACGGATTTCTCGACGGGCCCGCCGAAATCCTCGGTCCAGCGCCGGATCCAGGGCCGCACCGCCCGCCCGCTCAGGTTCCGGGCGCGCAGCACGATCTCATGTTCGCCGCGGGACCATCGCTTCGGCACGCGGGTCGAGATCGTCGTTCCGTCCGGACTCACCGAGGCCGGGGTCTCGGAGCCGTCGACCACCAGCCGGACGCTGGACGGATCCAGGGCAGGCCCGTCGCGCCGGTCCGCACCGTCGGGCCGGAATTTCCAGATGAGCCGTCCGGGCGCCGGCGCGCGGTCTTCGCGCAGGGGGATCGGGTTCATCGCTCCCCGCCGACCGGGTCTGAACGGTCCTTCGAAACGGGGATCCCCGCCCGAGAAGTAGTCCAGCAGGCCCAGGAAATAGGCCCGGGCCTCGAGCTGCTGCTTGGCCGCGAGCGAGAGCTTCCGTTCGACGTCAGGGTTCGAGAGCATCGAGGGCTCGCCCAGCACCGCCGGCACCGGGCTGTTGCGCAGGACGAAGAAGTTGCCGGGCATGATCCTGGCAGGGGAGATCTCCAGGTTCCGGACCAGATGACGATGGATCGCCCGCGCCAGGTCCAGATCGGGACCGTCGCTTCCCACCGGATAATAGGTCTGGGTTTCGTTTATCGTCCGATCCAGCTCGGGGTTGCTGTTGTGATGGATCGACAGGAAGACGTCCGGCCGCAGGGAATCGACCATTGCGATCCGCACGGCCAGATCCGCGGCCAGCGAGGAATCCGCAGGGTCGAGGAAATCCCGGTCGGCCGTCCGGGTGAGATGGACTTCGGCGTCCGCCCATTCCAGCAGTCCGCGCAACCACAGGGCGACGCCGAGGTTCACGTCGGCCTCGTCCAGCCCGTCGCGGCCGGTGACGCCGCGGAAGACGCCGCCGTGGCCGGGGTCGACGACGATCCGCCGTTCGGCCAGGGGGCCGAAGTCGCGGTCGCCGAAGAGTTCGCGCAGTTCGTGGTAGCCGGTGTTGTCGACCGTGGGCGGGGCCGCCGCGCGCCGGCCGCAGCCGACGACTCCGGCCAGAAGGAGAACGGCCGCGCAGGCGGTGGCGGCGAGGAGCCGGGACAGGCTGGAAATCCGCTTCATGAACACCCTCCGGGTGGTTGGTTCCGCCGACAGCTTAAGGCGGCCCGCGATCGCTGTCCAGAACCGGACGGGGGCGTCGATCCGGGGCGGGGCCGTGAAGCCGCCCCTGCTGGACAGGTGGCGGCTTCTCTGATACTTTAGGTCGCCACCGGGCCCGGATTTCGCCCCTCCCGGCCCGATCGCCGATTATCTATCGCACCAGCAGCCCCGAAGGCCGTTTTCGATGAATCAAAGCTCCTTGCGCAACATCCCCTCTGTCGGCAGCATTCTGGAGAGTCCCGGGATCACCGAACTGGTCGCTGGTCCGGGCCGCGAATGGATGATCCGGCTGGTGCAGCGCGAGGTGGCCGCCGAGCGCGAACGTCTGCGCAACGGCGATCCGGGCGGAGGCAAGGACGAGATCCGCGCCCGCCTGGTCGAGCGTATCCTGGAGCGGCGCGAACTCTTGCTGGGACCGGCGATGCGGCGGGTGGTCAACGCCACCGGCGTGGTGGTGCACACCAATCTCGGCCGATCCCTCTATCCGGCGAAGGCCCTCGAGTGGATGCTCGAGGCCGCGGCGCACAATCTCGATCTGGAGCTCGATCTCGCCACCGGGCGTCGGGGCCATCGCGGCCGCGGCGTCGAGAGGAAGATCGCGCTGCTGGCCGGCGCCGAGGACGCACTGATCGTCAACAACAACGCCGCCGCCCTCTGGCTGGCGGTGCGCGTCTGCGCCGGCGGGGGGCGGGTCATCCTCTCGCGCGGCGAGGTGGTCGCGATCGGCGGATCCTTCCGCCTGCACGAGATCCTGCGCGAAACGGGCTGCGAACTGGTCGAGGTCGGCACCACCAACCGCACGACCGTCGACGACTACCGCGAAGCGCTGGTTTCGGGCGCCGTGGTCCTGAAGGTGCATCGCAGCAATTTCACGGTGACCGGTTTCAGCGAAGAGGCTTCGCTGGCGGAACTGGGCGAGATGTGCCGTGAAACCGGACACGATCTGATCTACGATGCGGGCAGCGGCCTGCTGCATCCCCTGGCCCCCTACGGTCTGCCGGGACAGCCGACCCTGGCCGAGGACCTGGCGGCGGGTCCCACGGTCCTGACCTGCAGCGGCGACAAGCTGCTCGGCGGGATGCAGGCGGGCTTTTTGCTTGGATCCGCGGCGGCCACCGAGGCCATGCGGAAGCATCCGATGCGCCGCGCCTTCCGCGTCGACAAGACGGCCCTGGCCGCCTGCGACGCGGTTCTGACGCATTATCTGGCCGGGGACGAGGCCGAATCCGTGCCCACCCTGAGCCTGCTGGCCCGAACCGGGGACGAGCTGGAGGAACTGGCCGCCGAGGCCCGCGCCGCCCTCGATCCCCATCTGCCCGACGGCTGGGAAAGCGGCGTCGAGATCGCCGAGGCCAGCGTCGGGGGCGGCAGTTTTTCCGATGCCGTCGTACCCACTCGCCTGCTCCGCTGGCGGGGCCCGAAGGCCGAGCTGGAACGCTGCCACGCGTTGCTGCGAAGCCAGGATCCCGCCGTGCTCGCTCGTATCGGCCAGGATGGACTGGCCCTGGATTTTCGCTCGCTGCCCCGGGATGACGTGCCGGTCGCGATCACGGCCGTCGGAAGGGTTTGGGAGCAGCTCGCAGCCCGCAAGCGGCAAGCCCGCACGGAGGAGGGAACATGAACAGGAATATGGGGAACGGCGGCATGGGACTCCCGATTTTCCCCGCCGGGATCTCCCTGGAGAACGTCCGTTTGCGCGAAGGGCCGTTCTTCTGGGAGGAGATCCAGAAGATCAGCTCGGAGATGTCGCTGACGCCCCTGGTGACCGATCTGCTGGGGCAGGACGAGGCGCCGCCGGTCTGGGTCTTTCTCGATGCGCCCGAGAGGACCGTCTCGCGCACCGTCGCGGTCATGGGGGTGGCCAGGGCTCTGCACCGTCGCGGCAAGAAGGTCCTGATCCTCGACGGCGATGACCGCCAGCCCGATCTCAGCGGCTGGATCGGCCGTCTGGACGATTCCGGCTGGGTCGATTTCGCCCGTTACGGCGCCTCGCTGCAGGTCTGCTCTGTCCCGCTGCCCTGGGACGCCGAGGGCAGCTTCGTGATGGGCGTCGGATCCTACAGCCCGGCCTGGCTCTCCGCCGAGGAGGCCAACGCCCTGGTCGAGCGGCTGCGCTCGCTGGCGGACGTGGTGCTGATCACCGCGCCGGTCGGCGAGGGAGGAGCTCCCTGGGCCGCCGTGCCTTCGCTGCGCGTGGTCTGCTGGGATCGCGAGACCCTCGGGGAGTCGGGGGTCGAGAACCTGGTTCGCGACGTCCGGCTGATCGGCGACCGTCCCCAGGCCATGATCGCCTTCGGAGCCCTCGACAAGGCTGCCGGCGGGGCCGCGCCCGAAACCGCGGACGAGGCCGCTGCCCCGTCCGAAGGGAAGACCGAAACCGTCGCCGCGGCCGCATCGGCGAACCGGGACGCCGGAACCCCTTCCGCGTCCCCCGGCAAGGACGCTTCCGGGGGGAGCTCCCCCTTCTTCCGCTGGCTGGCGGTTTCGCTGGCCGTGGTGGTGATCGCCATCCTGGGCTGGTGGTTCCTGATCGCCGAGCGGGCGGATTCTCCCGATTTCGAACCCGACCTTGCGTCGCAGGCCGCCGGGACGGATCGTATCGCGCTGGACTCCGCGGCCGGATCGCCCGCCGGCGAAGAGCCCGCGATCGACGCGTCCGCCGGCGACGAGTCCGCCGCCGATGAACCCGCCGCCGACGATTCGGCCGCCGACGATTCGGCCGCCGGCGAGTCCGTGGCCGGAACGCCCGCCGCCGGAACGGCCGATGCGGTCGCGGCCGGAGAGCCCGAGGCCGAAGCGCAGGCGCAGGCGACGGGCGGCGCCGAGGTCGCAACCGAGGCCCCGGTTCCCGATCGGACGAACTGGGACGTCGAGGTCGGCGATCTGGGATGGGCCCTGCACGTCTATTCCCTGGTCGACAGCACGTCGGCCCTGACCGAGGTCGCCGGGATGGAGAGGCGCGGCGTCCGCGGCGCGATCCGTCCCTTCGTCAAGGACGACGGCGCCGTCTGGTACCGGGTCTACGCCGGCAGCTTCCCCGACCGGACCGCCGCGAAATCGGCGATCGCCGAACTCAAGACCATGTTGGGAGCCGGCTGGGTCAACCCGGTCCGTTTCGACCGCTGAGGCGGTCTCCCTCGCACCGTGCCCCGCGCGCCGGCATCCGAAAGGTGAGCGCTTGAGACTGAAACGCGTGGAAATGCAGGGGTTCAAGTCCTTCGTGGACCGGACCGTGCTGGACTTCGACCGGGGTATCACCGCGATCCTCGGTCCGAACGGCTGCGGCAAGAGCAACATCGTCGACGCCATCCGCTGGGTGCTCGGCGAACAGTCGGCCAAGCAGCTGCGCGGCACCAAGATGGAGGACATCATCTTCAAGGGGACATCGAAGCGCAAGCCGGTGTCCCTGGCCGAGGTGAGCCTGGTCTTCAGCAACGAGGACCGGATGATCCCGGTGGAATTCGAAGAGGTGGCGGTCAAGCGCCGGGTCACCCGCGACGGCGTCAGCCAGTACTTCATGAACAATTCGCCGGTGCGTCTGAAGGATCTGCGCGACCTGTTCTTCGACAGCGGCGTGAACAACACCGCCTACAGCGTCATCGAGCAGGAGAAGATCAGCCGGGTCCTGAGCGAGAACACCAGCGAGGTGCGCCTGCTGATCGAAGAGGGCGCCGGCATCGTCAAGTACAAGGCCCGCCGCAAGGAGGCGCAGCGCAAGCTCGACCAGACCGAGCAGGATCTGCTGCGTCTGCGCGACATCATCGAGGAGATCGGGCGCGAGGTCCGGTCGCTGCAGAGGCAGGTTGGCAAGGCCCGCCGCTACCGGCGGCTGTACGGCGAGATCCGCTCGCTGGACCTGGCCCTGGCCGACCGCGCCTGGCGCGAGATGGAGAGCCGCGAAAAGGAGATCAAGGAACACCGCCAGACGCTGGATGTCGCCGTCGAGGAGGACGCCGGCGAACTGGCCGGATTGCGGGCCAAGGTCGAGGCCACCCGCCCGGCGGTCGATGAGCGCGAGGCCGAGAGGCGCGGCCTGGAGGAATCGCTGCAGGCCTTCGAGGAGGAACTGCAGAAGACCGAGCAGCGCGTCCTGCTGCTCGAACAGCGGATCGAGGATCACCGCCAGCGGCTGCAGGAGAACACCGAGATGGTGGCCGACATCTGCTCGCGGCGGGAAGCTTCGCACGGCGAGATCCACGGGCTCGAGGAGCGGCGCGCCGCCCTGGCGACCGAATCCGAAGCCCTGGCCGGCGACCTGGAGCGGGCCGAGGAGGAGCTGCGGCTGGTCGTGTCGCGCTTCGACGAGCAGCGCCACGCGCTGGAGCAGGCCAGCCAGATCAACCTGGAATTCATCGAGACCGACAACAAGCGCAAATCGGAATTGCGCGAGCTCGATATCCGGATCGAGAACCGCGGCGAACGGCTGCGCGCCCTGGACGCCGAACAGCAGGAGCAGGCCGCCGGACTGGAATCCGAATCCGCCCGTCTGGCCGAACTGGGCGCCGAGCGCGACCGGAAGACGGCGGCCCGCCGCGAGATGCTCGAGACCCTGGCGGTCATGGAACGCGAGATCGACGACCTGGCCGACGACATCACGTCGCGCCGCGAGGAGATCTCCTCGCGCGAAGCCCGGCGGGAGTCGCTGCGTTCGCGGCAGGATCTGCTGCGCCGCATCAAGGAGAGCTACGAGGGATTCGGCGGCGGCGCCCGATCGGTGCTGCAGAGCCGCAGCGGGGATCCGCGGGTGCTGGGCAGCTTCGCCGACCGGATCACCGTGGCCGACGGCTGGGCGGACGCCTTCGAGGCCCTGTTCGGCGACCTGGCCGACGCGGTGGTCGTGGACGCGGCCGGCACGGCCTACGAACTGGTCGAGGAACTGCGGGGCGGAGACAAGGGCAGCGCAGGATTCCTGCTCCAGGGAGCGGCCGCCGCTTCGGCTGCGGGCTCCGAGGCTCCGGCCGGGGGACGCCCCGCCGGCGAACTGGTCGGCGGCGAGGGCGCCGCGGTGCCGCACATGGCGCGGTTGCTGGCCCGGACCTGGGTCTTCCCCGATGACGAGGCGGCCCTGGCCGCCGCCGCCGCCCACGACGGCGCGGTGCCGGTGGTCTGCCTCTCGCGGTCCGGCCTGCTGGTCACCAGCGACGGCGTGGTTCGCGGCGGCCGCGGCAAGGGCGACGAGATCGGCCTGTTCGGCCGCGGCGAGAAGCTGGAGAAGATCACCGGCGAGATCGCGGACCTCGACGCGGCCATCGAGGCCGCGGGCGGGAAGCTGGCCGAAGCTTTGGCCCGCCGCGAGTCCCGGCGCGCCGATTTCGCGGCGGCGCAGGAGGAACTTGCCGCCGTGGACGTCGACCTGGGCCGGACCCACGTCGACGAGGCCGAATGCCGCAGCCGCTGCCAGGCCGCCGAGTCTCGCCTGGCCGCCATCGAGCGCGACCGTGCCGGCCTCAGCGAGAACCTGTCGATCCTGACCGGCGAGCGGGAGGGCTTGGCCGGCAACCTCGACGAGAGCGGGCGGCAGCGCAACGACGCCACCATGCGGCTGGACGAGCTGCGGCGCCAGGTCTCGACCGGCGAGCAGGAGCGTGATCTGCTGCGCGCCGACGTCGAGCACAAGCGCCTGACCCGGTCGCGCCTGGAGGGCGAGACGCGGGAATTGGCAGCTTCGCTCGGCCACCTGCGCGAGAGCGTGGCGGAGATGACCGCCAGCGAGGAACGTCTGCGCCAGGAGATCGATCTGGGCCGCGAGGAGATCGCCTCGATGGAGAAGGAGATCCTCGATCGCCGCGCCCAGGTGGGCGAGGGGATCCAGGAGCGGGAGCGCCGGCGGATGCTGGTGCAGGCCTCGACCGAGGCGATCTCGACCATCCATCAGGAGACGGCCGTCTGGCACGACCGCATCAAGGAGATCGAGGACAAGCGCAACGAATGCCGCGAGCAGATCCATTCCATCGAGACCGAGCTGGCCACCCAGGAGGTCCGGCGGGCGAATCTGGTGGAACGGATCGAGGAGGCGTACAAGGGCTCCTTCCGCGAACTGGTGCGCTCGTTCGACCCCGAGGCACTGCCCCGGGAGCTCGAGATCGACGAGGGCGTCTTCCAGCCCGGCCAGGCCCGCGAGCTGCTCGACGAGAGACGGGCGAAGCTCTCGTCGCTCGGGGCGGTCAACCATCTTGCTGTCGAGGAGTACGAGCAGAAGAAGGAGCGGCTGCAGTTCCTGGAGAACCAGCTGAGCGACGTGGAGAAGGCCCGCGAGGACCTGACCACGACCATCGACCGGATCAACCGCACCGCGCGCAAGCTCTTCTTCGAGACCTTCGAAGAGGTGCGGCGCAACTACATCGCCGTCTTCCAGACCCTTTTCGAGGGCGGCCGCGCCGATCTGGAGATGCTGCGGACCGACGATCCCCTGGAATCGAACCTGCGGATCCTGGCCCAGCCCAAGGGCAAGCGCGTCGACCACATCCGGCTGCTCTCGGGCGGCGAGCGGTGCATGACCGCGCTGGCCCTGCTGTTCGCGGTCTACCTGGTGAAGCCTTCGCCCTTCTGCCTGCTGGACGAGGCCGACGCGCCGCTGGACGACGCCAACGTGCACCGCTTCGTCAAGATGCTGCAGGAGTTCTCGAAGGAGACCCAGTTCCTGGTCGTGACCCACAACAAGCTGACGATGGAGACCGCCAACCATCTCTACGGCGTGACCATGATGGAGCAGGGCGTCAGCACCCTGGTCTCGGTCAGCTTCCAGGACGTGGCCGCCAGCGAGGACGACGCCGATCTCGGTCAGGCCATCGCCCAGCGTCGGCGCCGTCTGGACCGGGACGCGGTCAGCATCACCATCGAAGAGAACGAGGCGCCGGCCGAGGCGGAGCCCCGCATCACCCTGGCGGAAGCGGCCCCGGCGGCCGAAGCCGCCGTCGAGAACGACGACGAATCCGGGCTGGACGCCGGCGATGACGCCGGCGATGACGCAGGCGACGCCGAAGCCGCCTCCGACGCCGAAGCCGACACGACGGCCGACGACGTCGACACCCGGACCATGGAGGCGGGGGAATGATCCGCAACGCGTTGGATCGGTTGAAGAAGGGTCTGGACAAGACCCGAGACAGTCTGTTCGGCAAGCTCGGCGACCTTCTGCACGGCCGGGTGCGCCTGGATTCCGACACGCTCGATCAGATCGAGGAGATGCTCATCTCGGCCGATCTCGGCGTGGCCGCGAGCACGCGCATCACCCGTTCGATCGAGAAACGGCTGAAGGAGGAGGGGGGCGAGGCCTCGTTCGCGAGCGTGCTGCAGGTCATCCGCGGCGACATCCGGCGCACCCTGAAGGAAGCCAAGCCCCGGGTCGCGAACCTTAGCTGGGACGAGGAAGGCGATCGGAAGAAGAAGAAGAAGAAGAAAGGCAAGGCCGTCGCCGAGGCTCCCGCCGCGCCGGCCGGGACCGCGCCGGCCGCCGAGGTCATCTTCGTGGTGGGCGTCAACGGCACCGGCAAGACCACCAGCATCGCCAAGCTGGCCCTCCACTACAAGAACGAGGGCCGGTCGGTCCTGCTGGCCGCCGGCGACACCTTCCGCGCGGCGGCCGTCGAGCAGCTGAACATCTGGGCCGACAGGGTCGGGGTGGACTGCGTGCAGCAGGGCCAGGGCGCCGATCCGGCGGCGGTGGTCTTCGACGCCCTGAGTGCGGCCGAGGCCCGCGGGCACGACATCGTGATCGTGGACACCGCCGGCCGGCTGCACACCAAGACCAACCTGATGGACGAGCTGGGCAAGGTGGCCCGCGTCATCCGGCGCAAGACCGGCCGCGATCCGCAGACCCTGCTGGTGGTCGACGCCAACACCGGCCAGAACGGTCTGCAGCAGGCCCGTTCCTTCGCCGAGACGGTGCCGGTCGACGGGCTGGTGCTGACCAAGCTCGACGGCACGGCCAAGGGCGGCATCGTGGTCGCGATCGCCGAGACCCTCGGGCTGCCGGTGCAGTTCGTCGGCGTCGGCGAGCAGGCCGAGGATCTGGCCGTCTTCGACCCCGATCACTTCGTCGATGCGCTTTTCGCCGATTGGGACGAGTCCGCCGCGGCCGCCGAGTGAGTCCGCGGCGCCGCCGCCGCGAGGCAGCCGATATCTTGACAGCGGAGTTTCGCTCGTTTAGGTTTCGTTTCGTAGGAAAACCCAATAACGGGACCCACAACTTCGGGGCGGGGTGAAAGTCCCCACCGGCGGTGAAAGCCCGCGAACCGTCCAGCCCGTGGACGGCCGATCCGGTGAAATTCCGGAGCCGACAGTGAAAGTCTGGATGGTAGAAGTTGGGACGCCTGGCGCCGGCGAAGCTCGTCGTGCGCATCATTTCCCGCCTGCCATCCATCCGACTTTCCCAACCATCCCGCGCCCGCGCGAGGATCATGCGTCTGCGTGATGAAAACGACGTCCGCTTCATGACCGAGGCCCTGCGGCTCGCCCGGCGTCTGCCGCGGCGCACCTGGCCGAACCCTCCGGTGGGGGCGGTCGTGGTGCGCGACGGGGAGATCATCGCCCGCGGCGCCCATCTCGGTCCCGGACTGGACCACGCCGAGGCGGTCGCCCTGGCCGAGGCCGGCGAGCGGGCCCGCGGCGCGACCATCTACGTGACGCTCGAACCCTGCAACCATCAGGGCCGCACGCCGGCCTGCGCGCCGCGGATCGTCGCCGCCGGCGTGAAGCGCGTGGTCTTCGGCATCCGGGATCCCAATCCCCGGGTCGCCGGCGGCGGACTGGCCCATCTGCGCGACGCCGGCGTCGAGGTCGCCTTCGGGATCGCGGCGGCCGAATGCCTGGAACTCGTCTGGCCCTTCGTCGCTACCGACGCCTTCGCCCGTCCCTTCGTGCTGCTGAAGACCGCGGCTTCGCTCGACGGGCGTTTCGCGCCGCCGCCCGAATCCGACACGGCCGGCCGGCCCTTCTATCTCACCGGCGCCGAATCGCTGGCCGCGGTCGGCCGGATGCGCCGCTGGTCGGATATCGTGCTGGTCGGATCGGGGACCGTGACCGCCGACGCCCCGCGTCTCGACGGCCGCCGCGTGGGACCGGATGCGGGCTGTCCCGCGGCCGATCCTGTCGCCGCCTGCGCCGACACACGGCTCGCCCACGCCGTCGATTGGGCCGCGCCGGGCCGGCTGGTCTTCTGCGGACCCGATTCCGATCCCGGTCGCGCGCGGGCCATGGCCGAGGCCGGGGCCGAGATCGTCGACTGCGACGCCCGCGACGGCCGCGTCGATCCGGCCGGTCTGCTGGCCCGCTGCGCCGAACGCGGTCTGGACACGGTGATGATCGAGGGCGGCCCGACCCTGGCCGCATCCTTTCTCGCGGCGGGGCTGGTCGATCGTTGGGCGCACTTCACGGCGCCGCGGCTGCTGGGCGGGGGTCCGGCCTGGCCGGAGTTTCCCGCGGATCTCCGCGCGCCGGGCGGCGTTTTCACCCTGACCCGCGCCGAGGCTTCGGGCGGGGATCTGCTCGCGGTCTGGGACCGGCGCCCATTCGCCGCGACCCTGTCCGCATTGACCGCAGAACCGGACGCGGCGGCGCACGCGGGGGAGGACTGAGATGTTCACCGGATTGATCCGCGAAGTGGGCACGGTGGCTTCGATGCGCCGCCGGGGGGAACTGACGCGCATCGTCGTCGACGCCCCGGCCTGCGCGCCCGGCCTGGAACTCGGCGACAGCCTGGCCTGCGACGGGATCTGCCTGACGGTGGTCGCCCTGCGCGGCCCGCGGGTCGAGGTCGAGGCCGTGGCCGAGACCCGGCGCGTCACCACCCTGGGCCGCTGGCGGTCCGGCCGCCGGCTGCATCTGGAACCGGCGCTGCGGGCGGGCGACGCGATGGGCGGCCACATGGTCCTGGGCCACGTCGACGGCGTGGGCGAGGTGACCGGAGCGCGCCGCGCCGGCGGCGGGATCGAGTTGACGATCGCCGTGCCGGAGCCGTTGCGAGTTCACCTGCTGCCCAAGGGATCGATCGCCGTCGACGGCGTGAGCCTGACTTTGGACGAGGGCCCCTTCGCCACGGGGTTCAAGCTGAGGATCATCCCCCACACGCTGCAGGAGACCAAGCTGGCCTCGCTGCGGCGGGGCGATGCCGTGAATCTGGAGACGGACGTTCTGGCCAAGGGGATGCGGAGCGAGGATTCCGCGGCGGCGACGCGCGCGGACGCAGGGAAGCCGCATTCCGGAGAGCTGGATCAGAACAGGCTGCGCGCGCTGGGCTTCCGGCGCAGCGGCCGCGGCCGCCGCTACGGCGGCTGAACCCGGGCGGCCGCGCCGCCCACACGAACGGAAAGGCGTCATGAGCACCAACATCGGACTGGACACCATCGAGGAGGCCGTCGCCGCCCTGCGCGAAGGCCGGATGATCATCGTCGTGGACGACGAGGACCGCGAGAACGAGGGCGACTTCGTGATGGCGGCCGAGAAGGTCACGCCCGAGGCGATCAATTTCATCACCAAGTACGGCCGCGGCCTGATCTGCGCCCCGATCACCGCCGAACGCGGGCGCGAACTGGATCTGCAGCCCATGGTGTCGCGCAACACCGCCCACCTCCAGACCCCGTTCACGGTGTCGGTGGACGCGGCCGAGGGCATCACCACCGGCATCTCGGCCGCGGACCGTGCCCGGACCGTCGAGGTCTTCATCGATCCCGAGGCCGGCCCCGACGACCTGGCGCGCCCGGGGCACATCTTTCCGCTGACCGCCCAGCCCGGCGGCGTGCTGCAGCGGGCCGGACACACCGAGGCCGTGGTCGATCTCTGCCGCATCGGCGGCATGCAGCCGGCCGGCATCCTCTGCGAGATCATGGACGAGGACGGCTCGATGGCCCGTCTGCCGCGGCTGCGCGAGATGGCCGACGAGTTCGACCTGAAGCTCATCTCGATCGCCGACCTGATCAGCTACCGCCGCCACCACGAGAAGCTGGTCAAGCGCGAGGTCGAGGTCGATCTGCCGACGCGCTTCGGCACCTTCCGGATGGCGGCCTATTCCACCTCGACCGACGCGAGGGAGCACCTGGCGCTGATCAAGGGCGAGCCCGATCCCGAGACCCCGACCCTGGTGCGCGTGCATTCGGAATGCCTGACCGGCGACCTCTTCCACTCCCTGCGCTGCGACTGCGGCGAGCAGATGGAGGCGGCGCTGCGGCAGATCGAGGAACGCGGCTGCGGCGTCTTCCTTTACATGCGGCAGGAGGGGCGGGGCATCGGCCTGGTCAACAAGCTCAAGGCGTACCGTCTGCAGGACGATGGTTGCGATACCGTCGAGGCCAATCACCGCCTCGGGTTCGCCGCCGACCTGCGCGAATACGGCATCGGAGCCCAGATCCTGCGCGATCTGGGCGTCCGCCGGATGGAGCTGATGACCAACAACCCGCGCAAGATCGTGGGATTGGACAGCTACGGGCTGGAGATCTCCGGCAGGGTTCCCCTGGAGATCAGGCCCAACGTGCGCAACCTGCGGTATCTGAAGACCAAGAAGACCCGGATGGGCCACCTGCTCGAAAAGGTCGAGGGCGATGTCGCCGTCGACGAGGAATGAGTCCGGGACGAACCCGAAAACGAACCCGAGGAGATGATCATGGGCAAGACGTTCCAGGGCGGATTCGAGGCGAAGGATGCGCGCATCGCGGTCGTCGCCAGCCGCTTCAACGATTTCATCGTCCGCGAGCTGCTCGACGGCGCGCTGGACTGCCTGACCCGGCACGGCGTTTCCGAAGACGTGGTGGACGTGGCGTGGGTGCCGGGAAGCTTCGAGATCCCGATGGCCGCCCAGCGCCTGGCGCGGACCGGACGCTACGACGCGGTGATCTGCCTGGGCTGCCTGATCCAGGGCGACACGCCGCATTTCACCTTCATCGCCAGCGAGGTGGCCAAGGGCATCGCCCAGGTCTCTCTTGACACCGGCGTTTCGGTGACGTTCGGTGTCATCACCGCCGACACCCTGGACCAGGCGATCGAGCGCGCCGGCACCAAGGCCGGGAACAAGGGCTTCGACGCGGCGTTGACCGCCTTGGAGATGATCGGCCTCTGCAACGCAATCGACGAGGGGTGACATTGGGTAAAAGGACGAAGGGCCGTCAGCTCCTGGTTCAGGCGCTCTACGCGGCCGAGATGAGCGGGACCGACCTGCTCGACTGCCTCGAACAACAGATCGAACGGCGCGGGCCGTCGCCCGAGACCGCCGTTTTCGTGCGCCGTCTGGCGGCCGAGATCGCCGCCAACCGCGCCGATCTGGATGCGAAGTTCTCCGAACTCCTGCAGAACTGGGACCTGGCCCGGGTGGGGCAGGTGGAGCAGGCGATCTGCCGCCTGGGGCTGGCCGAGCTGATCCATCATCCCGAGGTTCCGGCCCGCGTCGCGCTGGACGAGGCCTGCGAACTGGCCCGTCTGTTCTGCGGCGAGGAAGCCGTGAAGTTCGTCAACGGCGTGCTCGACAGGGCCGCCCGCGAGGCCCTGGAGCAGGAGCGGGGGGGGGACGCTTCCCCGGCGGTCGAGGAGGAGCGTTGAGAACGTCCACCAAGCGCCACTGGCAGGAATTCTGGGAAGAGACCGAGGATCTTTCGCTCGCCGAGGTCTACGGCACCGACGACAGGATCGTGGACGAGCTGAAGGCCCTGGGCGACCTGCGCGGGAAGAGGGTGCTCGAGGTGGGCGCCGGGACCGGACGCGACGCGGTGGCCCTGGCGGCCGCCGGCGCCGACGTCTGGACCCTGGACTACGTGGCCGGCTCGCTGGGGCTGACCGTCCGCGCGGCCGGCAAGGCCGGCGTCGAAGTGCGCCCGGTGGGCGGCGACGCCCTGCGCAAGCCCTTCCCCGACGGATCCTTCGACATCGTCTTCCACCAGGGACTGCTCGAGCATTTCCGCGATCCGCTGCCGCTGCTGCGCGAGGATCTGCGGGTGCTGCGGCCCGGGGGCGTGCTGCTGGTCGACGTGCCGCAGAAGTGGCATTACTACACCGTCGGCAAGAAGATCCTGATCGCGCTGGACCGCTGGTTCGCCGGATGGGAGACGCAGTTCTCGCCGGCCGAGCTGGAGAAGGTCGCGACGCGGGCCGGCGGCGAGGTCGTGCGCACCTACGGCAACTGGATGGTGCCGGGCCTGTGGTACCGCGCCCTGCGCAAGATGCTGCTGCGCGGACCCGGCTGGAAGCTTCCGATGTATCCCGATCCCGTGCCGCCGCTCGGACGTCTCGCGGCCCGTTGCCGCGAGCGCTGGCGCGACCGGCGGTGCTCGCTCTACACCATGATGACCATCGGCGTAATCGTCCGCAAGCCGGGCGCGGAGGCGGTCTCTTGAGGATACTGGCCCTGAACTGGCGCGACGTCCGCGATCCTCTCGGCGGCGGCGCCGAGATCCATCTGCACGAGATCCTGACCCGCTGCGTGGCCGCCGGCCACGAGGTCGACCTGGTGGTCGCCGGCTACGAGGGCGCCTCGGAAATCGAAACGATCGACGGGATCCGCATCCACCGCAAGGGCCACTGGACGGTGGCCAACTTCGTGCTGCCGGGCGTGGTCAAGGGCCTGCTGCGCGAGCGGTCGTACGACCTGGTGGTCGAGGACATCAACAAGATCCCCTTCTACACGCCCCTGTTCTGCGGCGACGTGCCGATCGTGGCGGTGGTGCCGCACCTCTTCGGCTCGACCGTCTTCCGCGAGGCCAATCCGCTGGTGGCGAGCTACGTCTGGGGCGCCGAGAGGCTGATCCCGGCCGTCTACCGCAAGGTCGATTTCGAGGTCATCAGCCCCTCGACCCGCGACGATCTGATCCGGCGCGGGATGCCCGCCGAGAGGGTCAGGACCGTCTACTGCGGGATGGAGCACGAGCGGTTCCGTCTCGACGATCCGCCGCCGCGCGACGAGGACCCCCTGCTGGTCTCGTGGAGCCGATTGCGCCGTTACAAGAGCGTCGACGTGGCGATCCGGGCCTTCGCCCTGATCCAGAAGGAGCGTCCCTCGGCCCGCCTGCTGGTGATGGGGCAGGGGCCGGACGAGCAGCGCCTGCGCCGGCTGGTGTCGCGGACGGGGCTGGACGGCGTCGTCTCGTTCACCGGGCATCTGCCCTGGAGCGAGCTGGTCAGGACCCTGCACCGGGCCCACGTCTTCCTGAACCCCAGCCCGAAGGAGGGATGGGGGCTGACGGTCATCGAAGCCAACGAATGCGGCGTGCCGGTGGTCGCGAGCGACCGGCCCGGCCTGCGCGATTCGGTGCGCCACGGCGAGACCGGCCTGCTGGTGCCCTACGGCGATCCCGGCGCGATGGCCGCCGCCGCGCTGCAGCTGCTGAACGACGAGCCCCGCCGCGCCGCCTTCGGCGCCGCCGCCCGCGAATGGGCGCAGAGCTTCAGCTGGGACCGCTGCGCCGAGGAATCGCTGGAGATCTTCACCGCGGCAGTCGCCCGCGCCGGGGGCCGGACGTGAACCGGGCGCGGTGGACGGCTCTGCTGCGCCTGGCGGTCAGCGCCCTGCTGATCTGGTTCCTGCTTTCCAAGCTGTCGCTGGGCGATGTCCGCGCCGCCCTGGCCGATCCTCGCTGGGGCTGGCTCGCGGCGGGCGGCGCGGTCTTTTTGCTGTCGGCCCTCGGCGGCGGACTGCAGTGGGGCTGGATCCTGCGCGCGGCCGGCATCGGCGCCTCGTGGCCCGAGATCATCCGGATCTACTTCGTGGGCCTGTTCTTCAACAACATCCTGCCGGCCAACGTGGGCGGCGACGCCGTGAAGATCGTGGATCTGGGCCGTCGCGAACGGCGCTCGTTCACCGTCTTCTGCGGCACCGTGATGGACCGGGTCCTGGGACTCTGCGCCCTGACGTTGCTGGCGCTGGTGGCGGTCGGGATCGCGGCCTTCCACGGGCTGCGTCTGCCGACGATCGTGCCG
>CAYLMM010000007.1:58633-75760 GCA_964384825.1 uncultured Fibrobacteraceae bacterium
TTCCTGGTCGGCCGCCGGAGGACCGGATCGGTCGCGAACCCCGAGTAGGAACCTCCTGGAACCCGTCGGCTCCGGCGCTTGTTGCCCCATGGGACGTGTGCTAGATTTACGCGTTCGCTAGCGAAGGAACATTCCGTCACCCGAGAGGATCCACAGTGTCTGCTGTCTGGTTCCGCCGGCCCGCTTCCTGGGTCGCGATGGGCATCTTTGCGGCCGGCGCCGCCGTCTACGCCCTGACCATGCCCCTGACGACCAGCTTCTGGGATTGCGGCGAGTTCATCACGACCTCGCACATCCTGGGCATTCCCCACCAGCCGGGAACGCCCCTCTACGTGCTGGTGGGGCGCTGCTTCGACATCGTCCTGGGGCCGTTGATCGGGGTCGCCGCCTCGATCAACTTCATGTCGGCCTTCTTCTCGGCCCTGGCCCTGGTCTTCCTCTACCTCGTGGTGCGGGACATCGCCCGCCGCGCCGATCCCGATTCGGGATGGCTGCCGGAGGCCGGCGGGGCGATCGGCGCCCTGTTCCTGCTCTTCAGCCAGACCTACTGGAACAACGCCATCGAGGCCGAGGTCTACGGCCTGGCGGCCTTCATGGTCGCGCTGCTGACCTGGCTCGGTCTGCGCTGGGACGAGGCCAGCGACAAGTCTTCGAGCAACCGACTGCTCTATCTGGTGCTCTATCTGCTGGGGATGGGGGTGGGTTTCCACCTGGGCACCCTGCTGGCCTATCCGGGCATCTTCGTCCTGGTGCTGATGGCGCGCCGCCGCCGGCTGCCGCTGGAAGACCTCTTCGGCATCAGCGTCGGCCTGGGTCTGTTCTTCGCCACCACTGTGTTCAAGGACGGCTTCGTACTGTGGTCGCTGCTGACCATCTACGCCCTGTTCGTGCTCTACCGCAGCGCGCGGGGCCACCACTTCATGCTCATCGGGTCGGGAGTCTTCATCCTCGGCCTGTCGGTGCACATCTACCTGTACATCCGGGCCGGGCAGATGCCGGCGATCAACCAGACGCAGCCCGACAACTTCGCCGCCCTGATGAGCGTGCTGCGCCGCGAGCAGTACCCGCCGATCGACCCCTTCGTGCGCCGGGCCGATCTCTGGTGGCAGATCAAGTACTACTACGGCTACCTGATGGACCAGTTCGCGTTCGTCGGCGGCGCCGGCACGATGCTTTCGCGGACAGCGACCTTCCTCGGGCCGATCTTCCTGGGCCTGCTCGGCGTGATCCACGGCCTGTGGCGCGCACGGCACTGGACCGTGATGCTGCTGGTCAACTACCTGATCAACGCCGATCTGCTGAACCTCTATCTGAATTTCTCGGATCACGAGGTGCGCGACCGCGACTACTTCTTCGCGACCGCGTTCCTGTTCTTCGCCGTGTTCATAGGCGTGGGCGCGGCGGCCCTGCTGCGCTACATGGCCGGGCCGTTGGGCAAGGCCTTCCGGGAACTGAAGGAGGGACGCGCGCCGGCCGCGATCCGCATCGGCTGGCCGGTCCGGGCGGCCGTGGTGCTGCTGCTGGCGATCGCCGCGCTGCCGGCGCTGGCGCCGGACCATCCCAAGTGGCACGAGCACGACCGCACCCACGACACGATCCCGCGGGAGTACGCCTGGAACATGCTGGCCGGCCTCGACCGCGACGCCATCCTGTTCACCAACGGCGACAACGACACCTTCCCGATCTGGTACCTGCAGTACGTCGAGGGATTCCGCACCGACGTGACGGTGGTGAACCTGAGCCTGATCAACCTGCCGTGGTACATCCACCAGCTTGTCGATACCGAGCCGAAGCTCGATCTCTCCTACACGCCCGGCCAGATCGATCAGCTGCGGCCGGTGCTCTACGAGGATCCGCGCACCGGAGAGCAGCGGGTGGCCTACGTGAAGGACTACATCGTGGCCGACGCGGTGGAGCAGGCGATGGACAAGCGGCCGATCTTCTTCGCGGTGACCATCCCGCACGAGAACATGATCCGCTATTATCCTCTGCTGCGGATGGAGGGGCTGGCCTTCCGCCTGACGCGCGAGCGGGGGCCGAACGACATGCCGTCGGTCGATTCCGATCGCCTGCTGGCCAACTTCTACGGCGTCTACGACTTCACGGGCCTGCTGTCGGGCGACGTCGACGCCCGGCGCAGCCTCTTCGCCGAGCTGAACGGATTGCCGGCGGGCCTGGGGAGCGAACGCCCGGTTTCCCCGTCCGACGCCGCTGCGGCGGTGAACTACGAGGAGCTGCTGCCCCTGCTCGGCGAGCCGCGCGACGACGTCTGGATCAACAAGACAGCGGGCAACCTGCTGGGCAACTATCCGGCGGCGCTGATCCGGGCCGGCTACGACAACCTGACCCTGGCCCAGGCGGTCGCCGAGGACGAGGCCGCGCGCTACGACGCCCATCTCGAGAAGGCCCTGGCCAGCTTCGAGCTGGCGTCGCTGATCGATCCCACCTTCCCGATGGTGACCGACATCTACCCGCTGGTGCTGGTCGAGAAGAACCGCTCGACCGACGCCATCGAATTCCTCGATTCGATCAGCGGCCGTATACCGCCCCAGGACGAGAAGAAGTCGATCATGCAGGTCGCCTCGGCCATGAATTCGGTGGGCGAGGAGGCCCTGACCGCCCAGTGGATGGACCGGCGCATCGCGGCAGAACCGGGCGAGAAGTTCTACTACCAGGTGATGTTCCGGGCCGCCCGCTCCCGCGGCGACGTCGAGGCCTGCCGGCGGATCCACGACAACTGGACCGCCGTGTCGGGCGAACGCGACGCCGAGATGACCGCCCTGATCGCCGAGATGGAGGCCGCCGGGAATCCCGCCGACCCCGGCCGGCAGGATGGAGGTGGAGCCCGGTGACCATCGCAGGCGACAAGACCGGCGGCGGGAGCCTGGCCGCCGCGATCGCCCCGGCCGACGTGCCCGAGGCGCTGCGCGGCGAGCCGCGGGTCGTGGTGACCGGCTGCGCCGGGTTCATCGGCAGCCATCTGGCCGAGGCCCTGCTCTCGCTCGGCTGCCGGGTGACCGGCGTCGACGCGGTGAACGACTATTACGATCCCGCCCTGAAGCGCGAGAACCTCGCCGAATACGCAGGCCACGAGAACTTCACGTTCATCGAGCGCGACCTGATCGATCTGGACGCGGTCGAACTGCTGGCCGGCGCCCGGGCCTGCTTCCACGTCGCGGCCCAGGCCGGCGTCCGCGCCAGCTGGGGGGCCTATTTCGACGAGTACGCCGACCGCAACATCCGGGCCACCCAAAGGCTGCTCGAAGCCTGCCTCGATCCCGCGGTTTCCGGCGGTCTGAAGCGTTTCGTCTATTCGAGTTCGAGCTCGGTCTACGGCGACCGCGACGATCTGCCGCTGGCCGAGACCGCGCTGCCGCGGCCGCATTCCCCCTACGGGGTGACCAAGCTCGCCGCCGAGCATCTCTGCGGGCTGTATTCGGCCAACTTCGGGGTGCCGACCACCAGCCTGCGCTACTTCACCGTCTACGGGCCGCGCCAGAGGCCGGACATGGCTTTCCGCAAGTTCCTCGAGGCCGCCTTCGACCGCCGGCCCTGGATCGTTTTCGGCGACGGCAGCCAGACCCGCGACTTCACCTACGTCGCCGACGCGGTGCGCGCCAACCTGCTGGCCGTGGGCCCGGACGTCCCGTGCGTCGTGGCCAACGTCGGCGGGGGCGAGCGCATCCGCCTGGCCGACGCCCTGGATCTGATGCGCGATCTGCTGCGCGAAGCCGCCCCCGGATTGACCCCGACCGTCGAACACCGTCCCGTCGAGAAGGGGGACGTCCGCGACACGTGGGCCGACCCCGGACACGCGGCGGCCGTCCTGGGCTACCGCTCGACCGTGCCTTTCGCCGAAGGGCTGGCGCGGATGACGGCCTGGGTGGCGGAGAGGAGAGAACGTCTTGACTGAAATCGCGAACCCCCGCTGCGATATCTCGGTGATCGTGCCTTCGTTCAACGAGGCCGACTCGATCCCCGAGTTGCTCGACCGGATCCACGCCTCGATCACCGGCATGGGCCGCACCTACGAGGTGTGGATCGTCGACGACGGCAGCACCGACGGCACCTTCGCGGCCGCGGCCGCGGTCGCCGGACGGCGCGCCGAGGTCCACGCCATCCAGTTCACGCGCAACCACGGCAAGGCCGCCGCGCTGCAGGCCGGCTTCGACGCGGCCGCGGGCGACATCGTGATCACCATGGACGCCGACCTGCAGGACGATCCCGCCGAGATCCCCGACCTCGTGGCGCGGATCGAGCAGGGATGGGACCTGGTCTCGGGATGGAAGCAGGACCGCAAGGACAGCTTCATCAAGAACCAGACCTCGAAGATCTTCAACGGCGTCACCTCGCTGGCCACCGGGCTGCGGCTGCACGACTTCAACTGCGGGCTGAAGGCCTACCGGCGCGAGGTGATCGAGACGGTGAAGGTCTACGGCGAGATGCACCGCTACATCCCGGCCCTGGCCCATCGCGAGGGCTTCCGCGTGACCGAGATGCCGGTGCGTCACCACAAGCGCACCCACGGCATCACCAAGTACGGTCCGGCGCGTTTCATCAACGGTTTCCTCGATCTGATGACGTTGATGTTCCTCAGCGGTCGCGCTTCGTCGCCGCTGCATCTCTTCGGCCGGATCGGCGTGTTCTCGTTCGCCGTCGGCGCGGTCATCGACCTCTATTTCCTGGGCCTGTGGCTGGCCGGCCACGGTCTGCGTCTGAGGCCGCTGCTGCTGCTGGGAGTCGTGCTGGTCTTGTTGGCGGTCCAGTTCATCAGCCTGGGCTTGATCGCCGAACTCGTGGTGGCCGGACGCCACCCGGAGCAGGAGTACCGTGTCCGTCGACGAATCTGACATCCGCAGCGACAGCGGCGCCGCGCCCTCCCTGGCGGTCCTGATCGTCAACTGGAACGGACGCGAACTGCTGGGCGAATGCATCGGCTCGCTGCTGGGAGAGGGGTACGATCCGCTGCGGATCGTCGTGGTGGACAACGACTCCGCCGACGATTCGGTCGCCTTCCTGCACGACGCCTTCCCCGCGGTCGAGGTGGTTTGCAGCGGCGCCAACCTGCGCTGGGCGGGCGGCAACAACGCCGGCCTGCGCCACATGGCCGAGGTCGGCGGACTGGCCGACTACACCCTGCTGCTGAACAACGACACCGTGGTGCCCGAAGGCAGCCTCCGCTGCCTGGTCGAGGCCCTGGACGCCGATCCGGACGCTTGGATCGCCACGCCGCGCATCTGCTACGCCGACCAGCCGGGCGCCATCTGGTACGACGGGGGACAGGTCGGCCGCTACACCGGCTGGATCCACCACTCGGGGATCCGCCAGCCCGCCGGCAGACGGCCCCTGCGCAACCGCTACGTCGGCTACGGCACCGGCTGCGCCCTGCTGCTCTCGCGCGAGGCGATCGAGACCCTCGGCGAACTGGACGAGGGCTATTTCTTCTACGGCGAGGATTCGGATTACTGCCTGCGCGCCCGCGCCGCCGGCCACCGCGTGCTGCACGTGCCCAAGTCGCTGATTCTGCACAAGGTGAGCGTTTCGATCGGCGGCGAGAATCCGCGCAAGGCCTACCTCAAGAGCCGCAGCCACGTCCGGCTGCTGCGCAAGCATTGGCCGCCGGCGCGCTGGCTGGTGCTGGCCCCCTGCCAGGTCCTCTACTACGCCGGTCTGGCGGGCTGGCATCTCTGGGGCGGACGCCATGCGATGGCCCGCGCGGCGCTGCAGGGCGCCCTGGACGAGATGAGCGGTCGCCGGGATCCCGAGATGGCCGGCTCGATCTGATTCCGTGGTCGTCCCTCCGGTGGACAGTTCCGCCGGTCGGGTGGTATCCTGTTGTCCGCGGCCCCTTTGCGCGGGGTCGGTTCCGGTTCCGCGTCATGGGAAAGGACGGCCCATTGTCCCGCAAGACATCCCGGCACAAGGTCAAGGCCGCGCCGGCGCCGGCTTCCGCGCCACCGGCCGCGTCGCCGCTGCGCGAATGGCTGGCGGCTGCCCTGCTGCTGCTGCTGGTGCTGATCCTGCTGCATCCCGCCCCGATCTTCCAGGGCCTGGTCTATTCCAGCGGCGACGCCCGCAACGCCGATTCCTTCGCCCTGGTGGGCAACGCCGCCCTGGCCGGCGGCGATTATCCCCAGTGGAATCCCTATCTCTTCGCCGGCATGCCTACCTTCGGCTCGCTGGCCTACGTGCGCTTCCTGTATCCGCCCGGCGAGATCTTCACCTTCCTGCAGGATCGTCTGGGATTTCCGCCCCTGACCTGGATGCTCGCCCACATGCTGCTCGGCGGCCTGGGAATGATCTTCCTGCTCGGACGCTGGCGTCTGCCGGTGGCGGCCCGCGTGGGCGGAGCCTGCCTGTGGCTGCTGCTGCCTAAGGTGGTGGCCTGGGGCGTCTACGGCCACGGATCGAAGCTCGGCGCCGCGATGTACCTGCCGTGGATCGTGGGCCTGACGCTCGACGTCCTGGACGGCAAGGGGCGCCGGAGGGTCGGGTTGCTCGGCCTGCTCTGCGGCCTGCAGATCCTGCGCGGCCATATCCAGATCACCTACTACACCCTGATCGTGGTCGGCCTGCTGATCGCCGCGCGCTGGATCGGGACGGCCGTCGCCCGCCGCCGCGCGGCCGAACCCTGGCCCTGGCGCGGCTCGGCCGCGGCGGCCGGGGCGATCGTCCTGGGCTTCATGATCGGCGCGGTGCTGCTGCTGCCGGTCAAGGAATACGCCGGGTGGTCGATCCGCGGCCAGACCGAACAGGGCGGGGGAGTGAGCTACCAGTACGCCACCGGCTGGAGCCTGGCGCCCGCGGAGATGGGGACGCTGGTGCTGCCCGCGGCCGCCGGTTTCGGCAAGGGCACCTACCAGGGCCTGATGCCTTTCACCGACTACCCGAACTACATGGGCCTGCTGGCCCTGGCGCTGGCCGGCGCGGCGATCGCCGCGGCTTCCGGCCGCCGCCGCGAGACCCTGATCGCCCTGGGCGCGATCGGCCTGCTGGCGGTGATGGTGGCCTGGGGGCGCTTCGCGCCGATCCTCTACGAGCCGCTGTTCAGGTTCCTGCCGTATTTCAACAAGTTCCGGGTGCCCTCGATGGCTTTGGTGCTGACCGGGTTCGCAGCGGCGGTCCTGGCCGCGCACGGGCTCGCCGCGGTGACGTCGAGCGAGCCGCGCGCCGAGGTTCTGCGGCGGCGGCTGGGGATCGCCCTGGGAGTGCTGGGGTTCGCGCTGGTCGTGGGGTCGTTCGCGGGTAGGGGACTCTTCGTCGACGGACTGGCGCGCCTGGCCGCGGCCGGCGGCCGCCCGGCGCCCGGGCACGACATCCTGGCTCCCGCCTGGGCCATGCACAAGACCGATCTGCTGCGCATCGGCATGATCCTGCTGACCGCCGGCCTGGGGCTGGCCCGGGCCGTGCGGGTGCCGCGGGTGGCCCGGGCGCTGCCCTGGCTGCTGCTGGTCCTGCTGGTGCTGGATCTCGGCGCGGTCGACCGGCGCATCACCCATCCCGAGAACGGGCTGCGCGAACAGGCCCGCGCCGCGGACGGGAGCGTGCGGCTGGTCCGGGCCGGCGGCCTGCTGAGGCCCTTCGTGCCGGCGGCGACCGACATGGGGCGCGATCCCGCCTTCGCCGCTCTGGCCGGACGCATCAAGCACGACCGCGTCTGGCCCCTGGGACGCCTTTCGCAGACCAACGACTTCATGGCCGCCCGCATCCACTCGCTGGGCGGCTACCATCCGGCCAAGCTGGCCGCCTTCGAGCAGATCCGCAAGCGGCTGAACGATCCGCGGCAACCCGCCGGACGGATCGCGGGCTGGCTCGGCGCGCGGGCCCTGGCGGTCGACGGACCGCTGCCCCGGGGCGCGGCCGAGGCACTGGCGTCGCTCGGGACCGAGATCGAGCCCGCACCGTTCCATACCGGCGCGATGGCGCTCTACGCCATCGGCAACGGACCGACCAGGGCGCGCCTGGCCGATCGCTGGGAAATCGCGGACGGCGATTTCGAGTCCTTCCTGGATCGCCTGCAGGCCGGCCGCGAGCCCTACGGCGCGACCGTGCGTCTGGACCGGACCCCGTCGCCGGCGCCCGTGGCCGGAGACGCGCCGCTGCCCGAGCCCGAATTCCTGACCGATGAAACCGACGAGATCGTGATCACGGTCGACGCGCCGCGGCCTGCGCTGCTGGTGCTGGCCGACATGACCGTTCCCGGCTGGAGCGCTACCGTCGACGGCGAGCCGGCGACGCTGCTGGCCGCCGATCACGTGCTGCGGGCGGTGGCTTTGGACGCCGGCCCGCACGAGGTCCGATTCGTTTTCCATGATCCGGCCCTGCGCACCGGCCTGACCCTGACGGTTCTGGGGTTGCTGGCGGCCGCGGCCCTGATGCTCATCCGACCCCGGAGGCGGCGCGCCGTCTCCGTCGCCCGCGAGGAAAGTCCATGAAGAGTGTCGTCGTCGTACCGACCTACAACGAAGCCGAGAACATCGGGCGCCTGATTCCCCAGGTGCTCGAACGCGACCCGGGCATCACGATCCTGGTGGTCGACGACAACTCGCCCGACGGCACGGCCGAAGTCGTGCGCCGGGCCGAGGGTTTCGGCGACCGGGTGCGCCTGCTGGAGCGTCCGGGCAAGGCGGGGCTGGGCTCGGCCTACATCGCCGGGTTCAAGTGGGCCCTGGCCGAGACCGACGCCGAAACCGTCTTCGAGATGGACGCCGACTTCAGCCACGCCCCGGCGGCCCTGGACGAATTCCTGCAGGAGATCCGGACGCACGATCTGGTCCTGGGCAGCCGCTATCTCTACGGCGTGACGGTGGTGAACTGGCCCCTGCGGCGGCTTTTCCTGAGCGTCGGCGCGAATCTCTACGCGCGGCTGGTCACCGGGATGAAGATCAAGGACTCGACCGGCGGCTTCAAGTGCTTCCGCCGCGAGGTGCTCGAGGCGCTGCCGCTCGACCGCATCAAGAGCGACGGCTACTCCTTCCAGATCGAGTTGAACTACCATTGCTGGCGGCGCGGCTTCCGCATCAAGGAGATCCCGATCATCTTCATGGACCGCGAAGTCGGCGTCTCGAAGATGAACAAGCGGATCATCTGGGAAGCGATGTGGATGGTGTGGGCGCTGCGGCTGCGGCGTCTGCCCCGCAACTGAACCTGGTGATGAGAACGTGAAACTGTCGATCGTCATCATCCACTACAACACCAGCGGCGATCTGGCCCGCTGCCTCGAATCGATCTCCCGCTGCCCGCCCCGCTGGGAGCACGGCGTGGTCGTGGTGGACAACGCCTCGACCGATCCCGGGCTGGCGGCGGTGCGCGACGCCCATCCGGAGGTCCGCTGGATCCTCAACAGCCGCAACGAGGGCTACGCGCGGGGCGCGAACATCGGCGCCGCGGCGGTCGACGCCGATTTCCACCTGCTGCTCAATCCCGACATCGTGGTCCAGCCCGGGGCGCTCGACGCGCTGCTCGATTTCGCCGACGCCCATCCCAAGGCCGGGATCATCGGACCGCAACTGCTGAACGAGGACGGCACGATCCAGGATTCCTGCCGCCGTTTCTACACCCTCTCGACGCTGCTGCTGCGCCGCACCTTCCTCGGCAAGCTGAGGCCCCGGTCGAAGGTCGTCGACCGGCATCTGATGCGCGACTTCGACCACCGGAGCCCGCGGCCGGTCGATTGGGTGCTGGGCGGATGCATGCTGGTCCGCCGCGAAGCCGTCGAGCGCGCCGGCCCGATGGACGAGCGCTTCTTCCTCTACTTCGAGGATGTCGACTGGTGCTACCGGATGTGGCAGGCCGGCTGGGACGTGATGTACGCGCCCGGAGCCCGCTTCATCCACCGCCATCGCCGTGACAGCGCCGGCGGGGTGCTCAAGAAGAGCTTCTGGCTCCATCTGAGCAGCCTGGTCTCGTTCTACGAGAAGTGGGGGATGGTCGTCTACCTGATCAAGCGATGGCGCGGAACGCTGAGCGCGTTGCTGCTGTGGCTGCTGGACATGGCGGCTCTAGGCGGAGCGTTCGTCGGCGCGTACGTGCTGCGGCGCCTGCTGGATCCCCTGTTCGCCGAGTCGCTCTACCCGCTCGGCGAATACCGCCCCCTGCTGCTGTTCGCCCTGTTGCTGGCATCGGTCACCTTCCTCTTCCTGGGGCGCTACCGGCCCGGATCCCTGGGCGCAGCGCCCGGTTTCGCGCCGCGGCTGCAACGCACCGGCGTCGTCTCGCTGCTGCTGCTGGCGAGCACCTACCTCAGCCATCAGGATGTCTACAGCCGGGCCGTGCTGCTGATGTTCATCCCCCTGTTCCTGGGCGCGTCGTGGCTGGTCGAGGGAGGCTTCCACCGGCTGCGGCGGCAGATGGAGGCGGGGCGGCTGAACCTCGAGCGGACGCTGCTGGTCGGCGACGCCGACGCCGTGGACGCCTGGCTCGCCGCGGCCTCCGCCGACGGGATCGAGGGACTGGATCCGGTGGGCTACCTCGCGACCGGACCGTCCGCGGCCGCGACCCGGCCGCTGGGCGGCGGCGCGATTCCCTGCCTCGGCGGCGCCGGGGATCTCGAGATCATCGTCGGACGCTACCGCATCTCCCATGTGGTGTTCTGGAGCTGGCCGCGCGGCGACGCCGCCGAACTGGCCGTGCTCGGACGGCTGCACCGGCGCCGGATCCGGCTGCGGTGGCGCGTCGACGAGGCGGCCGTCTTCGGGGCGGGCGCCCGCCCCGACGCCTTCGCCGGTTCCCCGAGCGCGGTGCTGGAGCCGGACGCCCGGTCGGCCCCGGCCGCGTTGCTGATGCGGCTGGCCGACATCGGGGCCGGCGCCCTGCTGACCCTGCTGGCCGCGATTCCCTATTGTCTGTTGCGTCCGCTGGCGGGACTGTCGGCGCCCCGCGCCGCGGACCTGGCCGAGGCCGGCGGCGACGGTCCGCCGCCGCGCGTCGTCCGCGGGCGCGACGGCCGTCCGAAGCCCCTGTGGTGGCAGGCGCCCCTGGCCTTGTCTTTGTTGTCCGGCATGCTTTCGGTATGGGGCTCCCGCCCCGACGCCCCTGCGACATCCGGATCCGCCGGCTGGAACCTGGACTGGCGGGCGCCCGGTCTGACCGGCCCCTGGGCGGGATCCGATCCGCGCGACCCCTGGCGCACCCTCATGTTCAACCCCGCCGGCCTGGGAGACACCGTTCCCGGCGCCCCGGGCGGGGGGAGGTCGTCCGATGCACAGTGACCGATCGCGCGCTCCGCGCAAGGCCCGCCTGGCGGCGGTCCTGCCCTTGCTCCTGTTCGTGATGACCGTGGCCCCGTTGGCCGTTCCGCCGGATCCCGCGTGGGCCCAGGAGGTCTCGTTCACCCCGCTGTTCAGCGCCCGCGAATGCAGGGTCCTGCTGCCGGTCGGCGACCGGATCTACGGCGGCCTGGCCGACGGCGGGCTCTACGTCTGGCATCGCGATGATCCGCAGGACTTTCGCCGCCTGACCACGGTCGAAGGATTGAATTCCAACGCCGTGACCGATATCGACTGGTCCGGCAGCCATCTCTGGGCCGCCACAGACGCCGGCCTGACCCGCATCGCCGATCCCGGGACCGCCGATCCCGACCTGCGCCAGTTCACCAACCTGGGCGGCCTCGGCGTGACCGCGGTGGCCGGCGTGATGCTCGGCCAGGAGGAGCGGGTCTATTATTCCTTCGCCGACGATTTTTCCGAGACCTACGGTCTGGGCGTGATCAACAGCGGCCTGCCCGGCGGCATCTTCACCGCCGAGGATTCTCCGGGCCTGGTCGACGACCGCATCACCGACCTGGCCTTCCTGGGGGAGGACCTGTGGATCGGCACGCAGGACGGGATCTCCCGCTTCCGGGGCAACATCTTCACCGATCTGAGCGCCGGGCTTCCTCACCGGCATGTCCGCTGCATGCACGCATCGGGCGATACGCTCCTGTTGATCGGAACCATGAACGGCGTCGCGGTCTGGAATCAGGACGCCGGGGGATGGGAGCGGCTTGGCGATCTCGGCGGCTGGATCGATCAGGTGACGGTCGTCGGCAACGATGTCTGGGCCCTGGGCGCCGGCGATGCGATCGACCGTCTGCGGCGCTGGGACGGCGCGCAGTGGACCAGCTACGAGCTTCCTGAGCCTTATGCCGCGGCCCTGGGCGGCGGCGAGGATCTGTGGACCGCCGGACGGCTGCCGCTGCTGGCGGGACAGCGGAAATCCGAACGGGTCTTCCTCGCCCGGCGCGACGGCGACCAGTGGGCCGAGTGGCTGACCGATGCGCCTTTCTTCACCTCGGCCGGCGCGGCGGCCTTCGACGCGGATGGGAATCCTTGGTTCGGCGCCACCACCGGCGAGGGGATCGCCGGGCTGGTCGACGGGGTTTGGAACCAGCTCTACGAACCGGCGAGCGCCGGGAACGATTCGCTCGGCCTGCTGAACACAAGCGGCAACATCTTCGACATGGTCGCTTTGCCGGGAGGCGAGATCTGGGCCACCCAGTTCACCTCCGGCGCCCTGCGCTACCGCCCCGGCCTGCCCGACTGCGACCACGTCACCTCCTTCAACAGCGGGCTGACCGACAACCGTCTGCTGCGCCTGCTCGCCCATCCGGACGGACCGTTGCTGTTCCTGGGCGACACTTCGGGCGCGGACGTGCTGCTGGCGCCCGAGCGCTGGGCCGATCCCGCGGCCTGGATCCATCTGCCGACCGACGCCTCGGGCCTGGGCGGCGGCGATCTGCGCGGCGCGGTGGTCGAACGCCGCGACCGGATCTGGTTCACGGTCAAGAACGTGGGCCTGGTCCTCTGGGACGTCAACGGTTCCGAAGGCCCCGACGGCGCGATGACATGGCTCGAACCGGCCGACGACATCTGGACTCCGGCCCTGGAATCGGCGCCCGGCACCGATTTCGCCTTCCCCTCGGCGGTGACCCTGGCCGTGGACGCCGACGGTTCGCTCTGGGCCGGCGGCGGCAACGGCGTCGTCCATTTCGATCTGGTCGACTACGCCGACGACAGGATCGAGATCGGGCTCCGCGCGACCTATGGCCAGAAGCTCAATCCCCTGAGGGAAGGCCTGATCAGCAGCGACGTCCGGGATCTCGCCTTCGATCGCAACGGCGATCTCTGGGTCGCGCACGCGCGGGGGCTGAACCGGATCCGGGAGGTGGCCGGCGGCGTCGAGATCGATCCGTTCACCAGCCTCGCGGCCTATATCGAGGACAACCTGGGAACCCTCTATTCGCCCTCGGCGGTCAGCGGATTGCCGGGCGGCGCGGTCCTGAGGCTGGCTCCGGACGCCGAAGGCGGGCGTCTGCTGGTCGCCGGGGAAGGCGGCGCCCTGATCGTGGATGTTCCCCGGCGCGGCGCCGGCGGCGACCTGCGGGCCGGCATCTATCTCTATCCGAATCCCCTGCGCGTCGACCAGGGCCAGGAGCTGCGGCTCGGCGGGCTGCCGGGCGAGGGCCGGACGGTCGTGGACATCTTTTCGATCGAGGGGCAACCGGTGTTCAGGCGGACCGGCGTGACGACCGATACCATCGTCTGGGACGGGCGCAACCGGCTGGGCGAATCCGTCTCCGCCGGGCCCTATCTGGTCCGGATCGAATACGAGGGCTCCGCGACGGTGCGGACCCTGGCGGTGATCCGCTGAAGCGGTTCGCAAGGAGCGATGGAATGAACGATCCCCGAACCCAGGGTCCCGGCAACGGAATCCGCCGCCTGTTGGTGGTCGGAGCCGGCGAGGCGGGGCGGTCCCTGGTGCAGGAACTGCGCGCCGCCGGCGAGGATCTGCTGCCGGTCGGTTTCCTCGACGACGATCCCGCCCTGCAGGGCGGGCGGATCCTGGACCTGCCCGTCCTGGGCGGCACCGAGGACCTGCCGCGGGCCGCCGCCGAGGCCGTGGCCGACGAGATCCTGATCGCCATCCCTTCGGCCCGCGGCGCGCTGATCCGCCGGCTGGTGCTGCTGTGCCGGCGCGCCGGACTGCCCTTCAAGATCGTGCCGGGAATCCGGGCCATCATCGAGGGCGACGTGACCTTCGCCCAGGTCCGCGACGTGGCGCCGGAGGACCTGCTCGGCCGCGAGACGGTCACCTTCCGCGCCGGCGACGCCCAAGGCGCGGTGGCCGGGCGCTCGGTGCTGGTGACCGGCGCCGGCGGCTCGATCGGCTCGGAGCTCTGCCGCCGGATCCTGCGCCTGGAGCCGGCCGAGCTCCTGCTGCTAGGCCGCGGCGAGAACAGCCTCTTCGAGATCGCGCAGGAGCTTGAACCCCTGCGCGGATCGGCCGCGTTGCGGACGCTGGTCTGCGACGTGCGCGACGAGCGCCGGCTGTCGATCCTGGCCGGCCGCCACCATCCCGACCTGATCTTCCACGCCGCCGCTCACAAGCACGTGCCCCTGATGGAGGAGAATCCGGAAGAGGCCGTCATCGTGAACGTCTGCGGCACGGCCAACATGATCCGCTTCGCCGGCGAGGTCGGCGCCGAACGCTTCGTGATGATCTCGACCGACAAGGCGGTCGATCCGCGCAGCGTGATGGGCGCCACCAAACGCGTGGCCGAGATGCTGGTCGCCGCCGCGGGCAACGGCGGTTCCACCCGCTACATGACCGTGCGCTTCGGCAACGTCCTGGGCAGCCGCGGCTCGGTGATCCCCCTGTTCCAGGAGCGGATCCGCCGGGGACTGCCGCTGGAGGTCACGTCCCCGGAGATGACCCGCTACTTCATGACCATCCGCGAGGCGGTCCTGCTGGTCGTCGAGGCGATGGTGCTCGGGGAGAACGGCGCGACCTACGTTCTGGACATGGGCGAGCCGGTGGCGATCCTGGACCTGGCACGCAACCTCCTGGCGCTCTCGGGCTACGACCCGGACAACGGCGATTCCGGGCCCGGCATCGCGATCGTCGGTCTGCGGCCCGGCGAGAAGCTGCACGAGCAGCTGCACTCGGCCGACGAGAAGCTGGTCTCCTGCGCCAACCCGCTGATCCGCCAGTCCCTGCCCGCGGACGGCGATCCGATCGATGCCGCAGCCGTGGTCGCCGCCCTGCGCGCCCCGGCCGAGGCCGGCGATCCCGACGGGGTCCGCGCCGGGCTGGCGCGCATCCTGGGAATCGAGCGGCTATGAGTTCGTCCGGCGTCGAGGTCCGCGTCGAATCCGGCCTGCCCGCGCCCGCGGGATGGGACGAACTGCAGCGGACATCCCCCGACGCCAACTACTTCCATCGATCGAGCTGGATCTCGGCCGTCTGCCGGCATCTTCCCGGACGCGAGGCTTTCTGGCTGATCGCCGAGCTCGACGGGCGCCCGGCCGGCGGGATGGCGGCCGTCTCCACCGCGCGCGGCCCCTGGCGCATCCTGCAGAGCAGCTACGACGGGACCGCCGGCGGGATCATGACCGCCGCCTATCTCGACGACGACCGGCGCGTCCGGGTCGCGACGGATCTGCTCGCGGCCTACAGGCGCCTGGCCCTCGCCCCGCGGACCATCGCCGCCGCGATGGTCGTGCCCGAACCCGCCGACGAAGCCTGGGGGCGGCTGCCTGGGCGGATGGGCTGGCGCCGCTTCACCATCCCGGTCGGAGTGATCCCCCTGGAGGGCGGCCCCGACCAAGTGAAGAACGAGCTCTTCCGCCGCGACCGGCGCCGCGAGCTGCGCCGGGCCGAGGAGGCCGGCTGCCGGGCCGAGGCCACCACCGACCTGCGCGACCTGGACGCGTTTCTGCCGATCCACGCCGCGGCCTGCGAACGCTGGGGGATCGATCCCTTGCCCCGGCCGTTCCTGGCCGAACTGCTTGGCGATCCCGAGGGCGGCGCGTTCCTTCTGGTGATCCGTCGGGCCGGCGAACTGATCGGAGCCCATCTCGATTTCCACGGCGCCGGAGTGGTCACCGCCTGGCTCGGGGCCTCGTCCGTCGAGCATCGGAATCTCTTCGTCGGCACCCAGCTGATGTGGGGCGACGTCGTCGAGGCCAGTCGCCGCGGCGCCAGCCTGCTGGATATCGGCGGCCACGGCGGCCACCGCGGCGTGGCGTCGTTCAAGCATCTGCTCGGGGCGGGCGAGGAGCGCCGCGCCGTCTACCGGATCAACAATCCCCTCTGGCGGCCCGTGGGCATCGCGCGCCGCGTGCTGTCCCGATGGAGGGGACGATGAATCTTCTGCGCACCGGCGGCCGCATCCTGGCCAGCCGCATCGGACAGGCGGCCCTCAACGGGGTCTGCGCCTGGCTCGTGGCCCGCACTCTCGGACCGGTGGGCCAGGGCCACTACAGCCTCACGGTCACCATCGCGATCTTCGCGGCCGCCCTGCTCAACGGCGGGATGGGCCTGGCCGCGGTGCCGCCGCTGCGCCGGGGCGAGATAGGCCTCGGAACCATGCTGCGGGCCCAGCGGGGATGGATCCTCGCGACGGCGGCGTTGCTGGCCGCGGTCGCCGCCGCGGCATGGATGCTCCTGCCCGACGGCATGATGGCGCGCCATCTGGATTGGGATCCCGCCCTGCTCGCCCTGACGGCGCTGGCCGCGGCCGCCCTGCTCGCCTTCGACATCCTGTTCTACGATCTGCTCGCGCTCGGCCGGCTGCTCGCCGGTCCGCTGGTCAACCTGGGGCGGGCGGCGCTGCACCTGGCGATCCTCGGCGGCGCGGCCCTGACCGGGATCCTGGGCCTGCGAGCCGCGGTGCTGGCCTACGGAGCGTCCCAGACCTGCGCGGCCGCGGTCGTGGCCGTGATCCTGGCGGCCGAAGTCCGCCGCCGCCGCCGGGACGGCGCCCCTGCCTACGCCCCGCCGCGAACCCGCAGCCTCATCGCCGACACCATCGCCCGCGGCTGGCTGGGACAGCTTTCGGCGGTCGTCTCGCTGCTGCATCTGCGGCTCGATCTGGCCATCGTGGCGTTCTTCTGCGGTGCGGCCGAGGTCGGGGTGTACTCGGTGGCGGTGATGGTGGGCGAACTGCTGTGGCTTCTGCCCAGCGCCCTGCAGCCGGTCCTGGTCTATACCTCGTCCGAGGGGGAGGGCACCGGCGCCGACGACGATCCGGCCGCGGCCGCCGCCGCGCGCGACGCCCAGTCGGCCCGCGCGGTGCGCGTCGCGCTGGCGGCGACCGCCGCGGTCGCCCTCGGGCTGGGCATCGTCGCCCGCCCGCTGTTCGATTTC
>CAYLMM010000008.1:0-69261 GCA_964384825.1 uncultured Fibrobacteraceae bacterium
GCGGCCAGCGGGCCAGCAGACGGGCCGGATCGAGGCGGCGCTCGTCGCGGGCCAGGGCGTCGCGGTTCTCGCGCAGCAGGCGGTCGGCGCCGGCGGCGAGCCGGCGGCGGCGTTCGCGATCGGCCGCGCCGGCGGCGCGCAGGGTGCGGTCGGCCAGGGCCAGGGCGCGGTCGCGGCGCTGCTGCAGGGCCAGCCGCCAGCCGTGGACCCGGCGCTCCACGCCGGGCTGCAGCCGCGCGGCGACATCCCGCAGGCGACCGCGGGCGTCGCCGGAGATCCGCAGCGCTTCGGCGGCCAGGCGCTCGGCCGCGTCGACGACCCGCGCGTCGGCGGCCGCCACGCGGTCGACCAGAAGCTGGGCCGCGGCGGTCGGGGTCTTGCAGCTCGCGTGGGCCACGACGGCGGTGATCGAGCGGTCGATCTCGTGGCCGATGGCGGCCACCACCGGCACCGGGCACAGCGCCACCGCGGCCGCGACGTCGCGATGGTCGAACCACGAGAGGTCGGCCCGCGAACCGCCGCCGCGGGTCACCACGATCACGTCGACATCGGCCGCGGCCAGGCCGCGAATCGCGGCGGTGACCTGCGGCACCATCGCCTCGCCCATCATCCGGCAGTCGGCCCGCGCGACGCGGAAACCGTAGGGTGCGTCCTGCAGCCCGGCGAGGAAATCGTGCTCGGCGGCCGACCCGGCCGACGTCACCAGGCCGACACGTAAAGGCAACTCCGACATCGGGATAGTCGCGTTGCGTTCGAGCAGATTCTCAGCCTTCAGCCAGGCCAGGACCTCGCGCCGTTTGGCCTCGAGCTGACCCAGGGTGAAGGCCTTGTCCACGCCCACCATCTTCAGCGAGAGCGACCCGAAGTTGGGATAGAAATCGACCACGCCCTCGAGGCAGACCTCGATCTTGTCGCGGATCTGAAGGTCGGGATCGGTGCCGTCGAACCAGCGGTCCAGGCCGTGGCGGCGGCGGTCCCACTTCAGGGCCGCGACCTTGATCTGCAGCGTGTTGCCGCCCTCTTCGCCGTGCAGTTCGAAGTAGATGTGGCCCGAGCGGTTGCGCGACAGGCGCTGCACCTCGCCGCGCACCCAGACCGTGCCGGGGAACGAGGCCTGCAGCGCCGCCTGGATGGCGCGGTTCAGTTCGCCGACTGTGAAGACGCGGCGTTCGGGGCGGGACGGTTGCTGCGGCTCGTCGATGCGCCAGTGCATGGAGACTCCAACTCAGATCTTGATCTTCTGCCAGTTGCCGCGCAGGAACCAGACGGTCATTCCGATGGCGTAGAAGGTGAACCAGGCCAGCACGCCCAGCCAGGCTCCGGTCAGGCCGCCGCCCAGGACCACGCCGCAGATCCAGGCCGTCGGCAGCAGCAGCAGCAGGCCCGCGGCCACGTCGACGATCATCACCTGGCGGGTCGCGCCGGCACCGCGCAGGGCTCCGGCAAGGGTCAGCCCCACCGCGTCGACCACCTGCACCAGCCCCATCAGCCGCAGGACCGGGGCGCCGGCCCGGGCCAGTTCCTCGCTGTCGGTGAACACGCGCATCAGGCCGGTCGGCCAGGCCCAGAACAGCACGCCGAACATCCCCATGAAGACCAGCGACAGCAGGACGCCGGCCCAACTGCCGCGCACCGCCCCGCGCACGTCGCCCCGGCCGAGGCATTGCCCGACGGCGGTCTGCACCGCCACCCCGATCCCGAAGCCGGGCATGAACGACAGCGCCGCGATGCGGAAGACGATGTTGCCCGCGGCCACCGCCAGGGTCGAGATCCGGCCCAGGATGCCAAAGAATACGAGAACCGCGCAGAGAGCGCCAAAGGCCTGCACCGCCGGAGGCCAGGCGATCCGCAGAAACGGCTTCAGCAGGTCGGGGCGGAAGTTGCTGCGGCTGATCAGACGGTAGCGGCGGCGAACGTCCGGGGCCAGGGCCACGCCGAAGAACACGATCGCGGCCAGGGTCGAACTCAGGGTGCTGGCCAGCGCCGCTCCGGCCACCCCCATCTCCGGAACGCCGAGGCGGCCGAAGATGAACATCCAGTTCAGCAGCGCGTTGCAGACGTTCATCCCGACGCCGATCCACATGCCCAGCTTCATGCGGCCGATGCCGTCGAAGGTCGCCTTCTGCATGAAGAACAGCAGAAAAGCTAGCAGGCCGGGGAAACGCCACATCAGGTAGGTGACGCCGAGGGAATCGACCGCCGCGGTCTGGCCGGAAAGTCCCATCAGGAAGCCGGGGAACTTCATGCCGACCAGGGTGAAGAACAGGCCGACGGCGACCGCCACGCCCGATCCGGTCAGCAGCACGGCGCCGACCTCGCGGTCGCGGCCCTGGCCGACGCGGCGGGCGGCGAAGGTCTGCACCGCCACGTCCAGCGACTTGATCGGCGTGGCGAGCCCCGAGTAGATCAGGGTCGCCACGCCGACCGCGGCCAGGGCATCGGTGCCGAGCCGGCCGACCATCAGGGTGTCGACCAGGCCCATCAGCGTCTGCGAGATGTTCGCCAGCACCACCGGCAGGGCCAGTCCGCCGATGATCCGCAGCAAGCCGCGGGTATCCTGACGTCCCAACCCCTTCACAGGCTACTCCCGTTCGGCCAGCAGCTGCGCGACGCGGGCCAGAAGGCGCGCGCCGTATCCCGACGCGCCCTTGCCCGCCACCGGGCCGGCGCCTTCGGTCCACGCGGGACCGGCGATGTCGATGTGGGCCCAGGCGACGTCCTCGGGCACGAACTCCTCGAGGAAGGCCGCCGCGGTCAGGGCGCCGCCGTCGCGGCCGCCGATGTTCTGCAGGTCGGCCACCGGGCTCTCGATCGCCTTGTGATGCTCGTCGATCAGCGGCAGGCGCCAGACGCGTTCGAAGGTCTCGCCGCCGGCGCGGTCGATCGTCTCGCCCAGATCGCCGTCGTTGACGAACAGGCCGGCGAACTGCGTGCCCAGGCCGACGACGCAGGCGCCGGTCAGGGTGGCCGCGTCGATGATCCAGTCGGGCTTGCGGGCCGCCGCGTAATGCAGGGCGTCGGCCAGGATCAGCCGGCCCTCGGCGTCGGTGTTCAGCACCTCGACGGTCTTGCCCGAGGCCATCGTCAGCACGTCTCCCGGCCGGATGGCGTCGCCGTCGGGCATGTTCTCGACCGCGGGCACCACCGCCAGCAGGCGCACCGGCAGCCCCAGCCTGCGGACGATCAGCGCCGCGCCCAACACCGCGGCCGCGCCGCCCATGTCGCCCTTCATCTCGTGCATCTTGGCCGAGGGCTTCAGCGAGATGCCGCCGGCGTCGAAGGTCACGCCCTTGCCGACCAGCGCCAGCAACGGAGCCTTCGCCGCCCCTCGGACGGGCCCGCCCTCCAGAACGATGAACTTCGGATCGCGGCGGCTGCCCTGGCACACGCCCAGAACGCCGCCCATGCCGCGCTTCTTCAGCTCGGCGGGGCCCATGACCTTGCAGGTCAATCCCTCGCGGCGGGCCATCGCGCGGGCGGCCGCGGCCAGTTCGGCGGGTCCGAGCAGGTTGGCCGGCTTGTTCACCAGGTCGCGGGCGAAGAGGTTGCCCGCGGCGAAGGCCTGACCCTCGGCGGCCCCGGCCTTAAGTTCGGCGACGGCCTGGCCTTCGGCGGCGACCAGCTTCATCTCGCGCGGCAGATCCTGCGAGGCGTCCTTGCGGTCGGTCTTCAGCGACCCGGCCCGCCACAGGCCCATCTCGGCCCCCTCGACCCAGCAACGGGCCAGGGCGTCGACGTCCATGCCCGAATCGGCGCCGGGCAGATGGATCAAACAGCGCTTCGCCTCGATATCGCGGGCCCGGACGGCGACCACCGCGGCGCAACGGCGCGCGCGCTCGGCGGTCCAGTCGTCTCGCTTGCCCAATCCGACCGCCATCACCCACGGGCAGCCGGCCTCGCCCCCGGGCAGCAGGTGCGACTTCTCGGCCTTGGCCTCGAAAACGCTCCCCTTGGCCAGCTTCTTCAGGCCGCCGCCGAGAACGGCGTCGAGATCCCGAAACGGTTTCAGATCGGGACCCTTGTCCCCCGCGAAGATTCCGAGCACCAGCAGATCGCCCTTCAGCAGGGCCGGGTCCCCCTTGACCGCAGACCAACGCATCTTCTCCCCTTCCGATCGGATGGCTAATAGGGACAAACCCGCCGCGATGCCGGCGGGCGTGATTCCGGGAGATGTTGCGTCCATACTAGCATCTGCCCGGCCGGTGGCCAGAATCAATTTCCCGATCCGCGCCGATCCGCGCCGATCGGGCCGGTTTCCCGGCCTTGAGGCCCGCGGCCGCATCCGGTAGGGTGGTCCGGGGCGCGCGCCCGCGCCCGACATCCGGAAACGCGATGCGCCGAGCCGCGCGCCGCTCTTCGCCGCGCCGCGCATCGCCGAGCCCGCCGAACCCGTCGAGCAAGGACGCCGCCATGCCCGAATCCCCATCCTCGCCGACGGCCGACCGTTCCGCCCGCCACCGCCTCGCCCGCCCCTGGCGCTGGCCCCTTCCCGCCCAGATCGCCGCGGCGCTTCTGCTCGGGGTGCTGGCCGGGGCGCTGAGCGGTCCGGAAGGCCGGCTGCTGGGCGCGTCGGTCCCGGCGGTCCTCGATTTTCTGGGCGACCTCTTCCTGCGGGCCCTGAAGATGATCATCGTGCCGCTGATCGCCGGTTCGATCATCACCGGCGTGGCGGGCCTGGGCTCGGGCCGCACCCTGGGCAGGCTCTTCGGCCGCACCTTCGCCTGGTACCTCACCACCAGCCTGGCGGCGATCCTGGTCGGGCTGCTGCTGGTCAACCTGATCCACCCCGGCGCCGACGCCTCGGGCCCGGTCGGCTCGCGCCTGGGCCTGGCCGCCGGCGCCGCCGCGCTGACCGAGGATCTGGGCGGCCGCGGCGCCGGCGACCTGGTCGGCATCGTGATGCGGATGGTGCCGGAGAACGTCGCGGCGGCCGCGGTCCACGGCGAGATCCTGCCGCTGATCTTCTTCTGCCTGCTCTTCGGCGCGGCGCTGACGGTGCTGCCCGAGAACGTGCGCGGGCCGCAGGTGCGCTTCTGGGAAGGCCTGTTCGCGGCGATGATGAAGGTGACCGGCTGGGTGATCCTGTTCCTGCCGCTGGGAATCTTCGGGATGGTGGGCCGGATCGTCGCCGAGAGCGGGTTCACGGCCTTCGCGCCTTTGGCGAGGTATTTCCTGACGGTGCTGGCGGCCCTGGTCATCCACGCGGCGGTGATCCTGCCGCTGCTCTGCCGCGCGCTCGGCCGCCTGCCCGCCCACCGCCACGCCCGGGCGATGGCGCCGGCCCTGATGACCGCGTTCTCCACCCGCTCGTCGTCGGCCACCCTGCCCTTGACCCTCGAATGCATCGAGGACCGCGCCGGGGTGAGCAACCGGGTGTCGAGCTTCGTGCTGCCGCTCGGCGCGACGATCAACATGGACGGCACCGCGCTCTACGAATGCGTCGCGGCGCTGTTCATCGCCCAGGCCTACGGCGTGGCGCTCGGGCCGCTGGACCAGGTGCTGGTGGTGGTGACCGCGCTGCTGGCCTCGATCGGAGCCGCGGGCATCCCGGCCGCCGGCCTGGTGATGATCTCGATCATCCTCGAAACGGTCGGGCTGCCGCTCGAAGGCGTGGCGCTGATCCTGGCGGTCGACCCGGTGCTGGACATGTGCCGCACCTGCGTCAACGTCTGGAGCGACAGCTGCGGCGCGGCGGTGATCGCGCGCAGAGAGGGCGAGGAGGTCCTGCCCCGGCGGTCGTGATCAGGCCCCGCGCGCCAGCCGGGGCTTCACCGCCGCCATCGCTTCGGCGACGGTCTCCGCGCCGCCGCCGATCGAAATCTCGACGGCGAACGATCCACCCTCGTCGCGCCCGCAGAGATAACGGTACTGGGCCGTCTCCCCGGTCCAGCCGCCGGACACCGGGTCCCAGACGCAGGCCCGGACCCCGATCAGCAGCAGACGATCGCGGGCGTCGAGGTCGAAGACCCGCACCTCGCGGCAGACATCCCGGTGGAATTTCAGGATGAAAACGCCGTCTTCAGCGCCGCAACCGACATCGACCTGGAACGGAGACGACCCTTCGCGGGTGGTTTCGACGCGGATCTTCGCGCCGATGGCTCGGAAAGGCCGGACCAGGAAGCTATCGCAGAGCATGGAGCCCTCCTCGGTGGTCGAGTTCACTGGAGGGCACACGGAAGCCCTCGGTTCCGGGCACCGAGGATTCATATATTTGGGAGAATTGGGTCAATCAGGCGGCAGTTCTCCCGGAATCCTCGATACAATTTTTAAATCAAATAGATTTGAATCTATTTGATCTATAATTGATGGTGAGAACTCTCGGGTTCCTGCCGATAGGTTGGAGAGATGCTGTCCGGGCAGAGATTCGATCACTTTCACACATTCCTTTCTCGGGGAGCAAAGCGATAATACCCGATCATAATCCAGTGATCAACCGCTATCCTTCCCCGATTCCGACCGGAATTCCGGCGACCCGACCGGGCTGCCGATGCTGCGCAGCCGCGCGTGGGCCAGCGCGTAGAACTCGCGGGCCGGCACGCGGGCGAACCCCAGCTTGATCTCGTCGAGCTTCTCCCCCTGCAGAAAACGCCAGTGATGCAGCAGCGTGGGCACGCGGCCCTTCGGCTCGGTCTGCAGGAAGCGGCGGTGCGAGCTCGAGAGCCGCGTCGGCGGATCGTTGTCCTTGGCGGCGAAGCGGATCAGGTCGAGGATCTGCTCGCCGCCCACCAGGTTCTCGCCGGTCTTCTCCAGCCAGGCCTGCTGGATCGCCTCGGCCAGGGCGTGGTCGGTGCCCTTGCTGGCGAAGCGGGCCAGATGCTTGTCGTAGGTGTCGATGGCGTCCATCGCGAAGGCCCCGAGCAGGCCGGCGAAGCCCCACTCGGCGCCTATGCGGATCAGGGCCAGATCGTCGCACACGCCGTCGCCGGTCCGGCGGCGGAAGTAGACCTGGTCGTAGCGCGGATACTCCCACTCTCGGTCGTCGCCCAGCGGCATCAGCACCCCGAGCCGCTCCAGTTCGCGCAGTTCGTCGTCCTCCCAGGCGCCGATCCCGGCGTCGCCGATGCCCGTCATCCTGAACATCTCGCGATCGACGACCCGGATGTCGCCGCCGCCGAGTTCGTAGCGCCCGCCGTCGAAAGCCCGGCCGTTCCAGACGGTGGTCATCCGCCGCTGGTCCCAGTCGTCCATGTAGCCGGCAAGCACCATGCCGCGCAGGAAATCGGCGGTGTCGACCTCGACGCCGCGCAGGAAATCGGCCCCGAGCAGGGGGCCGTCGACGGTTTCCAGGGTCATGGTCGACGTGCCGATGCGGGCCAGGACGTGTTCACGCACGTTGTCGACCAGCCGCTGGCGGCGTAAACGGACGGCGTCGTGGCGCAGGCCGGGCCAGGTCTTCTCCAGCTCGGTGAGGATGCGATCGAAGGTCGCTTCGCGGAAGACCAGCGGCGAGCCGTAGGAATCGGCGAACCAGCCGTGGCCGTTCTGGGCGCGGCCGGCGACCGACTGCGGCAGCAGAACCTCGAGCACGTCGGCCGGGGCGCTGAAGGGCCGCGACATCAGGTACTCGAAATCGTCGTGGCAGAGCTTGGCGAAGAGTTCCTCGTTGCCGCGGATCGGCAGGTAGCGGACATCGCGCGAGGGGCGGTCGGGACGTCCGCGGCCCCCCCGGCCTTCGCGGCCTCCGCCACGGCCGTCGCGCGCGCGGTCGGTGCGGCCGCGGCCATTGTCCGGCCGGTCGCGGCTGTCGTCCTGGCGGCCGGAAAGGCGGTCGAGGATCGACAGCACCCTTTCGGCGGCCTGGCGGCTCTTCTTGATCTTGCGGCGTCCCATGGTGGGGGCAGGATAACGCGCCGGAGGCCGGACAGACAGCAAAGAATCCATCCGCCGGCTTTCGCGGGGGCCGCCGGCGCCTCAGCCCAGCTCGCGGATCACCGACCGCGCGATCACCAGGCGCTGGATCTCGCTGGTGCCCTCGTAGATGCGGGTGACGCGAACGTCGCGGTAGTAGCGCTCGACATCGAACTCCTTGGTGTAGCCGAATCCGCCGTGGATCTGCACCGCCTCGTCGGCCACGAAGCCCGCCGCCTCGGTGGCCAGCAGCTTGGCCATCGCCGCCTCTTTGGTATGGGCCTTGCCCTGGTCCTTGAGCCAGGCGGCGTGCAGGGCGGTCAGCCGCGCCGAGTGCAGGCGCGAGGCCATGTCGGCGAACTTGTCGCGCACCGTCGGGATGTTCCACAGCTTCTTGCCGAAGGCCTCGCGCTGCCCGGCGTAGCGGACGGCGGCCTCCAGACAGGCCCGGCCGATGCCCAGTGCCTGGAATGCGATGCCGATGCGCCCGCCGTCGAGGGCCTTCATCGCCACCGGGAAGCCGTCGCCCTCCTTGCCCAGCAGGTTCTCCGCGGGCACGCGCACGCCGTCCAGTTCGAGGACGCAGGTGTCCGAGGCCCGCAGGCCCATCTTGTCCTCCTCCTTGGCGACGCTCAGGCCCGGGGCGTCGCGCTCGACCAGCAGGGCGTGGATGTCGTCGTGGCCGACGGTGCCGGGCGTGCGCGCGAGCACGACGTAGAATCGCGCCCGGGCGCCGTTGGTCACCCACATCTTGCTGCCGTCCAGCACGTAGTGGTCGCCGTCGCGGGCGGCGGTGGCGGCGATGGCGGCGGCGTCGGATCCGGCGCCGGCCTCGCTGACGCAGAAGGCGGCGATCTCGCCGGCCGCCATCCGGGGCAGCACGCGGGCCTGGAGCTCATCGCTGCCGTACATCGCGATGGGGTAGCTGCCCACGCTGTTGTGCACGCAGATCATCACCGCCACCCCGGCGCTGACCGCCGACAGCTCCTCGACGACCAGGCCGTAGGTGGTGGTGTCGACGTCCAGGCCGCCGTGCTTTTCGGGGAAGCTCAGGCCGAAGAAACCGTTGGCGCGCATCTTCTCGACCAGATCGTCGGGCATGCCGCCGTCGCGGTCCATGTCGGCGGCGATCGGCGCGATCTCCTTCGCGGCGAAGTCGCGCACCATGTCGCGGAACATCGTCTGCTGCTCGGTGAGCGTGAAATCCATGGCTACCTCAACCTGTGGCCCGAGATCACCAACCGCTGCGCCTCGCTGGTGCCCTCGTAGATCGAGGTGATGCGGGCGTCGCGGAAATATCGTTCGACCGGGAACTCCTTCGAATAGCCGTTGCCGCCGAAGATCTGCACCGCCTCGTTCGCGATGCGGTTGGCGGCCTCGCTGGCGTAGAGCTTGGCCATCGCGGCGGCCTCGCCGTAGGGCTCGCCGCGGTCCTTCAGGTTCGCCGCGCGCAAAGTCAGCAGCCGGGCCGCCTCGTACTCGGTGGCCATGTCGGCGATCTTCCACTGGATGGCCTGGAACTTCGCGATCGGGCGGCCGAACTGCTCGCGGGTCTTGGCGTACTCGGTCGCCGCCTCCAGCGCCGCCCTGGCCGAGCCCAGGGCCTGGCTGGCGATGCCGATGCGCCCGCCGTCGAGCGTCGACATGGCGACCTTGAACCCCTGGCCCACCTCGCCCAGCATTTGGCCGGCCGGCACGCGCACGTTGTCGAAGGCCAGCTGGGCGGTGTCGCTGGCGCGGATGCCCAGCTTCTTCTCCTTGCTGATCACCGCGAAGCCCTCGGCGGCGCTCTCGACGATGAACGCGGCGATGCCCTTGTGCCGCAGTTCGGGATCGGTCTGGGCGAAGACGATCAGGATGTCGGCGTGCGCGCCGCTGGTGATGAAGTTCTTCATGCCGTTCAGGACCCAGTGGTCGCCGTCCGGCGCGGCGCGGGTCCGCTGGTTGGCCGCGTCGGTGCCGGCGTCCGGTTCGCTCAGGCAGTAGGCGCCCAGCTTCTCGCCGCGGGCCAAAGGCGCCAGGAAGCGCTGCTTCTGCTCCTCGGAGCCGTAGGTCTCCAGCGGCCAGCAGACCAGCGAGTTGTTCACCGACATGATCACGCCGGTCGAGGCGCAGGCGGCGGAGATCTCCTCCATCGCCAGCACGTAGCCGACCATGTCGAAGCCGGCGCCGCCGTACCGCTCGGGCACGTTCATGCCCATGAACCCCAACTCGCCCAGCTTCTTCACCGCTTCGGCCGGGAAATGCTCGTCGCGATCCCATTGCGCGGCGTGGGGCGCCAGCTCGCGGGCGGCGAAATCGCGCGCGGTGTCGCGGATCATCTTCTGCTGCTCGGTCATGGCGAAGTCCACGGCGGTCTCCCGTCACTCGTATTCGTAGAAGCCCCTGCCCGTCTTGCAGCCCAGCTGGCCGGCGTCGACCATCCGCCGCAGCAGCGGGCAGGGCCGGTACTTGCCGTCGGCGAAGCCCTCGTAGAGCACGTTCATGATGTCCAGGCAGACGTCCAGGCCGATGAAGTCGGCCAGCGCCAGCGGCCCCATCGGATGGGCCATGCCCAGCTTCATCACCGTGTCGACGGCCTCGCGGTCGGCCACGCCCTCCATCAGGCAGAACGCGGCCTCGTTGATCATCGGCATCAGCACCCGGTTGGAGATGAAGCCCGGATAGTCCTGCACCACGACCGGCACCTTGCCCAGGTCGCGGGCCACGGTCATGACCTCCTCGAGGGTGGCGTCGTCGGTGGCCTGGCCGCGGACGACCTCGACCAGCTTCATCACCGGCACCGGGTTCATGAAGTGCATCCCGATGACCTTCCGCGGCCGGCCGGTGCAGGCCGCGATCCTGGTGACCGAGATCGACGAGGTGTTGGTGGCCAGGATCGCCTCGTCGCCGCAGGCCGCGTCGAGCTGCTCGAAGATCCGTTTCTTGACGTCGAAGTTCTCGAAGACCGCCTCGACCGCCAGATCCGCTCCTGCGGCCGCGGCCACATCGACGGCGGTCGTGATGCGGGCCAGGGCGTCGTCCCGCTGCTGTTCGGTGATCAGGTCCTTCTTCACCTGCCGGCCGAGATTCTTCTCGATCGCGCCGCGGGCCCGCGCCAGCGCCTCCTCGGAAACGTCGATCAGCACGACGTCGTGCCCGTGCTGGGCGAAGACATGGACGATGCCGTTGCCCATGGTTCCGCCGCCGATCACAGCGACCTTCATGTCTTACCTCCACGAAACGCCACAAATTACTGCGGCTGATGTATTTGCGCGCTACTTCGGCAAGCTGATGGCCATGGCCACAGCATCGCCGCCGCCCAGGCAGAGCGAGACGATGCCGTCGGGCACGCCCCGGTCCTCCATCGCGTGCAGCAGGGTGACCAGGCAGCGGCAGCCCGAGGCTCCGATGGGATGGCCCAGCGCCACGCCCCCGCCGCGGACGTTGACCTTCTCCATGTCCAGGCCCAGCTGTTCGGTCACCGCGATCGCCTGGGCCGCGAAGGCCTCGTTCAGCTCGACCAGGCCGTAGTCGCCGAGCGACCGGCCGGTCTTGCGCAGCAGGTTGCCGACCGCGGTCACCGGCGCCATCATCACCCACTTGGGTTCGACCGCTCCGGTGGAATAGGCCTCGATCACCGCGCGGACCGGCAGGCCGTGCTCGCGGGCGAAGTCGCGGGTGCAGACCAGCGCCGCCGCGGCCCCGTCGTTGATCGTCGAGGCGTTGCCCGGGGTCACCGAGCCGCCGTCGCGCTTGAATGCGGGCCGCAGCTTGGCCAGGCCCTCGACCGTGGTGCCCGGACGCGGCCCCTCGTCGCGGTCGACCACCAGGGGGTCGGCCTTGCGGCGCGGCACGCTGACCGGCACGATTTCGCGGTCGAACTCCCCGGCCTCGGCCGCGGCCACCGCCCGGCGGTGCGATTCGGCCGCGAAGACGTCCTGCCGCTCGCGGTCGACGCCGTACTTCTCGACCACCAGTTCGGCGGTCATCCCCATATGGAAGTCGTTGTACACGTCCCACAGGCCGTCGTGGACCATCAGGTCGGTCACCTTGCGGTCGCCCAGCCGCATGCCGTCGCGGGCGTCGAACAGGGCGTAGGGGATGCGGCTCATGCACTCCATCCCCCCGGCCAGGATGCATTCGGCGTCGCCGGCCTTGATCGCCTGGGCGGCCAGCATCACCGTCTTGAGCCCCGAACCGCAGACCTTGTTGATCGTCGCCGAGCTGATCGTCTCGGGCACCCCGGCGGCGATGGCGGCCTGGCGGGCGGGATTCTGGCCCAGTCCGGCCTGGACCACGCAGCCCATCAGGACCTCGTCGAGCAGGGCCGGGTCCAGGCCCGTGCGATCGAGCAGGCCCCGGATCGCGGCCGCCCCCAGCTGGGGGGCCGTCAAACCCGCGAGGCCGCCCTGGAAGCGCCCGATGGGGGTGCGCACCGCTCCGGCGATCACGACTCTCTGGTTCATGGATCCTCCCTTTGGGCCGCGGTCAATCCCGCAGCAGATTGCGGGCGATGACCAGCCGCTGGATCTCGCTGGTCCCCTCGCCGATGGTGCAGAGCTTGGCGTCGCGGTACATCCGTTCGAGCGGGTATTCGCGGCAGAAGCCGTAGCCGCCCAGGATCTGGATGGCGGAATAGGTCACCCGCATGGCCGCCTCGCTGGCAAAGAGCTTGGCCTTGGCCGCGGTGTCGGCGTAGGGCTCGCCGGCGTCCTTCAGGCGGCAGGCCTCGTAGGTCAGCAGGCGCGACGCGTCGACGTCGACGGCCATGTCCGCGAGCATGAACTGCACGGCCTGCTGCTCGGAGATCGGACGGCCGAACTGGACGCGCCCGCGGGCGTAGTCGCGGGCCGCGGCCAAGGCGCCCCCGGCCAGCCCCAGGGCCAGCGCGGCGATAGAGATCCGGCCGCCGTCGAGGGTGGCCAGGAACTGCTTGAAGCCCGCCCCCTGCTCGCCCAGCAGCGCGTCGGCCGGCACGCTCACGTCCTCGAGGATCAGCGGCGCGGTGTCGGAGGCGCGCATGCCGAGCTTGTCCTCTTTCTTCTCGATGGTGAAACCGGGGGTGTCGGTCGGAACGATGAAGGCCGAGATGCCTCTGCCGGGCGGGACGTCGGGATCGGTGACCGCGGTGATGATGACCGCCCCGGACCGCGGCGCGTTGGTGATCCACATCTTGCGGCCGTTGATCACCCACCGGTCGCCGTCGCGCACGGCGGTCGTGGCGGTGCCGCCGGCGTCGCTGCCGGCGCCGGGCTCGGTCAGGCCGAAGGCCAACAGGTATTCGCCGGCGCTGGCCCCGGGCAGCCACCGCTGCTTCTGGGCGTCGGATCCGAAGGCGGAGATCGGCCAGCAACCGAGGCTGTTGTGGGCGGCCACGATCAACGCGTGGCTGCCGTCGACCCGCGCCAGCTCCTCGATCACCAGGGCGTAGCTCAGGTTGTCGACCCCGGCTCCCCCCTGCTCGGCGGGGACCTTCAAACCCATCAGTCCCAAAGACGCCATCTCGGCGACGGTCTTTTCGGGAAAGACGGCGGATTCGTCGAATTCCGCCGCCACCGGCGCGATCTTGGCGCGAGCGAAATCGCGGGTCAGGTCGCGGATCATGGTCTGGTTCTCGGTCAACTGCATCGGGCTCCCCCCTCGACGCGATGGACCACGGGCGCGACGCATCCCCGCCGTGCCGCCCCCGACCTTAGCGGATAACGAACCGACAGTATAGGGATTTTAATGCGAATCTGCTGTATTGCGATACGGAGCAGGCGCATGGCGGGCCGCCGCCCGGCCGGAAGGGGGAAAGGCCCCCGCCGGACGACGGCCCCGGACGGTGACGAGCGTCACCGACCGTAGAGCGTCTTGACCGCCCCCCAGCTGACATCCTCGCCGGGAACCGAGGGATTGCATTCGTTGATCAGGCCGGGAGTGGGTTCGCAGCCGGTGCCCACCGGGGTCTTGGTTCCGGAATAGGTGTTCAGGCCGTCGTAGAGCAGCAGCGCGCCGCCGTGGAATTCCGGGCCGACCGCCCGGTCGTCATCGGCGGTGTGGTCGGGGAAATAGACCTCGTCGATCAACTCGGAGAACGCGGTGGAAGGATCGCCGACGAACAGCTGGACCGAATCCCCGGTGTTGTTCAGGCTGAACCCGGTCAGGCTCATGTCGTTGGCCAGCTGCCAGGCCACCGCGTCGCTGCCGTAGAAGACCTTGGCCGCGCCCGCCGGCAGCATGCCGAACAGGCGCAGGTGCGCATCGTCGCCGTAGGCGTCGCGCACGTACAGGGCCGAGAGATCGACGGAGTTCGGCCCGTCGTTGGAGATCTCGATCCATTCGTCGCCCTGGGCGTCGTAGATCCCGTCCTGATTCCAGTCGGTCGCGGGATCGGCCATCAACTCCGAGATCCACACCCCCGCCGCTGCGTCGCCGCCGGGCGACAGGGGGGACAGCAGGGCCAGGACGGAGGCCAGGACGAACGCGACAGTGATCCGTTTGCGCATGGATGGATTCTCGCTTCCGGGAGGAGGATTCCCGCCGCCCGGGATGGGCGGGGCGCGGGATCTCCTGCCAGAACCGTACCGGCCGGCGGCGAGAGGTCCGGCCGATGCCGGGCCCCCGCGTCGTTTCGGATCGTCGCGGGTAAAGGGGGTTCTCAGTCGCGTTCGGCGTAGAGATCGAGGATCCGGCGGGCGGCGGTCGTCGGGGTGAGCGTCCCGAGCCGCACCTGGCCCTCGAGTTCGGGCAGCAGCGCGCGCACGCCGGGATGGCCGCGCAGCGCGACCATCAGCCTGTCCTCGACCATCGACCACATCCAGCGCAGCTGCTGGCGCTGGCGCAGATCCTTCAGCTCGCCGGAGGCCTCGAGCGCGGCGCGGTGCTGCTCGATCGATTCCCACAGCTCGTCGAGCCGCAGGTTGGCCAGCGCGGAGCAGGTCGCGACCGGAGTCGTCCAGTTCGGGGATTTCGGACGCATGTAATGCAGGGCGTGACGGTACTCGGCCGCCGCGCGCTCGGCCTTGCGGGCGTTGTCGCCGTCGGCCTTGTTGATGGCGATCATGTCGGCCAGCTCGAGCACGCCGCGCTTGATGCCCTGCAGCTCGTCGCCGGCGCCGGCGAGCATCAGCACCAGGAAGAAGTCGACCATCTCGGCGACGACGGTCTCGCTCTGGCCCACGCCGACGGTCTCGACCAGCACCACGTCGAAGCCCGCCGCCTCGCAGAGCAGCATGGTCTCGCGGGTCTTGCGGGCCACGCCGCCGAGGGTGCGCGCGCTGGGCGATGGGCGGATGAAGGCCCGCGGATCGACCGACAGCTTGGTCATGCGGGTCTTGTCGCCGAGGATGCTGCCGCCGGAGATCGAGCTGGATGGATCGATCGCCAGCACGGCGACCCGGTGGCCCTGCTTCGTGAGGTTGGTGCCGAGGGCGTCGATGAAGGTGCTCTTGCCTACGCCCGGCACGCCGGTCACGCCGACGCGCCGGGCCTTGCCGGTATCGGGCAGCAGCTCGGCCAGCAGGCTCTGGGCCAGCTCCTGATGATCGCCGCGGGAGCTCTCGATCAGGGTGATGGCCCGGCCGAGAACCGCGCGGTCCCCGGCCCTGACCCCGGCCACGTACCGGTCGAGGGTCAGGCCGTTGGCCTTGCGTGGGTCGCGGTTCACGCGGACGCCGCCTCCAGTTTCCGCATCAGTTCCTCGGCCGCCTCGGCGATCACCGTTCCCGGCGGGAAGATCGCCGCGGCGCCCGCCTCGCGCAGGGCGTCGAAATCCTGGGGCGGGATGACGCCGCCGACCACGATCAGGATGTCCGGCCTCCCCTGCTTGGCCAGCTCGTCGCGCAGGGCCGGCACAAGGGTCAGGTGCCCGGCCGCCAGCGAGCTGACGCCCACCACGTGCACGTCGTTCTCGACGGCCTGCCGCGCGGTCTCCTCCGGGGTCTGGAACAGCGGGCCGACGTCGACGTCGAAGCCCAGGTCGGCGTAGGCGGTGGCCACGACCTTCTGGCCGCGGTCGTGCCCGTCCTGTCCCATCTTGGCCACCAGGATCCGGGGGCGCCGGCCTTCGCGCTCGGCGAAAGCCTCGACCATCGCGCGGACCTTGGACAGATCATCGCTCTTTTCGCCCATTTCGCCGCTGTACACCCCCGAGATAGCGTTGATGCTGGCCTCGTGCCGGCCGAAGACCTTCTCCATCGCGGCGCTCATCTCGCCGACGGTGGCCCCGACGCGGGCGGCCTTGACCGACAGGTCCAGCAGGTTGCCGTCGCCGCCATCGGCGCAGCGGGTCAGGGCCGCGAGCGCGGCCTCCACCTCGGCGCCGTCGCGCTCGGCCCGCAGCTCGCGCAGGCGGGCGATCTGGGAATCGCGCACGGCCGAGTTGTCGACCTTCAGCACCTCGACGTCCTCGTCCTCTTCCAGGATGTGCTTGTTGACCCCGACGACCGTCTGCCGCCCGGAATCGATCCGCGCCTGGGTGCGGGCCGAGGCCTCCTCGATCCGCAGCTTGGGGATGCCGGCCTCGATCGCCTTGGCCATGCCGCCGAGCTCCTCGACCTCGGCGATGTGGTCCCAGGCCCGCTCGGCCAGCTGACGGGTCAGCTTCTCGACATAATAGCTGCCCGCCCAGGGATCGACCGTCGAGCAGGTGCCGGTCTCCTGCTGGATGAACAGCTGCGTGTTGCGCGCGATGCGGGCCGAGAAGTCGGTCGGCAGCGCCAGCGCCTCGTCCAGGGAGTTGGTGTGCAGCGACTGGGTGTGTCCCTGGCTGGCGGCCATCGCCTCGATGCAGGTGCGCGTCACGTTGTTGAAGACGTCCTGCGCGGTCAGGCTCCAGCCCGAGGTCTGGCTGTGGGTGCGCAGCGACATGCTCTTGGGATTCTTCGGCCCGAACTGCTTGACCAGCTTGGCCCACATCATCCGCCCGGCGCGCATCTTGGCGACTTCCATGAAGAAGTTCATCCCGACCGCCCAGAAGAACGAGAGCCGCGGCGCGAAGTCGTCGACCCCGAGCCCCGCCGCGATGCCGGTGCGCAGGTACTCCACCCCGTCGGCCAGGGTGTAGGCCAGCTCGAGATCGGCCGTCGCGCCCGCCTCCTGCATGTGGTAGCCGGAGATCGAGATGCTGTTGAACCGCGGCATGTTCGCCGAGGTGTAGGCGAAGATGTCGCCGATGATCTTCATCGAGGGCGCCGGCGGGTAGATGTAGGTGTTGCGGACCATGAACTCCTTGAGGATGTCGTTCTGGATGGTGCCCGCGAGCTGCTCCGGCTTCACCCCCTGCTCCTCGGCGGCCAGGATGTAGAGCGCCATGATCGGCAGCACCGCGCCGTTCATGGTCATCGAGACCGACATCCTGTCCAGCGGGATGCCGTCGAAGAGGATCCGCATGTCCTTGATCGAATCGATCGCCACGCCGGCCATGCCGACGTCGCCCTGGACCCGCGGGTGGTCGGAATCGTAGCCGCGATGGGTGGCCAGGTCGAAGGCGATCGACAGGCCCTTCTGGCCGGCCGCCAGGTTGCGGCGGTAGAAGGCGTTGCTCTGCTCGGCGGTGGAGAAGCCGGCGTACTGCCGCACCGTCCACGGCCGCATCACGTACATCGAGGCGTAGGGCCCGCGCAGGAACGGCGGCAGCCCGGGCATGGTGTCCAGATGGTCCAGGCCCTCGAGATCGGCCGCGGTGTACAGCGGGTTGACGTCGATGCCCTCGGGCGTGTGCCAGGTCAGGTCGTCGATACCGCCGTCGCGGCTGCGCTCGGCCGACTCGCGCCAGGCGGCGCGATCGGGAACGCGGTCGTCGGACGACTCGTGAACGAAGGGAACCTTGGTGAAATCGGGGAACGATGTCATGCCTTCACCCCCTGGTCCTGCAGCAGGCCGCGGAGGGTCGCCAGGACATCGCAACCGAGATGGATGTAACCGTCGACGCCGGCCTCGCACCATTGCCGCTCGAACTCGCCGGGGCGTCCGGCCAGCAGGATCCGGCGGACGCCTGCCTTCTTCAGCGCGGCCGCGGTCGGCGCGGCCAGATCGGCGTAGACCGGATCGGCCGAGCAGATCACCGCCAGCGGAGCGCCGCTCTCGGCGGCCGCCGCCGCGGCGGCATCGGCGTCGGGGAATCCCTTGTTGGTCAGCACCTCGAAGCCGCCGGCCTCGAGGAAATTGCGGCTCCATGTGGCCCGACCGGTGTGCTGGGCGACCTTGCCGAGATTCGCCAGGAAGGCCAGCGGCCGGCGGCCGGTCCGCTCGGCGAAGTCCTCGGCGGCGTCGCGCAGGGCCTCGTAGGATTCGGCGAAGCGGTGGACGGGCAGCGGATCGATCACGGCCGGTTCGCCTTCGTCGGTCGCGACGGCGGTGATCGCCCCGAGTCCGGCGCCGGCGACGGCGGCGCGGACCGCCGCGTCGAAGAAGCCGTTTCCGTTGTTCGACCGGTCGCAGGCGCGGCATTCCTCGAGCGCGTCGGCGACGGCGCCCCGTTCGCGGGTCCGCCCCAGGGAAACCGAGGCGTCGGCGCGCTGCGACGCCGGGTCGGGCGCCTTCCGCACGACGGGCTCCTCGTCCACGTTCGGGAACTCGCTCACCCCGGTGATCGGATCGCGGCGCGTGGCGAGATTCTTCAGGCGTTCGGCATGGACCTCGCCGATCCTCTCGGCGACCCAGCCGTGGCGCAGCGCCTTGCCCAGGCCGCAGCGGTCCTCGATCTCCTGGAACAGGGTCCAGGACGCCAGGGCCAGCTCGTCGGTCCGCTTCTCCAGGAACCAGCCGCCGCCGGCCGGATCGATGACCTTCCCGAGATGCGATTCCTCGAGCAGGATCACCTGGACGTTGCGGGCGATGCGCCGCGCGAAATCGTCCGAGATCCCGATGGCGGCGTCGAAGGGCGTGACCGTCAGCGCATCGACTCCCGCGACGCCGGCCGCGAAGGCGCCGACCGTGGTGCGCAGGATGTTCACCCAGGGGTCGCGACGGGTCATCATCCGCGCCGAAGTGCGGGCGTGCAGCCGCATCTTCTGGGCGTCGGAGCCGCCGCCGCTGGCCTGGACCAGACGCGCCCAGACGCGGCGGGCGGCGCGCAGCTTGGCGATCCCGGTGAAGAAGTCGGCGTCGACGCTGAACGAGAACGCGATCTGGCCGGCCGCGGCGTCGATGTCCAGCCCGGCGGCGGTGATCGCCTTGAGATAGGCCAGGCCGGTCGCCATGGCCAGCGCCAGCTCCAGCACGGCGTCGGCGCCGGCGTCGTGGTACGGCGCGGTGTCGACCAGGACCGAGGTGACCCCGGGGAACTTGCCGTGGGTCCAGACCGCCAGTCCGCCCAGATCGGCCAGGGCGCCCTCTACCGATGTCGGCAGCCGGCCGCCGGAAGCCAGCTGACCCAGGGGGTCGGCGTTGAAGGCCCCGCGGGCCTCGTCCGGAGTGATCTCCCAGCGGGCCCAGACGTCGGCCAGCAGCGCGGCCGCGCCGACGAATCCGGCGCCCGGCATCAAGGCCACCGGCACGCGGTGCAGGTCCACCCCGTCGAGGGCCGAAGCCATGCTGTCGGCGCTCGAAAGCATCAGGCCGTCGCGTCCGGCCAGATCGGCGGCTTCGGGACGGTCGGGATCCAGGCCGGCGCGCGCGGCGCGATCCAGGCGCAGCAGGACCGAAGCGGTTCCGTGGGCCAGATCCTTGCGCAGCGCCGCGTTGACTTCCGAGGAGGTCGGCTGCGTGTATTCCTGCCGGATGTCCCAACCCGTCGCGGCGGCGCCCAGCGGGGTGCCGCCGCGGGTGAACGGAGGCAGTCCGGGGAAACCGGAGGGATCGCCGGCGGCGTCCCAGTCCTTGCGCGCGTACAGGGGCTGGATGGGCAGTCCCTCGTATGTGCGGGTGACGAGCTTCTTCTCGTACGGCGCGCCCTTGAGATCGCGCTTCACCGTTTCGAGCCAATCCGAGAGCGGAACGCCAGGAAAATCGTCCGCCAGACGGAAATCGTGATCCGACATCTCGAGAACTCCTCCCGGAGGATGGGCAGCTCCTGTCGGGGCCATGTTGACAAACCTGCCCGAACGTTAGGCAGCGCCCTGATAATCCGCAAACAAAAACGCCGGAAATCGGGCCGGAAACGGGCCGAATCGATGGTTTCGGCTCGATATTCGCCTAGGGCCGGCGATCCCTGACCGCCTCCAGCGTCTCGCGGACCGCCGCGGGGTCGGCGCGCCCCCCGGTCCGCCTGATGATCAGGCCCAGGAAGAAATCCGCCAACGCATCTTTCCCCTCGCGCCACTGCCGCGCCTGAGCGGGATGTTCGGCCAGGATCTCCGCGGCCAGACGGGCCAGTTCGGCCGAATCCGCGATCCGCCGCAGCCCCAGCCGCTCGACGGCTTCCTCGGCCCCCGCCCCGGTCGCGACCATGTGATCGAAAGCCGCGCGGGCCGCGGGCCGGGCGATCGCCCCCTCGCGCAGCAGACGCAGCAGGGCCGCCAGTTCCGCCGCCGCGACCGGGAAATCCTCCATCCGCCATCCGCGGGAGTTCAGAACCCCGCGCACCTCGCCGACCACCCAGCGGGCCGCCGCGACGGGATCGCCGGCGGCAGCGGCGACCGCTTCGAAGTAGGCCGCGGTCGCGGGAGTCTCGGTCAGCAGCCAGGCATCGGCCGGCGGCAGGCCGTGATCGCGCACGAAGCGGGCCTCGATCGCGGCCGGCGGCTCGGGCAACGATGCGGCCGCGGCCCGGATCTCCCGTTCGTCCAAGCGCAGCGCCGGCAGATCGGGTTCGGGGAAATAGCGGTAGTCGGGAGTGGTCTCCTTCGGCCGCATCGGGAAGGTCTCGCCGCGGTCGGCGTCCCAGCCGCGGGTCTCGCGCGCAACGGTTCCGCCGTCTTCCAGGATGGACCTCTGCCGCCGCCGCTCGAATTCCAGCGCCCGCCGCACCCCCTGCAGGGTGTTGAGGTTCTTGATCTCGACCGGCGCCCCCGGTTCGCGAGCGCCGGCCGGGCGCAGCGAGATGTTCGCGTCGCAGCGCAGGCTGCCCCGTTCGAGATTGCCGTCGCAGGCGTCGAGATGGATCAGCAGCCGGCGCAGCGCGGCCAGCCAGTCGCGGGCCTCCTCGCCCGAACGCAGATCCGGCCGCGTGACGATCTCGGCCAGGGGGACGCCAGCCCGGTTCGCATCGACCAGCACGGCGCCGGGCCGGTGGACCAGGCGCGCGGCGTCCTCCTCCAGATGGAGCCTTTCGATCCGCACCGGCCGCCCGCCTTCGGAACCCGGAACGTCCAGCGAGCCCCCGAGCGCCAGAGGCTCGGCATACTGGGTGATCTGATAGTTCTTCGGCAGGTCGGGATAGAAGTAGGTCTTGCGGTCGAAGCGCGAAACCGGCTGGACGGCGCAGCCCAGGGCCAGGGCGATCCGCATCCCCAGGGACACCGCCGCGGCGCCGACCGTCGGCAGGGAGCCGGGCAGCCCCAGGCAGACCGGGCAGACGCGGCTGTTCGGAGCGCCGCCGAAATCGTTGGCGCAGCCGCAGAACATCTTGGTCCGGGTCCTCAGGCGGGCGTGGACCTCCAGACCGATGGCCGGCTCGAAGCGCGCGGAGTTCATGGCGCATCCCCCCCGCCGTCGTCCGCCGCCGCGAGCATCCTTTCCAGAGCGCCGCCGAGGGCGAAAATCGTCTCCTCCGCCAATGCCGGCCCCGTGAACTGGAATCCGACCGGCAGACCCGCGCCGTCGTCGCCCGCGGGAACAGAGAGGGCGGGCAGACCGGCCAGGTTCGCCGGGACGGTGAACCGGTCGGCCTGGTACATCCGCACCGGATCGTCGGCGCGCGCGCCGAAGGGGAAGGCCGCGAAGGGGGATGTCGGAGTGGCCAGGGCGTCGCAGTCGGCGAAGGTCGAGGCCAGGCCGGCCGCGAGCACGGCCCGCACCCGCTGCGCCCGGCGATAGCGGTCGGCGCGGCGGCCCGACGAGAGCACGTGGGCGCCGAGCAGGATGCGCAGTTGGACCTCCGGACCGAATCCCGCCGACCGGGTGGCGCGCACCGAGGCGTCCCATCCGCCGTCGGAATCGCGCCGGGCCCCGTAGAGCGAGCCGTCGTAGCGGGCCAGGTTCGACGAGGCCTCGGCCGCGGCCAGGACGTAATAGGCGGCCAGGGCGGATTCCGGCGCGGGCAGCGCGACATCGACGATCACGACGCCCGCCTCTCGCAGGGCATCGAGGCCGCGGTCGAAGGCGGCCGCCACGCCCGGCTCGACGTCGTCGCCCAACCACGCCCGCGGCACCCCCACCCGCATCCCGCGGACCGGACGTGCGCAGGCGGCGAGCGGATCGCCGACCGGGGCGTCGAGGGTGGTCGCGTCGAGAGGATCGCGCCCGGCGATCGCGGCGTAGACCGCGGCGCAGCCGTCTACGGTGCGGGCCAGCGGTCCGATCTGGTCGAAGGACGAGGCGTAGGCCACCAGACCGTGGCGCGAGACGCGGCCGTAGGTCGGCTTCAGCCCCGCCACGCCGCAGCAGTGGGCGGGTTGGCGCACCGAGCCGCCGGTGTCGCTGCCCAGGGCGAAGAACGCCAGGCCCGCGGCCACCGCGGCGGCCGACCCGCCGCTCGATCCGCCCGGCACCCGGTCCGGCGCGCGGGGGTTGCGGGTCGGGCCGAAAGCCGAGGTCTCGGTCGACGATCCCATCGCGAACTCGTCCATGTTCGTGGTGCCCAGGACATGCGCCCCGGCGGCCCGCAACCGCGCGACCGCGGTGGCCTCGTAGGGCGGCTCCCATCCGGCCAGGATGCGCGAGCAGCAATCGGCCGGCAGTCTCCGGCAGCAGATGTTGGCCTTCACCGCGCCGCCGAGGCCGCGCAGCGGGGAGTCGCCTGCGACCGGCCGGCCCGGTGCGGGATGTTCGCGGGCGGGATCGCTCAGGGCGCGGAAGCAGTGGAGTCCGGGTTCGCGTTCGTCGATGGCGGCGCGAAGCGCGGCGTCCAGATCTTCGGGGGCGGCGTCGCCGCGGCGCAGGGCGGCGGCGGCTGCGGACAGGGTCGGCGACGTCGGCCGGAAGCGGCCGCTGAAGCGGTCGCTCATGACCCGCCCCCGGATCCGTCCGCAGGCGCGGCGGGATCGCGCAGCCGCGGGGCGGCGAAGAACCCGTCGCGGAGTTCCGGAGCTCCGGCCGTGGCCTCGCCGGCGTCGAGTCCCGGACGGGGAACGTCATCGCGCAGGGGCGGCCCGGGCGGCGGCGGCATGCGTCCGGTCTCGCCGGTGTCCGCCGCGTCCTCCCCGGCCGCTTCGACGCCGTCGAGTTCGGCCAGCCACGCATCGACCCGGGCCAGGCGTTCGGCGGCGGCCGCTCGTCCGGCCGGATCGGGATCGAGCCCGGCCAGGGCGGCGGCGTGATCGAGGATGTCGGGATCGAATTCTCGCAAGGGGGAACCTCCGTCGCCGCTCATTCTGCCGCTTCGGGGCGGGGTTGGCCAGCGACGAATTCCGCCCGCGCCGAAGACGGGAACTTGGGCCGACGTCCCATCCGCTGTATGATGATGTTCCCTTACTTCGGAGCCATGGGGAGAACGATGTCCGCACGCGCCACCATATCGCTCGCCGCGACCGCCCTGCTGCTCGCGCTGCTCGTGCCGACCGCGCCGGCGCCCGCGCAGCCGGATATCCCAGCCCAGCCCCGCCGCGCCTGGAATCCCGAAGCCTCCGAAAAACCGGCGCCGGAAACCGCTCCCAAGGCCGACACGCCCCCACCGAGGGCCGACGATCGCGGCTACGACGTCCTGCACTACGATCTGGACCTGGGCATCGACCCCGCGGCCGAGGCCGTCACGGGCCGCGTGGGGGTGTCTCTGGCCTTCCTGAGCGGCGGTTCGGGCCGCATCGTGCTGGATCTGACCGGGAACATGACCGTCGACAGCGTGCTCTGGCGCGGGGCGGCGATCGAATTCGCGCACCTGGGAGACAGCCTGGTGGTCGAGGCGGGACCGACCGGCGTCGCGGGGGAAGAGTCCGATCTCGCGGTCTTCTACCACGGCGAACCGCAGCCGCACGGCCTGATGAACGTGGGGCTGATGTTCCGCAGCCATCCCGGCCCGACCGAAGATCCCGCCGACGACGCGCCGGTGGTCTTCTCGATCGGCGAGCCGTGGTCGAGCCATTCCTGGTGGCCCTGCAAGGACCATCCCTCGGACAAGGCCACCGCCACGATCGCCGTGACCGCGCCCGAGCCCCTGGTGGGGATCAGCAACGGCGTGCTGGTCGGGACGACCTCGCCCGCGCCCGGCCTGACCACCACCCGCTGGCGCGAGGACCATCCGATAGCGACGTACCTGATCGCGGTCTCGGTCAGCGACTACGCGTCCTGGGAGGAGACCTGCGACGCGTCCTTTGGCGAGGTGCCGCTGACCTTCCACGTCTTCCCGCAGGACGAGGCCGCCGCCCGCGCCGACCTGGCCCGCACCTGCGAGATGATGAACTTCCTGGAGGGAGTCTGCGGCCCCTTCCCCTTCGCCGACGAGCGCTACGGCCACGTCGAGATCGTCTGGGCCGGCGCGATGGAGCATCAGACCGCCACGAGCATCTCGCGCTTCATGCTGACCGGCGACGGCCGCTACGAATCGACCTTCCTGCACGAGATGGCCCACAGCTGGTTCGGCGACAGGATGACCCCGGCGCGCTGGTCGGACATCTGGCTCAACGAGGGATTCGCGCGATACTGCGAGGCGCTGTGGGTCGAACGCGAGGAAGGCCGCGAGGCGTACCTGCGGGCGATGCGCGAGATGGGCCCCGAGCGCCATCCCGACCTCTTCGCCGACCAGGGCCTGCTGACCGACCCCGACCCGATCCTGCCCAACCAGATGATCTACGACAAGGGCGCCTGGGTGCTGCACATGCTGCGCGGGGCGGTGGGCGACTCGGCGTTCTTCCGCTTCCTGAAGGCCTACGCCTCGGCCCCTGCCTTCGCCGACGGGAACGTCACGACCGCGGACATGCTGGCGATCGCCGGCGCCGAGACGGGCTGCGACGTTTCGGGCCTGCTCGGCCCCTGGCTGGAGACCTCGGCCGTGCCCGAGGTGGAATGGTGGGCGACGACCGCTCCGCTGGCCGGCGGCGGCGCGCGCCTGATCCTGGAGCTGCGCCAGATCCAGCCGACGGTCTTCACCCTGCCGGCCACCCTGCGCGCGACGACCGCCGCCGGTGACGTCGATCTGCGACTGACCGCCCGCGAACCGGTCGAAACGTTCCGGTGGGATCTCGACGGGGATGTCCTGGAAACCGAACTCGACCCCGAGGGATGGCTGCTGATGCGCGCGGCCAGGGTCGCGCCGCCGGCGACGGTGCTGCTGCCGCCGCGGCCCAATCCGGCCGGCGTCTCGGGAACGACCCTGAGCTACCTGGTCTCGGACGGCGGCCCGATCGGCGTGTCCGCGTACGACGCCCGCGGCCGGCGCGTGGGAAGCTGGGATCTGGGGGATCACGCCGCCGCCGCCGAACCCTACACCTGGATCTGGCAGGGCGCGGACGACCGGGGCCGCCCGCTGCCCTCGGGCGTGTACTGGCTGGTGCTGTCCGGCGGCGGGCAGAGATCGACGCGCAAGGTCACGCTGGTGCGCTAGGGCGGGCCGGGCGCGGCGCCGTCAATCCGCAGGCCGCAGCTTGGCCAGCCGGGCCAGGAAATGACGCCGGTCGCCGCCGGGGAAATCGACCGCCACCTGGATGTTCTCTCCGCCGCCCTCGACCCTCGCGATCACCCCGCGGCCGAACTTGGGATGCATCACCGCCTGGCCGGCCCGGAACACGACCTCTTCCTGGGAGAAATCCGCGGCGAAGATCGAGGCCGCGCCGGATCCGGAATCGCGCGCGGCGGCACGGCCCGCGTCGCCTCGTCCGCCGGTCTTGCGTCCGGTCTTTCCGCCGCGACGATGCTCGCCGTCGCGCCACAGCAGACCCGGCCTGCCGGCCGGACCATGGAGGAAGCTGTCGAGGTTCGCGGCCGTGGCCGTCTGCTCGCCGATCCGCTCGACGACCTCGTCGGGCAGCTCCTGCAAAAACCGCGACGCGACGCACAGCACCCGTTCGCCGAAGCGCCGCCGGGAGCGGGCGTGCAGCAGGTGCGCACGCTTCTCGGCCCGGGTCAGGGCCACGTAGAAGAGCCGCCGCTCCTCCTCCAGCGCGGGGGGATCGTCGAGGTTCGAGACGTGCGGCATCAGTTCCTCTTCGCAGCCGACCACGATCACCACGGGAAACTCCAGGCCCTTGGCGGCGTGGATGGTCATCAGCCGCACCAGGCCCTCCTGGTCGGTGATCGTATCCGCGTCGGCCACCAGCGCCACCTGCTCGAGGTACTGCGCCAGGGTGCCGCCGTCGGACTGCTCGTCGAAGGCGTAGGCGCCGGTGATCAGTTCCTGGACGTTTTCGCTGCGGTCCTTGGCCGACGTGGGATCGTCCTGCTCCAGGTAGCCCTCGTACCCGACCTCGGTCATGATCCGCTCGATCAGCTTCGGCACCGGGCCGCCCGCCTCGGCCTCCGTGCGCCAGGCCGCGACCATCCCGAAGAAATCGCGCAGGCGCTTGCAGGCCGATCCCGCGAGGCGCCGTTCGAGCACGCCGGGCAGCCCTGCGGTCTCCCCCAGCGACAGCCCTTCCTCGGCGGCCAGCTCCGAAAGATGGCCGATGGTGGCGTCGCCGATGCGCCGCTTCGGCACGTTCATCACCCGCAGCGCCGAGATCGCGTCGCTCGGGTTGTTCACCAGCTTCAGGTAGGCCAGCAGGTCGCGCACCTCGCGCCGCTGGTAGAAGGCCGTGGCGCCGACCACCTGGTAGGGCAGCGAGGCCCGCCGCAGGGCGTCCTCCAGCACGCGGGACTGGGCGTTGGTCCGGTAGAGCACCGTCACGTCGCCGCGCCGCATCCCGCCCGCGACCTCCTCGCGCACGATCTCGACCACCCGCGCCGCCTCGTCCTCGTCGTCGCCCACCATCTCCGAGCGCAGCGGATCGCCCGCCCCGTCGGCGGTCCACAGGTTCTTGCCCTTGCGCTTCTCGTTGTGGGCGATCACGGCATTGGCTGCGGCCAGGATGTTGCCGGTGCTGCGATAGTTCTGCTCGAGGCGCACGACCCCGGCGCCGCGGAAGTATTCCTCGAAGCGCAGCATGTTCTCGATGCAGGCCCCGCGCCACGAGTAGATCGACTGGTCGTCGTCGCCGACGGCGAAGACGTTGCCGTGGTGCGAGCCGAGGGCCTTGATCAGCACCATCTGCAGCTTGTTGGTGTCCTGGAACTCGTCGACCAGCACGTGGCGGAAGCGGCGGGCGTACTTCTCCAGCACCTCGGGCGAACGCTCCAGCAGATGGACCGTCCGCAGAATCAGGTCGTCGAAGTCCAGGGCGTTGGCGCGGCGCAGGGAATCCTCATACGCGGCGAAGACCTTGGCCGCCTTCTCCTCGCGGAACTCGCCTGCCTCGGTCGCGGCGGCCTCGGGCGCGATGTCGTTGCTCTTCCATCCCGAGATGAGCGACCGCACGTAGGCCGGAGCGATGGTCTTGATGTCGATCGCCAAATCCTGCATGCAGCGCTTGACCAGCCGCTTGCTGTCGTCGGTGTCGTAGATCGAGAAGTTCGAGCCCACGCCGACCGCGGCCCCGTCGGCGCGCAGGATACGCACGCCGGTGGCGTGGAAGGTGCCGATCCAGCGCGGGGCCATGTCGGCGCCCACCAGATCGTTGACCCGCTCCTTCATCTGGCCCGCGGCGCGGTTGGTGAAGGTGAAGGCCAGGATCTCCCAGGGCTTCGCGCCGCCGGATTCCAGCAGGTACGCGATGCGGGCGGTCAGCACGCGCGTCTTGCCGCTGCCGGCTCCCGCCACCACGAGCATCGGGCCCTCGGGCGCGGTCACCGCCGCGCGCTGGGCCTCGTTGAGGTTCTTCAACAGGTCCGTCAAGTGATTCTCCGTGGGCGTCTAGAACTCCGGGCCGATGCTGAAGTGGAAGACCGTCCCGCCGACCCGTCTGAGGTCGGTCCTGCGGGCCCAGTCGAACTTCAGGGGCAGGAAACCGATGCGGGTCCTAATACCAAATCCGTAGTCGCCGCGCAAGTCGCGCAATCCCCAGTCGCCGTTCCGGTCGCGGCCCCAGGGCTGCAGATCCCCCTCCCAGGCCGCGCCGAGATCGAAGAACAGCGTGCCTCCGATCGGGCCGATCCCCCAGCGCCCGGGCCAGCCGAAGATCAGCGCATCGAACAGCGGCAGGCGGTATTCGAGGTTCAGCATGGCCATGCGCGGGCCGGCCAGGTTGTCCTCGGATTCGTAGTCGTAGAAATCGTAGCCGCGCAGGGTGAAGGGTCCGCCGAGCACGAAATATCGCGGGTCGGCCCCCTCGCTCCAGGCTCCGGTCAGCCTCGCGGCAAAGGTGTTCCGCCGCCAGGGCAGCCAGTAGCGGCGCCAGTCCACCGCGGCGGTCCGGCGGTCCAGGGTGCTGCCGCCGACCGAGATCGCCGGCGCGAAGCTCACCGTCAGGCGGCTGCCGACCACCGGCCCGAAGGATCCGTAGTAGGAGCTGTCCTGAACGTACGACAGGCTCGGCCTCAGCAGGCGATGGGACGACTTCTCCCCCTCGACCAGGAAGGTGTTGGTCGGATCGGGTTCGTAGAGGGTGCGCTCGGAGGTCAGGGCCTGCAGCTCGAAATCGAGCCGTCGGAACGTGCTGAACGGGTAGCTGGCGATGCCGAAGACGCCGTAGTTGCGCTCGCTGAAGTAGGCGTCGTCGGCCAGCAGTTCGCCCACCGAGGTGAAGGCCGAGTTGTAGTAGTTCTTGTAGTGGAAGGCGCCGAATCCGTAATCGATCCGGTGCTTGAGCATGAAGTACGACGCGGCCAGGTCGCTGTTGTCGATCGACCCGTAGAAGTTCACCAGGAAGCTCAGGCGGCGGTCGCCGAGCAGGTCGCTCAGGGTGATGACGTTGGCCATCCCCAGCCCGACCGACGAACTGAAGTAGACCGCCCCGCCCCCCAGCGCCCGGCTGGCGTCGACCGAGAACCGCGCGCCGTAGGGCTCGACCTGTCCGACATCCTCGGGATCGTCGATCCGTCCGGGCGGCAGCGAACGCTCCGGCGGCGACGGCGCAGACACGACCACCGGATCGGGCTGCTCGCCGCCGGGCCGGCGCCGCGACCACTCCGCATAGCCGTCGACAGCGAACAGGTCCCAGCCGCCCTGCTGGAAGGCGGTGAAGATCAGCCGGTCGGCCCCGGGGGCGTACGAGGGGCGGCTCAGGCCTCCGACCACGTTGGTCAACGACCGGACGCCGGCGACCCGGGACGCGGTCGAATCCAGATCGACCCGCGCCAGGTTGGCGATGCCCGACCGGGTCTCGACCACGCACAGCGAGGCCGCTCCGGTCCAGACCGGTTCGCGCCACTCCCCCTCGGGCGGCTTCAGCGCCGTGCGGCCGCCTCCGCTCACGTCGAGGATCACCAGTTCGCGGGGCGCCGAACCGATCCCGTCCCGGCGGGGATCCTCGCGGAAGCGGGCCCAGAGCAGGCGGCGGCGGCCTTCGGGATCGATCTCGAATTCGAAGTCCACCTCGGCGCGGGCGTCGCGGACGAAGGCCAGGCGCGATCCGTCCGGCGACCAGGCCGGATCCGACTCGTCGCCCACGTCGTCGGTCAGCCGCAGCATCGCCGCGCCGCCGGGCAGCATCTGCGGCTCTCCCACCCGCGCGGCGCCGTCGTCCCGCCCGTCGAGATCCACCAGGTACAGATCGGTGCGGCCGTTGCGCGTGCCGGCCAGCGCGATCCGCGAACCGGCGGGCGACCAGGCCGGGAACCGCGCCACGTCCAGCCCCAGCTTCAGCGACCGCGTCAGCTCGCCCCTGCGGACATCCATCGTGTGCAGGGTCTCGTGGTTGCCGCTGCGGGCGATGAAGGCCACCTCGCTGCCGTCGGGCGAGAAGCTCAGGCTGCTCTGGAAGCCGTGCAGCGATTCGAAGCGGTCGGCGCGGGCGCCGCGGGCCAGGCGCCGCAGCTGCTTCCCGTCCAGGGCCGACATCAGGAAGATGGCCGGCAGGCCTTCCTTGTCGGAGAAATAGGCCACCGTCTCGCCGTCGGGCGAGAGGACGCCGCGCTGGCTGTAGCCGATCATCTGGTCGACGTGGTCGGTCAGCCGCCGCGCCACGTCGGCCGGCTCCTCGAGGCTGCCGTAGGCCGCCCAGTAGCGCGAGCGCAGCCACGAGGCGTACCGGCGGTCGAACTCCTCCATGTCCAGGCCCAGGGCGCTGTCCAGGGCCCGGCGCATGTTGCGGGTCCGGCCGACCAGCCTCCACAGATCGACCAGCTTGCGATCGCCGTAGACCTCCGAGATCATCCGCATCGCCGCCTGGCCCTGCTTGTAGACCATGAAGCCGCCGGTCTGCTCCAGGGGCCACAGGTAGTCGTGCAGCGTCGCGTCGCGGATGTACATGTCGGCCTCGGCGTCCCAGCCCGACGAGAACCATTCGGCCGTGCCCTCGGCGAACCACAGCGGGATGTTGAAGAACGGCATGTAGGACGGCGTCTTTTTCAGGCTGCCGTAGGCGGAATCGAACATGAACATGTGCACCAGCTCGTGCCGGATGACGTGCACGAACTGCTCGTGCGATCCGTTGTAGGGCAGCACCATCCGGTTGCGCAGCGGTTCGGAGAATCCGCCGGTGCCCTCGCCGATCAGGGAGTCGGAGATGTTGGTCTGGGCGAAATCGCCGTGCGAGGCGTAGAGGATGAACGGGACCCGCGTCTGGAGCTCGTGCTCGAGCCGGTCGGCGTATTCGCGGTAGGCGCGTTCGGCGATGATGCTGGCGCGGACGGCCAGCTCCTCGCTGCCGTCGTAGTGATGGATCTCGAAATGGGGAGTCGTCAGGACCTTCCACTGCAGGTCCTTGGTCTGGACCTTGTTGCGGCCGAAGGCGCGGGCGGCCGTCGGCAGAAGCGCGCAGGACGCGAACGCCAGCACCACGAGAACCGCCCCGGCGAGGCGTCCGGCGATGGCGGCGCGGCGGGCCTTCATGACGTCCTCCTAGTACTCGAAGCGATACTTCAGGTCGACGCTGTAGGTCGTGTTGCCAAGCGCCTCGTCCCGGCGGCTGCTGATCTCCGACTGCAGCAGCAGATGGTTGGAGATCTGGTATTCGACCAGGAAGTCCCGGTCCGGATCGGTCAACGCCTGGGCGTACTTGATGTACAGGTCGCGCCCGATGTACTTCCCGACCCCGATCAGGGTCTGGGTCGTGCCGTCGACGCGCTCGCGGCCGCCCTCGATGTCGAAGGTGTCGACGACCTCCAGCTCGGTGGCGATCTCGCGCTCGAGCATGTTGAACCCGGCCGCGACCGAGGCCGTCTGCAGCCCGGCGGTGGTCTGGGTGTCGGTGGCGTAGGGCGAGAGCCCCAGCAGCATCCGCTCGATGTTGCTGCGGGCGTAGCCGCTCTCGGAACGGAAATCCACCACCGGCCGGCTCACCGATCCGGTGACGTCGACGTAGATCTTCTCCAGGCGCCGCGTGCCTCCGTCGTAGGAAGGCAGCCGCACCTGCGTCTCGGCGGTCATGTCGATCCTGGGGATGACCCCCACTTCGCGGCTGAAGTCCAGGGCGCCCCGGGTGACCCGGAAATCGTTGTTGAAGACCGGCAACCGGCCGGCGTCGATGTTCATCGAGCCGCGCAGGTACAGGCCCTCGAGGTCGCGCACCAGCCGCGCGTCCCCGCCCAGGTAGAGCTCCATCGCCTTGTTCACGATCCGGCACGTGCGCGGCGCGGCGGTCAGGTGCAGGTCGGCCAGCCAGTCCGGCGCGACCGTTCCGGCCAGCGGATCGCTCACGCCCGCCTTCTCCGAGAAGTCCCCGGTGTAACGGGCCTCGATCACCTCGGCGGCGCCGGAGAAGCGCGGAGCGATCAGGCTGTCGGGGCCCACCTTCACGCCGCTCAGACGCAGGTCGGACGAGCGCACCAGCGCCCGCAGGTCGGGGATCGAGGCCACCAGGAACCGGTCCGCGGCCAGACGCAGGTCGAAGCCGTCGAGTTCCAGGCCGTCGAAGCGGACCTCGCCGTCGCCGCGGAAGGTGCCGCGGGCGCCCTCCCGTCCCTCGATGCGCGTGATCTCCAGCACGTCACCGCGCCATTCGGCGTCGATCGAGACGTCGCGGTAGATCTCGCCCAGTCCGCGCAGCACGCAGTTCCCGTCGCGCACCGTCGCCCGTCCCGAATACCGGGGATGCGAGGCCGGCCCGGCGATCACCAGATCCAGGCCGCCCCGGCCGCCGCTCTCGATGAAGGCGTTGGTCATCGTCGTCATGGCCGCGAGGTCCGATCCGTCCGGGATCGTCACCCTCATGTAGAGGGGTCCCTCGGGAGGCGAGACGGGTTCGGAGAGGAAGTCGATCCGCAGGGGGATCTCGATGCGGCCGTCGAGCGGGGTAGCGCCGCGCCGTCCCTCGAGGCCCGAGAGCACAAGCTGCCCTTCGCCGTAGGCCAGGCGGCCCGACAGCTCGTCCAGATGCGCCCAGTGGATGTCGAAGGGCGCCGAGACCACTTCCCCGGAGATCTCCGGCTGGTCGGTGGTGCCGCCGATCCCCAGGTCGGCGTCGAAAACGCCGGCGATGCGGTCCAGGGCCGGCACTTCGAACTGGTCGATGAAGGACCAATCGCCCTGCGCGACGCCCAGCTCCAGGTCGAGGGCGGCCCCGGGCCAGAAATCGCGCCAGCTAGCCCGGGGATGGGAAATCGTCCCGGCAACCGAGACCCGCCCCCGGCCGGTCAGCAATTCCAGATGGTCGATCGTCACCGTCCCGCCGTGCAGCAGGGCGTCGACCGACAGCGAATCGATCCGGGCCAGGGGCAGCGGGCAATCCACCAGATCGGCCGTGACGTCGATCAACGGGTCGTCCGGCGAACCCGCGAGGCGGAAATCGGCGGTGACCCGGCCCGAAAGCCCGGATTCGAGATCGACGAAGGGGTTCAGCAGCGCCAGATCCAGATCCCGGCACCGCACCGCGCCGTCGAGACGGGCGGCGGGCCGGTCGGAGATCAGGCCGCAGGAGATCGATCCCCGCTCCGAGCTCAGGGTGACGTCCTCGACCGAGACGACGTCGGGCGAGATCGCCAGGCGCAGGGCGTCGTCGAGGGACCAGGCCGTGCCCTCGAGGTTCATCTCCAGCTCCGGCACGTAGCAGGCGGTCAGGCTGTCGCTGAACGTGGCCTGGCCGCGGAAGGCGACGATCGTGTCCCCGCGGGCCGAGCGGAAGGAGTGCAGGCGGGCCACCTCGTCGGTCGCCACGCCGGACGCCCGGAAATCGCCCAGGTCCACCTCGGCGACCGTGAGGCCGGCGCCCGCGGCGTCGAAGCCGACCTTGGCCCGGCCCAGAGCGTCCTCGACCGTGAAGTCGATCCGGCAGGTGTCCGCGTGCAGCGGCGACATGTCGGCGCCGAGCAGCACCGCCTCGCCCCGCAGATCGAAGACCTCCTGCTCGCCGGTCAGCGCGCCGCCGCCGACCAGCCGCCCGGTCAGCGGCGGCAGGTTCCAGCTCGCGGGCAGGCGGGACAGATCGTCGGCGACGACGGTCAGCTCGCCGGCGAAAGCGCCGTCGGGATCGCTGGCGCCGGTGACCAGGGCCTCGCCCGCGGGCATCCGCAGACCCAGCCTGTTGAAGCGCACCCCGTCGTCGGAGGCCTCGACATCCACCCAGCAGGTGTCGAAGGGCACGACCGAGACGCGTCCGTCGGCCAGCCAGCCGCTGACCATGGTGTCGTTGGTGCGGTCGCGGCGCCAGAGCTCCATCCAGCCCCAACCGTCGGTCTCGGGCAGGCCGGGCGCGGGCACCAGGCCGGTCGAGATGTCCACGTCCGAGACGTCGCCGGTCAGTTGGAAGACCACGTCGTCGGTGTCGCGCAGATCGAACCATCCGGAGCCGTCGAAGAAGGCCCCGTCGATCCGGCCCCGCATCCGCGACCAGTCCAGGCTGCCGGGAACGAGCTCGGCCATGCCGCTGAAGCCGACGATCCCGAATCCCTCGAGCTCGCCGTCGAAGAGCACGTCCATCGCCAGGGTGTCGGAACGGGAGAGGAAGTCCATCTCCAGGTCGCCGCGGGCGGTGAACCCGATGTTCATGTCGATGAGGTCCTCGATCTCCGAGACGCGGACGTCGCGGCCGCGGACCGACAGGGCGAGCCGTCCGTCGTGGTAGCGGCTGCCGTCTGTCTGGATCGGCGATTCGTTCAGCAGAAGGGAGGCGTGGCTGAAGCCCACCCTCTCGTCGTCGAGGGAGAAGATCCCCTGCAGGTCGCGGATCCGGACGTCGCGGGTCTCCCAGAAGATGTCCGAGGATTCGCTGACGACCGTCAGCACCGAGTCCGAGGCCACCGAACCGGTCCAGTCGACCCGGGGCAGCCGCTGCTTCAGCCGGCCGTACGGCCCCGAGACCTCGCAGAACGACCGCGTCACCTCGACGTGGTCGATCGTCACCCGGGGCGGCCGGAAAGGAACGCCGGGCTCGGCATCGGCGTCCTCTTCGACCGGACGGCCGCGGCGGGCGTGGATCTCGACGCCGCGCAGCGACACGCCCCGCAGCCGCAGCGGGCCGCGCAGCAGTTCGCGGGGCTTGTAGTCGACGACCATCGTGTCGACCGCGACCAGCGCGGTCGCCCCCCGATCGCCGCGCAGGGTCAGCGCCACGTCCATCAGTTCCATGTGGCCCAGGATGTTGCCGCGGAAGTCGCGGATGCGCAGATCGCCCGCGCCGTCGCGCAGCAGGTGCCGGGTGAGGATCTTCGAGATCTGGGGCGCCAGCAGGACCGGATGGGTCGCAACCCAGGCCACCCCGCCCAGCAGGATAAGCCAGGCGAGGGGTACGGCCCAACGATGCAGACGGTCCAGCACGGTCGCGTCCTCCCCTAGAAGGGATAGCCCAGGGAGAAGTGGTAGAGGACATCGTCCTCGGTCTCGGTATCCGACAGGCGGGCCCGTTTCAGCGGGAAGCCCACATCGACCCGCACCGGCCCGATCGGCGTGTCGAGGCGCAGCCCGGTGCCCATGCTGTAGCGGAAATCCCAGATCTTGGTCGCCTCGGGATCATCCGGTTCGCGGGGATAGGAACGCAGCCGGAAACCGCGCAGGCGAATGTCCGACGCGTCCTGCCAGACGTTGCCCCCGTCCATGAACATGACACCTTCGACGCCCCAGATCCGCAACAACGGCATCGGGAAACGCCACTCGAAATTGGCCAGCAGCATGTAGCTGCCGCCGTGGGCGGGCTGATCGCTCAGCGGGACGTCGCTGGTCAGCTGCAGCGAATCGAGCAGGGCCTGGTCGGTGTACTGCGGCCCCAGACTGTTCTCCTCGTAGCCGCGGACGGTCGAGACGCCGCCGGCGAAGAAGCGCTCCCGGTAGGGAATGCCCTCGTCGCCGCGGTCGGCCGACGAGCCGTAGGCCCGGGCCGCGCCTGTGCTGAGGCGGAAGGCCAGCACGCCGCCGACCGGGGACCGCCGGTACGCGTGCCATGATACCTGTCCCTTGACGAAGCTGTTATCGCCGCCGAGCGGCCCGCCGCCGACCTCGATCTGGGTGTTGACGATGCTGCCGCGCGAAGGCCGCAAGGGATCGTCGCGCTTTTCGCGGAACATGTCCCATGTCAGCGAGTGGGTCGAGCTGGGCCCCAGGTCGACCGCCTCGAAGGCGTCGCGCAGCTTCTGCTTGGCGTCCGGATGCAGCGAGGGGTCGGTCGACTCGAACTGCAGCGCCACGTTGTTGGCGATGCTGCCGCCGCCGCGGAACCGCGCCCCGATCGATGCGCCGTAGGTCTTCAGGTTCAGTCCCGACTCGCCGCGGGTCTCCTTCTCTGCGTAGAAGCCGGTGTCGACCAGGTACCGGCCCAGGACCCGCGGCCGGGTATAGAGGATGTCGTAGCGGTAGTTCAGCTCAAGGCCCGGATCGCCGTCGCTCAGACGCTGGACGTCCTCGTAGTTCAGGGCCGACTTGGCCGAGATCCGCAGCCGCTGGCCGCTGCCGGCCAGGTTGTTGTGGCCCCAGGCCCCGAGCAGCCGCACCCGCTCGCGCGAACCGGTGCCGACGCCGAACTCGAAATACGCGGGCTGGCGTTCGACCACCTGCAGCAGCAGGTCGGTGCGCCCGGCGTTGGTGTCGATGTTGGCCGGGATCAGGCTCACGTCGCGGAACAGGGCGGTTTCCAGCAGCTGCCGCCGCGACTTCTCGATGTCCCGCCAGCGGAACAGCTCGCCCTCGGCCACGACCAGCTCGCGGTCGACCAGATAGGGCTTGGTCTTCTCCAGCCCCTCGACCCGGATCGCCGAAACCGTATAGGGCAGCCCCGGGCGGATGTGGTAGGCCAGCTTCGCGGCGATCCGCCCGGGCACCTCGGTGGCCGATGTCGTCAGCTCGGGCAGGATCTCCACACGCAGGAAGCCCTCGTCCCAGAACCGTGTGCGCAGCCGGAAGATGTCCTGGCCCAGATCGGTCCGGTCGGCCGGGGCCGGCACGCCCTCGATGTGGATCATCCCCTCGCGGAGCGTCTCCTCGGGCAGGATCCCGCCGCCGGGAAAGGTCACCTCGGACAGGAAGGTCCGCGGCCCCTCGTCGATGGTGATGTGGATCTGATCGCCCCGGCCGAGCGGGTCGGTGACGATCGAATCGAGCTGCACGGCCACCTGGTGGAAGCCGCGCTGGCGGTAGAACCTCTCGAGCAGGCGCAGCTCGGATCCGATCAGGTCGGGGCGGTAGCGGGCGGAGCGGTCGCCGACCCCGAATATCATCAGGGGATGGAACCGGCGCGCGGCCCTGATCTTCAGGATGGATTTCAGATCGCCGTCGGAGAAGGTGCGGTTGCCCCGCAGCTCGATCTTCCAGAGGCGGTGCTCTTCGAGGCCGTAGTCGAGTTCGGTGGCGGCCCGGGCCGCGCCGGCCCCGCAGAACAGCAGCAACAAGACCGCCGGCAACCATGCCGCCGAACGAATCGAACCTCGGACGCTGCCGTGAAACCGCACTCTGTCCTTGCTCCGGCTGGGGGTTCGTTGTAAAGGAAGAGAGAAGCATCCCCCATCCGGTTTCAAACATACCATCGGGGAAGAAGGTCCCGTGAATACAAAAAAACGCGACGCGAAGCCGCGGATCGGAACGGCGGCCGCCGTCGCCTGGATTTTCGCCGCCGCGCTCGCGATTCTGGCCGCCGGCTGCTCCGGACCGGACGAGCCCCTGTCGACCGCCGACCTGCAGCCCGCCGAGCGGCTCTACATCGAACGGTACGTCACGCTCGAACGCGCCCGGGCGGTGGCCTTCGCCGACCGCGAGACCGGCGAGGCGCTGCTCGATTCGCTGGCGGCCGCCTGGGACGACAGCGCCGCGGCCGAGGCCAAGGAAGCGCTGGACGGCTCGCCGCCCGCGCGCATCGCGGCGGTTTTGGACCTGCTGCGGCGGATCATGGACGCCGAGACCGACAGCCTGCTGCGCTCGCCCGGCCCCGAACTGCTCGCCGCGCCCCTGCCCGAACCCGTCGCCGCCTCCGATCCGCCGGAGCGGACCGGGCGCTAGCCGCGCGGCGGCAGCACCTTCAGCACGTCGACCACGATCACGAAGGTCATGAACAGCATCAGGACGATCAGGCCCACCTGCATCGCGATGGCCTGGATGCGTTCGTGCACCCGCCGGCCGGTGATCATCTCGATCAGCAGGAACACCACGTGCCCCCCGTCGAGCACCGGAATCGGCAGCAGGTTCAGCAGGAACAGGTTCACCGAGAAGAAGGCGATGAACAGCAGCAGGTGGCTGAAGCTCCAGCGGAGCATCTCGCCGGCCACCTGGCCGATCCTGATCGGGCCGCCGACGGCGTCGAGGCCCAGCTTCCCGCCCACGAAGTTCCCCAGCACCTCGACCGTGGCTACGATCGTCAGCCAGGTCCGCCGGGCCCCGATCGAAACGGCCTCGAGCAGACCGACGCCGGTGGCTGCGTAATGCCGGTCGAAGAAGATGCGACCGATGGTGGAGTCGGGCAGGACCTCCGCCGCCTCGGGCGTCACCGGGCGGGTGATGGTCTGGCCGTCGCGCTCCCAGGTCAGGTCGACCTCGACCCCGGCGTGCCGGTTGATGATCCGGGCGATCGACGCGAAGGAGGTGACCAGCGTGCCGTCGACGGCCACGATGCGGTCGCCGGTGCGCAGGCCGACCTCGTCGGCGGGACCGCCGTCCTGGACCAGCCCCACCTCGGTGTCCCAGGGATCCATTCCCAGGCGCCAGTACTGGCCGACCGGCTGCGGCGAGAAGGTCAGGTCCAGACTGGCCCCGTCGCGCTCGATGGTCAGCGGCACCACGGCCGGCGCACCGGAGCGCAGGCTCGGCGCGACCGTGCGTTCGGTGACGTCCTCCCAGGTGGTGACCGGTACGCCGCCGATCTCGACGATGCGGTCGCCGACCCGCAGGCCGGCGGCGGCGGCGGGTCCGTCGGCGTCCACGCCGCCGATGCGGGTCACCGGGATCTCCATGATCCCTTGGGCCCAGACGATCATCGAGTAGATCAAAAAGGCCAGCACCAGGTTGGCCAGGGGCCCGGCCACGACCACGGCCATCCTCTGCCAGGCGGGACGGCGGCTGAAGTGGCGCGAAACCGGGATGTCGCGGTCGCCCTCGGCGGCCTCGCGATCGCCCTCCTCGGTGCCCAGCGGATAATGCCGCTCCTGGCCGGTGCCGGTGTCCTGGATCTCCTCCATCACGCCCTCGCCCGCCATCTTCACGTAGCCCCCGAAGGGCACCACCGACAGGGCGTACTCCGTCTCGCCGAAGCGGCGGCGCAGGATCTTCGGGCCGAATCCGATGGAGAAGGTCTTGACGTAGATCCCGGTCATCTTGCAGACGGCGAAATGGCCGAGCTCGTGAATGATGATCACGACGCCGAGGGTCAACACGAAGGCTATGAGGGTCGACACGGTATCAACTCCGTCCTTACCGGTCAGGCAACTGGGTGCGGGCCGTTTCACGGGCCAGTCTGTCGATGTCGAGCGCCTCGCCCAGGTCCATCACCGGAGCGTCGGGGACGGCGGCGAGACATTTCTCGATCACGCCGGCAATATCGACATATCGGATTCGGTCGGCCAGCATCGCGGCCACGGCCACCTCGTTGGCGGCGTTCAGCACGATCGGGGCCCTCCCGCCGCGGCGCCCGGCCTCGATCGCCAGGCCCAGGCAGGGGAAACGGTCGACGTCGGGCGTCTCGAAACGAAGCTCTCCCAGCTTCGCCAGATCGAGCCGTTCGCCCGGGCGATGCCAGTGCCTCTCCCCGGCCAGGGCGTAGAGCAGGGGCAGGCTCATGTCCGGTAGCCCGAGCTGGGCCATCATCACGCCGTCCTGGAACTCGACCAGCGAGTGGACGATCGATCCGGGATGCACGACGACCCGGATGCCGTCGTAGGGCACGTCGAAAAGGTAGTGGGCCTCGATGATCTCGAGCCCCTTGTTCATCAGCGTGGCCGAATCGACGGTGATCTTCGGCCCCATCCGCCAGGTGGGATGGCGCAGCACCTGCTCGCGGGAGACCTCGCGCAGCTTGGTGGCCGGCAGATCCCGGAACGGCCCGCCCGAAGCGGTCAGGACCAGGCTCTCGATCTCGTTGAGATTACGGCCCGCCAGGCACTGGGCGATGGCCGAGTGCTCGGAGTCGACGGGGATGACCTCGGCCCCGCCGGCGGAGACGGCCTCGCGCACCAGCAGTCCGCCGACGACCAGCGATTCCTTGTTGGCCAGGGCGATGCGACGGCCGCGGCGGGCGGCGACCAGGGTCGGCTCGAGGCCGACCGCGCCGACCAGGGCGTTGACCACGCAGTCGCAGTCGGACAGGCCGGCCGCCTCGCGCAGGCCGATCGGGCCGGCGGGCAGCAGATCCCCCGCCAGGTCGGAACGCTTCGCGGCCTCGGCGTGGGCGGATTCCTCGAAGACCGCGAGCGCGGGATCGTCGGCGGCGCCCGCGGCGCGCAGTTCGGCGACGATCTCGGCCAGGCCCTCGACGTCGGCCCGGACGGCCAGGCCGGTCACCTTCAGGCGGCCGGCGTAGCGCACGGCGAGTTCGACCGCCTGGCGGCCGATCGATCCGGTGGCCCCCAGCAGGACCACGCGCAACGGCTCCGGCAGGCGGCGCGGGCCGCAGGTCGGATCGTAAAGAGCCGTGGTGGGTATCTCGTTCTTTTGCTTCATGCCCTCCATCCCGTTCAGGCGCTGAAGAAGCGCAGGTAGTAGTAGAACAGCGGGGCCGTGAACAGCAGCGAATCGAAACGGTCCAGGACGCCGCCGTGCCCCGGCAGCAGCGTGGCCGAATCCTTGATGCCGGCGTCGCGCTTGAGCAGCGACTCGACCATGTCGCCGAGCTGGGCCAGAACGCCGCCGAAGATCCCGAGCAGGGTCCCCTCGACCGGCGAGAGGAAGGAGCCGAAAGTGTGGGCCGCGACGAATCCGGCGCCGGCCGCGCCCAGCAGCCCGCCGATCGCGCCCTCGACCGATTTCTTCGGACTGACCCGCCGCAGCAACGGTCGTGATCCGATCGCCACCCCGACCAGGTAGGCGCAGGTGTCGTTGGCCCAGGTGACCACCGCCACCAGCCCCACCGCCCGCAGCCCGAAGGAGTAGGGCACGCCCTCCAGCACGTGCGGCAGCTCCCGCAGCATCACCAGATGGCTGCCGAGCCAGCCCACGTAGAGCACTCCGAAGACGGTCACGCTGATGTGGATCAGGGAATGGGCCATGTCCCGACGGAAGAGCTCGCTGATCATCACCACCATCATGGTGCCGGTCAGAAGCAGCGAAAGGGCGGCGCCGCCGCGGTACACGTACCAGGTCATCAGCAGGCCGCAGAGCATGCCGATCATCTTGTACGGCCGATAGCCGCGGGCTTCCATCAGCAGATAGAATTCGCGCAGGCCGCAGACGACCATCAGGTCGACCAGCAGCAGGAACATCACGCCGCCGTGCACGGCGAACCAGCACAGCAGGGGAACGCCGATCAGGATCACGCCGATCCGCGGCAGGATGTCGGCGCCCAGGAACCGCCGCCAGGGATCGACCGGGCCCCGCGGCGGGCGATCCTGTCTATCGGCGCTCAAGGACGCACCTTCAGCATGTTGATCCAGCGCTTCGGATCCAGGAGAGAGCTCTTGGGCCTGGCGGGCGCGGTGCTCCGGTCGTTGCCGTTCACGCCGCCGAAGCGCCGGTCGCGCCCCTGGTAGTCCTCGACCGCGGTCATCAGGTCGCGCTCGTCGAAATCCGGCCACAGCACCTTGGTGATGTGGATCTCGGAATAGGCCGACTGCCAGATGAGGAAGTTGCTCAGCCGCTGCTCGCCGCTGGTGCGGATCACGAGGTCGGGATCGGGGATCTCCGGCGAGTAGAACCCGGCGCGCAGGGCGTCCTCGTCGATGTCGTCGGGATCGATCTCCCCGGCTGCGGCGCGCCGGGCCAGGGCCCGGGCCGCGCGCAGGATCTCGGTGCGGCCGCCGTAGGCCAGGGCCAGGTTCAGCACCAGCCCGTCGTTGTCCGCGAGGTCGGCGATCGTCTCGTCCAGGACGGCCCGCACGTTCCCGGGGATCATCCCGATCTCGCCCGAGGCGACCAGACGCACGTTGTTGCGGTCCAGCTCCCTCTTCTCGGCCGCCAGGGCCTCGTCCAGGAACAGCCACAGCGCCTTCACCTCGGCCGCGGGGCGCTTGAAGTTCTCCTGCGAGAAGGTGTAGAGGGTCAGGTACGAGACGCCCAGATCCACGCAGGCGCGCAGGCAGCGCCGCAGCGAATGCCGGCCGGCGCGATGTCCGACGACGCGCGGCAGACGGCGGATACGGGCCCAGCGCCCGTTGCCGTCCATGATCACGGCCACGTGGCGGGGAACGTTCCCCCGGGCGATGATCCGTTCGCGCAGTTGATCGAGAGAAGGCTGCGCAGCCTCCCCCCGCCGTTCGGCCGTCATGATCGCTCCCGCGTTCAGATTTCCATGATTTCCGCTTCCTTGAGCTTCGAGATCCGATCGATCTCGTCGCAGAAGCGGTCGGTCAGCTTCTGGATCTGCTCCTTCGCCGCGCGGACCTCGTCCTCGGGCAGGGAGTTCTCCTTCTCCATCTTCTTCATCTTGTCGTTGCACTGCTGGCGGACCTTGCGGACCGAGATCTTGCCGTTCTCGCCGTATTCGCGGGCGGTCTTGGAGAGGTCCCGGCGCCGGTCCTCGGTCAGTTCGGGAATCGGCACGCGGATCAACAGCCCGTCGTTGACCGGGTTGAGGCCCAGGTCGGCCGCGCGGATGGCCTTCTCGATCTCGCCGATCACGTTGCGGTCGAAGGGGGCGACGGTCAGCAGCCGGGGCTCCGGAGCGCCGATGTTGGCCAGCTGCCGCAGGGGCGTCGGCGCGCCGTAGTAATCGACCCTCACGCCGTCGAGCATGGCCGGCGAGGCCTTGCCGGTGCGGATCTTGGCGAGGGCCGAACCGAGGCGGTCCAGCGCCTCCTGCATCTCCATCTCGGCCGACATGGTCAATTCATCAAGCATGATGCGGCTCCTTTTCGATCCGGGTTCCCGGACGGCCGCCGTCCAGGACGGCCAGCAGATTCTCGGGGTCGGTGATGTCGAAGACCTCGATCGGCAGACCCTGCTCCTCGCAGAGCGCGATCGCCGTCAGGTCCATCACCCCCAGACGCCGATCGATGACCTCGGCGTAGGTCAGATGGTCGAATCGCTTCGCGTCGGGATGCTTGTGCGGATCCCGGTCGTAGACGCCGTCGACCTGGGTGCCCTTGAGCAGGATGTCGGCCTGGATCTCCAGGGCCCGCAGGGCGGCGGCGCTGTCGGTGGTAAAATAGGGGTTGCCGGTGCCGCCGCCAAAGATCAGCACGGCGCCCTTCTTCAGCAGGGGCCGGGCCCGGTCGCGCGAGAATTCGCGGGTCAGCGGGGCGTACTCCCGCGGGGTCATCACCACGGCGTCGGTGCCCTCGGCCCGCAGATAGTCGCGCAGGACCGCCGCGTTCATGATGGTCGCCAGCATGCCCACGTGATCCGCGGTGACGCGGTTGAGGACGTCGAGGTTGGCCGAGCGGGCGCGGAACAGGTTGCCCGCGCCGACCACGATGCCGAATCCGATGCCGTTCTGAGCCGCATGGGAGACGACCCGGGCGATCTCGGACAGGCGTTCGTGGCCGAAGGGATCTTCGCCGGACGCGAGGGCCTCGCCGCTGAGTTTGAGCAGGACGCGGGAATAGCGCATTCCGGACAAGGGGAACTCCTTTCCCGTCGCCGGGCGGTCGCCGGCGCCGAGGCGGGGCGCGTTCCGAGGCGGGCGGGCGAAATACAAAAAAAAGCCCGGGCCGGAGCCCGGGCTTTCCGAAAGACCTAGGCTCCGATCTGGTACCGGACGAACCGACGGATCCCCATGTTCTCGCCCAGTTTGCCGATCACGGAGTTCACGTAATCCTGAACGGTCATGTCCGGATCCTTGACGTACTTCTGCTCCAGAAGGCAGACGTCGCCGTAGAACTTGTCTAGCTTACCCTGGACGATCTTGTCAATGATATTGTCCGGCTTGCCCTCTTCCTTCATCTGACCGCGGTAGATCTCGGCCTCCTTGGCCACCAGCGAGGCGTCCACGCCGTCGCGATCGAGCGCGACCGGCGAGGCCGCGGCGATGTGCATGGCCACGTTGTGGACGAAACCGCGGAAGTCGTCGGTGCGGGCCACGAAGTCGGTCTCGCAGACCACTTCGATCAGCACGCCGACCTGGCCGCCGGGGTGGATGTAGGATTCGATCAGGCCCTGGGCGGTGGCGCGGCCGGCCTTCTTGGCGGCCTTGGCGATGCCCTTCTTGCGCAGGTATTCGGCGGCCTGCTCCATATCGCCGTCGGTCTCGGCGAGAGCCTTCTTGCAGTCCATCATGCCCGCGCCGGTCTGCTGGCGCAGTTCGCTGACCATCTTGGCGGTGATTGCCATGTTCGCCTCCTTGCCGGGCCGGCCCGGCTTCTTAGCGTTGCCTGGTTATCGTCTGGAACCATCGAGCGGAGAAGCCCGCCCTCCCCGGCGGAGAGGGCGGGTCGCCGGTATGCCTACTTCTCGGACTCGGACTCGCCGCCCTCTGCGGGCTTCGGAGCCGGGGCCGGCGCCGGGGCCGGCTCGTCCTGCATCGAGACGGTGGCGCCGGAATCGGCGGCCGCGGCCTTCTGGATCTCCACCGGCGCGTCCTTGCCCTCGGCGCGGATCGACCGGCCCTCGCGGATGGCGTCGGCCGCCACGCGGGCATAGAGGGAGATGGCGCGGATCGCGTCGTCGTTGCCGGGCACCGGGTAGCTGACCAGCTCGGGATCGCTGTTGGTGTCGATGATCCCGACGACCGGGATGTTCAGCTTGCTGGCCTCGCGGACGGCGGTCTCTTCCTCGCAGGTGTCGATCACGAAGACGGCCGCGGGCAGATCGCGCATGGTGCGGATGCCGCCGAGGTTCTTCATCAGCTTGTCGTAGGTGCGGCCCATCTCGAGCTGCTCTTTCTTGCTGAGCTTCTCGATCTTGCCGGTGGCGCGCAGTTCCTCGATCTTCTCGAGCTTCTGGACGCTCTTGCTGATGGTCTGCCAGTTGGTCAGCATGCCGCCGAGCCAGCGCTCGGTGACGTAGGGCATGCCGCACTGGGTCGCGTAATCGCGGATGGCGACCTTGGCCTGCTTCTTGGTGCCGACGAACAGCACCGAGCCGCCCTTCTGGGAGACTTCGCACAGGAACTTGCGGGCCCGCTCGAGGGCGCGCAGGGTCTTCTGGAGGTCGATGATGTAGATGCCGTTGCGGGCGATGAAGATGTAGGGGCGCATCTTCGGATTCCACTTGCGGGTCTGGTGCCCGAAGTGGACGCCGGCCTCGAGGAGGTCCCTGAGTCCGATCTTGGTGGCCATGACGGTCTCCTGTCTGTCGTTTGGTTGATGCCTCCCCGCCCTTCGCTGGACCGTAGCGAACGCCGAAGCGCCACCGGCTCGGTCCTCCGGACGGGTGCGTGATGGCGGGCGCCCCGCTTGGCGGAGCGCCCGCAAAAAGGTTCGGAACGGCCTAGCGCTTCGAGAACTGGAAACGCTTACGGGCGCCCGGCTGTCCGTACTTCTTGCGCTCCACCATGCGGGAATCGCGGGTCAGGTGACCGGCCTTCCGCAGGGGCACGCGATGTTCCTCGTCGGCGAGCACGAGCGCACGGGCGAGGCCGTGCAGCAACGCGCCGGCCTGACCGCTGATGCCGCCGCCCTTGACCGTGGCCCAGACGTCGTAGGAGCTCTCGCCCTCGACGGCCTCCAGCGGCTGGCGCAGGACCATCATCCGCGCGGTGTCGAAATAATCATCGCCGGGCTTCTTGTTCACGGTGATCTTGCCGGTTCCGGGAGTGACCCAGACCCTGGCCACCGAGGTCTTGCGCCGTCCGGTCGCGTAGAATCTCTCTTCCAACTGAAAACTCCTCCCCCCGCCGCAACCCTAACGCGGGCCGGCGGGCGCGATGTCGGCTCAGGACAGCTTCGGCACGTCGACCTGGCGCGGAGTCTGCGCGGCGTGGGGATGCTCGGCCCCCGCGTAGACGCGCAGATGCTTCAGGGTGTGACGGGAAAGCTTGGTCTTGGGCAGCATGCCCTTCACGGCGTGGGTGACCACGAACGCGGGCTTGGCGGCCATCATCTTGCGGATGGGGATCTCCTTGAGACCGCCCAGGTAACCGCTGTAACGCTGATAGGTCTTCTGATCCAGCTTCTGGCCGGTCAGCTTGACCTTGTCGGCGTTGACCACGATCACGGCGTCGCCCATGTCCAGATGGGGCGTGAACGTCGGCTTGTGCTTGCCCCGCAGCAACGTGGCCACGAAAGTGGCCAGGCGGCCCAGGGGGACGTCGGTGGCGTCGACGACGAGCCACTCTTTGGCGATCTCGCCCTGCTTCATCGAATATGTCTTCAACTTCTCGCTCCCAGGAAACTCGGGCGGATGCGTCCGTTCCCGTCCCTTGAACAGCCCTGCGGCACGCAGCGAGCCGGTTCCCACCAACCTTCGAAGGCCGCGGGACCGGGCCAGAATCGAATTCCTTGCCACGTATGACTTTTCCGCATCTTGCGCGGAACAACGCGCGAGCCAAGCAATCTAGCAAAGAGCCCCGAACCTGTCAAGAACCCTCTCCGGGATCCATGACGGCCAGGGATCGATCGAAGGGAGGACGCAGGACCCCGTTTTCGGTGATGAAAGCCGCGATGAGCTCCGCCGGGGTGACGTCGAAGGCCGGATTCCAGGCCGAAACTCCCCGCGGCGCGGTCCTGCGACCGTCGTAGCCCAGGACCTCGGCCGGATCCCTCAGTTCGATCTCGATACCGCCGCCGTCGGGCGTGGCGGGGTCGAATGTCGAGAAAGGGGCCGCCACGTAGAACGGCACGCCGTGCTCGCGGGCCAGCACCGCCAGCGGGTAGGTCCCGACCTTGTTGGCGGCGTCCCCGTTGCGGGCGATGCGGTCGGCTCCGGTGATCACGGCGTCGATCCCGCCGGCGCGCAGCAGGCTCGCCGCGGCCCCCTCGCAGAGCACCGTGACCGGTATGCCGCGGGCGGCCAACTCCCAGGCGGTCAGCCGCGCACCCTGCAGCAGGGGACGCGTCTCGTCGGCGAAGACCCGCGGCCGCTTGCCGGCGGCGGCGGCGGCGTAGATCACGCCCAGGGCCGTGCCGAAGCCGCCGGTGGCCAATCCGCCCGCGTTGCAGTGGGTCAGCACCGTCGCTCCGTCGGGCAGCAGGGCGGCGCCGGCCTCCCCCAGCGCCCGGCAGAGGCGGATGTCCTGCTCGAGGATCCCGTTCGCGGCGGCGATCAGGGCCGCGCCGACCTCGGCGGCGTTCGCGCCGTCGGCGACCATCTTCGACGCCAGGCTCCACTGCCGGTCCAGGGCCCAGAAGAGATTGACCGCGGTCGGCCGCGTGGCGGCCAGGGCCTCGCGGTCGGCGGCCAGGTTCTCCAGGGCGCCTTCCGCGTCGCGGCCCGCGCGCAGCGAGACGTCCCAGGAAAGAGCCATCCCCCAGGCGGCGGCGATGCCGATGGCCGGCGCGCCGCGCACGGCCAGCCGCACGATCGCGTCGCAGAGCGTCGGCACGTCGCGGCAGCTCAGGTATTCCAGACGCTCGGGCAGCAGGGTCTGCTCGATCAGCACGACGGCGCCGTCGCGCCAATCGACCACGGGAAAGGGGAAGGTCGGCTTGTCGTTGTCGGCGTTCATTCGGTCTCCCGGAACCGCCCGCCGCCCAGGACCTCGCGCAGGGCGCGCCCGAGCAGGGCCAGCGGCAGGCCCATGACGTTGAAATAACAGCCCTCGATCCGGCGCACCATCAGGGCGCCCAGTCCCTGGATGCCGTAGGCGCCGGCCTTGTCGGCCGGTTCGCCCGAAGCGGCGTAGCGGCCGATGGCCGCCTCGTCGAGGTCGAGAAAAGCGACGCGGGTCTCTTCGTGGCCGATCCATTCGGGCCGGGCCGGACCGCCCAGCAGGCTCACCGCGGTGATCACCACGTGCTCGCGCCCCGAGAGGCGGCGCAGCATCGATTCGGCCTCGGCCGTGTCGACGGGTTTCTCCAGCACCTCGCCGTCGAGCACGACGACGGTATCCGCCCCCAGGACCAGGCGCCCGGGATGGGCCTCGGCCACGGCTGCGGCCTTGACCCGGGCCAGGCGCCGCGCGTAGTCGGCGGGCTCGAGCCCGCGGGCGGCCGCGGCGGGTTCGGACTCCGCGCCGATGGCCGGCACGACCTCGTGCGGGATGCCGGCCACCCGCAGCAGCTCGGCGCGGCGCGGCGACATCGAGGCCAGGATCAGGATCTCGCCGGCGGGCCAGTCCAGAAACGGCGTGACGGTCATCTCGTCCCCTCCCCGGAGGCGTCCTTCTCGACGATCACGGTCACCGGGCCGTCGTTGACCAGGTCCACGGCCATCGCGGCTCCGAAACGGCCCTCGGCGACGTCGGGCCACTCGGCGCGCAGCATTTCGCCGAAACGCTCGTAGAGGGCGGCCGCCCGGCGCGGTTCGGCCGAGCCGACGAAGCTCGGACGGTTGCCCTTGCGGCAGTCGCCGTAGAGGGTGAACTGGGAAACCAGCAGGATGCCGCCGCCGACCTCGCGCAGCGACAGGTTGATCAGACCCCGGTCGTCGTTGAACAGGCGCAGCGAGGGCAGCTTGGCGGCCATCCAGGCCAGCTCGCGCTCGCCGTCGCCGGGCGCGAAGGCGGCCAGGACCAGCAGCCCCGGCCCGATCTCGCCCACGGACCGGTCCTCGACCCGCACCGAGGCGCGGGAGACGCGTTGGACGACGCATCGCATCGGGATCCTCCTACCTGACCTGGAAGCGCTCGACCTTCTCGACGTTGGGCACCTTGCGGATGGCCCGGAGCACCTTCTCGAGATTGCTCAGGTTCCTCACCTCGACCAGGAACGAGACCCGGGCCAGGCCGCGCTCGGTCTTGAATTCGCCGCCGCGGATGTTGGAGCCGAGGTTGCTGATCGCGTCGCCCAGATCGGCGAGCATCCCCTGGCGGTCGAGCCCGGCCACGATCACCTTCACCATGAAGGTCTGGTCGGGATCGACGTCCCAGGTCACCTCGATCAGGCGCTCCTTCTCGATGGTCGGACCGCTGAGGTTGGGGCAGCCGACGCGGTGGACCGAGACACCCCGCCCGCGGGTGATCACTCCGACCACCTGGTCGCCGGGGATCGGCTGGCAGCAGCGCGCGTAGCGGACCATCAGGCTGTCCATCCCCTGGATCCGCACCCCGCCCGAACGCCGCCGCATGATGTTGGCGTAGAGATCCTTGCCCATGTCCACCAGCTTGCGCTGGGGCTTCGGCTCGGGCGGCTTCAGGCGGCGCAGCACCTTCTGGCTGGTCAGGTCGCCGCTGCCGACGGCGGCCAGCATCCGATCGAGCTCGATGAAGCCCAGCTGCTGGGCCACCTCGACCAGGTCGCGGTCGATCTTCACTTCCATCTTCTCGCGCCGGGCCTCGCGCTCGATGATCTCGCGCCCCAGCCGCACCGAATCGAGGAACTGGGTCGAGCGGATCCAGCGCCGGATCTGGTGCTTGGCCTTGGCGGTCTTGACCACCTCGAGCCACGAGGTGCTGGGGTTGGCCTTCTTGTTGGTCAGGATCGCCACGACGTCGCGGTTGTCCAGCTCGGTGCTCAGGCTGACGATCCGGCCGTTGACCTTGGCGCCGACGCAGTGCAGGCCGACCTCGGAATGCACGTTGAAGGCGAAGTCCAGGGGCGTCGCGCCGCGGGGCAGGGTGAACAGGTCGCCGCGGGGGCTGAACACGAAGACCTCGTCCTCGAAGAGGTCGATCTTCATGTTCTCCATGAACTCGCGAGGATCGGTGACGTCCTCCTGCCACTCCATCAGCTGGCGCAGCGAACGCACCAGGTCGACGTAGTCGAAGGCGTCGGGCGCCTCGTCCTCCTTGTACTTCCAGTGGGCGGCGATGCCGATCTCGCTGCGCTCGTGCATCTCGCGGGTGCGGATCTGGATCTCGACGTACTTCCCCCCCGGCGCGCGCACCGTCGTGTGCAGCGACTGGTACATGTTGGCCTTGGGGTTGGCGATGTAGTCCTTGATCCGGTCCTGCAGCGGCGTGAACAGGCTGTGGATGATGCCCAGCGCGTGGTAGCAGTCGACCTTCGATTCGACCAGCACGCGCAGCGCCAGCAGATCGTAGACCCGGTCGATCTCGATGTCCTGCTCGCGCATCTTGCGGTAGATCGAATAGAAATGCTTGGGCCGGCCGGTGATCTCGGCCTCGATGTCCGAGCGCGCCAGGCTCTCCTTCAGCGGCCCGCTGACCTCGGCGATCAGCTTCTCGCGTTCGGAGCGCGTCTGGTTGATGCCCGACTCCACGGCGAAGTACTTCTCGGGCATCAGCACCTTGAACGACCGGTCCTCTAGCTCCCACTTGATCCGCGCCAGGCCGAAGCGGTGGGCCAGCGGCGCGTAGACATCCATCGTCTCCTGGGCCATGCCCCGCTGCCGCCCTTCGGGCAGGTACTGGATGGTGCGCATGTTGTGCAGCCGGTCGGCCAGCTTGATCAGCACCGTCCGCGGATCCTGGGCGATCGAGAGCACCAGTTTGCGGTAGTTCTCGGCGCGGCGCGTCTCGGGATTGTGAGAACGGATCTCGCTGATCTTGGTCACGCCGTCGACCATGGCCGCCACGTCGTCGCCGTAGCGCTTGCGCACGTCGTCCAGGGTCAGGCTGGTGTCCTCGACGACGTCGTGCAGCAGGCCGGCGATGATCGTGTCGTCGTCCATCCGCAGGTCGGCCAGCGTGGAGGCGGTGGTCAGCGCGTGCACGAAATAGGGTTCGCCGCTGAGCCGCTTCTGCTCGCCGTGGGCGTCGACGCCGAAACGGTAGGCGTCCCAGAGCCGCTCGGTATCGGCCGCCGGATGGTACTGCTCGATCCGCGAGACGATGTCCGACATCATCTGCTCGAGATCCTGCCCGTCGGGCTTGTAGCTCAGATGCTCGCTCATGATCGGTCCGCCGGTCTGATGTCGATCAACTGCTGCTGCACCGGATCGACCGCGCCGCCGTTGCGCGGGCGCCAGGTGTTCGGCGAGATCCGGAACAGGATGTCCCAGGTACGCTCCAGGGGAGACGGGCCGTCGGCCGTGTCGTCGAGATGGGCGCGCCAGGAATCGCCCTGGCCGAAGCAGATGAAATCGCGGGCCAGGGCGGGCGCGCCGCCGGCCGGAGCGCCTCCGTCGGCCGCGAACTGGAACCGCATGTGCTGGCCGCCGTTGCCCAGCATCATCGGATGCCGCGAGAGCCTCAGCCCGTCGCAGCGGAACAGGGGCGTGCGGTTGCCCTCGCCGAAAGGTTCGAGCTGCGACACCTCTTCGGTCAGCAGGGCCACGTCCTCCATGCTCATCCCCGCCAGGTCCAGCGGCATGTCGTAGGTCTGCTCGACCGGAGCCGCCTCGCCGCCCGCGGCCAGCGCCTGCAGGAAGGCCTCGCGGAAGGCGGGCAGATCGGAGGTGCGCAGGGTCGCGCCGGCGGCCTGGGCGTGCCCGCCGTAGCGCACCAGCAGCCCGGCGCAGCGGTCGAGGGCCGCCTTGAGATCGACGCCGTCGATGCTGCGGGCCGAGCCGCGCGCCTCGTCCCCCTCCTCGGCGAAGAGGATGGTCGGGACGTTGAACATCTCGACCAGGCGGGCCGCGCTGATGCCGATCACGCCGCGGTGCCATTCGGGCGCCGAGAGCACCAGTCCGCGGTCGCCGCGCTCGACGTAGGGCGCGGCCTGGGCCGCGGCTTCGCCCTTGACCTTCGCGTCGGTCTCCTTGCGGCGGTTGTTGGTGTCGTCGGCCTCGCGGGCCAGGGCGCGGGCGCGGTTCGCGTCGCGGGTCAGCAGCAGATCCAGGGCGGTGCGCACGTTGCCCACCCGGCCGCAGGCGTTCAGCCGCGGCGCCACCTGGTAGGCGACGCTGGTGGCCGTGGGCGGGAAGCCCCGGTCCAGGCCGGCGACCCCGAACAGGGCGGCCAGGCCGGGACGCCGCAGATCGCGGTCGCCCAGCCGTTGCAGCCCCCGGGTCACCATGATCCTGTTCTCGCCGGTCAGCGGCATCTGGTCGGCGATCAGCCCGAGCGCGGCGAGGTCGATCACCGACTCGCAGAAATCGGCCGGCATGGCGCCGGGCGCCAGGACGGCGACGGCCTGGGCGTACTTGAAGGCCACGCCCACGCCGCTGAGGTCCGGGTTCGGATAGCGGTTCCCGATGCGGCAGGGATTGACCACCGCGACGGCCTCGGCGGGGCGCTCGGAGAACAGATGATGGTCGAGCACGACCACGTCCATCCCCAGCCCGGCGGCGCGGCGGATCTCCTCGCGGGCGGCCGAGCCCGTGTCGACGGTCAGCAGCAGGGTCACGCCGGCCGCGGCCCACTCGTCGAGCTTGCGCACGGCCACGCCGTAGCCGTCGGCCCGGTCGGGCACGAAGGTCTCGCACAGATCGACGCCGCGGCCGTCGATCCGCAGCGCCGAGCAGAGTTCGGCCAGCAGGGCGGCGCCGGTCATGCCGTCCACGTCGAAGTCGCCGTGGATGGCGGTCTTCTCTCCCGCGGCGGCGGCCCTCAACAGGCGCGCGGCGGCGGGCTCCATCTCGTCCAGCAGCAGGGGATCGTGCAGATCGGCGGTCGAGGGGAAGAAGAAGCGTTCCAGTTCGGCCGGTTCGGTCAGGCCGCGCCGGGCCAGCAGCGAGAGCAGGCGTTCCGAGACGGCGCGCTGAAGCTCCAGCCCGCGCTGCATCGTCCGGATCACCTCGGGATCCGGCTGCGCGGCCGACGTCCAGACGCGCCCGGTGAACAACCCGGGGCGGATGGCCCTTCCCCGGTCGCCCTCGGGCTCCGGTTCCGGGGATGCGAAGCCCATCTCCAACTGCAACACGACCTCCGTGCGGATTCGATGACCGATACGGGGCCGCCCCCGTCATCAGCGGCGGCGCCGGAAATGGCGGGCCGAAGTTGCCGGGGGCGTGAAGCCCGGGGCGTGGAAAGCTGGTCGTAAGCCGAGTTCTGTTACCGCCGAAGCGGCGACGACCATGTATCTGGGACCGCCGTTGCCGACGGCCTCGTGCGACCTACCCGGGAGTCCTGGCGAGGCGGGCCGCCTCTGCTCCCCTATTTGGTCTTGCTCCAGGTGGGGTTTACCGTGCGACGTCTGTCACCAGACGCCCGGTGAGCTCTTACCTCGCCTTTTCACCCTTACCGCAGCCGAAGCCGAGGCGGTATGTTTTCTGTGGCACTTTCCGTGGGATCGCTCCCCCTGGCCGTTAGCCAGCACCCTGCCCTGCGGAGCTCGGACTTTCCTCACGTCCCGAGGGACGTGCGGTCGTCTCCCCAGCTTTCCAACCCCATGATAGATTGCCGAGGCCGCCTTGTCATCACTTTCGAGAGCCTTCGGACGGATCGGACAGCAGACCGTCGAGGGCGGCGTTGGCCAGCCCGTCGGCCACGGTGTTCTTCTCGCGGCGGACGTGGCGGACATCGAAGGAATCCAGATCGTGTGACAACCCGATGATCTGGCGGTAGAACGGCATCAGATCCTGGCTCTTGACGCGGTACTGGCCGGTCAGCTGCCTCGCGACCAGTTCGCTGTCCAGGTGCAGGCGAACCTTCCTGACGCCCCAGCCGGCGGCCAGCTGAAGGGCCCTCAGGACGGCCCTGTACTCCGCCACGTTGTTGGTGGCGCGGCCGATCGCCTCGGCGTGGATGCAGAGACGCGGCCCCTGATGCTGGGCGAAGAGCACTCCCACCGACGCCGGGCCCGGATTCCCGCGGCTCGCGCCGTCGGTCCAGATGTCGAGGATCCGGCTGCCCTCGGCGGGCAGGGGGCTTTCCTCGAGTTCGGCGGCCAGGGGCAGATCGAGCCATTCCTCGTCACCGCTGGGCCGAGCTGCGGCGGGCTCCTTCTCGGCCGGACCGCCCTCGAGCTCACGCCGCCACTGCCGCAGCCTGCGCCGCAGGTCGCCGGTGGTCAGGCCGCATTCGCGGGCCAGGGAGCGCAGGTTCTCGCTCTTCTCCATCGCGTGCAGCAGCTCGGTCAGGGATTCCGGTTTGCCGGTGGATGTCATCGCTCGCTCCATGAAAAAAAAAGGGTGCCTTGGCACCCTCCGCTGCAACGGACCCGGATTCGATGGGATACGGGGGGTGGTGGGCGATACTGGACTTGAACCAGTGACCTCTCGCGTGTGAGGCGAGCGCTCTAGCCAGCTGAGCTAATCGCCCTCCCGTATTCTCGATTTCCCATGGTGGGCCCACCAGGAGTCGAACCTGGGACCAACCGGTTATGAGCCGGTCGCTCTAACCATTGAGCTATGGGCCCACAAGCCGGAGACCGCACGATATAACGCGTCGGCTTCCAGGTCAAATCCTAAACGATCTCGGTGTAGCCCTTGAGCTTGCGCGACCGGCTCGGGTGGCGCAGCTTGCGCAGCGCCTTGGCCTCGATCTGACGGACGCGTTCTCGGGTCACCTTGAAGATGGTTCCGACCTCCTCGAGGGTGCGGGGGGTGCCGTCCCCAAGCCCGAAGCGCAGGCGGATCACCTTCTCCTCCCGGCGCGAAAGGGTGCTCAGCACGCGATGCAGCTGGTCCTTGAGCATCGAATGGGCCGCGACGTGGGCCGGCGAATGGGCCCCGGTGTCGGGCAGGAAGTCGCTGAGATTGCTGTCCTCGTCCTCGCCGATCGGGCGGTCGAGGGAGACCGGCTCCATGCTCGCCTTCAGCACGCCGTTGACCTTCTCGGTCGGCATCTCCAGGCTGCGGGCGATCTCCTCGGAACTCGGGTCGCGCCCCAGTTCCTGCACCAGCTGGCGCTGGGCGCGGTTGACCTTGTTGATCGCCTCGATCATGTGCACCGGCACGCGGATGGTGCGGGCCTGGTCGGCGATCGCCCGGGTGATCGCCTGGCGGATCCACCAGGTGGCGTAGGTCGAGAACTTGTAGCCCTTGCGGTAGTCGAACTTCTCGACCGCGCGCATCAGGCCGCTGTTGCCCTCCTGGATCAGATCGAGGAATTCCAGCCCTCGGTTGGTGTAGCGCTTGGCGATGGAGATCACCAGCCGGACGTTGGCCTCGATCATCTCCTTCTGCGCGATCTGCACCTCCTGCCGCCCCATCGTGATCTCGCCGGCCAGCCGGGCCAGCTGCGGGACGGGCAGGCCGACCTCGCGCTCGACCTCGCCGATCTGCTTGCGCAGGCTGCGGATCGCGCCCTGGTTCGGACCGTCGGCCGCGGCCTGTTCGCAGGCGATCTTCTCCTCCAGCCCGCCCACCTTCTGGTGGACCAGGATCAGGCGGTTCGAGAGGTGTTCGATCTGGGACGGCGTCAGGTTCAGGCCCTGGAAGGCCTCGAGGATCTTCCGCTCGCGCGACTGGATCATCCGGATGAGCGTGGCCGTGCGCGTGCTGTTGCGGCACTTCTTCTGCTCGGCCTTCTCCGAGGCGATCTCCTTCTGCCACTTCTCGATGCGGTCGACCGCCCGCTGGATGCGCTGCCCCTCCTGCCGCGGGGAGTAGTGCACGTTCCAGGTGCTGCTGTCGTGCTGGACGACCTCGTCGACCAGCATGTTCTCGGCCGACAGCAGGCCGGCGATCCGCCGCAGTTCCCGCAGGGTCAGCGGCGAACGGACCGTGGCCCGCAGCACCGACAGCCAGCCCTCCTCCATCCGCTGGGCCAGCTCGACCTCGCCCTGGCGGGTCAGCAGGGGAACGCGCCCCATCTCGCGCAGGTACATGCGCACCGGATCGTCGTACTTCACGGTGCTGCGCTGGGCCTTCCGCTGCTGGGCGGCCTTCTTGCGCGTCTTTTCCTTCTCGTGATCGCGCTTGCGCTCCGCGTCACGGATGGAATCGTAATATTCGATCTTGTTCTCGGAGAGCTTCTCGTAGAGCCGGTCGAGCAGGTCGATGTCGATGTCGTCACCGATCAGCTCGTTGATCTGATCGTTGAGAACGAAACCGCCGTTGTCGTCGGCGATGCCACGGATCTGTTCCAGGATGGTCTCGAGCTTCTCGTTTTCCATCTGAATCTCGCGCTCCTTCAAACCGGAGTCTTACCGACGCCGCCGCGATAATCCCGCAGCGGCGAGCCTCCCGCCGGAATCGGCCCCTCGGCCTCGTCCGGCCCCCGTCAGGCGGAGGATCGTCCGCCATCTTCGCGACGTCCCCTTTCGCGCAGAGCCGCCACGGCCCTCTCCCGTCGTTCGGCCTCCTCCAGCCGGTCCGACAGGCCGCGAATCTCCTCGGCGTGATCACCTCCCGACATTTCTTCGTGGCCGGCCAGCAGATCGGTCACGAACCGGCGATGCGCATCGTCCCGCTCGTGCCAGCGGGACTGGATGAAACCGACGGGCGAGATATCTTCACCGGCGGCCCGGGCCTGCTGCCAGACCGCGAGCTCCTCCCGCAGCGTTTCCGCCTCGGGAGTGGAAAAGGAGCGTTCGCTCCACATCTCGAGCATCAGAGCCGCGGCGACGCCCCGTTCGTCGCGCAGGACGTGGGCGAGCATCTTCTTCTCGAGCAGGCCGCGATCCAGTCCGGAAACGTTCCTGCCGGGGCCGGAGTTCCGTCCGGCGGCGCCCGGATCGGGGCTCGCTCCGGCCGCGCCTCGCGCCGACGCTCCCGCGGCGGCGTCCCGGTCGCGCCGGGCATGCTTGCGCGCCTCGTTCTCGATCTGCTTGTCGACCTCGGCGGCCATCAACCCGCGGCGCAGGTTGAAGATCTCGGCGGCCTCGTCCAGCAGCAGTTCGCGCCGGATCGGATCCTCGACCATCGCCAGGGCCGACAGGACTCTCTTGACGGCCCGTTCCAAGCCCTCCCTCCCGCGGCCGCTCTCGTCGGCCAGGGCGCGCAGGAAGGCCAGCCAGCTCGGAGCCTTGCCCAGCAGTTCGCCCATGGCCTCGGCGTCGTGCTCGCGCAGGAAATCGTCCGGATCCAACCCCTCGGGCAAACGGGCTATCCGGGGCTCCAGGCCCGCGGCCAGGGCCGTTTCGCCGGCCTTGACGGCGGCCTTGATTCCGGCCTTGTCCCCGTCGTACAACACGAAGAGGGTCCGGCATCCCCGCCGCAGGATCTCGGATTGCTCCCTGGTGAACGCCGTGCCGCAGGTGGCCACGGTGTTGTTGAATCCGGCGGCGGCCAGCGCCATCAGATCCAGATACCCCTCGACCAGGATCGCCGTCTTGCGCCGGGCGATCGGGATGCGCGTCGAAGCGAAGCCGTAGAGCAGCTTTCGCTTGTTGAAATAGTCGCTTTCCGGGGAGTTGAGGTACTTGGGCTCGCCCGAACCGAGAATCCGACCGCCGAATCCGACCACCCTCTGGGCCACATTCCTGACGGGAAATATAACGCGGTTGCGGAAATAGGCAAAAGGGGCGTCAGAACCGCGGCGCATCAGCAGCCCCGCCCGCAGAGCCAGATCCTCTCCCACGCCGGCCTTCTTCAGCCCCGCAGCCAGCCAGGCGGTTCCGCCGGGAGCGAAACCGACGTCGAAGCGGCGCAGCAGATCGTCGCTGAACCCGCGGCCCTTCATGTACGCGAGACCCTCGCTGCCCGCGGGCGACCACAGGGCGTCGCGATACATCTCGGCCGCGACCTCCTGGGCCCGGAAATGCGCCTGCCGCTCGCCCTCGGCCTCGTCGTTCTCGGTCAGATAGCGGGCCAGATCGATGTTCAGGGGGCGGGCCAGGATCTCGACCGCCTCGGGGAAGGCCAGGCCCTGCAGCTGCATCAGGAACGAGATGACGTCGCCGCCCTCGCCGCAGCCGAAGCACTTGTAGATCCCGCGGGCGGGATTGACGTGGAAGCTGGGGGTCTTCTCGCGATGGAAGGGACACAGTCCCTTGAAGTTGGCTCCGGCCGGCTTCAGGGAGACATACTGCCGGACCACATCGACGATGTCGGTCTCGTCCTTGATGCGGTTGACGACGTCTCGGGGCAGAACTGGCGACATCAGCGCGAAGCCCCTCCGGCGGAAAATGATGCTCTGAAAAAGAGGTGGCGATCGACTAGGGTACTATCGATTCCGCCTTTTGTCCACCAACTGGCTCAATCGGCCAGACGGACCAGCGTCACCCCGTGGCCGCCCTGGTCCAGGGGAGCCTCCGTGAAATGGACCACGCGGGCGTCCGAACGCAGCCTTTCGCGCAGATGGGCCGCCAAACGCCCGGTGCCGACGCCGTGGATGACCCGGATCTCGGACAGGCCCGCGGGAACGGCCCGGTCCAGCAGCAGATCCAGGGCGTCCCAGGCCTCGTCGCCCCGGAAACCGCGCAGATCGATCTCCTGCAGGGTCGACGGCGGCGGTCCGCCCCAGTTCCAGCCGACCTTCTCGACCGGCGCGGCGGACCGGTCGGCGCTCCGGGCGGCGGTCCCGCCGGACGCAGAATCGGCGGAACCTTCGGCGCCATCGAGCAGCGTCACGTTCGACCGCTCCACCGTCAGACGCATGCCCCGCGCATCGGCCACCAGCTTCTCGCCCCGGATCTCGACCACGATCCCGATCACGCCCAGATGCGGGATGCGGACGCGGTCGCCGATCTCCAGCGGCTTCACGGCGGCCGGCTCGGGCCGCGGCCGGCGGCTCTTCAGCGATTCGCCCATCCTGCGCAGGCTCTCCTTGCCGCGGCGGATGCTTTCGCGGTCGGCCCCAGCGCTGCGCAGATCGCGGACGACCTGCTCCATCCGCCGGCGGCCCTCGGCCAGAAGCCCCTCGCCCTCGCGGTCGGCCGCGGCCAGGCGTTCGCGCCGTTCCTTCTCGATGCCGGCGAGCCGCTTCTCGAGCTCCGACTCCCGGTCGCGCAGCCGCTCGGCCAGCGCGCGCCCCTCGGCCTCGTGTTCGGCGGCGGCGCGAGCCCGGGCGCCGAGATCGGCCAGCAGGCGCTCGAGCTGGAAACGCTCCTCTCCCAGGCGGGCGCGGGCCCGGTCCAGCAGCGCGGCGGGAAACGCGAGCCGGCCCGCGATGTCGAAGGCGTGGCTGGCGCCGGGCACCCCCAGCCTGAGGCTGAACAGGGGGCTGAGGGTCTGCTCGTCGAAGTCCATCGCCGCATTGACCATCAGGGGATGATCGGCGGCCGCGGCCTTCAGCAGCCCGTAATGGGTCGAGGCCAGCACGAGGGCGCCGCGGCCGGCCAGTTCCTCGAGCACCGAGAAGGCCAGGGCCGTGCCCTCGTCCGGATCGGTGCCGCTGCCGATCTCGTCGCAGAGCACCAGGGTCCGCGGCCCCGCCAGATCGAGGAACCGGGAAAGGTGGCTCAGATGGGCGGTGAAACTGCTGAGCGACATCTCGATCGACTGCTCGTCCCCCAGATCGACGCAGATGCGGTCGACCAGAGGCAGGGTCGTGTCTTCGCGCGCGGGAACGTCCCAGCCGCACTGGGCGAGCATGATCAGCACACCCACGCCCTTCAGGGCGACGGACTTGCCGCCGGCGTTGGGGCCCGAGATCACCAGGGCGCGGCGATCGGCGGGCATCTCCAGATCCAGGGGCGTGACCGCGGCGGGATCCTCCAGGCGGGCCAGCAGCAGCGGATGGCGGCCGCGGCGCACGCTCAGGGCCGCACCGGGCTCCAGCGCGGGCCGGGCGCCGGCGACCGAACGGCTCCAGAGCATGGCGGCGCGGGTCTCGTCGCAGAGCAGCATCAGCTCGGCGGCGGCGATCAGGTCGTCCGCCGCGGCCTCCACCATGCGGTTCAGATCCATCAGGATCCGGTCGATCTCGGCGGAGGCCTCGAGACGCGTCTCGACCAGGTCGTTCTGGATCAGCACCGCCGCGGCCGGCTCCATGTAGATGGTGCCGCCGGAGGACGAGCGGTCGTGCACGATGCCGTCGATGCGGCGCCGGGCTCCGGCGCGCAGCGGCAGGCAGAAGCGGTCGCCGCGCAGGGTGACCTCCGGTCCGGTGGTCCAGCCCTTGGTCTTGGCCCGGGCCATCGCCGCGGAGACCTCCGACCGCACCGACCGCTCCTGCTCGCGTTCGCGGCGGCGCAGGCGCGCCAGCAGAGGCGAGGCGTCGTCGCGCATCCGGCCGTCGCGGTCGAAGACCCGGGTCACGGCGGCGTGCAGGGCGGCGAAGGGCGGCAGCGCGGCGGCGGCGCCCGACCAGACCGGGCAGGCGTCGGCGCGGGCGCGGCAGAACCCGGCGAAGCGATCGAGATCGGCGGCGACCTGGGCGATGTGGACCAGGTCCTCGCCCTCCAGACGGAGGGGGCGGCCGCGCTCGAGAAGATCGAGCAGATCGGAAACCTCGACCACCGGCGGCCAGCGGTCGGCGTCGCCCTCGGCGCGCAGTTCGTCGGCCAGCAGCCGGCGCAGTTCGATGGGAGCGGGATCGGCGTAGGGGCGCCGTGCGCGGAGAGATTCGGCGGCGCGGCGGCAGCGGGCGTGGCCGGCGACCAGGCCGGTCACCCGCCCCCATTCCAGCAGGTCGCAGGTGCGCGCATGTACCGCGTCGTCGACCAGGACGTCCTCGCGGTCATGCTTCGCCATCCGTGCCAGCAGATCTTGCAAGCTCTCAACCCCGTGAATCGCCGGACCCCGGCAGGGAAGCCGTGAGCCGATCACGGGACACGTCCAGAACCTGCTGCAGAACCTCGCGCTCATCGCCGCCCATGCTGCGGAACAGGCGATAGAGCCGCGGGGCCGCCTCGTAGATCAGGCGGGTCGGAGCGCGGGCGGTGAAATGTTCGTGGACCTTCTCGCCGCCGGGCAGCTGCGTGGCGCCCAGCAGCAGCACCGAGCAGAGGACCGCCCCGATCAGCAGCCCGAAGAGCGCGCCGCCGATCCGGTCGATCCAGCCCAGGACCGAGATGCGGACGATCTTGCTGATCAGCCCGGCGAGCCAGCGCGTCAGCAGCAATCCCGCGAGGAAGAGCACGACCCAGGCGATGATCGCGGCGACCTTCAGCGAGAGGTCGGTGCCGCCGGACAGGGCCCGGCCCACGGCGGGCGAGACCCCCGAGGCGAGGAAGAAGCTGCCCACCAGCCCCAGGAACTCCAGCAGGCGGCGCACCAGGCCGACCTTCAGTCCCAGGATCAGGAACAGGGCCAACAGCGCGACCGAGACTGCGACGAGCAGTTCCATCATCCCTCCATAGGATCAGCCGGCGAGGCGTTTCTTGACCGCGGCGCTGACCCGCGACCCGTCGGCCCGGCCCGCGAAGGCGGCCATGGCGGCCTTCATGACCCGGCCCATGTCCTTCATCCCTTCGGCGCCGGTCTCGGCGACCGCGGCCTCGACCAGCTTGGCGATCTCGTCGTCGCTCATCTCGGCCGGCAGGTACTGCTCGACCAGGGCGAGCTCGGCCTCGGCGCCGGCGACCAGATCGTCGCGGCCCGCGTCCCGGGCCCCCGCCAGGGAATCCTTGACCTTCTTGGCGTATGAGCGCACGACCTTGACGACTCCCTCGTCGTCGAGTTCCACGCGCTGATCGATCTCGATCTGCTTGACGGCGGCCTGCAGCATCCGCAGCACCTGCAGCCGCTGCTTGTCCCTGGCCTTCATCGCGGCCACGACGTCCGCCTTGAGGCGGGCGGCAATCTCTCCGCTCGGCATCGTCGTTCTCTTTTCGTTGACGTTTCCGGCGCCGGGCGCCGGCGGGCCGCGTCGGCGGCCCCGGAAAGGACTATGCTACGATCCCCGCCGGCCGTCCAGCCTTACCGCCGGCCGCGGATCCGATCCCGCGCCGCCTGCAGCAGCACGATGCCGGCGGCGGCGGCGGTCTCGGTCCGCAACCGGTGCGGTCCGAGACATACCGGGCGCGCGGCGGCGGCCAGGACGGTCAGCTCCTCGGCGCTCCAGCCGCCTTCCGGGCCGACGATCCAGACCAGGTCGCTCGGCGCGGCCCGGCCGTCCGCGGCGGTGATCACGTCGGCCGGTCCGATCAGGCGCGGAGCTGTGTCGGGTCTCTCGCGATGGGCGGGTACGGCGACCCCGTAGAAGAGATCCGCCCCGGGCGTCGCGGCCATCATCTCCGGCAGCGACAGGGGCGGCTTCAACTCAGGAAACCACGACCTGCCCGACTGCTTCACCGCCGATCTCAGGGCGGTGGTCCAGCGCGAGGCCTTGCCGTCGCGGGGCTTGACCACGGCGTGCTCGGTGACCAGCGGCCAGACGACGTGCACGCCCAGTTCGACGGCCTTCTCCAGGGCCCATTCGAAACGGCGTCCCTTGACCACGCCGCAGGCCAGATGCAGTCGCGGCGCGCCGACGGCCTCGGGATCCTCGCTGACGCCGCCGATCTCGACCACCGCGCGTCCGCCCTCGACGCCGGCCACCGTCCCCCGGTAGAGACGGCCTCGGCCGTCGGTCAACGCGACCGGATCGCCGGCCCGCGCGCGCAGGACCTTCAGCAGGTGGCGGCTCTCTTCGGCGGTCAGGGACAGTCGGTCGCCCGCAGCGGCGGGCGCGTCGGCGGGAACGTCGTCGAGGAAGAACAGATGCAAGGCGCCCTCCAGCTTCCGGGCCGATGGATCAACGGAAGCGGCCGCGGCCGGGCTCGGGAACCCGGGACGCGAAATCCTCGCGCAGGGCCTCGAGCTGTTCCTGCTGTCCGGGTTCGAGGTCCTGGATCGTCCAGGCCATCACCCGCACGAGCTGGTCGCCGTTCCCGCCGCGGTTGAGCCGGGGCATGCCCTTGCCCCGCAGCCGGAAGATCTTGTGGGTATGCGTTCCGGCGGGGATCTTCAGCGCGACCCGGCCGTCGAGCGTCGGCACCTCCACCTTCACTCCCAGGATCAGGTCGATCGGCGAGACCGGCACGTCGACCAGGATGTCGTCGCCGTGACGGGCGAAGATCGGGTGGTCGGCGACCTCCATGATCACCCTCAGGTCGCCCGACGGAGCGCCCTGGCGTCCGGCGTCGCCGCGGCCTGCGAGGTCCATGTAGTTCCCGGTAGCCACACCCTCGGGGATCCGCACCTCGATGGTCTCTTCGCCGCGGACCGAGCCGGTGCCGTTGCACGAGGGGCACGGGCGTTCGACGGTGGTGCCGCGGCCCTGGCAGGCCGGGCAGACCCCCTCGGTGACCATCTGGCCGAAGAGCGACTGGCGCACCTGCCGCACGCGGCCGTGGCCGCCGCACTGGGAGCAGGGCACGGGCCGGTTGCCGGGCGCGGCGCCGTCGCCGCCGCATTCGGAGCAGACGACCTGCTTGCGCAGCTTGATCTTCTTGCGCGCGCCCCGGGCCGCCTCCTGCAGGGTGAGCTTGACCTTCACCTGCAGGTCGTGGCCCCGGTTGCCGCCGCCGGCCGCGCGGCCGCCCGCGCCGCCGAAGATGTCCTCGAAGCCGCCGAAACCGCCGAAGTTGCGCAGGAACGATTCGAGCGCGTCATCGAGCCCGAATCCCGCGCCGAAACCGGCCTGCGCGCCGAAACCGGCGGCCTGGTCGAAGGCGGCGTGGCCGAACTGGTCGTACTGCTGCTTCTTCTGGGGATCCTTGAGGATCTCGTAGGCCTCGGTCGCCTCGCGGAACTTCTCGCCGGCGCTCTGGTCGTCGGGATTCCGGTCGGGATGGTATTTCACGGCCAACCGTCGGTAGGCCTTCTTGATCTCGTTCTCGGTGGCCTCCCTGCCGACTCCGAGCACCTCGTAGTAATCACGCTTCTGCGCCATCGTTCCTCATCTCTGTCGCTGCGGCGATCGGGTTCTCAGCGGGCCACCACGACCCGAGCCGGCCTGACGACCAGCTCTCCCATCCTGTATCCGGGCTGGGCGACATCGGTGATCTCGCCGGAACCGAAATCCTCGCTCTCGATCTGCATGACCGCTTCGTGGAGATTGGGGTCGAACACGGTCCCCGGCCCGGCCTCGATCTTCTCGAGTCCCCGCGAAGCCAGGACCTCCTTCAGGCGGGAATGGATCAGTTCCATGCCCTCGCGGAACCCGACGAAGGCCTCGCCGCTGCCGCCGTCCTCGGGCAGGGCGGCGCGGGCGCGGTCGAAGTTGTCCAGGATCTCCAGCAGATCGCGCATGACGTCGGCCTGGGCGAATCGACGGGCGTCGACGGTCTCGCGCCGGCTGCGCTTGCGGAAATTGTCCAGCTCGGCCACCGTCCGCAGCCAGCGGTCCTTGTACTGGTCGCGCTCGAGCTCGGCCTCGGCCAGAGGGTCGGGGTCGGCGGCCTCGTCGGGCGTTCCGGCGTCCTGCTCGATCTCGCCGTTCTCTTCGATATCGACGGACGCTTCGGCCGCTTCATCGACGGTCGGGTCGTTCTCGACGTTCTCGACGATCTCATCCGTCCCGTTCGCCGGCTGCCGGTCGGTTTTCCGGCCGCGCCGGGCGGGGCGTTTCTTGTCGGACATGCTCGTTCGTCCTCCTCGAGGGGATGGCGTCCCGGCGGAATGCCGCCGGGGATCAGCCCATGGTTCTGAGGCTGCGGGCCAGCGCGTTCAGGCCGGCTATCGTACGGTCGTAGGGCATGCGGCGCAGACCGAGAACGGCCAGCACGCCCTTGCGGCCGGTCATGTCGTAGGGGGCCAGAACCAGGCTGAAGGGCCGCAACTCGGCCACCGGATTCTCCGATCCGATCCAGACGGCGATCTGCTCCCGGCCCGACGGGCTGAGCCTCTGCAGGACGTCGCGGATGGTGCGCGGCGATTCCAGGAAACGGATCAGGGTCTTCAGACGGTCGGCCTCGGAGAATTCCGGCTCGTCCAGCACGTTGGCCACGCCGGTCATCTCGATCTCGGCTTCTTCGACGTCGGCGAAAAGCTCCTCGCCGCGCGACGCGATGTCGCTGGCACAGTCGCAGGCGGGCGACGCCGCCGGATCGAGCGCCGGCAGCACGCCCGAGCGGATCTCGCCGATCGTGCGGCCCGAGATCCTTTCGGACAGGACCCGCGCCGCGTCCTCCAGCACCAGCGGCGGCCACTCCCTGTCCAGGGCCACGGTCAAGGTCCGCACCAGCGCGTTCTCGAGCACCAGGACCATCAGCACCCGCCGGCCCTCGCGCGGATGCAGCTCGACCCGCAGGGCGCGGACATCGTCCCAGGTCGGTCCGAGGATGATGCCGATGCCGGCGGTCAGGCGGCACAGCAGCCCGGCCAGCGAACGCACCATGACGTGGGTCCCGGCCGCCTGCTGCAGCTCGCGGTCCACCATCTGCCGCACCTCGTCCGCCCGCGGATCGCCCAGGCCGGGCCACTCGGTCATGATCCGGTTCACGAAGGCGCGGTAGCCGGCGTCGGTGGGCACCCGGCCGGCCGAGGCATGCGGCTTGACGAGCAGGCCGTCGGCTTCCAGGCGGCCCATCTCGGCGCGCACCGTGGCCGACGAGACGCCGCCGCCGAGCCAGCGCACGACCAGGCCGGAACTGACCGGCTGGCCGGATTCGCTGTAGAGCCGGACCACGGCGTCGAGTATGAGATTTCTGCGTCTGGTCATTTCCACGATTCATGCCTCGGATCGTCGTCGGGGCGGAAAACGAGCGGCTACAAGGTAGTACGGACGATTTCCAGGTGTCAACCCGGGCCCCGCACGGCCCCGTTACCGGAGGATGCGGGCCAGCATCAGCTCCACGTCGTCGATCCGCAGCATCCCCCGCGGGGTCAGCGCCAGGCGACGGTCGTCGACGGTCCACAATCCCTCGGCCAGGCCGCGGTCCAGCGGGAAGCCCCGGGGCAGCCTGCCGCGAGGCACGCCGGCGACCGTACGCAGGGGCAGGATCAGCTCCTCCAGGCGCCGGGCCGCCGCATCGATCGGATCGCGCTCGGCGGTCGGGACGCGGCCGGCCTCGACCGCGTCGCAGTACTCCCGCGGATCGGCCAGGTTGGCGTAGCGCTCGGCGCCGGTGAACCCGTGGGCGCCCGGGCCGAGCCCCAGATAGGGAACCCGCCGCCAATAGGACCGGTTGTGCCGCGACTCGCCGCCGGGAAGGGCGAAATTGGCGACCTCGTACTGGGCGAATCCCAGATCCTCGAGCCGCGCCACAGCCTCGAGGTAGATCTTTTCGGTCTCGGCGTCGGGCGGGGCGCTCGCGGCGCCAGCGGCCATCCGGGCGGCCAGCGGCGTGCCGGGATGGATCTCCAGGATGTAGAACGAGACGTGGTCCACGCCCATGTCGCGGGCCTCGCGGAATTCGGCGGCCAGGCCGTCGAGGGTCGTTCCGGGAGCCAGGATCCAGTCGGCCGACACCCGCGGGAAGCTCTCCACGGCCAGGGCCAGGGCCCGCCGCGCCGTCGATGCGTCGCAACGGCGGCCCAGGCTGCGCAGGATCCGGTCGTCGAGGCTCTGCACCCCGAGGCTGATCCGGTTCACCCCGGCTGCGGTCCAGGCCTCGGCCACCGCCTGGTCGAAGCTCTCGGGATTGGCCTCGGCGGTCGTCTCGATGTCGGGCGCGGACGGGAAACGGCCCAGGGTTCCGGCGACCAGGCCGGCGAAGAGCCCCGGTTCGAGGATCGAGGGCGTGCCGCCGCCGAAATACGCCGTCGCGGCTTCCATCCGGTCCGACGCCAGCGCCGGGCATCCCTCCCGCCGCAGCCGCGCCTCGCGGACGGTCGCGTCCACGACCCGCCGGCGCAGGCCGGCGTCGTGGACGGCTACGCGGGCGAAGTGGCAGTAGTCGCAGATCGAGGCGCAGAACGGGACGTGGACGTAGAGTCCGCCGCGGGTGCGGCCGCCGGATCCGGCGGCCGTGTCATGCCGCGGCGGGGTCACCTGATGATGTCCCCGATGCGCTCCCAGCGCGGGCGCGCCCGGCTTTGATCCCAGGACCAGTAGATGAACATCGCCTTGCCCTTGATGCGTTTCAGCTCGAGCGGCCCCCAGTAGCGGCTGTCCTGGCTGTTGTAGCGGTTGTCCCCCATCATGAAGATGGTTCCCTCCGGCACCACGTAGGGCCCGAAGGACCAGTTGCGGCCGCGGTGCGCGTTGGCCATCTGGTGGCGCGTGCGGGGCTGCTTGCACGAGGCGTCGTGCAGCGCCCCCGTGTAGCAGGCGTGGTCCCCGGCGAGCTCGGCGAAGTTCTCCTCGTACATCAGGCCGTTGACGTAGAGCATCCCCTCGCGCACCTGGACCGTGTCGCCGGCGACCGCGACGCAGCGCTTGATGTAGTCCTTGTCCGGCTCGACGGGATACTCGAAGACGATGATGTCGCCCTGCCGCGGCTGGCGAACCGCCGGCAGACGGATGTTCTCCCACGGCATGTCGATGTACGGGCCGGTGAAGATCAGCGGCCGCAGGCGGTCGGGGATCTCGGCGCCGTAGAGGAACTTGTTCACGAAGAGGAAGTCGCCGATCTGCAGGGTGTCCTTCATCGACCCGGTGGGGATGCGGAAGGCCTGCAGCACGAACTGGCGCAGGATCAGAGCCGCGACCACCGCGAACAGGATCGACTTGAAGTACTCGAACCAGGTCCGCACGCGGTCGGCGCGCTCGGCCTCGGCCGATCGTCGGACCCGCCCCTTGCGGACGTCGGAGCCTGCGTTCTTCGCCATCGATAGCCTCTTTCGTATTTCGTCACGCCGCCGTTTGCCCGATCGATTCTACGCGGACGCCGCGGAGGTGTTCCACCGCCGTCGCCGCGCGCTCTAGCGTTCGACCCGCAGCACCGCCAGGAAGGCGTCCTGCGGGATCTCGACCGAACCCACCTGCTTCATCCGCTTCTTGCCTTCCTTCTGCTTCTCCAGCAGCTTGCGCTTGCGCGAGATGTCGCCGCCGTAGCACTTGGCCGTCACGTTCTTGCGGTAGGGCTTGACGGTGGTCCGGGCCAGCACCCGAGTGCCGATCGCGGCCTGGATCGCCACCTGGAACATCTGCCGCGGGATCAGCTCCTTGAGCTTCTGGCAGAGCTTCAGCCCCCAGCTGTAGGCGTTCTCGCGATGGACGATGCAGGTCAGCGCGTCGACGGGGTCGCCGTTGATCAGGATGTCCAGGCGCACCAGGTTGTCCGCGCGATGGTCGGTGTACTCGTAGTCGAGCGAGGCGTAGCCCTTGGTGACCGACTTCAGCTTGTCGTAGTAGTCGACCACCAGCTCGCTCAGGGGGATGTCGAACTCCAGGTTCACCCTCTCGACGTCGAGATATTCCATCTTCTTCTGCACGCCGCGGCGCTCGAGCGAGATCTGGATGACCGGACCCACGTAATCCTTCGGCGTGATGACCGAGGCGCGCACGATGGGCTCGCGGATCTCGGCGATCTCGCGCTCGCCCGGCAGCTTGGCCGGGTTCTCGACCTTGTACGTTTCGCCGTCCTTCATCTGCACCTCGTACTCCACGTTGGGCAGGGTGCAGATCAGGTCCAGGTCGTATTCCCTCTCGAGCCGCTCCTGGATGATCTCCATGTGCAGCAGGCCGAGGAATCCGCAGCGGAAACCGAAGCCCAGGGCGGCCGAGGTCTCCTTCTCCCAGGTCAGCGAGGCGTCGTTCATCTGCAGCTTCTGCAGGGCGTCGAGCAGGGCGTCGTAGTCGTCGTTGTCGGTGGGATAGAGGCCGCTGAAGACCATCGGCTTGGCCTCGACGTAGCCCTCGCAGGGCTCGGCGCAGGGCTCGGCGCGCAGGGTGATCGTGTCGCCGACCCGCACGTGGCGGACATCCTTGGCGCCGGTGGCGATGTAGCCCACCTCGCCCGCCGAGATCTTCTTGCGCGGCACCCTTCGCAGCCGGAACCAGCCCAGCTCCTGCGCCTCGAACTCGCCGCCGTTGCGGCAGAGCCGGACCCAGTCGCGCGTCCCGATCGTCCCGTCGAACATCCGCACGTAGGCCACGGCCCCGACGTAGGGATCGAAGACCGAGTCGAAGATCAGGCCCTTGGCCGGGGCGGTCGGGTCGCCCTTCGGCGCGGGCACGCGCTCGCAGATCGCCTCGAGCAGATCGGCCACGCCCTCGCCGGTCTTGGCGCTGACGGTCAGGATCTCCTCGGCCGGACAGCCGAGCAGATCGACGAACTGCTCGGTCACGAAGTCGGTGCGCGCGGCGGGCAGATCGATCTTGTTGATGACCGGGATGATCTCCAGGTCGTGCTCCAGGGCCAGGTAGAGGTTGTTGATCGTCTGGGCCTGGACGCCCTGCACCGCGTCGACCACCAGCAGAGCCCCCTCGCACGCGGCCAGGCTGCGCGAGACCTCGTAGTGGAAATCCACGTGCCCCGGGGTGTCGATCAGGTTCAGCACGTGCTCGCGGCCGCCGGCGGACTGGTAGACCATGCGGATCGGATGGCTCTTGATGGTGATCCCGCGCTCCTGCTCCAGTTCCATCGAATCGAGGACCTGGGCTTTCAGCTCCTTGCCGCCGAGCGTTCCGGTCAGCTCGAGCAGACGGTCGGCCAAGGTCGACTTCCCGTGGTCGATATGCGCGATGATGCAGAAGTTGCGGGTCGATTCCATGGTATCGGCATCTCTCGGGCGCTTCGGCGCCGGTCAGCGGAACGGGGTTCTAGAACGCGGCCCGCCATTGGACGAGGACCACGCCGACATCCCGGCCGGCGTCGGATCGTTCGATCGGAAGCGGTTCTCCGGCGGGATCCCACAGGTCCGGAACCGGCAGGGGATCCTCGTCGAAATTATGCAGATGTGCGCCCACGTAGGCGTCCAGGGCGATGATAAGCATCGCCCCCATCGACCACCAGGCGTAATCCCTCATCAGTTCCCATTCCTCCTCGACGCGGGCGTCGAAAAGGTCGCGGCGATCGCTCTCGGGCATCGACCGGGTCCAGGTGCGCAGGCGGACGGCCTGGCGGTCGTGGGCCAGCATGTTGCCCAGATAGAAGGCCTGCGCCCCCCAGGCCAGCACCGCGCGCCAGCCGTTGTCGGCGTGCAGCTGCCCCCAGCCGGGCATCGGTGCGGACATGACCACCGCCAGAGTCGGTTTGACCCTCGGCGCGACCAGCATCGGCGCGGTGGGCGGTTCGGCGGCGCGGACGCCGACCCCGGCGTCCTCGGCGCTTTCGACGGCCGCGGCCGCGGAATCGGCCGCGGCCGGAGCCGCCGGCGCGGCGGCC
>CAYLMM010000009.1:0-13234 GCA_964384825.1 uncultured Fibrobacteraceae bacterium
CGGCATCGTCAACGGATTCGGTTCGGCGGTCACCGCGGCCTTCGGCGTGGGGCACCGCGTGGTGCACATGGCGATGGTGCCGGCGATGGCCCTGGCCCAGGCCAACGCGACCGCCGTGGGCCAGAATCTGGGCGCCGACAAGCCGCGGCGCGCCGCCCTCTCGGTGCGCACCTCGGCCCTGCTGATCACCGCGGTGCTGCTGCCCTTGACCACCCTGACGACGATCTTCGGCGGCCCCCTGACCCGCCTGTTCGTCGCCGATCCCGACGTGATCCGCCACGGCGCGGACATGCTGCGGATCACCTCGTTCTCGGTCTTCGTCTACGGCCTGATCTCGGTGCTCTTCGGGGCCTTCCAGGGCGCGGGCCACACCACGCCGGTGATGGTCGTGAACGTCGTGCGCCTCTGGGGCATCCGCATCCCCGCCTCGTGGCTGATGGCCGTGGCGCTGGGGATGGGGCCGATCGGCCTGTGGTGGGCGATGAACCTCTCGAACGTGCTGGCGGCCGTGGTGGCCTTCATCTGGTTCCTGCGTGGCGATTGGAAGCGGGCCGTGATCCACTCCGGCGACGCCGCGGCCGAGCCTCCGGCCGAACCGATGGTCGAACCGGTCGTCGAGCCCGAGGCCTGATCTCCCTGGAAAATTCGGGCCGGGCGGGGGACAATCGCGGGGAGCCGAGCACGACGACTCCGACCACCGGAGGAGCGATGACGCGCATCCTGGTCGTTTCCGACGGCAGCGGCGGCACCGCCCGACGGGCCGTCGACGCCGCCCTGACCCAGTTTCCCGGTCACGTCGCCGAGATCGATCTGCGCGCCGGAGTGCTGACCGGCGACGGCATCCTCGCGGTCACGGCCGAGGCCGCCCGCACCGGGGCGATCATCGTCCATACCCTGGTCCGGGTCGAACTGCGGCGTCTGATGGTCCGTGCCGCCCGCGAGCACGACGTCGAGACGGTCGACCTGATGGGGCCGCTGCTCGACCGCATCTCCCAGCGGCTGGAAGTGCGCCCCGAGGAGAAGCCCGGTCTCTTCGGGCAGCTGAACGAAGCCTATTTCCGGCGCATCGAATGCATGGAATTCGCCTTCCACCACGATGACGGCGCGCGCCATCACGAGCTGCGCCGGGCCGAGATAGTGCTGGTGGGCGTTTCGCGCACCTTCAAGACGCCGCTGAGCATCTATCTGGCCTACCGGGGCTGGTTCGTGGCCAACGTGCCGATCATCCTGGGCCTCGAGCCCCCGTCGATCCTCGACGCCATGCCGCCGGAGAAGGTGGTGGGCCTGACGACCAACCCCCGGCGGCTGAGCCTGCTGCGCCGGGCGCGCCGCGAATATCTCGACGGTTCGGTCGGCGACTACGCCGAGGCGCAGCACGTGCGCCGCGAGCTGGAATACTCCCGCGCCATCTTCGAGCGCGCGCCCACGTGGCAGGTGGTCGATGTCACGGGCAAGCCGGTCGAGGAGATCGCGACCGAGATCGTGGCCCTGGTGGGAGAGCGGTAGGTTCGTTCCTATACTGGACGGAGGCGGCGATACCGCCTGGATCGATCGCGATGTCCGTGCTAAAGTTCGACGAACAATGTATTTCCGGAATTATCCCCGCCTATTGCGGGCGGGGCTGCACAGGAAGGAAGCGGGGCATGAGCGTCCGCGAATACGTCAAGGCGCACTCGGTGGCCGAAGCGCTGGAATTGCTCGATTCGCGCGAGCGGACCGCGGTCGTCGGCGGTGGCGCCTATCTGCGTCTCGCCGAGCGCGATCTGGATCTGGCGGTCGATCTGCGATCGGCCGGATTGGATTACGTTCGCGAGATCGACCACTGCGTCGAGATCGGCGCGATGGCCACCTATCGGATGCTCGAGACCGACGACCTGCTGCGCCGGCTCTACGGCGGGGCGATCGCGAAATCGGTCCGCGACATCGGCGGGGTGCAGCTGCGCAACGTGGTCACCGTCGGGGGCACCGTCTATCGCCGCTACGCGTTCTCCAACCTGCTGACCGTGCTGTTGGCGGCCGATTCCGAGGTGACCCTCGGCCGGGCTGGCCGGATGCCGCTGGCGGAATTCCTGGCCGGCGATCTCGATCACGGCGACATCCTGGTCTCGGTCACCGTGCCGCGCGGCAACGGCAGGGGCGCCTACGCCGATCTGACCAATTCCCGCAACGATTTCGCCGTGCTGAACGTTGCGGCGATCGACGCCCCGGCGGGTCTGAGACTGGCGGTCGGGGCGAGGCCGGGCGCCGCCCGGCTGGCCGAATCGGCGACCGCCTGGCTCGCCGGCCACGCGGACGATCCCGACGCCGCGCAGAAGGCCGCCGCGACGGCGGCCGACGAGCTCGAATTCGGCGACAACCTGCGTGCGTCGGCCGATTACCGCCGGCGCATCTGCCGCGTCCTGACCCGGCGCGTCCTCCAGGAGGTGCTGGCGTGAAGATCTCGCTGAAGCTCAACGGAACCGACCGCATCTGGGACGTGGATCCCGGCGAGGATCTTCTGGCCGCCCTGCGCCGCCACGACGTGATGAGCGTCAAGCGGGGCTGCGACACGGCCTCGTGCGGATCCTGCACCGTGCTGCTGGACGGCGCGCCGGTGCCCTCTTGCGCCGTGCCCGCGCCCAGGGCCGACGGCTGCGAGGTGGTGACGGTCGAAGGGCTGCCCGAGGATGCGCGCCGGCTGGGGGAACTGCTGGCGGCCGAGGGCGCCGACCAGTGCGGATTCTGCGGTCCGGGCCTGGTGATGGCGGTCGTGGCCATGCGCGACGAGCTGCAGGACCCGACCGACGAGGAGATCAACCACTACCTGGCGGGCAATTTCTGCCGCTGCACCGGATACGTCGGGCAACTGCGCGCGATCCGGAAATACCTGGAGGGATCGGCGTGAACGAGGTCCACAAGTCCATCCCGAAGATCGACGGCCCCGGACTGATCGCCGGCCGGCCGGCCTTCACCGACGATCTCGCCCCGCGCGACGCCCTGGTCGTCCGCGCCCTGCGCAGCCCCCACGCCCACGCCCAGATCGAATCGATCGACACCGCGGCCGCGGCCGCGATGCCCGGCGTCGCGTGCGTGCTCACCTGGCGCGACGTGCCGCGGACCGCGTTCACCCGCGCCGGCCAGGGTTTTCCCGAACCCTCGCCGCTGGACCGTTTCATCCTCGACCGGCGGGTCCGCTACGTGGGCGACGAGGTGGCGATCGTCGCCGCCGAGACCGAGGCCCAAGCCCAGGCCGCCCTGAAGGCGATCGCCGTCGAATACGAGGTTCTCGAACCGGTGCTCGACTACCACGAGGCCGAGGGGCACGCCTCGGTGATCCATCCCGAACCCGAGGCGATGGAGAACTTCCCGATCGGTTTCGACCCGGCGAACAACGTGGCCTCGGCCTACGAGATGCACGTCGGCGACGTCGACGCGACGGTGGCCGCCGCGCCGGTGGTCGTGAAGCGCCGCTACCACACCCAGGCGCAGCAGCACGTCGCGCTCGAGCCCCATACGGCCGCCACCTGGCTCGACCTGAACGGCCGGCTGACGGTGCTGACCTCGACCCAGACCCCCTTCCACGTCCGCCGCATCATGGCCCGCGCCCTGGGCCGCGAGCTGCGCGACATCCGGGTGATCAAGCCGCGCGTCGGCGGCGGTTTCGGCGGCAAGCAGCAGATCCACGGCGAGATGTTCTGCGCCCTGGCCACCCTGGCCACCGGCCGTCCCGCCCGTTTCGTCTACACGCGGCAGGAGGTCTGCGAGGCCACCTTCACGCGCCATTCGATGTGCATCGACGTGACCCTGGCGGCGGATGCCGACGGCGCGCTGCGCGGGATCGACATGCGGATCCTCTCGGAGACCGGCGCCTACGGCGAGCACGCGCTGACGGTGTTCATGGTGGCCGGCTCGAAGACCCTGCCCCTGTACAACAAGGTCGAGTCGGTGCGCTTCGGCGGGAAGACGGTCTACACCAACATGTGCCCGGCCGGGGCCTACCGCGGCTACGGCGCCATCCAGGGCAACTTCGCGCTGGAGTCGGCGATGGACGAGCTGGCGGGCCGTCTCGGGGTCGATCCGATCGCCCTGCGCGAAAAGAACATGATCGCCGAGGGCGAGACCTCGCCGATCTTCGCCATCATGGGCGAGGGCACCGAGGGCGTGCCGATGACCGTCGAGAGCTGCAAGCTGGCCGAATGCGTCCGGCGGGGGAAGGAGCTGATCGGCTGGGACGAGAAGTATCCGCGGCGCGAGGTCGCTCCCGGGAGGGTGCGCGGCGTCGGCATGGCGCTGGCCATGCAGGGGTCGGGCATCGCGGGCATCGACATGGGCGCCGCGACGCTCAAGCTCAACGACCAGGGCTCGTTCAACCTGTTGATCGGCGCCACCGACCTGGGCACCGGCAGCGACACCATCCTGGCCCAGATGGCCGCCGAGACGCTCGGCGTGCCGACGGCCGACATCCTGGTCACCTCGTCCGACACCGACGTCACGCCCTTCGACACCGGCGCCTACGCCTCGAGCACCACCTACGTCTCGGGCCACGCCGTGCGCCGCGCGGCCGAGAAGATGCGCCGGGCGATCATCGCCGAGGGGGCCCTGAATCTGGGCGTCGAGCCCGAAGAGATCGAATTCGACGGCCGCGTCCTGCGCGCGGCCGGCGGCAAGAAGGAGATCACCCTGAGCGATCTCTCCACCAGGTTGCTGTATTCCGAGAACCAGAAGCAGCTGATGGTGACCGATTCCTACTGCTGCGAGCAGTCGCCGCCGCCCTACATGGCGGGCTTCGCCGAGGTCGAGGTGGACGTCGAGACCGGCAAGGTCGCCCTGGTCGACTTCGTGGCGGTCGTCGATTGCGGCAAGGCCATCAACCCGAACCTGGCCCGCGTGCAGGTCGAGGGCGGCCTGCTGCAGGGCATCGGCATGGCCGTCTTCGAGGACGTGCGGCACGACGACCGCGGCCGCATGCTGACCCGCAACCTGATGCACTACCGCATCCCCAGCCGAGAGGACGCGCCTTCGATCCGGGTCGAACTGGTCGACAGCCACGAGCCCACCGGGCCCTACGGCGCCAAGTCGGTCGGCGAGATCGGCATCGATTCGCCGCCCGCGGCCATCGCCAACGCCGTGGCCAACGCCGTCGGGGCGCGGATCTGCACCCTGCCGCTGATGCCCGAGCGCGTCCTCGACGCGATCGACGCGGCCGCCGCGGCGGACGGGGAGTCCTGAGGTGGGCGCGGGATCGGGCCGCGTCGGCGACACGCCTCCGCGCCGCGACGCCTGGGCCAAGGCGACCGGCCGCACCCTCTATCTGGCCGACATGCCCCGGCCCGGCGACTGGCTCGGCGGCGTGGTCCGCTCCGAGGTCGCCTGCGGACGGTTGCTGGAACTTCGCCGCGACCCCGATTTCGACTGGTCGAGGGTGACGATGCTCACGGCCGCCGACCTGAACGGTCCAAACGCCGTGAGGATGATCCGCGACGACTACCCCCTGCTGGCCGACGGCCGCGTGGCCTTCGCGAGCCAGGCCTTGGCCCTGATCGCCGCCCCCGACGCCGCGACCCTGCGCGCCGCCCTGGCCGCCGTCATGCCGGTCATCGATCCGGAGCCGCCCCTGCTGGATGTCGAGCAGGCCCTGGCCGCCGACCGCGTGATCTTCGACAAGGACAACCTGGTCGCCGACTACGTCATCGAATGCGGCGATCTCGAGGATGGATTCGCGCGGGCGGACCGGGTTGTCGAGGGCGTCTATCGGACCGGGCTGCAGGAACACCTGTACATCGAGCCCCAGGGCGTGGTGGCCGAGCCGACCGCCGACGGCGGCGTGCGCGTCATCGGTTCGATGCAGTGCCCCTACTACGTGGTCAACGCCCTGGCTTACGGGCTGGGCCTGCCGCGCGAGAAGGTGACCGTCCGCCAGTCGCCCACCGGCGGCGCCTTCGGCGGCAAGGAGGATTACCCCTCCATCCTGGCGATGCAGGCATCGGTGCTGGCCCTGGCCGCGGGCCGTCCGGTGAAGATGATCCACGACCGCCGCGAGGACGTCCTGGCCAGCACCAAGCGGCATCCCTCGCGCACCCGGCACCGCACGGCCGTGGCCGCCGACGGGACGCTGCTGGCGGCCGACATCGACCTGGTGCTCGACGCGGGCGCCTTCGCCTCGCTCAGCCAGGTGGTCCTCTCGCGGGCGGTGCTGCACGCGACCGGCGTCTACCGGATTCCCGCGGTGCGGATCCGGGGCCGGGCCGTGGCCACCAACACCCCGCCCAGCGGAGCCTTCCGCGGTTTCGGCGTGCCGCAGGCCCTGTTCGCGATCGAGCGCCATATCGATCGCATCGCCCTGGAGACGGGGCTCGATCCGCTGACCGTCCGCCGCCGCAACATCCTGCGCGAAGGCGACAGCTTCCCCTACGGCCAGACGGTGCCCGACGCAGCCGGTGCCTCGCTGGTTCTGGAGCGGGCTGCCGAGCTCTGCGCTCTCGACGGGCCGCGAAGGGACGTCGGTGCGGACGATCCCTCCGGCAGGACCCGCATCGGCACCGGATTGTCGGTCTTCCTGCACGGCGGCGGTTTTACCGGCGACGGCGAGGACCGCATCGCCGCCGAGGTCCGCGTCCGGCTGAACGAGCGGCGCGGCGTGGACATCCTGGTCAGCAGCGTGGAGATGGGCCAGGGCGCGGCGACCGTTCTGCCGATGATCGCCGCCCAGGCGCTGGGATTGCCGCTCGAAAAGGTCGACCACGCGGTGCCCGACACGGCCGAAGTGCCAGACAGCGGACCGACGGTGGCCTCGCGCACGACGATGGTCGTCGGCCGGATCGTGGTGGCCGCCTGCCGCGACCTGGCCGCGAAGCTGGCCGGAGCCCTGGCCGAAGCCGAAGGCCTGCCCGCCGGATCGATCACCTTCGCCGACGGCCGTTTCTCCGCCGCCGACCGCGACTTCGGCGATTTCGCCGCCGCCGCCGACCGCGTCGCCCCGCCGCTCGAGGGCGAGGCGCGCTACGAACCTCCGGCCGGGCAGAAATGGAACCAGCAGGCCCATCACGGCGCCGCCTACCAGGCCTATTCCTGGGGCTGCAACGTGGTCGAGGCCGCGGTCGACATCGACACCATGGAAGTCACTCCGCTGCGCGTGACCGCGGTCGTCGAGATCGGCAAGGCCGTCCATCCGGTGCTGGCCGCGGGCCAGGTCGAGGGCGGCGTCCTGCAGGCCCTGGGCTGGGGTCACGTCGAGCAGATGAAAACCGAGAACGGATGCCTGATGAACGACAGCATGGCCACCTACATCATCCCCACCGCAATGGACGCCCCGGATTACACGGTCGAGATCGCCGAGATGCCCAGCGACCGCGGCCCCTACGGCGCGAAAGGCCTGGGCGAACTGCCGATGAACGGCGGCGCCCCGGCCCTGGCCGCCGCCATCCAGGACGCGGTTGGCCTTTTCGCGGCCGAGGCGCCGGTGGCGTCCGAGGATCTGATCGCGATGCGCGCCGCCTCGGGGGAGGCGAAGCGATGAAGATCAGCCTGACGGTCAACGGCCGGATGCGTGAACTGGAAGTCGATCCCCTGGCCCGCCTGCTCGATCTGCTGCGCGATGATCTGGGCCTGACCGGCGCCAAGGAGGGTTGCGGCGAGGGGGAATGCGGCGCCTGCGCGGTGCTGCTCGACGGCCGTCTGGTCGATTCCTGCCTGGTGCCCGCATTCCAGGCGCACGGCCGCTCGGTGACGACCATCGAGGGGATGGGCGACGAGAGCGACCCCGATCCGGTCCAGGCCGCCTTCGTCGCCGAGGGCGCGGTGCAGTGCGGTTTCTGCATCCCCGGGATGGAAATGGCCGCGCGCGCCCTGCTGAATGACAACCCCGATCCTGACCGAGACGCGATCCGCAGGGGTCTGTCGGGAAACCTTTGCCGTTGCACGGGTTACGAGAAGATCATCCGGGCGGTCGAGGTCGCGGCCGCCTCGCAGAATAACGAGCCGGATGTCGATCGGACCCCGCGCGATTCCGGATCCGATGCCGACGCCGTCGCCGGGACCGTCGCCCCCGAACCCGACGCTTCCGATTCCGCGCGGATCATCGCGCCGCGGACCCTGGCCGGCGCCCTCGCGGCGATGGCCGAAGCCGGCCCCCGGGCCCGGGCCGTGGCCGGGGCCACCGATTTCACCGTCGAGACCCGGTCCGGAATCCCGCTCCCGGAGGCCGTGATCGATCTCTCCGGCGTCGCCGAACTGCACGGCGTGACCGAGGACGGCGATGTCCTGGTCGTCGGGGCGGGCTGCACCATCGCCGAACTGGCCTTCGATTCCCTGATCGGCCGCCGGGCCCCCGCTTTGGCCGCCGCCGCCATGAGGCTTGGAGCCCCCGCAATCCGCAACCGGGCGACTCTGGGCGGCAACCTCGCCACCTGCTCGCCCTGCGCCGACACCGCACCGCCGCTGATCGCCCTGGAGGCCGAGATCGAACTGGCCTCGGCCGCCGGGATGCGCCGCGTGCCGGCCGAGAGCTTCGCGCCGCGGTACCGCGATCCCGATCTGCGGCCCGACGAACTGATCGTCGCCGCCCGCATCCCGGCCCAGCCCGAGGGCGTGCGCCAGGCCTTCTTCAAGGTCGGCGCCCGCCGCGCCCAGGCCATCGCCAAGGTGAACCTGGCCTGCCGGGCCTCCCTGGGCCGCGACGGACGGCTGCGCGACGTGCGTCTGGCGGCCGGATCGGTCGCCCCGACCGTGCTTCTGCTGCGCGAGACGATGGCCTGGCTCGAGGGACGCGACCTCGCCGCCGATCCCGAGGGGGTCGCCGCCGCCGCGGCCGTCAGCGCCGCGGCCGAGGTCTCGCCGATCGACGACGTGCGATCCTCTCGGCTCTACCGCCGCGAAGTCGCGGGCAATCTGGTGGCCCGTTTCCTGCGGGATCTGGCGACTTGAATCGCCGCGGCGGAAGAGATCGCCGCGCCGCAAGCAGGAGATGTTTGCTCCTCAAGGAATCGCGCCTTAGTTTGCAGGCGTCGGCGGGGACAATATCGATTCGACCGCAACCCTCGCCCCCTGCTCGCCTTGACTGTCACCCGCTCCGAGGCAAGGGACGCCCCTTGGCCGACTCCGGGCCCGTTTTCGACGCTTCCGGAGTTCCGATATCGGCGGCGCAGCATTCCGCTCGTTCGGGATGCCCGCCGCCGATTTGCAACCATCCCCTCATTTCATCCGTATACCCGCCTGGAGACTTCATCCCGGAGCGGGCTCCCCGCCTCCCGGCACCCCGATCGGAGGATGCGAAATGATCCGGATAAGCTGCAGGAAGACGATTGCCGCGCTTGTGGCGTCGGTGGTCATGCTGGCCGCCGTGGTCGCGATGGCCGGCGAATACACCATCGAGGAAAGGGTCGAGGCCGAAGTCCTGGTCCTTTCGAATCTCGCGGGCGAGATCACGGTCCGGCCCGCCTCCGGCGACGCTTTCGAGATCGTCGTCCACGTCCGTGGCGAAGATGCCGAAAAGGGCGTCCTGGAATTCGATATCGAGCGCGGCCGCAAGGCCAAGGCCAAGATCGTCTATCCCGTCGAGAGCCACCGGACGTTCATCTATCCGGCCATCGGGCGCAGCAACGTGTCGATCTCCCCGCGGGGCGACGGCGACCAGAACCTGTGGCGCAAGCTGCTCGGTCTGTCCAAGCGCGTGAAGATCCGCGGCAAGGGCAGCGGTCTGGAAGTCTGGGCCGACGTGAAGATTTCGATGCCCGCGGGCGCCTCCCTGAAGGTCTACCACGGCGCCGGCGAGATGAGCGCCGCCGGCCTGCGCGGCGACATCCTGCTGGACAACCACATGGGCAACATCGTGGTGATCGACGTCGATGGCGACGTGAGCGCCGACACCGGCAGCGGCGGCGTCGAGATCGAGAAGATCGTCGGCGACGTGCTGGTGGACACCGGCAGCGGATCGGTCCGGGTCGACGACGTCCGGGGCGACGTGCATGTCGATACCGGCAGCGGCTCGGTCGAGGGCGTGGATCTGGACTGCCGCAAGCTGGTCGTCGATACCGGCAGCGGCGGCATCGAACTGCACCGGGTCGGCGCCGACGCCATGCGCCTGGACACCGGCAGCGGCTCGGTCGAGGTGGATCTGCTGCGCATGGGCGACGGCCGCTTCGTGATCGACACCGGCAGCGGCGGCATCCGGATGCGCCTGCCCGCCGACGCCTCGGCCGAGATCGAGGCCGATACCGGCAGCGGGGGCATCAAGTGGGATCTCGACGACCCGCGGATCCACCGGCGGGACAAGGACCACGTCGAGATGACCCTCGGCGACGGCCGCGCAGAGGTGGTTCTGGACACCGGCAGCGGTTCGATCCGGGTCCTGCAGTAGCGCGAATCGGCCAATAGGGTCGACGGGCGGAACCCTCGGAGGTTCCGCCCGTTTTTTGTGATTCGTGATGCAACCTTTTCACCCGGGGTTGCGTCATCAAGGAGTTGGATGCAAACGAACCTGAACCGTTCATTCGGGGGATGGAACAATGAAGAAGTACAAATCGTCTCGCGTGTGGTTCCTCGTCGTCGCGGCCGTCGTTCTGGTCGTGGGCGGAGGCCTGGTCTTGCGCGGGATCACCACCGGCGGCGCCGACGAGGCCGAGGCCGCCCCGGCCGATTCCACCGCCGTGGTCGAAGACGCCGGTGACAAGGACGGAAAGGACACCGAGAAGGTCCGCGTCCCGGTCGAACTGGCCCGCGTCGAGCGCAGCGGCATCGCCGCATTCTATCGCGCGGCCTCGGTGATCGAGGCCGATCGCCTGGTCGAACTGGTGGGCAAGGTGCCCGGACGGGTCCGCAAGCTGGCCGTCGAGGAGGGCGACTGGGTCGAGCAGGGCGCCGTGCTGGCCGAGCTGGAGAACGATCGCGAACGGATCCAGCTGCGCCAGGCCGAGCTGAAGCTCCAGGAACAGCGGCGGAATCTCGACCGCAACAAGGCCATGATGGAAGAGGGCCTGATCAGCCGCCAGGAGTTCGACGACGTCCGCAGCGTCTACGATCTGGCCGAGTCCGACCGCGACCTGGCCCGCATCGCGCTCGAGGAGACCATCATCCGCGCCCCCTTCGACGGGCAGGTCGTCGAGCGCGAGATCGTGCTCGGACAGTACGTCCAGGCCGCGGTGCCCCTGTTCAGGGTGGCCGATTTCACGCCGCTGCGGGTGAAGGTGCATCTGCCCGAGCCTGTGGCGCGCAAGGTCGCGGCCGGACAGCGGGTTCTGGTGCAGCCCGAATCGCAGGCCGAACCCCTCGAAGCGGTCGTCGAAAGGGTGGCCCCGGTCGTGGATCCGGCCACCAGCACCGTGCGGCTGACCCTGCTGCTGGACGAATGCCGCGACAAGGCCCTGGTCGGCGGATTCGTGAAGGTGCGGATCACCACCGAGACCCGGCACGAGGCGCTGGCGGTGCCCAAGATCGCCCTGGTCGAAGAGGGCTCGCTGCGGTCGGTCTTCGTGGCCGAGGCCGACACCGTGCGCAAGGTCGAGATCAATACCGGACTCTATGACGAACAGCGCGTCGAGGTGCTCGACGGAATCGAAGAGGGCGACTACGTGGTCGTCCTGGGGCAGGGCGGTCTGCGGACCGGCAGCCTGATCGATGCCCTGAACGCGGCCGAGATCGGCTGGGGCGGCGATGTCGTTCCCGCCTCCGCGGCCGGCGCCGAGCCCGAATCCGTGGTCGCCCGCCGGGACGAAGACCGCTAGCCGTATCCGAGGAGTTCCGCATTGAAACCGATCCGCTACGCCGTCACGCACCCGGTCACGGTCTGGATGTCGGCTCTGGCCGCGGTCGTCTTCGGCCTGGTGGCCCTCGGCCGGCTCGACATGAAGCTGCTGCCGGACATCCGCTATCCCAGCCTGACCGTCCAGACCGATTTTCCGAACACCGCGCCGGTGGACGTCGAGAACCTGGTGACCCGTCCGCTCGAGGAGGCGGTCGGGGTCGTGCCCGGGCTGCGCAAGGTCCATTCGGTCAGCCAGTCGGGGATCTCGCAGATCACCCTGGAGTTCGGCTGGGGCACCGACATGGACTACGCCGCCCTGGACGTGCGCGAGAAGATCGACCTGGTCGAGCTGCCGGAGGAGACGACCCCGCCGGTGCTGCTGAAGTACGACCCCTCGCAGGATCCGGTCCTGCGCATCGGGCTGTGGGGCGACATGCCCCTGGTCGGGTTGCGCCACGTGGCCGAGGACGTTCTGAAGAAGGAGATCGAGTCGCTGCAGGGCGTGGCGGCGGCCAAGGTGGCCGGCGGCCTGGAGGAGGAGATCCAGGTCGAGGTCGACGAGACGCGTCTGTCGGCGCTGGGCATCCCCATCGCCCGGGTCAACGCGGCGCTGGCCGAGGAGAACATCAACGCCTCGGGCGGACGGCTGCGCGACCGCAACGCCGAGTACATCGTGCGCACCCTGAGCCGCTTCGACAGCCTCGAGGACATCGAGGAAGTCACCGTGGCGATCGTCGCCGGCCGGCCGGTGCGCCTGGGCGAGGTGGCCCGCGTCTACCGGACCCATCGCGAACGGACCACCATCTCGCACGTCGACGGCCGCGAGAGCGTCGAGATCTCGGTCTACAAGGAAGGCGACGAGAACGTCGTCGATCTCGCCGAGAGGGTGCGGGCCTACCTGGAGCGCCGGCGGGGCGATCTGCCCGAGGGGGCCAGCCTCGAGGTCCTGTTCGACCAGTCGACCTTCATCTCCCAGGCCGTGGCCGAGGTGCGCAACAACGCCCTGATCGGCGGCGTGCTGGCCATCCTGGTGCTCTTCGTCTTCCTGCGCGACCTGCGCAGCACCCTGATCATCGGCGTGTCGATCCCGATCTCGATCATCGCCACCTTCATCCTGATGTACTCGCGCAACGTCACCCTGAACGTGATGTCGCTGGGCGGGCTGGCGCTCGGGGTCGGCATGCTGGTCGACAACTCGATCGTCGTGCTCGAGGCCATCCACCGCCGCCGCGAACGGGCCGCCGCCGAGGGCCGCGGGGAAAACGCCGCCGCCGAGGCCGAGGGCGGCGCGAGCGAGGTGGGCGGCGCGGTCTCGGCCTCGACCCTGACCACCGTCGCGGTCTTTCTGCCGATCGTGTTCGTGGTCGTGGGCGTCGCGGGCCAGATCTTCCGCGACCAGGCCCTGACGGTGACCTTCTCGCTGCTCGTCTCGCTGGTGGTCGCCCTGACCTTCACGCCGATGGCCATGGCCTTCGGGCGGCGGGGCGAAGGCTCCGCGGCCGTCGCGGGCGGGAACCC
>CAYLMM010000009.1:13334-61696 GCA_964384825.1 uncultured Fibrobacteraceae bacterium
CGGGCGGGAACCCCGGCGGCAATCCCGGATCGGATCCCGATGCCGGCGGCCCGGCCGGTTTCGGACTCTGGCGCCGTTATCTGGGCGATACCCGCGGCTGGCGCCGGGTTCTGAAGTCGATCGGCCTGTTTCCGGTGCTGTTCGTTCCGGCCCTGCTGGTCGCCGCCGCGGTCATGCTCGGCCGCGGGCTGCGCTGGATCTTCCGCGTTTTGATGGCGCCGCCGACCTGGGTCTTCGAGAGGACCTTCCCGGCCATGTCGGCCGCCTATGCTCGCCTGCTCGACGCGGCCCTGATCCGGCGCTGGCCGGTGATCCTGTCGGTGGTCCTGCTGGCCGCCGCCGCGCTCGCGCTGTATCCGACCCTGGGCTCGGAGCTCATTCCGCCGCTGGCCCAGGGCGAGTTCACCCTGCAGTTGGAGATGCCCGAGGGCACGCCCCTGAGCCGCACCGCCTCGCGGGTGGCCGAACTGGAGAAACGCCTCGACGGGATCGAAGGCATCGAACTGGCGACCGCCGACGTGGGCGTCAGCCGCGACGGCGAGGCCAACGCCCAGCGCCGCAAGGAGAACCGGGCCGAGGTGCACGTCAAGCTCGACCGGGCCGAATCCGAACGCGAGCAGCAGGTTCTCGAGCAGGTGCGGGCCGCGATGCGGGAATTCCCCGATCTCACGATGAAGCTGCGCCGCCAGACCCTGTTCTCCTTCGACGCCCCGGTCGAGGTCGTGATCTACGGCCACGATCTGGACAACCTGCAGGCGACCGCCGACCGCGTGGCCCTCGAGCTGGAATCGGTCGCCGGTCTGCGCGACATCCGCCTGGGGATGGTGCCCGGTTCGCCCGAGGTCCGCGTCGGCTTCGACCGCGACAAGCTGAACCTCCACGGCCTGAGCCTGGCCCAGGTCTCCGAGACGGTGCGGGGCAAGATCCGCGGCACCGTCGCCAGCCAGATCCGCGACCGCGAGAAGCACATCGACATCCGGGTCTTCAACCAGGACGAGCAGCGCAACACTTTGGCCGCGGTCCGCGACGTGATCATCGCCGAGCGGGACGGCATCCCCATTCCGCTGTCCTCGGTGGCCGAGATGTCGGTGGCGCGGGGCCCGTCGGAGATCCACCGCCTGGGCCGCAAGCGCGTGGCGATCGTCAACGCCAACGTCAGCGGGCGCGATCTGGGCTCGGTGACGCGCGACATCCAGACCGCCCTGGCCGGCATGAGCCTGCCGGCGGGGATCGGCGTCGAGCTCGGCGGACAGAATTCCGAGATGGACAACTCGTACCGCTCGCTGCAGATGGCGGTGCTGCTGGCCGTATTTTTGGTCTACCTGGTGATGGCCGCGCAGTTCGAGTCCTTCGTCTATCCGCTGATCATCATGTTCACCGTTCCGCTGGCGATGATGGGCGCGATCTTCGGCCTGAAGCTGACCGGGATGCCGATCAGCGTGATCTCGGCCATCGGCGCGATCATGCTCTCGGGCATCGTGGTCAACAACGGCATCGTGCTGGTCGACCGGATCAACCAGCTGCGCCGGAAGATGGACCTGGGCGAGGCCGTGCGCCGCGCCGGGGGCGAGCGTTTCCGGCCGATCCTGATGACCACCGCGACCACCGTGCTGGGCCTGCTGCCGATGGCTCTGGGCCTGGGCGAGGGCGCCGAACTGCGGGCGCCGCTGGCGGTGACGGTGATCTCGGGCCTGCTGCTGGCGACCCTGCTGACGCTGGTCGTGGTGCCGGTGGCCTACACGCTGATCACTCCGGGCGCCCGCGACCGGCGGGGAGGCGCGTGACATGTGGCTGACCCGCCTCTCGCTGCGCCGTCCGGTGACCCTGGCCATGGCCGTCGCGTCGGTGATCGTCCTGGGGGCGGTCTCGGTGATGCGCCTGCCCCTGGATTTCCTGCCGCGGATGGAGATGCCCTTCATCGGCGTCTACGTTCCCTATCCCAACGGCATTCCCAGCCAGGTCGAGAAGGACATCGTGGCCCCGGTCGAGGGCGTCCTGGCCACCCTCGGCGGCGTGCGCGAGATCCAGAGCTACGCCGACGCCGACGAGGCCTGGATCGGCGTGCAGTTCGATTTCGGCCGCGACGTCAACATGCTGCGGATGGAGGTGAAGGAGAAGATCGACCAGATCCGCGGCGATCTCCCCGACGACGTGCGGCAGCTGATGCTGCTGACCTTCAACACCAGCGACATCCCGATCATCCAGGGCCGGATCTCGGCCAAGGGGCGCGATCTGTCCGAGAGCTGGGACCTGCTCGACCAGAAGATCATCGGCCCGCTGCAGCGGGTGCCCGGCGTGGGCCGGGTCAACATCGACGGCGTGCTGCCGACCCAGGCCTCGGTCTATCTCGATTTCGACCGCATCCTGGAATTCGGAGTGGATGTCGGGCGGCTCTTCACCGAACTCGAGGCCGCCAACGTCGAGCTGACCGTCGGCCGGGTCACCGACGCCGGCATGCGTTACGACGTGCGCACCGTCAGCGGCCTGCACGGGGTCGAGGACCTGCGCGAGCTGCCGATCGACGCGCGGGGCCTGCGGCTGCGCGACGTCGCCGACGTGATCTACGGCGCGCCCGCGCTGACCTACGGCCGCTACCTGAACGCCCAGCCCGCCATCGCCTTCTGGATCCAGAAGGCCTCGGGCTACAACACGGTGCAGGTCTGCCGCGACGTCGAGCGCGAACTCGAAAGCATCAATCTCGATCCGGCGCTGCAGGGCATCAGCAGCTTCACCTTCTTCAACCAGGCCGACGAGATCACCGATTCGCTGCGCAGCCTGCTGCAGGCCGGACTGCTCGGCTCGCTGCTGGCCATCGTGATCCTCTACATCTTCCTGCGGCGCGTCAGCATGACCCTGGTGGTCTCGATCGCCATTCCGCTGTCGATCATCGGCACCTGCGTCTTCCTGTACCTGTCGGGCCGCAGCCTGAACGTCCTGTCGATGATGGGATTGATGCTCGCGACCGGCATGCTGGTCGACAACGCGGTGGTGGTGCTGGAATCCATCCACCGCTGGCAACGGCGGGGCGCGCCGCCGCTGGCCGCCGCCATGCGCGGCACGCGCGAGGTCGGCCGGGCGATCGTCGCCTCGACGCTGACCACGGTGATCGTCTTCGCGCCGATCGTGGTCACCAAGTCCGACGAGATGGCCGTCTGGCTAGGCGAGGTCGGCGTGACGATCAGCGTGACGTTGATCATATCGCTGCTGGTGAGCCTGACGGTGATCCCGCTGCTGTCGGTGCTGCTGAGCCGCGAGGACGGTCCGGCCCGGACCAACGGCTGGATCACCCGGCTGCGCGAGCGCTACATGGTCGTCCTGCGCTGGACGGCCCTGCACCATCCGCTGCTGACCGGGATGATCCTGGTGCCGGCGATCCTGCTGCTGACCGGCGTGATGATGGGCGTCACGAAATTCAAGCCCGAGGAGTTCGGCGAGGAGGGCGTGCGCCGCGAGAGCCTGTACATCGACATGGAGTATTCGGCCTCGGTCGACAAGAAGATGGCCGAGCGCTACGTGCTGACCGCCACCGACTACCTCGAGACCCGTCGCGGGGACCTGGACATCCGCGACATCTACAGCTACTACGGCGCCGACGCCGGCGGCATCTCGGTCTTCTTCAACTCCGGCGTGGTCTCCGACGCCTTCTACAAGGAGGTGCGCGAGGATCTGCGCGGGAACCTGCCGGTGCAGGCCGGACTCGAATACCGCTTCGGCGACGAGGAGGGCCAGGGCGGCGGCGTCAAGGGCTTCGCGGTGACCATCTGGGGCGAGGAGACCGAGCTGCTGCAGGAATACTCCGACGAGGCCCGGCGGCTGATGGCCTCGATCCCCGACGTGCAGGATCTGCGCAGCGACAGCGACGACGGCAAGAGCGAGATCCAGGTGCGCGTCGATCCCGAACAGGCCGGCCGCTTCGGCATCACGCCCGCGACCGTCGCCCAGGTGCTGGGCCTGACCTACCGCGGCGTCTACCTGCCGCGGCTGAACGTGGGGGAGAAGGAGATCGAGATGGTCGTCTCGCTCGAGCCGGACGACCGCGAATCGATCGAGAACCTGGCCCTGCTGACGGTCGGCGATTCGGGCGGCATGCCCATCAGGCTGGGCCAGGTGGCCGAGTTCCAGTTCGCCCGCAGCCCCGAGCGCATCCGCCGCACCGACCAGAAGACCGGCGTCACCCTGCGCGGCAGCTACGAGGGCGAGGGCGACGTCCTGGATTCCGTGCGGACCCTGATGAACGGCATGGAATTCCCCCTGGGCTACGGCTGGGATTTCGGCTCCGAGATCCGCGAGAAGCAGCAGCAGCAGTCGCAGATGGGATCGAACATGCTGCTGGCTTTGGCCTGCGTCTTCTTCGTCATGGCCAGCCTCTTCGAATCGATCCTCCACCCGCTGATCGTGATGGGCTGCGTGCCCTTCGCCTCGGTGGGCGTCTTCTGGATCATGATGGGCACCGGCACGCCCTTCAACCTGATGGCGATGATCGGGATGGTGATCCTGATCGGCATCGTGGTGAACAACGGCATCGTGCTGGTCGACCACGTCAACAACCACCGGCGGGCGGGCATGGACCTGGAGGACGCCCTGCTGGCCGGCTGCGCCGACCGGATGCGGCCGATCCTGATGACCGCCGGCACGACCATCCTGGGACTGCTGCCCCTGGCCCTGCTGCACGACGCCCACGTCTCGGGCGCCCAGTACTACCCGATGGCCCGGGCCATCATCGGCGGGCTGACCTCGAGCACCCTGCTGACTTTGATCGTCATGCCCACCTACTACCGCATCGCCTGCCGCTACGCCGAGGCCTTCACCGCGGTGCTGCGGGGCATGAAGAAGGGCCGCGCCTCGAAGACGCGGCCCGTGGCCGAACCCCGCTAGGGGCTACTGCGCCGTTTGCCGCCGCCGGGCCCATTCCTCGGCCAGCATGGCGTAGATCACGTCGTCTGCCCATTCGCCGTGCAGGCGCAGGCTCTTGAGGTGATGGGCCTCCTTGCGGAAACCGAGCCTTTCGAGCAATCCGATCGCCTTCATGTTCATCGGGTCGGTCGAGGCCCAGGCCCGGTGCTTGCCCAGGTCCTCGAAGACCCATTCGAGGGCCAGGTTCACGGCCTCTGCGCCGAAGCCGCGGCCGTGATGCTCGGGGGCGATGGTGATGCCGATTTCGACCTGTTCGGTCTGGTCTTCGGGGAAACGGAGGCCGCAATCGCCGATCAGGGCTCCGGTGCTCTTGCACTCCACCGCGAGCTGGAACCAGGATCCGGGCCGTCCGGGTTGCTGGACGGCCTGGTTGGCGGCGAAGTACCGCGCTTCATCGCAATCGAAGCTCCGCAGTTGGAAGCGGCTGACGTCGGGATCGGAACGGTAGCGGGAGAAGACCGGGGCATCCTCGGGTCGGAAACGACGCAGGACGATCCGCTCGGCCTCCAGGGGCGCGAATGGTCTTGGATCCATGAGCGGCGAGTTTCTCCTTTCCGGTGTCTCTCGATTTTGCAGCCCCGCGTATTATGTCAGGAATGGTAATCCAGTAAAGAGGAAACTTGTTTCCATTTTATTCTCATCGACATCTTGTCGGCGTCCGCGAGGGGTGCTATCTATACCTCCCGCCGGACGGGGATTCGCCCGACGGCGCTCCATTTCAGAACGGATGGCGGAGATGGGCGAATTCTACGCTCTGGCGACGGCGGTGGCCTGGGCCGGCGCGGTCATCTTCTTCAAGCGGACCGGCGAGACGTTCTCGCCCTTCGCCCTGAACCTCTTCCGGGTCGTGGTGTCGTCGCTGCTGCTGCTGGCGACCCTCGGCGTGATGGGGCAGCCGGTCTTCGGCGTCGCCCCGGTGCGCGACTACCTGATCCTCTTCGCCAGCGGCGTGATCGCCATCGCGTTCGCCGACACCCTGTTCCACAAGTGCCTCAACACCGTCGGCGCGGGCATCACAGCGGTGGTCGACTGCCTCTACCCGCCGTTCGTGGTGCTGCTGGCTTATCTGCTGATCGGCGAAAGGCTGGGCGCCTGGCAACTCGGCGGGATGGCGATGGTGCTCTGCGGGGTCCTGGTCGCGGGCTACCACGCGCCGCCGCCGGGGATGTCGCGCCGGGAACTGGTGGTCGGCATCCTCTGGGGCGCGGCGGGGATGTTCATGCTCTCGCTCGGCGTGGTGATCGCCAAGCCCGTGCTCGAGCGCACGCCGGTGATCTGGGCCACGACGATACGCCAACTGAGCTGTCTGGTGGTGATGATCCCGTGGGTGCTGCTCTCGCCCGCCCGCGGCCGCTATCTCGGCATATTCAAGCCGCGGCGCGACTGGCGCTTCGCGATCCCGGGCACCGTGCTCGGGTCCTACGTCGCGCTGATGCTCTGGCTCGCCGGCATGAAATACACCGCGGCCGGCGCGGCGGCCATCCTGAACCAGACCAGCACCATCTACGTGCTGGTCTTCGCCGCGATCTTCCTGCGCGAACCCTTCACCAGACGCAAGATGATCTCGTCGCTGTCGGCGGTCGGCGGCATCCTGATGGTCACCCTGGGCTGACCGCGCCCTATTGGTGGACGATCACGCCCCGCGCCTCGAGGGCGGGGACGTGGGTCTCGATCGAAGCCGCCGACAGCGGATTGTTCGCCACCCAGACCTGGTCGCCTTCTCCCAGCCCCGCGTTATCCACCAGCGGTTGCAGATCGGCGATCGCGTTCCCGTTGAGCGACAGGTAGTTCAGGGCCGTCATGCCGGTCAGCGGCGAGATGTCGGCGATGCCGTTGTACGAGAGGGTCAGGTTCTCCATGGCCGTCATGCCGGCCAGCGGCGCGATGTCGGCGACTCCGACCTGGAAAAGCTCCAGCGTCGTCAGATTGGTCAGGCCGGCCAGGGGCGTCAGGGTATCGAGATCCAGGTTCGAGGCCCGCAAGGACGTCAACGTGGCCAGGCCGGCGACGGGTGCGAGATCGTCGACGGCCGTGTTGTTGATCATCAACACGGTCAGAGCGGTCATGTCCGAAACGACCGAGATGTCGGCCAGCGAGGTATTGCCGCCGATCCAGAAAGTCTGCAGCGACTCCAGCGGGGCCAGCGGGGAAATGTCGATGATCGCGTTGTTCTCCAGCCGCAGGGCCGTCAGCCCGGTCAGCCCGGCCAGGGGAGAGACGTCGGCCACCGCGTTGGCGTTCAGGGTCAGCTCGACCAGCTTCGACAGGCCCGCCAGCGGCGATACGTCGATGATGTCGTTGTCCCACAGGTTGGCGTGATCGAGCTCGCGGCATTCCTCCAGGCCGGTCAGATCGACGATGCCCTCCGATTCGGCCCGCAGGTCGTAGAGCCCGCGCAGATCCGAGCGCATCAGGTCGCCGGCCGGGATGTCCAGATGTTCCCGCAGCACCGCTTCGAGAGCCGCGTCGGGAATCGTCACCGGTCCGTCCACGAAGCAGGTGGTTTGGACGAAATTCGAGAGCCCGGCCGAGTTGTCCTGATCGTCCGCGACCCTAAGCACGAACCAGTAGGTCGCGTCGGGCGTCAGGCCGGAGATGGTCATCTGCTCGGTCGCACCCGCCTCCGAAGGGGCCGGTTCGCCGGTCGCCCGCAGGGCGTCGTCCCACTCGTCCCACATGAAGGCCCGGTCCATGTACCTCAGGTCGTAGGTCGAGGCCGTGCCCTCGTCTCCGTCGTCGCCGGTCGCCGTCCAGGTCAGCGTCACGCTCATGTCGGTGAATGCGGCCACGGCCAGGTCGGACACCACGCTCGGCGGAATATCGTCGTCGTCTTCTTCGGGGCCGCTCATGCTCGAGCAGCCCGCGAGCAGCAGCAGGGCGACGATCGGAAGGATCATTGCGCGCAAGAGGTCGGGAATCGTCCGCGGCATGACGGGTCTCCCTTCGTCGGGAGCGGGTCGCGGGTGTCCGGGGCGGGAACGGAAATCAGTCTAGCGCGAAGCGTCGCCGTCGCCAAGACCTTGTCCTCGGGCCGGGCGTCGGTGGGTCCGGAGCGGTTGCTTATCCATGAAATCGTCAGTATGATCAATGAGTGCCTTTTTTCAATTGCGCATATGCCGAACGCCCATTCCCCGCGCCGCATCGTGAAATGGAGGGCGCCATGAAAATCGATCCCGCTTTCCCGAAATATCTACTGCCCGGATTGTTCCTGCTGATTCTTCTGATCACCGCCGCGTTCGCAATGGCCGAGGACCCCGGCGACCTGCCCGAACCCGTCGAAGTCGCGCCGGGCGAATTCGTGCACGACGTGGGCGAACTCCATCTGACGGTCACCAACCAGGGGCTGATCGGCGCTGTTCCCGGCTCCGGCATCCCGGGTTCCGACGCCCCGTCGGCCCGATGGCCGGGCGCGACCGGGGTGGATCATCTCTACGCGGCCGGTATCTGGGTCGGCGGCGAGATCCTGGGCGAAGCTCTGGTGAGCACCGGTGTCTACCAGCGGGAGTTCCGCCCGTTCGAGGATCCCCTGGACACGATCTACGGAGCGAGGATGGACGAGCCCGGCGCGGCGCGCTATCCGGCCGCGATGCCGGATGACGACGGCGACGGCCTCGAGGACGAGGATCCCTTCAACGGCCGCGACGATGACGGCGACGGCCTGATCGACGAGGACGACGGCGGCATCGGCGACCAGGGATTCCGCTGGGAATCCAACGACGCCCGCCCCGTCTCGGTCGAGATCTATCCCGATCATACTCCCATGATGCTTGAACTGATCACACGTTCGGTGCAGTGGGACGATGACGAGGCCGACGATTTCGTGGGCTTCGACTTCACCGTGGTCAACCGCAACGTGGCGAGGATCGACGATCTCTACATCGGTTTCTTCGCCGATTACGACATTCGCGAGACCGCGGACCCGGCCGAGACCGAGGACGATCTGCCCGGCACGTATCACGGTTACGTCCAGGCCGCGGGCGGGGAGCAGGTGTACGTATCGGCCGTCTACATGTTCGACGGCGATCCGGTGGCCGCGTCGGGCGTGATCGGCACGGTCCTGCTCGGACATTCCACCGATCCGGCGGGAATCTCGGCGCCGGCCGAAATTTCGGCCCTGCGCACCCGGTTCTTCACCGGTCAGGCTCCGTTCGATCAGGGCGGCGACCCGGTCAACGACGACGAACGCTACCGGATGCTCTCGATGGACCTGCCGAATGTCGGCGGCCAGACTCCGGGCGACTACCGCACCCTGATCAGCTGCGGACCCTTCGCGTCCCTGGCGCCGCTGGAGTCGCTCGGCTGCCAGTTCGCCATGGTGGCCGGGGCGGATCTCGACGAATTCCTGCAGAACGCCGCCGAAGCCAGGCTCACCTGGATCGGCAAGTCCTTCGATCGCGACGGTGATCCGAATACCGGCGAGAACGGCTGCGAATACGTGGTGCGGTGGCTGCGCGAGGACGACGTGCCGGTGGCCGCGGACGACGCGCGCGTCGAGGCCGCGATCGACGGCGCCGCCGTGGTGCTGACCGTTACCCAGGATCGGGCCGATTGGGAAGGCCTGCTGCTCGAGCGTCGCGTGGCGGGCGAACCGTCCCGCCGCTGGGATCTGGGCCGCGAAACCGCCGCGCTGGCCGGGGCGCCGAGCCTTGTGCTGCGCGACCCCGAACCCGCCGGCTGGCCGCGGGAATACGTTCTGATGCGCGCAGCGCTCTTCGGCGACTCCATCTTCGATTCGGTGCTGGTCGAGAAGCCGCAGTTCGACGACGGGGCGCTGGCGGTCAATCCGAATCCCTGCAATCCCGGAACCGAGGTGAAGTTCAGCCTGCCCGAGGCGGCGAGCGTGAGCCTGACCATCCACGATCTCGCCGGACGGCGAGTCAAGACCTTGTCCGTGGGCGAGTTGCCGGCCGGACCGCATGCGGTGACCTGGTATGGACGCGACGACAGAGGCCGCGCACTGCCGGCCGGAACCTATCTGCTGCGTCTGTACACCGGAACCGATCTGCAGACGCGCAAGCTGCAGATCGTCCGTTGATCCGACCTCTCGGCCGCAACGGTCCGATGCATGGAAAAAGCCCCGGCGGAAGGCCGCCGGGGCTTTTCCTTGCGTTCGATCGTACCTCTAGGGAGCGTCCTCGGCCGTGACCCGCACCACGCAATCGGGCAGGAACAGCCCCGGATTGTCGGCCGCGAAATCCCAGACGATGGACTTGCCGTTGCCGGGAACGACGTCCGCTCCGACGTCGCCCGTGGCCGAAGCCGTCGACAGGGTCCAGGTCGAACCGCCGTCGGACGAGGCTTCCAGCGTGACGGTCACCGTCGGGCTGTCCGCGTCGGCCAGATCGTAGGCGATGTCCACCAGACCTGAGCCGTCGGTCCGCTGGGCGAAGGTCACGCCGCCGACCGTCGGCGCGGACGACAGGCTGCCGTCCCAGGTCGTGACCGCGGTGATCGACAGGTTGTCCGAGTAGCCGTCGGCGGTCGCGGCGCCGCCGCCGTTCGGTCCGCCGAAGGCGATGTACCCGTAGGCGGCCGTCGGATACCCGAGCGTGCCGCTGACCCGGCCGACCTCCGAACCGCCGTTGGACAGGATCAGGCGGTAGTTGCCGCCCACGATCTGCATCTCGACGTGGTTCATGCCCGAGGCCGGAACCGCGATCGGGGTCGAGGAATACGTGTTCGCTCCGGCGATCTGCAGGACCGAGACGTAGCTCGAACCGCCCGATCCGCTCAATTCGACGAAGACCCCCTCGTAGTCCGTCGCGCCGCCGCTGCCGCCGTAGAGGCTGTTGGCCAGGCCGCCGATGAACGAGAAGTCGCCGCTCACGACGGTGGGCAGGACGTCCGCCTCGTACAGGAAGTTCCCCGTATGGCTCACGAGCGGCAGATAGAACTTCTGCTCGTAGCTCTGGTCGACGTGCCACTGCAGCAGTCCGCTGAAGAACGAGAAGTCGGCGGGATGGCTGCTGATCCAGCCGGCGTCGGCCGAGAAATCATCGGTGTACGGCAGGGCGACGCTGGCTGGCGGCTCGGTCGAACCGCTCTGGACCAGCGAATAGGTCTGGCCGATGCCCAGGCCGCCCTTGGCGCTGACGATGATGTCGTAGTAGCCGCTCGCCGGAGACGCGATCTCGACCTGCTCCACGTTGTCGCGGATGTTGTCGCCGGTGGTCGCGGCGGACGCCGGGCTGGCCGGATCCAGGATCCAGGGACCGTAGACCGTGCCCCCGTCCCTGCGGACGATCCGCAGGTCGAGGTCGTTGACCAGCATCCGCGTGGTCGGATCCAGGGACCAGCCGGGCACCGTGCCGGCGGGATCGGTCCAGGCGATGGTCGCGACCAGCGGTTCGGTACCGTCGCTGTAGACGGTGATCGTGTCGATCGCGCCGGTGGTCAGGGTCTGCTCGACGATGCTGTCGGTATCCAGCGAATCGGCCCGGACGATCTCGGCCGCGGTCTGGATGTTCAGCAGCCCCCAGCCGAAGGAGTAGTCGGGGCCGGGATTGGCGCCCGCCTCGTCGGCGGTGTGGATGGCGATCGCCTTGAGCGTCGAAGCCAGGGGCTTCTGCCCGGCGTGGACGGTGCGGTAGTGCTGCGCCACAAGGTGCAGCGAACCGCTGGCGTTGGGCGTCGACATCGAGGTGCCGCTGAGGTTGGCGTAGCTGTTGTCGGCGTCGTCCATGGTGCTGCGCAGCGAGATGCCGTTGGCCACGACGTCCGGCTTGATCCGGCCGTCGTCGGTCGGGCCCCAGCCGCTGAAGGTGGCCATCTGCACGCCGGAGGCGGAATACCATCCCGACGTCAGGTCGTAGGCCGCGCCGACGGTCAGGATGTTCTTGGCCGTTCCGCCGTAGGGCACGGTGTCGTATCCGTCGGCGCCTCCGTCGGCGGCTCGGGAGACGGTGCTCCAGGCCCAGTCGCCGGTGTCGAAGTTCCAGTAGTAATGGCCTTCGCCCGCGCCGGGGCCGGAATCGTTGCGGTCGTTGCCCGCGGACTTGCAGATCAGGTAGTACGGGGCGTCGTACATGATCTGGTCCATGTCCCGCGAGTTGTTGTAGTAGAAGCCGAATCCGGGATCCTCGTCGGGATCGATCCGGACGTCGCCGTACCAGTACCAATCGTAGGGATCGGTGCTGCTCTGGCTCCAGCCCGCCACGTAGCCGTAGCTGTGGTTCGAGACCATCAGGCCCGCGGCCGCGGCCGTGGCCATCTCGGATTCGTCGTCGGTCCAGTCGTAGGCCCTCAGGTACGCCGCGTGCGACATGCCCTTGGCGTTGGCGTCGACGCCGGCGGCGACCATCGTGCCGGCCACGTGGGTGGCGTGGTAGTGGGTCGCGGAAGGACTGTCGACCTGGGTGACGCGGCCGCCGAACTCCTGGTGGGTCAGGCGGACGCCGCCGCCGTCCCAGACGGCCAGTTCGCCGGCGGTGTTGGCGCCGGTCAGGGCGAAGCCCGCCCCGCCGCCCGGCCAGACGTCGATCGTCGAGATGGTCTTGGCGGCGTTCAGGTTCTGGACGCGCAGGAACCGGGGCAGCCCGTTCGGGTCCACGCCCATCAGTTCGATGTCGCGGTCGGCGTTCAGGGCCGCCTGCGGTCCGGTCGTCCGGGCGCGCAACGCGCGGTAGAGCGGCGTGCGCTCGGCCTCGGCGCGGGCGGACAGTTCGGACGAAAGGGCGCGCAGCTGCAGGGTCTTGGTCACCGGGCGGGGAACATCCTCGCGGGGCGCCGCGCCGGCGGTCAGGGCGAGTCCCAGCAGCAGCAGAAGGCCGGCGCCGAGAAGTAGCTTGTGATTCATCTTCATGTCGACACCTCCTCCTTACTTGACCAGGGTCATGCGGAAAACATGGTCGCCGCTGCGCTCGGAGCCGCGGACCGAGAGCCGGGCCAGATAGACGCCGCTGGGCATCGACCGACCCGAGGAATCGTGCCCGTTCCAGACCACGGAATGCTTGCCGGCGTCCCAGGGGCCGGAGGCCAGCGAGGCGACGCGCCGTCCGCGCGCATCGAAGACGGCGAGCCGGATGTTCGCCGGCGCGGACAGGGTGAAGGCCACCTTGGCCATCGGGTTGAACGGGTTGGGATAGACCGGGCCTATGCCGTCGGTCAGCAGGAGGCCGGGCGTGACATCGGTCAGGCTGTTCTCGATGTCGAAGGCCTCGCTGGTGTCGGCCGCGGCCCAGCCGAAGCCGTCGACGGCCTCGATGCGCAGGCGGGCGTCATCGACGTTCTGGTCGGTGACCAGCCAGACGTAGGTATAGGTGCCGGAAGGATCGGACTCGACCGAATCGCTCCAGATGTCGCCGCCGTCATCGAAGACCGTCAGCGTGACCGGCGTGCCGGAGTCCCAGCAGTCCTCGGCGATGGTCCAGCGAAGGGTGTCGCTCTGGGCGCCGCGGAGAACCGCCCCCGCGTGGGGGTGGATCACCGCGATCTGGGGCGGTTTGCTGTCCAAGGTGTCCGGTGCCGAGACGCCGACCCCGGAAAGGGCGAGAGCGGCGCATGGGGTCAGCACCAACAGGACGCAACATAAGCCCGGCAGGCTTCGTGCGGCCCATGCGGTACGGAGATGTTTCATGGATCCTATCCCCTGTGTCTGAGGTCCGTCCAGGCGGGGGCGGAAAGACCGCGCCTCATCGACGCGGTCGTATGACATCATTCATTATACCATATTTTCGCACCCCATGACAAAACCTACCCGGGCCGACATCGTCGGGGAGGCTTAGTAAGGTCCGAAAAATCGGACAATTATAGATGTATATAAAATCCATAGGAGTTCGTCCGCGGGCTTTCGTGGAAAGGAACGTCGCCGGGGAAGGGGGCGGGCCCCGGCGAGGTGCCGGGGCCCGGGAAAGCGCTGAGCTCAGGAATCGAGCAGGGCTTCCAGTTCGTCCAGGGTGTCGGAGAAGACCTTCAGCGCGGCCTCGATCGGCTCGGGGCTGGTCAGGTCGACGCCGGCGCCGGAGAGCAGCTCGAGCGGAGGCGCGGAGCATCCGCCCTCGAGCATCGACAGGTAGGCCTCGGTCGCGGGTTCGCCGCCGGCCAGGATCTTCTCGGCCAGGGCCAGGCCGCTCGAGAGGCCGGTCGCGTAGGTGTAGACGTAGTACTTGTAGTAGAAATGGGGGACGTAGGACCACTCGTGGGCGGCGAAATCGTCGTAGGTCAGATCCGGTCCGTAGTACCGCTGCACCATTTCGCCGTAGGTCTCGTTCAGCAGATCGGCGGTGATCGGCCTGCCCTGCTCGACGAAGCCGTGGACGACCCGCTCGAACTCCGAGAACTGGGTCTGGCGGTAGATGGTGCCGGCGATCCCGTTCAGCCGCTCGACCAGCAGGTTGGCCTTCTCGGTCTTGTCGGTGCAGTGGTCGACGAGGTAGCGGCTCAGCAGCGCCTCGTTGCAGGTCGAGGCGATCTCGGCCAGGAAAGGCACGTAGCGGTAGGTTCCGTACGGCTGGTTCAGGCTCGAGAGATAGCTGTGCATGGCGTGGCCGTATTCGTGGGCCAGGGTGGACATGTCGTCCAGGGTGCCCTGGTAGTTCATCTTCACGTAGGGATGGCGGGCGTAGACGCTGGCCGAGAACGCGCCGCTCTCCTTGCCCCGGCAGGGGTAGAGGTCCAGCCAGCCGTTGGCGGGATCCAGGCCCTTCCGCAGGACCTTCATGTAGTCCTCGCCCAGGGGCTCGAGGGCCTCGAGGATGGTCGCGCGGGCCTCGGGGAAGGGCACCTTCACCTCGACGCCCTCGATGATCGGCACCGCCAGGTCGTAGACGTGCAGCTCGTCGAAGCCGAGCATCTTCTTGCGCAGGGCCGTGTAGCGGTGCAGGGGCTCGAGGTTGGCGTTCACCGTGGCGATCAGGTTGTCGTGGACCGCGGTGTCGAGGTTGTCCTTGTCCATGTAGGCCTCGAGCGCCGTGTCGTAGCCGCGGGCGCGCGCGAACAGGACATCCAGCTGGAACTGCCCGGAAAGGGTGGCGGCCAGGACATGCTGGTACTTGCCCAGCGTGGTCATCATGGCCTCGACCGCGTCGTGGCGGACCCGGCGGTCCGGCGAACGGCGGTACAGGCGGTAGTTGGAGAGGTTGAGCTGCACCTGCTGGTCGTCCTGGTCGCGGATGGTCGGCCAGACGATGTCGGTCAGCATGCCCATGAAGGCCTGCTCGGGCGGAGCGATCAGCTCGTTGAGATCGATCTCGGCCCAGAGGTTGTCGCCGGCCAGGGCCAGCACGCGCTCGGCGTCCTCGGAGAGGATGCGGGTGCGGCGGCGGCGCAGGTTCTCGATGTAGGGACGGTACTTCGCCGGGCCGTTCTCGGCGGAGTAGGCGCTTTCCATCTCGGCGTCGGTCGGCGCCAGGATCTCGCTGCGGATGAAGCCCGCGACCCGCATCAGGTCGGTCATCAGGCCCTGGCTGCGCGAGAAGCGGTCCTGGACGCCGGGATCGACGTCGTCGGTGGCCTGCTCGAGGTTGGCGAACAGCGTCACCCGGTTGATCCGGTCGTGCAGGTCGAAGTAGAGGCCGAGGCATTCGCCCATCGCTACGGGATCCGAGAGCCGGCCGCGGTAGGCGTCCAGCTCGGGGATGCGGGCCGCCAGATCGGCCAGGGCCTGCTCCCACTGCTCGACCGAGGTGAACAGCTGGTCGAGGCTCCATTTGTAGACGTCGGGAACCTGGTCGCGGGAATGGTTGGCGTCGGGCTGGTAATCGGGCAGATCGCCGGCGACGGCGAAAGAGGCGACGAGCAGCAGGCTCAGGCCGGCGCAGATCCACGTGATCGCGCGCCCGGCCGGACGTCGCCGGCGCTGGGTGACGGGATGGTTCATCGGGTCGCTCTCCTGTCGTTGGGGTCGGGACCCCGCGCACTGCGGGTGCGCGGGGCCCGTTCATGGTAAGACGCGGGCGGGCGGGGGTCAAAGCCTCCGCGCGCTACCAGGCGTAGCTGATCACTTCCATCGGCGCCGGATCCTCTTCGTCTTCCATTTCCAGCGCGCCGCCGGCCTGCATGGCCAGAGCGGCGTCGATGAATCCGCGCACCAGCACCATCCGCGATCCGCCGGTCAGCAGCAGGCCGTCGTGCATCGGATCGCCGTCGCAGGTCACCGGGCACTGGCGGACGAAATGGCCCTCGGGATCGAAGATGTCGAAGGTCAGCATCACGCCTGCGGGCTGTTCGAAGCCCGAGCGGCTGGTCTGCACCCAAAGGTAGCCGTCGTCGTCCAGCGAGATGGTGGCGATGTCCTGCTCGGTCTCGGCCTTGGTGAAGTCGATCTCGATCGGGATGTTCCGGGTCTGGGCCGCGAAGATCGCGTCGATGCGCTTGTTCTCCAGATCGTTGCGCGGCCGGCTTTCGAATTCGCGCTCGATGACCCGTTCGAGGGTGCCGTCGGGATTGTAGACGTTCAGGCGGTATTCGTTGCGTTCGGGAGCCAGGACCACGCGGCCGTCGGGGTAGACCGCCCAGACCCGCCGCGAAGGCGTGTACTGGTCGACCTCGCGGATCTTCAGGTTGTCGAACTCCATCGAGAAGGAGGTTTCGTGGAAGATGACGTCGTCGCCGCCGTCATCCTTGAACAGCCCCACGAACTGGCGGGTGGTCCGTCCCGTGCCGCCTTCGTGCATGGTCGTGTGGCTGCCGCCCAGGTAGAACCGGCCGTTGCAGGACTTGGCGTCGATCACGGCCAGGAATCCGCCCGCGGCCGCGTCGCCGATGTGGGGGGAGAAGTCGCCGGCGGGGTTACCCTCGAGATCGATCTTGATGATCTTGCCGGGGAAGGCCTGCACCAGGCCGAGGATCCCGTCGTCGAGCATCAGCATGTCGGTCGGCCGGGTGATCTCGCCCGGTCCTTCGCCCTCGCGGCTCAGCGGATGGACGAACGCGCCGTCTGCGTCGAAGACGTACACCTGCGAGAGCTGGGTGTCCAGCAGGTAGGTGTTGCCTTCATCGTCGGCGAGCGTCTGGGTGATCAGTCCGAAGAAGACCTCCTCGTCGTCCTCGCCTCCGGCGCGCCATTGCTCCTTAAGCTCGATGGTCCGGACCCCCTCGCTAGGGGCGGCGGGATTCATCACGTGGAGAGTGCCGTCGACGACCTGCTCCTCCCAGGCCTGGGCGGGCGATGCGAACCGAAGCGTCAAAGCGGTCGTCAGCAGCAGGGCGAACAGGACGGGGCCGAACCGCAGCGGGCGGACGGCGAGATCCTTGAGGGATGACATCGTGATTTCCTTTCCCGGGGAGGTATTCCTGAGCCGGATGTGACAGATATCCGGCAATGTGGCGGCCGCCTCCGGTATCGGTTGGTGAGTCGCGGGCGGCGAACGGAACCGTCACGGCGCCGACCCGCATTCCAGTTCATACGCCGGGATTTCGTCCGGGTTTCAGTTCCGAAGCGCACCGCAGAAGGGCCGGATTCGGAGTTGGCTGCCTGAGCGGATCATACTATCATCCGGATGGCTGGGAAACCTGAAGGTCCGTCTCCGGAACAGGGGGCGGAGCCTGGCCCGAAACCCGTGCCCACCGTCCCGGGGGAGATCGAACGGGGCCGGTGCGAGTCCGGAGCGCCGATTTGACCGACAACAGGAACCATCAGCCGCCCCCGCCGGACGGCGAAGAAGAATCCACGTCCCTCTCCGAGACCGTCGCGGAGGGAATGGACGCCTCGGTCGTCGATCCGCCGATCGATCGGTCCGGATCTTCCGCAGCGCCCGAGACCGCCGGAACCGACGAGACCGTCGAGGCCGAGGAAACGGCCGATACGGCCGGCGTTCCCGCGCCGCCCCCCCTGGTGCTGGACCTGCATCCCACGTCCGACGGCCTGGCCCTGCTGCTCGACGGCCCGGCGCCCGGGGACGACCCCGAACCCTTCCTCGACGCCCTGGTCGCGGCCCTGGAGAAGGCCGAGGTCGCCGATCCTCCCGACCGCGAGAATCTGGCCGTGCGCATCGGCGCCGTCGCTCCGCAGGACGGCCGCCTGGTCGACGTGCCGGTCGCCGAAGGCGTCCCGCCGGTCCAGCCCGTGGACGGGCGAATCGACTGGCGGGAGGATTTCTTCGTCACCGGTTTCGTGATCGACGAGAAGACCGGGCGGGTCGACTACCGGCAGCGCCAGGACAACCTGGCGGTGGCGGAGGGCAAGCTGCTGGCCCGTGTCCTGCCGCCGCGGGACGGCGAGGCCGGCCGCGACGTCTTCGGCAAGAAGATCGGCGTGCCGCGGCCGCACAAGGCCCGGCTCCGCTGCGGACCCAACGTCCGCGAGGAGGATCGCGACGGCGTGCTCCATCTCTTCGCCGAGAAGGAGGGGCGGATCCGTTTCGCCGACGCCCTGCTGGCGGTCGACGAGATCTACACCATCCGCGGCAACGTCGGGCTGCAGACCGGGAACATCAAGCATCCCGGGGCGGTCGTGATCGAGGGGGACATCAGTTCGGGCGCCCGGGTCGAGGCCAAGGGCGACATCGTGGTCCGCGGGATGGTCGAGCCGGCCGACATCCGCTCCGAGGGCGGCCTGTACGTCGAAGGCGGGCTGATCGGGGGGAAGGACACGACCATCGAGGTCGAAGGCGGGGTGCGGGCCCGATTCATCCTCGAGGCCGACATCACCGCCGGCGGCGACGTGGAGGCGATGCGCGAGATCAACCACACCGGCATCCGCACGCGGGGCCAGGTGCAGGTGCCGGACGGACGCATCGTCGGCGGCCGGATCAGCGCCCTCGGCGGAATCATCGTGCGCGACGCCGGGGCCGACGGCCTGGGCGAAACGGTTTTCGTCTGCGGCGTCGATTTCCGTCTCGAACAGATGCGTTCGGCCGCGCGCGCTTCGGTCCGCAAGCTCGAACAGAAGCGGCTGAAGCTGGTGGCCAAGGGCCGCCAGTTGCTGAAGGTCAAGAAGCTCTCGCCGGTCCAGAAGCAGGTTCTCGATGATCTGCGCGCCCGGATCACCGGAATCGACGCGGAAATCAAGGGGCAGGAGCACGACCTCGAAGAGGCGGTCTTCCATTCGCAGCAGATCGCCAGGCCCAGCATGAAGATCCTGGGTTCGATCTTTCCCGAGACCGTCCTGCAGATCGGCGGCGTCCGGCAGAAGGTGATGAAGAGACTGCCCGGTCCCCACTTCGTCACCGTGCGCAACGGGCAGATAGCGATCACGCCTCTCTGACCGGGGCTTTACCGGCCGGCATCGAAGCGACGAAACGAGAACGCCCCCCGGTCGAGTGGAAACCGGGGGGCGTCGGCCGTCTGGGGTGGACGGCACATCGGCGAGACCGGGTATCAGGGTGCGACCCAGGCCGGGGTCTCGCCTTCGGCGGGGCATTCCTCCATGACCAGGTTGTAGAAGCCGAGATCCGGCTCCGGGCGGGCGGGATTGCGGCCGACGCGCACGTAGTAGGTCCCCGGTTCGGTGAAGAAGCAGGTCATGCGCGTTCCGGCCGCGCCTCCCGCCGCGCCGGCGCCGCCGCCGCCGCAGCCGCCGGAGGTGTTCAGCACCCACAGCGTCAGGGCGGGGTAGGCCTCTCCGGGCGTGGGTCCGGTGGCGAAGGTCAGGCAGACAGGCTCATCGACTTCAAATCGATACCAATCCTGATCTCCCTGGCTGCCGATGGAGGCCTCGACGGGTTCGCCCTTTTCCAGGAAGGGGCCGGTTCCGCAGATCTCGTTCCGCTCGTTCGGATCGCAGAGGACCGACGACGCGTTCAGGCTGTAGAACACCGAGCCGGCCTTCCCTTCGATCATCAGATGGTAGGTGCCCGCGTTCTCGAACTTGTGCTGGATGTAGCCGGGTTCGCTGAGCGGGCCGGCGACCTTCTCGATCTTGCCGCGGTCGGCGGCGAAGATCTGGACGGCGAATCCGACCGGCATCTCGGGAATCGAGAATTCCCAGCATTCGCCGTAGGCCGCGTCGAAGGCGTACCAGATCCGCTCGCCGTCGCCCAGGGGGCCGCCGATGGTGCCGCTGGACGGAATGGGATAGGCGGATTCGATGGTGTTGCCGGCCAGGGCCGAATTCGTCAGGATCGGCAGGACGATCAGGATCGCCAGCAGGGTGCCGGACTTGCGCATGGTAGCCTCCAGGGTCCCGGTTCTGAGTGTGGCGGCGGGTGACGCCCGTTCCGGGGGCCCGGCTGCAAGAGGCATACCAAGTGGAAAATTTCCCACCACGAGGTCAAAAAGCGAGGAGCCGCCGAGAACCCTGCGGCATCATGGGGAAAGGGAGGGTCTTCGGAGGGAGGGCGCGCGGCGCTGATCCGGGCTCGGGGCGCTCGCCGGCATCGGGGAAAAAGCGACGGCCGCGACCGCGCCGGCGTTCGTGCCGCCCGTCCGGATCAGGACACGGCGAAGGCTCCCCGCGCCTCGAGGGCGGCCATCGCCACCAGCGCCAGCCCCTCCGGCGTCGTGCGGTCGGTGTTCAGGGCCAGGTCGTAGTGATGCGGATCGTCGACCTCGACGTGGAAGGTCTCGCGCAGGAACGCCGTCCGCTTGTCGTCCGATTCGTGGATCATGTCCCGGGCGGCATCCGCGTCGACGCCTTCGTAGGCCATCACGTTGCGGATCCGGGTTTCGATCGACGCCACGACCCGCAGGCGCAGCGAGCACGCATCCTCGAGGATCACGTTGGCCCCGCGGCCGAGGATCAGCACGCCGCCGTTGGCCGCCAGCATCTTGACGGCCTTGACCAGGGCCAGATGGTACTCGTCGTGCATGAAGAGCCGGCGGTTGAGGATCCCCTGCACCCACAGATCGATCCGCGAACAGACGCTCTCGTCGAGCCGGTCGACGATCCTCCGTTCGAGGTTCTTGTCCTGGGCGATGTGGTCGATCAGCGAGATGCCGTGGATCTGCAGATCGAGCCGGCGCGCGAGCGCGTCGGCCAGGCCGCGGGCCCCGGCGCCGAGTTCGCGCGAGATCGTGATCACCGGCAGCGACGGACCGTCCTCGGCCTCTTCCTTCTCGCGCTGCATCTGGCGATACAGCTCCCACTGCCGGAATTGCCGCTGGATCAGTTCCTCGATGTTGTGGACGGTCATGGTGCCACCCCCCCCGATAGGACAAACGCCGTGACTCGTCTACATCATAGCAGAGGCGCGGCGTTTCCGGGAGGGGCGGGGCGATGATCGGCTAGGGAGTATGGGCGGGGAAGTCGAGCGCCTGGAGCGTGTCGCCGTCCTGGACGATCGTGAAATCGAAGGGGATGGGGTAGGCGCCGCTCTCCATCTCCACGGTCACAGATCCCAGCTCGAATTCGCGGCGGAAGACCGTCGAATCGATGCTCGCGGGGCCGAGGGGCGCGCCGAGATCGACGTCGATCGCGGGCCATCCGTAGAACCCGCCGCCGGTTTCGTGATAGACGACCGTGGCTCCGGTCAGCAGGGCCACCGCGCGGTTGATGTCGCCGAGGTCGTAGCTCACCAGCGCGCCCCGGTCGTCGGTGAAGGAGATGCTGTTGAGGTTCGACAGGATCAGCCAGGGGCCGCCGTTGCGGGTCCGGGGCCAGCGGCGCGCGGCGAAGAGGTTCTTCGTGCTCGACGTGTCGAGGGCCTTGGCGTAGTTCGCTCCCCGGCCGAAACCGACCTCGGGAAACAACTCGTAGAGCATGCCGTCGCCCAGGGCGGCGAAGGAGGAGTCGGACATCGCGCGCACGCCGTTGAAGATCTGGATGAAGCCCGAGCCGAGGCGATTACGCAGTTCGCGCACCAGGGCCTCCTGGGCGTCGCGCATGGCCGCCATCTCGTCCTCGTCCTGGTCGTGGGGCACGCCGTCGCCGTCGATGTCCGGTTCGCCGTCCATGACGGCCGCCGCCTCGGGCGGAATCCACAGCTTGGGGGCGAAGGCGTCCCACATCACTCCGTCGAAGATGCGGCCGCTCTGCCGGTGGTATCTTTCGATCACGTCGATCATGGCCGTCCGGCAGGCGGGGTCGGTGATGTCCAGAACGACCTGGCCCGGCCAGTTGGTCAGGGTGTCGCCGGTGGTCGTATGGGCCCAGTAGGGGAGCGTGGCGACGTACATGTCGTATCCGTAGGGGTTGCTTTGCTCCTGTTCCGCCCAGGCGGTCCGGGTGGTCTGGGCCAGCACGTAGCCCACGACCCTGGTCTCGGGATTCAGGGAGCGGACCTCGTCGACGAAGGGGACATGATCGGGATGGCTCCAGAGGTAGGCCGATTCCAGGATGACCAGGCCGGCACGGGCGAAACCGGCGGCGCCGTCGGGTTCGGTGACGGGGTTGGTGTAGTCCAGGATCGCCATCCGGGGCGAATGGACGACCGGATCGCCCGTGATCCCGGTTACGGGCTCGACGGCGCCCTGGTCGCCGCATCCGCAGAGCGTCAGGATGGTCAGCAGCAGGGCGATGGAGCTGTGCAGAATGCGAATCGGAGTCATGTCGTGCCCTTCGGGGCGAACGGGGAAGCGGACGGGCGGGTGGGGGCCTGTTCCGCAAATAATCTAGCGTTTGATTGGGAGATCGCCAGGATCATGCTGCAATTTGCCGTTTGATGCGCCTCCCGGGGACCATGAGGCAATCGCCGGACCGGATCGGGAAGACGCAGGAACGACGGCGTGCTAGGCTGGGTCGCGAAAAGATGGACCCCATGAAGAGGAGGGCCGGATGTTCGTCCGATCGTTGGTGCCGCTGTCGATCCTGCTGTGTTTCGTCTTGGCCGCTATCGCGTCCGACGCTTTCGACCCCGGAGCGGACCGCCCGGCGGTCACCGATACGACCCTGGTCGAGGCGGCGAAGCTGCTGGATCTGGAATTCACGTCCCGCGAACGCGCCCAGATGCGGGAGATGGTGGATGATCAGACGGACGCCTGGCGACTCCTGCGGGGCGTCGATCTGCCGAACGATCTGGCTCCGGCGCTGATCTTCGATCCGACGCCGCCGGGATGCGAACCGGATCCGGGCCCCGCGCGCCCGGCGGTCTGGAGCGATCCGGGCGAGGTGCTGCGGCCGGACGACGACGACGCGCTGGGATTCCTGACGATCGGCGAACTGGGCGTCCTGCTGCGCAGCGGACATCTCACCGCCGTCGAGTTGGCGCAGACGGCCCTCGACCGCCTGCGCACCTTCGGGCCCCGTCTGGAATGCGTGGTCTCGCTGACCGAGGACATCGCCGCCGAGCAGGCGGCCCGGGCCGACGCCGAACTGGCCGCCGGCCTCGATCGCGGTCCTCTGCACGGCATCCCCTACGGGCTGAAGGATCTCTTCGCCGTGAAGGGCACGCGCACCACCTGGGGCGCGGCGCCCTACCGCGACCAGAAGATCGACGGCACGGCGACGGTCGCCGCGCGCCTGGAGGAGGCCGGCGCGGTGCTGGTGGCCAAGCTCTCGCTGGGAGCACTGGCCTGGGGGGATGTCTGGTACGGCGGCCGCACCCGCAATCCCTGGAATCTCGAAAAAGGATCGAGCGGCTCCTCGGCGGGTCCGGCCGCCGCGGTGGCCGCGGGCCTGGTGCCCTTCGCGATGGGAACCGAGACCTGGGGCTCGATCGTCTCGCCGTCGGACCGCTGCGGGGTGGTCGGGCTGCGTCCGAGCTTCGGGCGGGTCAGCCGCGCCGGCGCGATGGCGCTGAGCTGGTCGATGGACAAGGTCGGGCCGCTGGCGCGCACGGCGGAGGATTGCGCCGTGGTGCTGGACGCCGTCCGGGGCGCCGATCCGCGCGACCGCACGGCCCGCGACCTGCCCTTCCCCTACGATCCGGGCATCGACGTCGCCCGCCTGCGCATCGGCTACCTCGTCGACGAGTTCGAACTGGAGTACGAGGGACGCGATCTGGATCTCGCCGCCCTGGACGTCCTGCGGGAGATGGGCGCCGACCTGACGCCGGTTACGTTGCCCGATCTGCCCGCCAACTGCCTCGAATTCATTCTGAACGCCGAGGCCGCCGCCGCCTTCGACCGCCTGACGCGATCGGGAAGCGACGACGAGATGGTCCGTCAGATCGACTGGGCCTGGCCCAATGTGTTCCGCGCCTCGCGCTTTCTGCCTGCGGTGGAATACATCCAGGCCAACCGGGTACGGGCGCTGCTGATGCAGAGGATGGCCGCGTTGATGTCGCAGGTGGATCTGTACGTCTGTCCGGCCACCGCGGGGCACAATCTGCTGGTGACCAACCTGACGGGCCACCCCAGCGTCGCGGTGCCGGCGGGATTCACCGAAGAGGGGATGCCGCACGGGATCACGTTCGTCGGCCGGCTCTACGGCGAGGCCGTGATGCTGGCCGTCGCCGAAGCCTATCAGCGGGCCGCCGGATTCGCCGGCCGCCGACCGCCCGGTTTCTGATCACGCGGAGGGGTCAGCCGCGGCGCGATAGCCGGCTCTGGGCCGCGGCCATGCCCACGATCAGCACGCCGCCCAGCAGGCTCAGCAGGTCGGGGCGCTCGTTCCAGAGCGCCAGGCCCACCAGCCCGGCGAACAGGATGTGGGTGTAGTTGTAGATGGAGATCTCGACGGCCGGCGCGCGATGGAAGGCCCAGGTGAGGCCGAACTGGCCCATCGCCGCGAAGACGCCGGTGCCCAGCAGCGCGAGGATCTGCCCGCCGTCGACCGGGGAGTTGCGCCACAGCAGCATCGGGCCGGTGATCACCGTCGAGACCAGCGAGAAGACGAAGACGATCCGGTGGGCGGACTCGCGATCCTTCATGGCCCGCACCAGGGTGTAGGCGAAGCCGGCGGTCATCGCCGAACCCACGCCCGCGGCCGCCGGCAGGATCGCCAGGTCGAAGCGCGGCTTGATCACCAGCAGGGCCCCGATGAAGGCCCCGATCAGGGTGGGCACGGTGTGGCGCCGGATCTTCTCGCCGAGGATCAGCGAAGCGAAGATCAGGATGAAGAAAGGCGACAGCTTGTTCAGCATGGCCGAATCGGCCAGGTTCATGTTCTCGATGCAGTGGAAATAGAGGAAGACGCCGGCCAGGCCGATCAGCGAGCGCAGCAGCAGCAGGTGGATCGCGGGGCTGCGCCGCAAGGGGTTCTCGCGGCGGCGCAGCATGATCGCCCCGGTGATCGCCAGGGTCACCAGGTTGCGGAAGAAGACCTTCTGATGCAGGGGCAGATCGCCGGCCAGCTTGACCGTGGCTCCCATCAGGGAGAATCCCAGGGCCGAGAACAGGATCCAGCCGATCGCCGCTTTCTTGTTGTCGGGACTCATGCGGCGGAAGGTGGCAGCCGATCCGGCGGCGGCCAAGGAGGAATTCGGGCGCGCAGGCGATCCCGGCCGATCCGGAGGGTGAAATCGTCGAGCCCGGGGAGTACATTGGCGGTTCGGGGGATGGAGCAGGCAGGCGCACGGAGGCAAGCGGTTGAAGGAAGTGCAGCAGACCGTCCTGATCCACGGACGTCCGGTGCGTTACCGGGTGCGCCGCAGCGCCCGCGCCCGGCGCCTGTCGCTGCGGGTGGCGGCCGACATCGGCCTGGAAGTGGTGCTGCCCCGGCGCTGGGCCCTGCGGGACGTCGATCAAGCCCTGCGCGAGCACGCGGACTGGATCGAAGAGCAGGTCGAGAAATACGGCGTGCGGCTGGGCCCGCGGATCCGCGAACTGGTCGCCGGCGACACGGTGCTGGTGATGGGCGAGCCGCGGACTTTGCGGGTCGAGGGCCTGCCCGCCGGACGCAGCCGCTCGCGGGTCAGGCTGGAGGAGGAAACCCTGGTCGTCGGCCTGGGCCCGGACGACGAGCTGGACCCGCGCCGACCGCTCGAGGCCTGGCTGCGGCGCCTGGCGGGATCCCATCTGCGCGAACGGGTGGCCGAACTGGCAGCCGAGCACGGGCTGCGGCCCCGGCGGGTGATGGTGGGCGAACGGACCTCGCGGTGGGGCAGCTGCTCGGCCCGCGGCACCCTTTCGTTCTGCTACCGGCTGGTGATGGCGCCGCCGGCGGTGATCGACGCGGTGGTCTGCCATGAGCTCTGTCACCTGCGCCATCTGCATCACGGGCCGCGGTTCTACGAGCTGCTTGACGAGGTCTGGCCGCGGCACCGGGAGGCCCGGGCCTGGCTGAACGAACATCACGAAAAACTGAAATTCTGAGCGGGCGCCGGCGACGGCGCGACACGGAGGTGCGATGGAAGGCATGTACGAACGCGAGAACGTCCTGGCCCTGCTGCACGAGTACACCGAAAGCGAATCCCTGCGTCATCACGCCTACGCCGTCGAGGCGGCCATGCGGGCGTCCGCCGAACGGACCGGCGGCGACGTCGCGTACTGGGGCGCGGTGGGCCTGATCCACGATTTCGACTACGAGAAATACCCCGAAGCCCCCGACCATCCGCTGAAGGGCGCCGAGATCCTGCGTGCGAAGGGCTATCCCGAGGAGTTCGTGCGCACCGTGCTCTCGCACGCCTCGTACACCGGCGTGCCGCGGGAGAACGACTGCGCGAAATGGCTGTTCGCGGTGGACGAGCTTTGCGGATTTTGCATGGCGGTCGCGATGGTCCAGCCCGACCGCAAGATCGCCCAGGTGAAGGTCAAGTCGGTGAAGAAGAAGCTGAAGAAGAAGGATTTCGCGGCGAAGGTGAACCGCGAGGACATCCGGCAGGGAGCCGAGGATCTGGGGATCGAGCTGGACGAGATCATCGCCCATGTGCTCGGGGCGCTCGTTCCGGTGGCTGACGATCTCGGCCTCTGAGTCCGGGGAATCGCGGGCAATCCGGCCGAATCGATGATAGATTGTCGTTATGGATGGCGCGAGTCCCCCGGTCGTTCCGGCGGCGCCCGGCCGGCCCGGCTGCGACGTGTTGACCCGATCCGGGGAGGTGCCGGCGATGCTGCCGCTGAAGAAGATCCTCTGTCCCATCGATTTCTCCGAACCGTCGTACAACGCCCTGAAGACCGCCGACGAACTGGCCCGGGCCTACGGCGCCGAGCTGCTGCTGGTCTACGCCGCCCCGGCGGTGCCGGTCTTCCCCGCACCGGCCGAGGGCACGGTCGTGGCCACCACTACCTTCAACGTGCCGGAATACCAGAAGGAGATGGACGCCCACGCCGCCGAGCTGCTGGACAAGACCGTCCGCGAGCGGGTCTCCGAAGAAGTGTCGTGCCGCACGAAGATCATCCACGAGGAGGCGGCGAGCGGCGTGCTGGATCTGGCGGAGGAGGAGAAGGCCGACCTGATCGTCATCGCGACCCACGGCCGGTCGGGATGGCGGCGCTTCCTCTTCGGGTCGGTGGCCGCCAAGGTGGTGCGCTACGCGGTCTGCCCGGTGCTGACCATCCGGCCGCAGAAGGCCGATTGACGCCGGGGTTGCGGGCCTGATGTCGCAAGGGGCGCCTCGTATGAGGCGCCCCTTTTCGTTGTCGTACGCGGGATGCAGGCTCAGCCTTCGGCGAAGATCACCCCTGCTTCGCGCGGGCGTGCCAGGCGGCCAGCACCTCGGCCTCGCGTTCGACCGTCAATCCCGACCGCAGCTTCGCGCGGCGTTCCTCGGGCTGGGTGCGGAACCAGTCGAGGGTGTCGCGGACCGTTTCGCTGACCGGCCGGCGGCCAAGGCCGTTCTCGCGGGCCCGGGTCGTGCGGACGTGCCCCCATCCCGATTCGCCGCTGCCGGCCCAGACCGGCATGTCCGACCAGGCGTTCACGCCCTGTTCGGTGAGGAATTCCTCGTCGGCCCAGGTGAATTCGGCGTCGCTGCCCGAGACCTTGCGGCAGGTCTCCAGCAGTTCGGCGATGGTCAGCGAGGCGGCCGGAGAATCGGCGTTGTAGACCCCGGTGATCCGTCGCTCGATGCAGTGGATGATCCATTCGGCCAGATCGCGCACGTCGATGAACTGGCTGTAGTCGCGGCCGTCGCCGGGGGCCAGCACCTCGCCGCCGCGGGCCACGCGCACCGGCCAGTAGGTGAAGCGGTCGGTGCGGTCGCCGGGGCCGACGATCAGCCCGGGCCGGATGTTGGTCGTCCGTCCGGGCATCGAGCCCTCGACCGCCTGTTCGCACAGAGCCTTCAGCGCGCCGTAGGTGCTGCCGGTGATCTCCTCGACCGTCTCGTCCTCGATCGTGTCGACCGGGGTGGTCTCGTCGGCGCCCGGTTCGGTGAGGTTGCCGTAGACCGAGATCGACGAGATGAAGACGTACTGGCTCACGCGCGGGGCCAGCAGGTCGGCCGACATCTTGACCACGCGCGGGACGTAGCCCGAGGTGTCGATCACCGCGTCCCATTCGCGTCCCTCCAGCGCGGCCAGGTCGCCGTCGCGGTCGCCGCGCAGCTTCTCCAGATCGGGGAACAGATGCGGGTTGGTCCGGCCGCGGTTGAAGAGGGTCATCTCGTGGCCGCGGGCCAGGGCCGCGCGCACCGTGTGGGGGCCCAGAAATCCGGTGCCGCCGAGGATCAGCAGCTTCAGCTTGCGGCCGCCGTCGGCCTTGCGGGCGCATCCGCCCAGGGCTCCGCTGCCGACCAGGGCGCCGCCGATCGCGGCGTTGCGCAGGAATTCGCGTCGTGTCCAGCTCATATCTTTCTCCGTGGGTTGCCGTTGGATCGTCGATGCGGGACCCGCATCGTACAGGTTCCGCGATCGGTGGTCACGTCGTTTCGGGAGCCGGGGCGGGGCCGGACTCGGGTTCAGCGCGGCGTCCGAGAGCCGCGCCAAGGTAGATGCCGACCGCGCCCCAGGCCACCGCGAAGGGCACCGCGGTCAGCGCGATGCCGGCCAGGCCGAGGCCGAAGCGGGTCAGCAGATCGAAGCAGGACGCGCCCAGCGCGTCGCCGCCCCGGTAGACGAAGGTGTCGATGAAGCTCTTGGCCTTGTACTTCTCCTCGCGCGACAGCACGGTGAACAGCGTCTCGCGGGCGGGCCGCACCAGGGCGTAGTTGGCCGCCCGACGCGCCACCTGGAAGATCACCAGCACCGTCAGGATCGGCGCGATCCCCAGCGCCAGGAATCCGAAGGCCGTCAGCAGGGGCAGGAAGGTCAGGGCCGCGCCCACCCCGAAGCGGCGGATGATCCGTCCGGTCAGCAGCAGCTGGGTCACGAGCGTCGCCAGGTTCACCCAGACGTCGATCTGCGCGAAGAGCGCCGCGCGGCCGGCCCGGTCGGCCACCGCGCCCGCCACGATGTTGGCCTGCTCGAAGTAGAGGAAGGTCGAACTCAGGCTGTACAGGAACAGGAACGCGCTGATCCCCAGCAGATAGGGCGAACGCAGGGTCAGCCGGATGCCGTTGAGGACGCCGCCGGGGCGCTCGGCCTCGGGCTCGGCGGCGCGGGACGGCGCCGAGCCGGACGCGGCGGAGACCGGCGCCGGCGGCTCGGCCGATTCCTCGGCCTCGACCGCGGGCAGCCGCGGGAAGGCCCGGTTCAGGGCCCACACGCAGACCACGGCCGCTTCCAGCAGCACGACCGAGACCAGGATCAGGTTCTGGCGGCCGATGTCCTCGACCAGCAGGGCCGTGATCCGGGCGCCGGCGATCGCGCCCAGGGTGCCGCCGACGGCGATGAACCCGAAGAGCCGCTTGGCCCTTTCGAGGCCGAATCCATCGGCCATGAAGGCCCAGAACAGCGAGACGGCGAACATGTTGAAGACCGAGATCCACACGTAGAAGACCCGGCCCACGTGCACGTCCCACCCTGGGGGCGCCCAGCGCGTCAGGCCGTAGAAGACCAGCAGGTTCGCGATGAAGAAGTGGTAGGCCCGCCGCAGGAATCCGCGGCGGGGGAAGCGGTCGACCAGCGCGCCGAACAGGGGGGTGGCCAGCAGCATCGCGCCCAGGGTGCAGAGGAAGAGCCACGGCAGGTTGCGCACGCCGCCGGCCAGTCCCATCTCCTCGCGCAGGGGGCGCAGGATGTAGTAGCCGCTCAGCAGGCAGAAGAAGAACAGGGCCGACAACAGCGCGGCCCGGCCTTCCCCGGGCTTCAGCCCGGTGAGGCGTTCGAGCAGGGCGGGAGCTTGTTTCCGCGCGGGATCGGGGCGATTATCCGGCATGCATGACCTTTCTCGATGGGGGGCGCGGATTGGTCTACGTTTCCCGGCGCCCGGAGTTTCCCCGTCGCGGGAAATCCCTGTCGCCGCCGCGGGGGGCGGTGCTAGGATTCGCTCGTTCACACAGCCCGGCCGCGCGCCCAGTCCGAGGATGGAGCATTGGATTCCACGCATCGCCAGCCCGCCCGCCGCGGTCTCGACGCCGCCCGCATCGCCCTGCTGGGCTTCGGGGGCGTCATCCTGCTGGGCGCCGTCCTGCTGATGCTGCCGGCCTGCTCGACCGGCGTCCCGCTCGGCCCGGTGGATGCCCTGTTCACCGCCACGTCGGCGGTCTGCGTCACCGGCCTGGTCGTGGTCGACACGGGCTCGGCCTTCACGCCTCTGGGCCAGGCGGTGGTGCTGCTGCTGATCCAGGTGGGCGGCATCGGGATCATGACGCTTTCGGCCTTCATCCTGCTGATGCTCGGCCGCCGCTCGTCGATCCGGGTGGCCGAGGCCCTGGGCGGATCCTATCTGCGCCGCCGCCGGATCCGGATGTCGACCCTGCTGCGCCGCACCATCCTGCTGACCTTCGGCTGCGAGCTGGTCGGCGCGTTGCTGCTGTGGCTGCTGTGGCGCGGCGATTTCGGCGACGCCGGCCGGAGCGTCTGGTCGTCGATCTTCCACGCCGTCTCGGCCTTTTGCAACGCCGGGTTCTCGCTCAATCCCGACAGCCTGATGGGCCACGCCGTCGATCCGGGGGTCAACCTGGTCGTGATGGCGCTGATCATCGCCGGCGGCCTGGGGTTCTTCGTGCTCTCGGAGCTTATCGAGATCGTCAGCGTCCGCCGCGGGCCGCGCCCCCGGCTCAGCTTCCACTCGCGGATCGTGCTGTCGATGTCGGCCCTGCTGATCGTCGCCGGCGCCGTGCTGTTCTTCCTGCTGGAATGGCGGCACGGGCTTTCCGACGTGTCGATCGGGCGGTCGTGGCTCGAGGCCTTCTTCCAGTCGGTGACCGCGCGGACCGCGGGCTTCAACACCGTCGATATCGGCGGCCTCTCGAACGCCGGCCTGTTCACCGCCATCTTTTTGATGTTCTTCGGCGGCGCGCCGGGCTCGATGGCCGGAGGCGTGAAGGTGACCACCCTGGGCGTGATCGTGGTGGTGGTCGTCTCGCGGCTGCGCGGCCTGCGGCGGCCGGCGCTCTTCGGCCGTTCGCTGAGCCGCTCGAACCTGGAGCGGGCCGTCGCATTGATCATCATCGCCCTGAGCTTGATCGGAGTGGCGACGATGCTGCTGCTGATCACCGAACTGGGAGGGGCGCCGCACGCCGAGAGCCGGGGCATGTTCCTGGAGCTCGTGTTCGAATGCGTGTCGGCCTTCGGAACCGTCGGCCTGTCGACCGGCGTGACCCCGACCCTGAGCGTCGCCGGCAGGATCATCATCACCCTGATGATGTTCGTCGGCCGTTTGGGACCCCTGACCCTGGTCGTGGCCATGGAACGCCGGCGGCGCGCGCCGGCCTACGAATATCCCGAGGAAGAGCTGCTGATCGGCTGAGGCCGCGGCGGCGCAGCGCAGGAGAGAGACATGGAACGGATCGCCGTGATCGGCATGAGCAGCTTCGGCTACTACCTGACCCGCCAGCTCGCGGAGCTGGGTTGCGAGGTGCTGGCCCTGGACAAGGACGAGGCCGCGATCGACAAGGTGAAGGACTTCGTGGCCAAGGCCGTGGTCGCCGACGCCACCGACGGCGAGGTGATCGAGGAGATCGGGGTGCTGGAGATGGACGCGGTGGTCCTGAGCATGGGCGAGGACCTGGAAGCCTCCATCATCACGGCCATGCACCTGCGCGACCTGGGTGTCGAGCGGATCATCGCCAAGGCCCTGTCCGAGGATCACGTGCGGGTGATGCAGATGCTGGGCGTGAAGGAGATCGTCTTTCCCGAGCGCGACACCGGCGTGCGGCTGGCCTACAGCCTGAGCGACAAGAACGTCCTGCAGTACCTGTCGTTCGGCTCGGATCTGGCGGTGGTCGAGATGGTGCCGTTGCCCGAGATGATCGGCCGCAACCTCGGCGACCTCGATTTCCGCAACCGCTACGGCTGCCAGGTGGTGGCGCTGCGCAGGCAAGGTCCGGAGGCCTCGGCCTGGATCCCCGGCGCGGCGACCATCCTGAAAGAGGAGCACGTGCTGGTGCTGATGGGCAAGCAGGAGGACCTGGCGAAGCTCATAGGGTAGGGGGACGCCGCGCGGCCGGCTAGAACGACGCCGCCAGCCCGAGCCCCGCTCCGCCGCCGGGCGTCCGCGCGACCGGGGCGAACCGCAGCGACCGCTCCTCGTTCAGCCGGATCACCTTGCCGGCGACCGCGTAACCCAGCACCGCCGAAAGGAAGACGTCCGAGGCCCAGTGGGCCCGCGACGAGATCCGCTGCATGCCCGACATCGCCGCCGCGGCGTGCGTGCCGATCTTCACCGGCCAGCAGGGGAAGTGGTGCGAGATGATCCGGGCCGAGGCGAAGGCGCTGACCATGTGGCCCGAAGGGAACGAGCTGCCCCCGTTGATGCTGAAGCGGTAGGGATCGTCGGTCTCGTAGGGCCGGTCGCGGCCGACCACGACGTTGGCCGCCTCGTTGATCCCCCCGAGGATCAGGTTGCATTCGACGATCTGGATCGAGGCGTCCGCCACGCGGTCCATCCCCAGGGCGTATCCCAGCCCGAAGGTCCCCAGCAGGTATTTCTGGTTCGATCCGATGTGGCAGGCCGGCTCGACGAAGTCGCCCGTCTGCTCGATCGGGCGGTAGAAATCCTCGTTCCGGTTGCGGCGGAAGATGCGGGTGATGTCCCGGTCGAAGGCGTAGAGCAGGCCGGCGACCGCCGCGATGCCGCCGAGCTTCGGCAGGTCGGAACGCCCGATGCGCAGCGGCGATCCGTAGACATCGAGCGCGTCGTGGACGTAGATGCCGGGGAGGTCGGCCAGCTTGTCGAGTTCGCTGCGGTCGTCGGCCGTCCGCGCTGCGGTCGCGGGGGCGTCGCCGGTCTCCGGGCCGGCATCCGCCCGCGCCCACGCGGGGCCGAACAACAGCCACGCCAGAGCGGCGATGAAGATCGCGGTGCCGGCGAGGCGGTTGGCGATCGGGGCGGGGGCGAGGGCTCCCATCGATTCCTCCGGAGGCGACGGTCGGATTCCCGGCGGCGGACCGTCCCAAGATAGTCGGCGATCCGCCGCCGCGCAGTCTCCGGTTTCGGCGATCACAATCCGAACTGCAGCCGCAGCCCGATATTCCAGTCGACGGCGTCATCGATCCAGTCGTTGGTCGGCAGCGCGGCGAACAGGGTCGGCGCGCCCTGGATGCTGGACATCTCGAATCCGACCGCCAGGGTGTTGAACATCCGGTCGGAGAAATCCGCGCCCTCGGCGCTCAGGAAGAACAGGCCGGAGATCTCGGCCAGCAGCGCCCACTGGGTCTCCTGGGTGCGCAGCAACAGGTCGTAGCGCAGCATCGTCTCGGTGTCGTAGCCCGATTCGGTGGGCACCGCGGCCAGGAATCCGAACAGGAATTCGAGGCTCGTCCTGCTCCCGATCGACCGGCGCGAGAATCCCGCGATTTCGGGGGTGACGATATCGCGGGCGTATTTATGGACTGCGTGGCTTTCGGTCAGGAAGCCCAGCGCCGGTGCGTTGATGTCGTTTCCGGCGGTCGGCAGATGGATCCCGAACTGGAAGCCGGTCATGTTCCGCATGTCGTATTCGCGCTGCCCGGAGGGCTCCTCGGCCGCGGGCTGCGCTTCGACGGCGGGCTCCGGTTCGGCGGCGCCCCCGATCTCGCTGACCGCCGCGGATTCGGCGCGCGGGCCGGGCCCGCGTTCGGGCGCGCCGGATTTCTTCGGCGCCACGAACTGGCAGCCGACGAAGAGGTTGCCGAACGTCGTCTCGCTGTCCAGGACATCGGCGTCGAAGCGGGCCAGGGGCATCTTGACGAGCATGGTCGCGGCGGGGCTGATCGGGGCGCTCAGTGTGAACTCCAGCGCGCCGCTCAGCATCGAGATGTCGATGTCGTCCTGGGACAGGTTCGGGTGGGTGAACCGGATCCCCAGGTTCGGTCCTTCACCGGGCAGCGGTTCGCGCAGCAGGGCGCCGGTGCCGGCGGCCGCGGCGACGGCGAACAACGCGGTGGCGATGAACGTACAGATCGTGGCGGTACGTCGGAAAGGAATCATCCCTGAACCTTTCTGTTGTTTTCGCGTATGATTCGGCCGTGAAGGCCCCCCCGGGAACTGTGAAATACTAGCATGATGTTCCGCTCACCGGCGACCAAGGAGTTTCCCCCATGAAGCGAGTTTTTCTGCGAACCCTGGCGGCCGCTTTCGCCGTCGTCTGCCTGGCCGCCGCGATCGCCGGCGCCGCCGAGAAGATCCCGGTCGAGACGCTGGGCGATCTGCCCCGGCTGACCTACCCCATGGCCGGCCCGGTCAGCGAGATGATCCGCTCCGAAGAGGCCTTCGCGGAGTTCGCCGGGAAGCTGCGGACCGATGTCGAGGGTGTCATGGAGGCCTACGACATCCGCGACGAGGCCACCCTGCAGCGATTCCACAGCACCCTGGCGGCTCTGGCCCTGCTCGACGGGCGCGAGGCCGACGTGAAGACGCACATCGAGGCGATGCGGGCCCTGGAGGACAAGGAGGCCACCCGGCTGACCATCGGCCTGGGATTCACCGCCCTGACCGCAGCCCGCAAGGCCGGCGCCCCGGGCGAAGCGGCCTACGCCGAGGCCTTCGGCGCCTCCCTGCGCGCGCAGATCGCCGATCTGCCCTGGGACAAGGTCCAGGAGCGCATCCGGCAGCTCAAGGGCAACTCCGAGATGCTCAGCGAGAACTTCCTGATCGGGATGGTGGCCGGCAGCCTCGATCCGGTGGCCGCCAAGACGGGCGAGATCAGCCTGGACGTGGCCGGAAACCTGCCCGGGATGCGGGTCGCGCTGGCCTTGGCCATCCCCATGAAGGAAACGACCATCGCGGTGTACCAGGAGTTCATCGACGCCCATGCGGTGGTCAAGAAAGACATCTGGCCCGAGCGCGAACTGGTTTTGGACGAGGACGCGGGCCTGGCCCCGGTCGTCGTGGGCATCTGGGATTCCGGGATCGACGCCTCGGTCTTCGGCGAGGCGATGTTCACCAACGCCGGCGAGGTTCCCGGCAACGGCGCCGACGACGACGGCAACGGCTTCGTCGACGACGTCCACGGCATCGCCTACGATCTCGACGCCCGCTACAGCCCCGAACTGCTGCATCCGCTCGGCGAGGCGGCCGGCCGCATCGACCAGGCCATGGCCAGCCTCGAGGGCGTGATGGATCTCAACGCCGGCTTCGACACCCCGGCCGCGGCCGCGGTGAAGAAGTACATCGGCTCGCTCTCGCCGGAAGAGGTCGGGGGCGCGCTCGAGGACTTCGGCCTCTGCGGCCTCTACGCCCACGGCACCCACGTCGCGGGCATCGCGCGGGCCGGCAATCCCTTCGCGCGGCTGCTGGGCTCGCGGATCACCTTCGACTTCCACAACGTGCCGCAGCCGATGGACGCCGAGACGGCCCTGCGCCACGCCGATTCCTACCGCACCTCGGCCGGGTACTTCCGCGACCACGGCGCGCGGGTGGTCAACATGAGCTGGGGCTGGTCGCTGAAGGAGATCGAGTCGGCGCTCGAGGCCAACGGCATCGGCGACACTCCCGAGCAGCGCGGCGCGATGGCCGCCGAGCGGCTGGCGGTGCTCAAGCAGGGCCTGACCGACGCGATGACGTCTTCGCCGGGCATCCTGTTCGTGATCGCCGCGGGCAACGACGACAACGACGTCGCCTTCGACGAGGTGATCCCCTCGAACTTCGTGCTGCCGAACGTGATGGTGGTCGGCGCGGTCGATCAGTCGGGCGATCCGACCGGGTTCACCAGTTCGGGCGACAACGTCAGGGTCTATTCGAACGGCTTCCAGGTCGAGAGCTACGTGCCGGGCGGCGACCGGATGAAGATGTCCGGCACCTCGATGTCGGCCCCGAACGTGACCAATCTGGCGGCCAAGCTCTTCGCCCTGGATCCGGATCTGACCCCGACCGAGGTGGTCGGACTGATCGAAAAGGGCGCCGTGAAGGGCGGTTCGGGCGATCTGCTGCTGATCCACCCGCGCCGTACCGCCGAATTGCTGGCGCATCGATAGGATCGCTCCTTGTGACCCCGGGCGGCGGGACCTATTTTCCGGCCGTCCGAGGAAGGACCGGCGCCGCGGACATCCCGTCCGCGGCGCCTTTCCGCAACACGGGGGCATCCAGATGCAACTTTCCGGGCTCAAATACGGAGCCGCCCTGCTCGACCTGATCGATTTTCCCCATCCCGAATTCCTGACCGGGGCCGCCACCGGCGGCGAGATCCAGCGTCTGCTGGAAAAGCACGGCCGCCTGGTCGTCAAGCCGGTCTTCCATTCCGCGGTGGGCAAGAAGGGCAAGGCCGGCCTGGTGCGCGTGGTGGACAACCTGCCCGACGCCCTGCAGGCCAAGCGCGACCTCTTCTTCGCCGAACACGTTTCGGGCGGACGCACCGAGCGGGCCAACGGCGTGACCTTCGAGGAGTTCGTCGAGTCGGACGTCGAGGTCTACTTCGCGATCACCGAATCGACCGAACAGCGCAAGCCGGTCTTCACCATCTCGCCGCGCGGAGGGGTGGACATCGAAAGCCTCGGGCCGGACGACCGGCGCACCGAATGGATCGATCCTTTCATCGGGCTGAAGTCCTTCGACGTCACCAACGCCCTGAACGACACGGGCTGCCCGGCGCGGTACATCAGCCCGCTGGTGCGGCATCTGCCCCGGCTGTGGAGCCTGTACGACGGCTACGGGCTGAGCACCATCGAGATCAACCCGCTGCGGCTCAAGAGGAAGGGTTCGGGCTTCGAACCGGTGGCCTGCGACATCAAGGCCGCGCTGGACCAGGACAATCCGGCCTGGCGGCGCACGGGGCTGCCGTCGGCGGTCTTCCAGTCCGACGTCACGCCCTTCGAGGCCGAGATCAACCGCCTGCGCACCTACCAGGGGCAGAGCGACGTGCTGGAGCTGAATCCGGCGGGCGACATCATGCCGTTCATGTTCGGCGGCGGGGCCAATTCGGCGGCCACCGAGAGCCTGGGCGACCGGGCGCTCTTCGCCAGCGATTTCGGCGGCAACCCGCCCTACGAGAAGATGTACGAGATCGCGCGGATCGCCTTCAAGCACCACCTGGAGGCGGCGAACGTGCTGCTGATCATCGGCGGCAAGGCCAACAACACCGACATCTACGTGACATTCCGCGGGGTCTTCGACGCCCTGCGCGACCACTACGCGCAGCACGGCTGGAAGCCGCTGTACGTGGTGGTCGGCCGCGGCGGGCCGCAGCTTGTCCGCGGCATGGTCTACGCGCGCGACATCCTCGATTCGCTGCGTCTGCCCTACCGGATGTTCGGACACGACACCTCGATGATCCTGGTGCTGGAATACGCCCGCAGGATAGCCGACTGGTGGCGCCGCGAAGGCCGCGACGTCTGCATCGCCGGCCGGAAGGAGACGGCATGAGGCAGCTCAAGACCCCGCCCTTCGACTATTTCGTCGGCGTGGAATCCCTGGCCGATCTGGTGACCCGCGATTCGCGGGTCTGCGTGATCAACATCCTGGGCGGCGAGAGCCGCAAGGTGACGCCCGTCTCGCACGCCTATTCCGGCGGCAACGTGGTCGCCGGCGTGCAGTACGGCCGCGAGGGGGCGCTCGAGACGCCGATCGGCGACATCCCGGTGCTGCCGAGCGTGCGCGAGGTCGTCAAGCGCGGCATCGCCTTCGACGTGGGCGTGATCTACCTGCCGCCCAGCGCGGTGAGCCAGGCGGTCAGCGAACTGGTGGTCTACAACCACGACCTGAAGCGCATCATCATCGTGACCGAGAAGGTGTCGCAGGCCGACTCGCGCAACATCCGCTTCCTCTGCCAGGAGGCGGGCGTGGATGTCGTGGGCTGCAACTGCCTGGGCGTGGCCAACGTCCACGATCACGTGCGGATCGGCGGGGCCCTGGGCGGCGACGCTCCCGAGGAGACGCTGCGGCCCGGATCGGTGGCCATCCATTCCAACAGCGGCAACTTCACCACGACTTTGGCCGAGTACCTGCGGACCGAGGGTTTCGGCGTTTCGACCGCCGTGAGTTCGGGCAAGGACGTGACGATCCACTTCGCGCTGCCGGAGTTCCTGCGCGCCGCGGGGAACGATCCGCGCACCCGGGCGGCGGCGCTGTACGTCGAGCCCGGCGGCTACTACGAGAAGACGGCGCTGGAGATGGTCGAGCGCGGCGATTTCCCCTTCGCCAAGCCGCTGGTGGTCTGCGTGACCGGCAGATGGAAGACGGGCCTGGGGCGTTCCTGCGGCCACGCGGGGGCTTTGGCCGGGGGCGGCGACAACGCCGAGGCCAAGGAGAGCTGGTTCGACGAGTATTTCGGCGTGCCGCGCTTCGATCCCGAGAACCCCGTGGTTTCCGACCGGGGCGTGCGGGTCGAATCCATCCAGCAGGTGCCCGCCGCGATGCGGGCGGTCTACGCCCATCTCGGCCTGGAGCCCGATTTCGTCTCCGAGGGCGACCTCTCGCTCAAGCCCTGGCTCGGCGACGGCGTCTGTGCGCTGCCGCCGGAGCTCGATCTGCCGATGGTCCGCCCGCCCGAGCCCTACGCCGGCCGCCTGGGCGCGGTCAGCCGCCAGGTGGGGGCCCAGTTCCTGCGCCGCAACATGCGCAACGCCTCGGGCGCCTCGCGGCTCGATCCGAAGACGCACGTCGCCGAACTGCACGGCCGGCGCATCCTGGATCTCGCCGCGAACGGCCTGGAGCAGAACGTCTACTTCTCCCTGGCCGGCATCATGCCCGAGCCCGAGGATCTGCCCGGCATGAATCTGCTGCTGAACCTGGCGCTGGAACTGGAGCCGGGCGAGATGGACATCGTGCGCGCCGCCCGCGGCAACGGGGCGCTGCCCAACGCCGCGCTGGCCGCGATGCTGGCCGTCCGGGGCGACCCGCGGCCGGTGCGCGCCGCCCGCGGCCACATCCGCGCGGTGATCGACATGATCCGCGACTTCGGCATCGACGAGAGCTCGGTCGACCTGCCGGACGAACTCGACCGGCGGATCGAGAAGGAACTGCTGGTCGACCAGGGGCCGGAGCCCGACGCCGTGACGAAGTTCCTGCGCGGCGAGGTGCTGCGCGCCGAGAAATCGTGCACCGCCCTGCGGATCTGCCGGCGCGTCCTGGAACTGGCCGACGTCGGCGGACGCCACGTGCGCGATCTGCGCGCCTTCCTGACGGCCTCGCTCGCGCTCTGCGTGCTGTGGCGGCCGATGCTGCGCAAGCGGATCAGCCGGCGCGTGGTCGAGGATTCGGTCGCCTACTTCCACGCCGTCGGGCGGATCTTCGCCTGCGCGGCCGTCGATCCCGACGCCAACGACGCCTGGGGCAGGCTGACCGGGCCCGAGCCCGCCGATCTGGGCGTCTCGTTCACCGTCAACGCCTTCCGGATCCTGTTCGGGCGGCGGCCGGACGAGGTCGAGCTGGCCGAGTTCCAGTACCTGATCGGCCTGACGTTGACCAACGGTCCGGGCACCATCTCGGCCAAGGGGGCCAAGGAGAGCGTCAGCGCCCGCAACGACATCTCGATGGCGTTCGTGGGATTTTTGGCCAACACCGGACTGGCCCACGGCGGCAACGGCTTCGAGGCGGTGGACTACCTGCTGGGGATCTTCGCGGGCGCCGAAACCTTCGATCCGGGCGACCCGGAGCACGGCCTGGACCTGGGCGCGATGGCGGCGGCGGCGGCCCGCGACTACGGCGAGTTCCGGGCGCGCGAGAAGGCGTCGGGGACGATGCGGGTCAAGCCCGTGCCCTGCATCAACCATCCGGTCTTCAAGGGCCGGGCGGTGAACGTCGATCCGCGCGAGGATTTCGTCCGCGGCGAGCTGGCCGATCGCGGCATCGCGAACGTGTTCCTCGATTTCTACCATCTGCTGGTGCGCGAGCTTTTCGAGCAGGGCGTGACGCGCAACGTGTTCTGCGTGAACGTGGACGCGGTGCTGGCCGCCATCGCGCTGAAGCTTTCGTGGGGCGGGCTGGCCGACGGTTCGCTGACGCGGGAGAAGGTGCGCGACCAGGTGTTCACGCTGTTCCTCTGCGGAAGGGCGATCGGGGTGTCGGCCGAGATCGCCGACCACCGCGACCGCGGCACCGACATGGATTGCCGCACCCCGCAGTCGGAACTGGAATTCGTGCTCTGAGGCAACGGGGCGCCCGGTCGAACCGGGCGCCCCGTTTCCCCTCCGTAACGTAATCGGAATCAGCAGGCCCTGCAGTCACCGATCGACTCGCGGCCGAGCACGTACCGCAGCAGTCGCTTCAGATCGAGGTCGAAGCCTTCCCGCGCGGCCGATCCGCGGCTGACCCCGCCCGCGAAGGGCAGGATGTAGAGATCGCATTCCCCGGAGGATTGCGAGGATCCAGGCGCCCCGGTCACGTGCACCGGCAGGTTGCCGCAGTGCCGCACCAGGACCTTCTCGGCCTCGCGGTCCAGAACGTCGCCGAACTCGATTCCGAATCCCCGGTCGTTCAGGATCTCGATCGCCCGGCGGTAGGTCAGGCGGGGATGCTCGATGCCCAGCATCGCGTCCAGGCGGGTGACGTTGGCCGACCCGATCAGGTCGACGTGCAGGCGGGCGCAGAGATCCTTGAGCAGCTTCTCCTGCCCGTCGCGGATGTCCCGGCCGCTCAGGCCGTGCTTGCGGATCTCGATCCGTCCGGATCCGGGCTCGGTCTTCTCCAGATATCCTTCGCTCCGCAGAAAGACGCGCACCCGCCGCATCACGGCGTCGGACACCGGGACGCAGCGCGTCGCCGGCAGGGGCGTCGGGTCGGGAACAGGGGCGGCGAAGCGGATAGCGGCCGCGGCGTTCGGCTGATGGGAAACGTGGGAATGGATCGCCATGGGGACCATCCTTTCGGCGCTCACCGACGCCGTATTAAAGGAAGTTCGACCCCGGCCGGTCGGGCAGAGTGGGTTCCGGGCAAAAAAACGGGCCGCCGCCTGTTCAGCGGGGCCTGCGCATATCTCGATGCCGTCGCGGAACCATGCCTTGCTCCTTCCGGGCTCTCGGGCCTCGGTTAAAGGACGGCGCCAAGGTATGCGATTTCCGCTCCGGGATCAAGCCGCATCCCGGATATCGTCCTCTTTTCCGTTCCGGATCCACTCGGTCAGCAGGTCGGCCAGCGCGGCGTGGATTTCCCGCAGTTGCGAGTCGTGGTCGCGGTTGATCTGCAGGGCCAGGGTCAGGTCGAGATCGGGCCAGTGGGCCGCCTGCGAGTGGTATCCCGGATACCAGCCGCTGTGCAGCAGGATGCGCCCGCGGGCATCCTGGTCGATGGCCACGGCCAGCCCGTATTCCCCCGCGGCGGGGTTTTCCGGATCGACAGGATGGCCGCGCAGCAATTCCGCGGTGCCCTTCTCGCCGAGCAGTGCGCCGCCCCAGAGCATCCGCGCCCAGCGGGCCAGGTCCGAGGGCGTGGTCACGACCCCGCCGCCGGTCCATTCGAGGGCCGGATTGTGGTTCAGGAAGCCGTCGTCGCCCAGGGTGCGGGTCGGCAGGCCGAAGGGGTTGCCGCGGTCGACGTGCCCGCAGGCCAAGCCATCGAGATAACGGCTCGACGTGGGCTCGGTGGCTTCCAGCCCGATCGCCGCGGTCAGGTGTTCGCGCATCATGTCGTCGTAGGCTTGGCCCGTGGCGGCTTCGACGGCCAGACCGGACAGGATGTAGTTCGTGTCGGTGTACTTGAACAGGCCTCCCGCCGGATGCAGCGGCTCGAGATCCAGCACGTAGCCGATCAGCTGCTCGTGGGTCAACACGGAGTCCGGATCGCCGCAGGCCACGATCGCGCGCATATCCGCCAGGAAATCCGGCTGTTCCAGATGCTCGGGCATGCCCGAGGCGTGGTTCATCAGGCGGCGCAGGGTCAGGTCGGCGGCGTTGGGCAGGCGCGCGAACCAGGGTCGGGCGCCCAGGTAGTCAGCGAGCGGAGCGTCGAGATCGATGACGCCGTCGAGCGCCAGCTGGACCGTCGTCGCCGCGAACCAGCTCTTGCCCACGCTGCCGCAGATCATCCGCGAATCGGTGGTCATCGGTTTCGAGCCCGCCGAATCGGCCAGGCCCCAGGCGCAGGCGGCGAGAGCTCCGTCGGGCAGGATGAAGGCGGCGCTCGCGCCGGGGATGCCGGCGGCGGTCGCCAGCGAATCGAGCCGCGCGGCGAAGGCGGCCCGCAGATCCTCGGGAACCCGCGGCGCGTCGGTCTTGTCGGCGGTCTGCGAGCAGCCGGCGGCGAGCAGGAGGGCGAAAGCCGCCGCCAGCATCAACAATCCGGTCGGTGGACGCATCCTGTTCATCTCTTCCCCTCCATCTCCCGCATGCGCTTGAAGTAGTCCTGCGCCAGCAGCGCCACCGCCGGCGCCAGGGCGATCAGTCCGATCAGGTTCGGGATGGCCATCAGGCCGTTCATGGCGTCGCAGAAATCGATCACGGTGTCGAAGTTCACCGCCGCGCCCAGGACGATGAATCCCAGGTAGATCAGCCGGTAGGGCCGCACGGCTTTCCTGCCGAACAGGAAGCTCGAGGCGCGGTCGCCGTAGTAGGACCACGAGATCATCGTCGAGAAGGCGAAGAAGACCACCGCCAGCGCGATCAGCTTCGCTCCGAAGGGGTGGCCCAGGCCCAGGGCGAAGGCCACGCCGGTCAGTTCGCCTTCGATCTTGCAGGTTTCCCAGGCGCCGGTGATGACGATGACCAGGGCGGTGATCGAGCAGATCACCAGGGTGTCGATGAAGGGTCCGAGCATCGCGACCAGGCCCTCGCGCACCGGTTCGTCGGTCTTGGCCGCGCCGTGGGCCATCGCCGCCGATCCCAGGCCGGCCTCGTTGCTGAACAGGCCGCGGGCCACGCCGTGCCGCACCACGGTTCCGAGCAGTCCGCCGCCGATCGCCTCGGGGGTGTGGAAGGCGTAATGGATGATCTGGCGGAAGCCCTCGGGCACCGCGCCGATGTTCTTCAGCAGGATGAACAGGCCGCCCGCGACGTAGAACAGGCACATGAAGGGCACGATCTTCGAGGCCACCCGGCCGATCGACTTGATGCCGCCGAGGATCACCATCCCGATCAGGGCCGCGATGACCGCTCCGACGGTCACGTTGAACGCTGTGCTGCTCTGCGCCCCGCCGCGCAGCAGGGTGTTCAGGCTGACGGCCACGTTGTTGATCTGGAACATGTTGCCGATGCCGAAGCTGGCCGTGACGGTGAACACCGCGTAGAGCACCGCCAGCCAGCGCCAGCGCCGCCCCATGCCGATTTCGATGAAGTGCATCGGTCCGCCGTGGGCCTCGCCGTCGGCGTCGATGTGCCGGAACCGCACCGCCAGGGTGCAACTGGTGAACTTGGTGCACATCCCGACGGTCGCGGTGATCCACATCCAGAACACCGCGCCGGGCCCGCCCGCGAGGATGGCCGTGGCCACCCCGACGATGTTGCCGGTGCCGATGGTGGCCGACAGGGCGGTCGACAGGGCCTGGAAGTGGCTGATCTCGCCGGGGTGGTGCTCGCGGTCGTAGTCGCCGCGCAGCACCTTCAGGCCCGAGCGGAAGCCGCGGATCTGCACGCCGCGCATGCGGACGGTGAGGTAGAGGCCGGTGCCGACAAGCAGCACCATCAGCGGCGGGCCCCAGATGAACCCGTCGAAGGCGGAGATGATCTCGGGGATGAACATGCGCGGTTCCCGTGGGGTTGAGGCGCAATGGTCGCAACGGGGCGAGTCTAGAGCGATCCGCCGGCGCAGTCCACCCCGGTTTCGGCCGCATAAGGAGTTGTGCCGCGTCCCGAATTGCGTTTGGATGCTGGCACGGGGATCCGCCGCTCGCACCGAAGGTGTCATCCGGGAGGTGAGTCTTGCTCGAATCGAGATACGTGCGCCTGCTGTTGGACTACTCGGCTATCGTCGTCGGGGCCGTGATCTGCGGCGCGGCGCTGGCGTTCTTCCTGCTGCCCAACGACATCGTCGCCGGCGGGGTGACCGGCCTGGCGATCCTGATCTCCCATTTCACCAGCCTGTCGACCGGCGCGGCCCTGGTGCTGCTGAACGTGCCGATCCTCGTCCTGGCCCGGCTGGCCGGAGCCGGACGGCGGCTTTTCCTGCGCACGGCCGTGGGGGTGGCGGTGCTGTCGGTCGCGACGGATCTGCTGCTGTCGCTGGGGTGGGTGCCGACCCGGGATCGCCTGCTTCTGGTCTTCTACGGCGGCCTGATCAGCGGGGCGGGCCTGGGGCTGGTGTTCCTGGGGCGCGGCACGACCGGCGGACTCGATGTGTTGGCGCGCCTGGCCCAGCGCTGGTTCGGTGTCGGCGTGGGCCAGACGATCCTGGCGGTCAACGTGGTGGTCTTCGGCCTCGCGGCCCTGGTTTTCGGCTTCGAGGCCGCCGCGGTGGCCCTGCTGCTTTCGTTCGTGATGTCGCGATCCCTGGACGCGGTGCTGCACGGAGTGAGTTCGACCCGTACTGCGTTCATCGTCACCGACCGCCCTCTGCCGGTGAAAGAGGCCATCCTGAACCATCTGGGCCGCGGACTGACCGAATTCAAGGGCCGCGGCGGCTATTCCGGCCGCCCCCGGACGATGCTGATGGTGGTCGTCGGGCGATCCGACACCAGGAGGTTGAAGTTTAGGGTTTCCCAGGCCGATCCTGACGCCTTCGTCACCATCTACACTCCCCGGGAGGTACAAGGCGGATTTCTGCTGCCTCAACAGGATCAAGAACTTTGATTTCTACAAGTATATATTTCTTAAGACGTTAACTGAAAATGCAACGAAAATGTCTCTTTCTGTGGAAAAGATTCGTGTGGAAACTATTTCAATGCTGACTATACTATGTCCCCGATCGTTCTTCGGGCTCGATCAATAGATTTCCCTGATTATCGGAGGATGGTGGTGGTAACCCAGCCGCGGTACGACTTGTGGATATTCCAGTCATTACGGCGGATCATGCGCGCCGTCGATCTGTATTCGGCCAAGCTGGCGTCCAATTACCGGATCACCAGCCCCCAGCTGATCTGCCTGCTGACCCTGCGTGACGACGGCCCGCTGACGACCTCGGCGCTGGCCAAGCTGATCCATCTGAGCAACAGCACGGTGGTGGGTATCCTGGATCGGCTGGAGAAGCGCGGATTGATAAGTCGGGAGCGCGGACGCGAGGACCGCAGACTGGTCCTGGTTTCGATCACCCGCGAGGGGGAGGACCTGGTCAACAAGGCTCCTTCGCCCCTCCAGGACCAGCTGGCCACGGCGCTGCATCACCTCTCGGACGAGGAACAGGCCGACATCGCCTCCGCGCTGGACCGGGTGGTCAAGCTGATGGAAGTGCCCGATATCCAGGCCGCGCCCATGCTGGCGTCCGGGCCGATCGACCTTCCGCCGGAACCGGCCGAGGGAACAGAAGGAGTGGAAGGATGAGGACCGATAAGGCAGATCTCGGCAATCAGCACGTGGAAACCGAGGAGCCGCTCATAGTCGCCGATCTGGCTCCCGAACTGACGCGGAAGCCCGAACTGGCGGAACTGATGGACGTGCGGGTGCCCGGGGGCGCCCGGGAACGGCCCGCGGCGGAGGATCTGGCGCACCGCGACCTCGACGATTCGCCCTTCTGGCGGGATATTCCGGCCTTCGCGAATCTCAGCCGCGAGGAATTTCTCGATCCCCGTTTCCAGATCCGCAAATCGGTCACCGGCATCGACGACCTGCGCGAGCTGGTGGGCGGGCTGGTCGGCCAGACCTTCATGGCCGACGTGACCCGCGGACTGGCCCAGGCCCCGATGAACGTGCGGATCACCCCCTATCTGATCTCGCTGATCGACTGGGACGATCCCTACCACGATCCCCTGCGAATCCAGTTCCTGCCGGTCGCGTCGACCCGTAAGCCCGATCATCCGCGCCTCGAGCTGGACTCGCTGCACGAGCAGGACGACTCGCCGGTCCCCGGCCTGGTGCACCGCTATCCGGACAAGGTGCTGTTCCTGCCCCTGGACGTCTGCCCGGTCTACTGCCGCTACTGCACGCGCAGCTACGCCATCGGCGGCGACACCGCGACCGTGGACAAGGAGCACTACCGTCCCCGCACCGAGCGCTGGCGGCGGGCCATGGCCTACATCGCCTCGCGTCCGGAAGTGGAGGACGTGGTCGTTTCGGGCGGCGACGCCTACATGCTGCCGGCGCGCCGACTGCGCGAGATCGGCGACATCCTGCTGGCCATTCCCCACGTGCGGCGCATCCGCATCGCCACCAAGGGCCCGGCGGTCATGCCGATGAAGATCCTGCGCGACACCGCCTGGACCGACGCGGTCGTCCACCTGTCGGACAGGGGCCGCGAAATGGGCAAGGAGGTGTGCCTGCACACCCACTTCAACCATCCGAACGAGATCACCGCGATCAGCGCCGAAGCCCTCGGCGAACTCTTCTCCCGCGGGGTGAAGGTGCGCAACCAGAGCGTGCTGGTCCGGGGCGTGAACGACGATCCGGAAGTGATGACCAACCTGATCCGGCGCCTGTCCTACGTCAACGTGCAGCCCTATTACGTGTACCAGCACGACATGGTCCGCGGCGTCGAGGATCTGCGCACCACCCTGGCGGTGACCGAGGAGGTCGAGCGCAGCGTGCGCGGCGCGACCGCCGGTTTCAACACGCCGACCTTCGTGACCGACGTTCCCGGCGGCGGGGGCAAGCGCGATCTGCACAGCTACGACCACTACGATCCGACGACGGGCGTCAGCGTCTACCGCAGCCCGGCGGTCGATTCCGACCTCTACTATCTGTACTTCGACCCCCTGCACCTGCTGCCGGAGGAGGGCCGCCGCCGCTGGCGAGATGAATCCGAGCATCAGGCGATGATCGACGAGGCCGTGGCCGCGGCCGGGCTGCAGGATCTGCGGCCGGCGGTGGAGCGGGCTCCGGCCTCAGGGAGGTGAGCCGGCAGATGTCAGCCGCCGGAATCTTCGACCGCGATCGTCTCGCGGAGGACGGCCGCAAGATCCATCCTTTCGTCTTCGACGCCGGTCGGTGCACGGTCGAGGGGGTGCTCGACCCGTACAACATGCGGGTGAAGCTCTTCGACGCCGCTCCGGAGGCTCTGCGGCATCCCGATGCCGCGTTTCTGACCGGCGGCCTCGGCGAGCACGATCCTCTCTACACGAAGCTGACCGTCTACGCGCGTTCGGCTCAGGCCGAATCCTGGCGTGAACTGGGCTTCGCCTGCGAGGGGCGCATCCTGGGGTATTTCCGCGATGGCGACGACGCCTCGGTCTGGGCCGCCTACGGAGACGAGGCCCGCTGCCGGGATCCCCGCTCGGCCGAACACGACCGCATCGTCGAGATCGCCCGCGGGAAGGAGCCGGCCCTGCCGAAGCTGCCGGATGATTACGTCAGCCAGGCGGGCGGGAAGGAGCACGCGGCCGAGATCGCCGCCCTTCTCGGCGGCACCTTCTCCGACTATCCCACGCCCCTGACCGCGGCCGAGATCGGCTACGCGATCGAGAACGGCCTCAACCGCTTCCGCCTGGTGCGCGACGCCGGCGACGACACCCTGGTCGCGCTCGCCTCGGCCGAGATCGACAGCCGCCACAAGGCCGCCGAACTGACCGACTGCGCCACCGATCCCGCCCATCGCGGCCGGGGGCTGCTGGACTGGATTCTCGCCGCACTGGCCGACGAGGTGTTTGATGGGACGGGGACCACCGAGATCTACACCATCGCGCGCGCGGACGAGATCGGCATGAACTGCGCCTTCGCCAAGCTGGGTTTCAGCTACACGGGGCGCCTGGTCAACAACTGCCGCATGCCCAACGGCTGGGAGTCGATGAATCTCTGGTGCCGGAGCCACCGCGCCTGACCCGCAACCCGACGGAGGCTCCCCCGGCATGAGCGCCATCGATTACGGGATCTTCGCCTTGTACATGGCCAGCGTTCTGGGCGTCGGCGTCTACCATCACCGCCGCAACGCCGACGCGGAGGACTACTTCGTCGGCGGCCGCGAGATGGGGGCCGGACACATCGGGATGTCGGTGGTCGCCACCGACGTCGGGGGCGGCTTCTCGATCGGCCTCGGCGGGCTGGGCTTCGCCATGGGGCTTTCCGGAAGCTGGCTGCTGTTCACCGGCCTGGTCGGGGCCTGGCTTTCCGCGGTGATCATCATTCCGCGGGTCAAGGCGATCGACCGCAAGCTCGGACTGATGACCTATCCCGATCTGCTGCGGCACCGTTACGGGCGTTCCGTCGCGGCGACCGCGGCGATCGTCTCGGCCCTGGGATACACGGGGTTCACCGGCGCCCAGATCCTGGCCGGCACCAAGCTGGCCAGCGCCACTCTCTTCGGCGGCCTGCCCGAGTCGGTCGACGCCTGGACGGTCTCGCTGCTGGTGCTCGGCGGAGTGACCATCGCCTACACCGTCCTGGGCGGCATCAAGGCCGTCATC
>CAYLMM010000010.1:0-60656 GCA_964384825.1 uncultured Fibrobacteraceae bacterium
GAAGCGTCAGGATTCCCGGCGCGACGAACCTCGCCGGCTTGGAGATTGTCGATCCGGACTGGGCCTCGAAATTTCCCGTATCCCTACTCCACCACATCCCACTCCGCGAACTGCTCCACCCGCACGTTGGCCTTCCCGGTGGTACGGTACGAAGTCTCCAGATCGTACCCCCAGTTCAGCCGGGTCGAGGCGCCGCCGCCGCGGGTGGTGATCAGGAAACGGTTGGCGATTCCGCCGAAGCTGAAGCAGCGGTCGCCCTGCCAGACCTCGTCGCCGGCGTTCACGTCGACCGGGATCCAGCCGATCGAAGGCAGGTAGATCTCGGCCCAGCGGTGGAACGCCGTGTCGACCGACGAGTCCTCGCCGCGCAGCACCAGCGCGCCCACGTAGCGGGCCGGGATGCCGACCGCCCGGCACAGCGCGATGTACGAGAAGGTGTATTCCGAGCAGGATCCGGTGCCGCGCTCGATCACCGTCGGCGCGATGTCCCAGCCGCCGATCATCTGGTAGTTGATCCGCCCGATCAGGAAGTCGTACAGCCTGCGGGCCATGAAGTAGGGGTTGGTCTCGTCGCCGACCACGTCCTTCACCTTGGCCTGGATGTAGTCGCCGCGCACGCGGTACTTGTCCTCGTCGGCCAGGTAGCGATCGCGCACGTCCTCGGGGATGTCCTTCAGCGGGCCCACGCGATCGGGGAAGATCTTGGTCGAGATGCGATGGAATTCGCCGCGGGCGTCGAGCCGCACCGAGCGGGTCGCGCCCGGGGCCAGCTCGCCCACCTCGTACACCGCCACTTCCTGGCCCCACTGGTCGTGCTCGCGGCGCGAGCCCTCGGTCCAGGCCACGTCTTCGAGCGCCTGGCTGGGGCCGTCTTCGGGAATCGCCAGCACCATCGAGCCGCCGGTCACCTTGCCGGGTCCGAGGTTCTGCATGTCGCAGAACAGGGTCACCTTGCCGCGGCGGGTGTCACCGCGCACGCAGGCGCCGTGCAGGTCGGAGATGTCGGCGGCGTAGAGCGTGTCGGTCTGGTAGTCGCCCACGTACAGGGTGTCGTCCCGCAGCCACAGCCCGTTGGGCACGGGGCCCGGCGAGGCCAGCCCGAAGATCGTGTACCCGGTGCGGATGTCGATCAGGAAGACCTCGTCGCGCGAGGCGTCGGCCGCCCACAGGTAGCCGCGCGGATCGTAGGCCAGGGCCGACACGCGCGCGGTCGGGGCGGGGATGTCGGCCAGGGTGGTGCCGTCGAGCGGGTCGATCCGTTGCATCGTCTCCGAGCCGCGGGCGGCGATCCACAGCTTGCCCTCGGAGTCGCAGGCCGCCGCGGTCACCCGCGCCATGGGCGACTCGATGTTGCGCACGCATTCGCCGCTCACGGGGTCGATGAAGTAGATCCGGCCGTCCAGGCCGTCGGCCGCGGCCAGCAGCGCGCCGTCGTAGGACAGGGCCGCCGGCTCGTAGGAGGGATAGGCGATGGCCCCGGCCCGGACGCCGTCGTCGCCGAAGACGACCAGCTCGTCGGCGTGGCGGTCGGCGACCACGAAGCCCGCGTCGATCCGCGCGAGGCCGACCGCGAAGGCGGCCGGCAGCTCGGCGACGGTCGCGAAGCGGTCATCGGCGCCGACGAAGCGGACGTCGTCGTCGGCGACGGCGGCGGGAACGGGAACCAGGGCGGCCGCGGCCAGCATCAGGGCGGCGGCGAGGAGGAAACGGCCTGTGGCGGTGGACATCATTCTGCCTCCGGCGGAGTTCGATGAGCGGGACGGGTCTCGGGGGCGAGATTATCACCGCCGGGGGGCGGGGGACAAGGCGAGTCCGGGACTCCCGGCCAGGTCGGGGTTGGCAGCGGCCGCGGCCGGGGCTAATGTTCCCGGATGCTCGACGCGCTGATCATCCTGGGCTACTTCGCCGCGGTCATGGCCGTGGCCGTCCGCGCGCGCCTGAAGCGCGACGCCACCGCCGAGGACTACTTCGTCAGCGGCCGCAGCCTGCGCTGGTATTCGATCGCCGCCTCGACCATCGCCACCAACCTGCACGCCGGGCACTTCCTGGCGGTCATCGGCTCGGCCTACGCCTTCGGCCTGGCCCAGGCCAACTTCGAACTCAACGCCGTCTTCGGGCTGATCCTCGCGGCCTTCGTCTTCGTGCCGCTGTACCTGAGGGCCCGCGTGGTGACGGTCACCCAGTTCTTCGAGATGAAGTTCGGCCCGCGGGTGGCCACGGCCTACTCGCTGCTCTCGATGTTCCTCTACGGCACGCTCTATCTGGGCGCGGCGCTGTTCTGGGGCGGCTACTCGCTCGAGATCATCTTCGGCGACGCGCTGCAGGCGGCGGTCGGGGCCACGCCCGCGGTGCGGATCTGCGTGATGATCGTGCTGCTGGGCGGGTTTTCCGCCGTCTACACCTACTTCGGCGGCCTGGGCGCGGTGGTGCGCACCGACATCGTGCAGTTCGTGCTGCTGCTCGGCGGCGGGCTGACCGTCACCGGGCTGGCCGTCCACCAGCTCGGCGGCTGGGACGCCCTGATGACCGTCACCGGCGACCGCATGCACCTGCATCTGCCCAACGACCACGCACAGCTGCCGTGGCTGGGCATCATCACGATGAACCTGCTGAACCTGCAGTACTGGGGATGCAACCAGGTGATCCTGCAGCGATCGCTGGCGGCCCGCAGCCTGCGCCACGCCCAGGCGGGCCTGCTGGTCGGCGGGTTCTTCAAGTTCTTCACCGCGGCGATGCTGGTGCTGCCGGGCGTCGCGCTGGTGGGGATCCTGGGCCGCGACCATCCGCTGGCCGATCCCGACCAGGCGTACCTGAAGATCGTCGAGCTGTTGCTGCGGCCGGGGGTGCGGGGGCTGGTTCTCTGCGGGCTCTTCGCGTCGCTGATGAGTTCGGTCGATTCGATCTTCAACTCGATCTCGACGCTGTGGTCGATCGACATCTACAAGCGGCGGCTGCGGCCCGACGCGACCGACGCGCAGGTGGTGGCCACCGGGCGGCGCGCGATTCTGGGCACGCTGCTGATCGGCATCTGCTTCGGGTTCGCCTTCGCCTGGGTGAAGCTGGACAACCCTTCGTTCCCGCTGGATCCGCTGTTCAAAAAGGTGTCGTACTTCATCAAGAACGGCTTCGTGGTGCTGATCGCCTCGGCGGTGTTTTTGCGCTCGCCCTCGCGCCGGCTGGTGCTCGGCGGGCTGCTGCTGACCATTCCGCTGACGGTCGCGCTGAACCTGGTCTTCGCCGGCACGCCGTACCTGATCTTGACAGGCGTGATCATCCTGGCGGCCTTCGCGGCCGTGGCGCTGCCGACGATCCGGCGCAACGGCTGGCGGCTCGACGAGTCGCTGGTGAAGGTTTCCGACCGGCGCATCGGCTGGCTGGGCGTCGTGCTCGGCGCGGGGCTGGTCGCCGCGCACGTGGTGTTCCACTAGCCGGCCATGGCCATCGCCGAACGGCGGTATCGCCGGGCGATGAAACCCTGGACGATGCCCAACTCCAGATAACGGATCTGCAGCCGGGGCGGCAGCAGCCGGAAGTCCCCGACCACCCCGCGGCAGAGCGGCGAGCCGCATCGGCATTCCAATGTCCAGAGATCCTCGTCCATGGTCGTGGAATAGTCGAAGCGGATCTCCTGCCCGGCCGGAATGTCCCGTATGGCCACCAGATTCCGGTTGGCCACGATGCCGGCGTTCGGGTCGCAGGAGTGGTTGGCGAACACTCCCGGCGGCTCGAGCAGGATGTAGGTGCGGCGGCCCGTCTGCAACAGGTTCGCACCCGATTCGCAGAAATGGATCGGGTCCCCGCTGTCATATCGCGATCCGTGCAGGGCGAGGATCCGGTCTCCGGCGGGGATGTCCCTGTTCGCGAACAGTCCCCGACCGATGTCGCAATCGCCGACGTACACGTCCTTCTTCATCGATCATCACCTCCGGCTCGACAGGCGGAAGCGGCGGGGATGGGATCAGTCCCGGTCCCAGTCGATGGCGTCGTCGTTGTCGCTGACTGAATATTCCTCATCGTCGAAGTCGTCGAAATCCTCGTCCACGGGGTCGGACAGTTCATCGACGTCGTCGAAATCCTCGTATTCGTCGAACTCGAGATCGTCCAGGGGATCGCTCCGGCGCTGCCGGCGCGCGGCGCGGAAATCCTCATCCCCGATCTGGTTCTTCCGGTCGCGGGGTCCGGATCCGAAACGCCGCTTGCTGCGGGGCTTCAGTTCCTCGCCGCCGACGTCCTCCTGACGGCTCCGGTGCTCGTTCATCGTCCAACCTCCGTTCGGGTTCCGGCTGAGATTCCGCCTGTCGGCGCAACGGCGCCCGCGTCCCGGGCCGGGACATGGGCGACAGCGCCGTGGCGGCGCGTTCGTTCAGCGGTGATTCGGTCCGGGAGATCGCTTGCCGCGAACAACCCTTGATCCCCCCGGTGAAAACATGCCTCGTCGCCGCCTTACGCGTCTGTTCCGGGGGGAGCCAGGGCTTGGGGACGGCCAATGAAACGGGTTCGCCCGATTGGGCTTCATGCCGGAAATCTAGACGGGGACATGGCGGTGTGTCAATAGTGTCGCGCGAGAAAAATCCGGCATTTGAAAATCTTTACAAGACGTTGCCGGATAGGGGATTATGGCGAATCTCGTGTGCGCTGAACCGCTGTGTGCTATTTTGGGAGTCGCACCCGAGAGCCCGAAACCCGTTCCGAGGAGCCGCCGTGATCCGCAGCATCCTGATCTTCGCCGCCGCGGCGCTGGCCGCAGGCGCCGGCCTGGCCGCAGAGCAGCCCGTCTTCGCCGACCATTTCGTCGACGCCACCCTGCGCATCGACTACGACCACACCGGCGCGGCGGGCGAGGAGATCGTGGCCCTGGACCGGCTCTATCGCGAGGACGTCTGGTCGGGCGGCCGGACGGTCCTGATCGACGAGCTGGACCTGGGCCGCTACGAGGCCAGGATCCACGACGCCGGAACCGGCGAGCTGCTGTGGTCGCGCGGCTTCGATTCCTACTTCGGCGAATGGCGGACGACCGGGCCGGCGGCCGCGGGCGTCAGGCGCACCTACCACGAGACCGTGCGGGCGCCGTTCCCCAAGGCGCCGGTAGACTTCGCGCTGGCCGCGCGCGGCGGCGACGGCGAACTGTCCGAGGTCTTCCGGACGCGGATCGATCCCGGTTCGTGGGAGATCCGGATCGAACCCAAACCGGCCGACGTGATCGTGGTCGAGGCGGCGGTTCACGGCGATCCGCGCGGCCGGGTCGACGTGGCGATCCTGGGCGAGGGGTACACGTCCGCCGAGATCGAGAAATTCCGCGCCGACGTGAAGCGCTTCGCCGGCGTCCTGCTCGGCCGAGAGCCCTTCGCCTCGCTGAGCGACCGCTTCAACATCTGGGGCGTGCTGAAGCCCTCCCAGCAGAGCGGCTGCGACGAGCCGAGCCGCGGCGTGCACCGCAACACCGCCCTGGGCTGCACCTTCGATTCGCTGGGTTCGGAGCGCTATCTGCTGACCGAGGACAACCGCGCCATCCGCGACGCGGCCGGCTGCGCGCCCTACGACGTGCTGAGCGTCATGGTCAACCACGAGCGCTACGGCGGCGGCGGGATCTACAACCTGTTCAACGTCTTCACCAGCGACAACCAGTGGAGCGACTACGTCTTCGTGCACGAGTTCGGCCACGGCTTCGCCGGCCTGGCCGACGAGTACTATTCCTCCAGCACCGCGTATACCGACTTCTACTCGCGCGATGTCGAGCCGGGCGAGCGCAACATCACCGTCCTGCAGCCCGACGGCCGGCCGAAGTGGGACGACCTGCTGCCGGCCGGCGCTCCGATCCCCACGCCCTGGCCCAAGGCCGGGTACGACGCGATGGACGCCGAATACCAGGTGCGCCGCGGCGAGATCAACGACCGCATCGCCGGGTTGATGCGCGGAGGCGCAGACGCGGCCGAGGTCGAGGCGGCCAAGGCCGAGGGCGAGGAGCTGTCGCGCAGCCATCAGCGGAAGATGGACGAATGGTTCGCGCGGACAGGCTTGCTGGGGAAGGTCGGCGTGTACGAGGGGGCGGGCTACTGTGCGCAGGGGATGTACCGCTCGGAATTGGACTGCATCATGTTCAGCAAGGGGCTGAAGCCCTTCTGCGGGGCCTGCCGCCGGGGGATCCGGGAAGTCGCGGCGCAGTACATGGATCCCGGCGGCGACTAGTAGCCCAGGGCCCGCAGCTGTCGCGCGGTGGCCTCGTCGACCCGGGCCGCCTCGCGCGGGGCGGTCTCGTTCGCGGCCATGATCCCGCGCAGGCGGGCGGCCAGATCGGCGGCCCGTTCGGGCTGTCCGGCCAGCAGATCGCGGAGTTCGGCCGGGTCGACGGCGCTGTCGTAGAGCTGCAGCGGCCGGCCCTCGGCGTCGGCGATCAATTTCCAGTTTTCCAGCCGCAGCGCCTTGCGCTCCATCCCGTAGGCGATGTCCTCGCTGAAGATCGCCCGGTCCCGGGCGGGATCGTCGAGCAGGTCGACGCCTTCCATCGTTTCGGGGATGTCGATGCCGGCCAGGCGCAGCAGGGTGGGCGCCAGATCGACCGTCCCGACCGGACGGTCGACGCGGCGGGCGGGCACGCCGCCCCCGAACAGGGCCAGGGGCACCTGCAGCTGCTCGCGATGCATCGAGAATCCGTGGCCCATGCCCAGGCCGTGATCCCACAGCCCCTCGCCGTGATCGGCCACGAACGCGATCACCGTGTTCTCCATCAGGCCCAGATCTTCCAGGCGGCGGACCAGGCGCTCGATCTGCGAGTCGACGTAGAGCAGCGAGCCGTCGTAGAGGGCGACTTTGTGGCTCTTGAAGACGGCGAATTCCTCAGGCGGGAGTTCCTTGTGATAGCGGCCCCCGCCGCGGCGATGCTCGTCGGTGTGGGGCAGGCCGTCGAGGGTCGGGAATTTTCGGCCGAAGGACGGCGGCGGTTCGTGGGGCGAGTGCACGTCCATCAGATGCAGGTAGAGGAAGAAGGGCGCCGGCCGGGTCTCGGCCGACCAGAAGTCGCGGCCGCCGATCGCGGCCAGGGCCGAATCGACCACGCCCCGGGCGTCGAGCGGGGCGTCGACGATCTCCGCGAAACCCTGGTCCATGCCGAAGCGGGCCGAGGCGAAGGGGTTGGTGAACACCGCCGCGGTGCGGTAGCCGCCGGCGGCCAGGAGCTCGGCCAGGGTGGTTTCGCCCTGCGGGAGCTTCGAGCAGGAATGCTTCATCACGTCGCGGCGGCCGGACGAATCGGCCAGGGCCCCGACCCCGGCGACCGAAGGCGCCCGCGATGTGAAGATGCCCGCGACCGAGGCCGCGGTCCACGGAGCCTGGGAGACGCAGTCGGTGAAGACCGCGCCTCCGGCGAAGCGCTCGTCGAGCCGCGGCGTGGTGTCGCGCTGGTAGCCGTAGGTTCCCAGATGGTCGCTGCGCAGGGCGTCGACCAGCACCACGATGATGTTCGGGCGGGGCCGCGAAGGTCCGAAAAGGCCGCAGCCGGCGATCAGCGCGGCGGCGGCGAGCACGGGGATCATCGCCATCAGGATGCGGCGCGGCATGGTCTTCGGTCTCCCGGTCGGGGGTGTTCGTTGCGTCGTTCGATACGATACATCACCGGCGGACGCGGGGCGAGGCCGGGAACGATTATCGTTCCGGGCGCATTCCCGCGTTGCGCGACAGGACCGGAGCGCTCATCTTTCCGCCGGCATCGACCGTCAGAAACGATCCGAGGAGAATCATGGAAATCCGCAACGTCGCGATCATCGCCCACGTCGACCACGGCAAGACGACCCTGGTCGACCAGATCCTGCAGCAGTGCAACGTCTTCCGCCAGGGACAGCAGGTGCGCGAGCGCATCCTCGACTCCGGCGACCTCGAGCGCGAGCGGGGCATCACCATCACCGCCAAGAACTTCGCGGTGACCTACAAGGGCGTGCGGATCAACCTGATCGATACCCCGGGGCACGCCGACTTCGGCGGCGAGGTCGAGCGCGTGCTGAAGATGGCCGACGGGGTGCTGCTGCTGGTCGACGCCTTCGAGGGCCCGATGCCGCAGACGCGCTTCGTGCTGCAGAAGGCGCTGCAGCTGAACCTCAAGCCGGTGGTCGTGATCAACAAGGTCGACCGCCCCGGCGCGCGCCCCGACGAGGTGCTCGACGAGATCTTCAACCTGTTCTGCGAGCTCGAGGCCAACGACGAGCAGCTCGATTTCCGCGGGGTCTACGCCTCGGGCCGCGACGGCTGGGCGGTCGACGAGCTGGAGGACGAGCGCAAGAACCTGTTCCCCCTGCTGGACATGATCGTCGACGAGATCCCCGCCCCCGAGCGGCGCGAGGGCCCGCTGCAGATGCTGATCGCCGCCATGAGCCACAGCGACTACGTGGGCCGGATCGGCGTGGGCCGGATCCTGCGCGGCGGCCTGAAGGCCCGCGACCGGGTGGCGATGCTCAAGCGCGACGGTTCGCGCGTCGACGCGGTGATCAAGCAGCTCTTCGTCTTCGACAACCTGGGCAAGCGCGAGGTCGAGGCGGTGGAATGCGGCGACATCTGCGCCGTGGTCGGGCTCGATGGCGTGGACATCGGCGACACCCTGGCCTGCCCGGAGCATCCCGAGCCGCTGCCGATCATCGCGGTCGACGAGCCGACCCTGGCGATGAGCTTCATGGTCAACAACAGCCCCTTCTACGGCCAGGACGGCAAGTACGTCACCAGCCGCCAGGTGCGCGAGCGCCTGCTGCGGGCGGCCGAGCGCGACGTGGCCCTGAGGGTCGAGGACACCGCCTCGGGCGATACATTCAAGGTCAGCGGCCGCGGCATCCTGCATCTTTCGATCCTGATGGAGAGCATGCGGCGCGAGGGCTACGAGTTCATGGTCGGCCAGCCCCGGGTGATCTTCAAGGAGATCAACGGCAAGAAGGCCGAGCCGGTGGAGGTCATGACCGTCGACGTGCCGAAGGACCTCGCGGGCACGGTCATCGAGTACGCCGCCACCCGCAAGGGCGAGATGGTGAAGATGGACCAGGACGACGCCCGCGCCCGCATCGAGTTCAGGATCCCCAGCCGTGGCCTGATCGGCTTCCGCAACAAGATGCTGCGGGCCACCGGCGGCGAGATCGTGATGTACCACCGCTTCTTCCAGTACGAGTTCTTCAAGGGCGCCATCCCGCAGCGCCAGACCGGCAGCATCATCAGCCAGGGCCAGGGCCAGGCGGTGGCCTTCGCGCTCGACGCCCTGCAGGACCGCGGCCAGTTCTTCATCGATCCCGGCGCGATGCTCTACAAGGGGCAGGTCATCGGCGAGCACGGCAAGGACGACGACATCGTGGTCAACGCCCAGAAGGCGAAACAGCTCTCGAACATGCGCGCTTCGGGTTCGGACCGTAAGATGAAGGTGGCGCCGGCGGTGCAGATGAGCCTCGAGGAATGCCTCGAGCACATCAACGCCGACGAATACGTCGAGGTCACGCCCAACCACATCCGCATGCGCAAGTCGCTGCTCGAGGAGATCGATCGCCGGCGGGCCTGGAAGAAGATGCGCGGGGCCGAGGACTAGCGGTCCGGCCGCCGCATCATCGAGTTGACCCCGGCGCGATTCGGCGTATCCTCTCCGGCGACGGGGGGACAGCTTCGGGAGATGGAGATGTCGGGTTCACGCAAGGCTCATTATTCGCTCGGCGAGGAGATCGCGCACAGCGCCACCCACGGTTTCGGCGCGCTGGCGAGCGTGGTCGGCCTGGTGCTGATGCTGATCCGCTCGGCAAGCGACGGCGACGCCTGGAACGTGGTCAGCTCGGCGATCTTCGGCGCGACGATGATCGTGATGTACGCCTCCTCGACCTTCTACCACGCCCTGACCCCGCCCCGTGCGCGGCGGGTCTTCAAGATCCTCGACCATTCGGCCATCTACCTGCTGATCGCGGGCAGCTACACGCCTTTCCTGCTGGTGAGCCTGCGCGGCGGCTGGGGCTGGAGCATGTTCGGCGTGATCTGGGGCCTGGCCGCGGGCGGGGTGGTTTTCAAGGCCTTCTTCGCCGGCCGCTACAAGCTCGTTTCGACCCTCATCTACCTGGGCATGGGCTGGCTCTGCGTCATCGCGATCAAGCCGATGCTGGCCAACGTGCCGTCCGGGGCCCTGGTGCGGCTGCTGGCCGGGGGCGTGGCCTACTCGCTGGGCACGATCTTCTACATGTGGCGGGGAATGAAGTACCATCACGCCGTTTGGCACGTCTTCGTGCTGGCGGGCACCTTCTGCCACTTTCTGGCCGTCTACGGCTATCTCTGCGTTCCGCCCGCCGCCTAGCCGTTCTCCCGCCTCCTTTTTCGTGATATGATCGGGCGCCGACGCCGCCGGAATCGACGCGGCCGAAGCCGACGCGGCCGGGGCCCGCAGCCCCGCCGCCGGAACGATCCCCGAGCCCGAAGACGAACCATGACCAAGAAGAGCCGCCGCGCCCAGTCCCCGTCCCGCGCCTCCCGTTCCGCCGACAAGGGCGGTCGAATCGGGATCGAGCCCCGCGTCTGGATCCTGGCCGCCGCCGCGGTGCTGGCCGTGCTGCTGCTGATCCGCGTCTTCACCCGCGGCGAAGCCCCCGAGCCCGAGCCCGTCTCGTCGGTGCTCGACCGGCCGGAAGAATCATTGCTCGATCCCGTGCTGCTGCCCGCCGAGTTCGAGCCCCAGCAGATGCTGCTGGTCGGCGGAACCCGGCTGGCGAACCTGTTCCCCGACGTGCTGTGCGACATCGTGGCGGCGGTCGCCGATTCGATCGACGTCGGGGTGCTGGTGGGTTCGGCCGAAGACCGCGAGGCCGCCGCCGCGGCGCTGGCCGGCCGCGGCCTGGCCACGGACGCCGTCTCCTATCTGGAGATCCCGGTGCGCTCGATGTGGGTTCGCGACTTCGGGCCGATCGGGGTGCAGGACGAGCAGGGGAACCTGCGGCTGGTCGATTTCCACTACCGCGAACGCCGGGGCAACGCCGTGGACGACTCGGTGCCCGTGCATCTGGCCGAGCTGCTGGGCGTGCCGCTGCGGACATCGGACCTGATGATCGAAGGCGGGGATTTCCTGAGCAATGGCCGGGGGCTCTGCCTCAGCTCGACGCGCATCGCCGAGCGCAACGCCTACTACAACGACCTGCCGCCCGAACGGGTGGGCGAGAAGCTGTCCGAGGCCCTGGGCTTCGAGCAGTGGGTTCCCCTGCCGCATCTCGAGGGCGAGACGACCGGCCACGTGGACATCTACCTGACGATGGTCGCTCCGGACGTGGTGGTGGTCGGCCGCGGCGATCCGGAGCTGGATCCGGCCAACGCGGAACTGCTCGACGCGATCGCCGCCGGCTTCGCGCGGATCCCGACCATGCTGGGCGAGCTGAAGGTCGAACGCATCCCCATGCCGCCCCACGACGACGAGCGCCGGCGCACCTACACCAACGTGGTCTTCGCCAACGGCGTGCTGCTGGTGCCGGTCTATCCCGACGTCTGCCCCAAGCTCGACGCCGAGGCGCTGGCCGTCTACCGCCGCCTGCTGCCGGATTGGAAGGTCGTGGGGATCGATTCCGAGGGACTGGTCGGCATGCGCGGGGCCCTGCGCTGCGTCACGATGAACCTGCCGCGGGTGACGGGCGAGGGAGCGACCCTGCCCTGAGCCCGATTCCGCCGCCGGACTGATCCTCAGCGCGCGACGCGGTAGCAGACGATTTCCATCAGGGCTTCGTCGCCATCGTCGTCCGACGCCCGGCTGCGGCCGCCGAACTGCGCGGACACCGCTTCGGCGTATCCCCTGATCACGACGAACCGGTCGGGCCCGACCGCGAAGACGCCGTCGATCTCGCCGTCGCCGGGACAGGCCAGCGACACCTGCCTGACGAAGACTCCCTGCGGATCGAAGACGTCGAAGGTGGCCAGCACGTCCTCGGGTTGGTCGACCACGCCGCGCCAGGGCAGGACCCAGAGGTCGCCGTCATCGTGGATCCTCAGCCCGCGCATGATGTAGTTGACCGCCGGCGCCGCGTCCATCACCTCGACGCGGTAGGGGACGCCGGAGTTGGCCATGGCGCTGTCGATCATCCGCCGGACGACATCCTTCTCCGCGCCGGAGCGCATGTAAGGCTCGTAGTCGCGGGTGATGGTCCGCACCGGGCTGCCGTCGGCCGCGAAGACGAGGATCTCGTAGGTCTGCAGGTCGGGGACGGTGAAGACGCGGCCGGCCCGGTCGACGGCCGAGTTCCACCAGAAACCGGGAATGTGGACGCTCTCGTCGAAGACGAAATCGCTGAAATCGTACGAGTTCACCAGTTCGGCGAAGCGGTGCGTCTCGGCCCCCTGGTCGTCGAAGCTCGACAGGAAGTTGATCCGCCGGCTGATCTCGGGCCGGTCCCGGACGTGTTCGGTCCCCGAGAGGACCAGGCTGTCGCCGCCGAGGAAACAGGCGAACAGCGTGTAGATCCCCGCGTCGGCGAGTTCGGGGCCGCGGATCTTCACCGAACCCGCGGGGGTGCCGTCGGCGTCCACGAAGGTCATCGAGCCCGGCATCTCCTGCAGAACCCCGACGCGGCCGTCGGAAAAGACGGTCATGTCGCGGCTGCTGCGGACCTCGCCCGGACCTTCGCCCTCGCGGAAAAGCGTGCGCAGATGATCGCCGTCCGGGCTGTAGACGTGCACGGTGTTCATCTGCGAATCGAGCAGGTGGATGTTCCCCTGCGGCCCGGCGACCACGCGCGTAATGAGGCCGAAGAAGACGTCGTCGTCCTCATGGCCGGCCCGCCACATCTCTTCGAGCCGCCAGGTCTCGCGTCCGTCGCGGGGTTCGGGTCCGTTGGCGACCGGGACGGGGCCGGCGGCGAAGGAGGCCGCGGCGGCGAGCAGAATCAGCAAGGCGATGATCGGGATCTTCGGATTGCTCATCAGGGGATCCTTCCGGGCGAGGATCGAATCTCGGGATAACGGGCAATCCAATGGCGGAATGTGGTACGAGACGAACGTTCCGCGGGTTGCGCGGACAGCGCCGGGCGCGGGGCGCGGAACGGATCCCGGCCTCGAGCCCTCTCGCGCTCGGCGCTGTCGCGTCGTCGCTCCGCCGTCCTCAGCGGACGACGCGGTAGCAGACGATTTCCATCAGGGCCTCGTCGTCGTCGTCGTCGTCCGACGCGCGGCTGCCGCCGCCGTATTGCGCGGCCACGGCTTCGGCGTACCCCCGGACCACGACGAAGCGGTCGGGCCCGACCGCGAAGACGCCGTCGATCTCGCCGTCGCCGGGACATGCCAGCGACACCTGCCGGACGAAGACTCCCTGCGGATCGAAGACGTCGAAGGTGGCCAGCACGCCCTCGGGCTGGTCGACCACGCCGCGCCAGGGCAGGACCCAGAGGTCGCCGTTATCGTGGATCCTCAGTCCGCGCATCAGGTAGTTGATCGCCGGAGCGTTGTCCATCACCGCGATGGTGTAGGGGATGCCTGAGCCGGTCAGGCCGCTGTCGATCATCCGCCATATGGCGTCCTTCTGGTCCTTGGTGCGCGCCAGGGGCTCATAGGCGCGGGTGATGGTGCGCAGGGGGCTGCCGTCGGGCGCGGAAACGCGGATCTCGTAGGAACTCATGTCCGCAACGGTGTAGACCCGCCCGGCGTCGTCGACCGCCGAGTTCCACCAGAAGCTGCAGATGTGGACGGCCTCGTCGAAGATGAAGGTCTCGAAATCGTAGGAATTCACCAGATCGGCGTAGCGGACCTTCTCGGAGCCGTCCTCGTGGAAGTTCGCGAGGAAGTTGTAGCGCCGGTTGCCCGCCGGCTGCTCCCGGACGTGCTCGGTCCCCGAGAGGACCAGGTTGCCGCCGCCGAGGAAGCATCCGTTCAGCGAATAGAGCCCCGCGTCGCCGATCTCCTCGCCGCGGATCTTCAGGGTGCCGGCCGGGACGCCGCCGGCGTCAACGAAGGTCATCGATCCGGGCAGCTCGCGCAGCACGCCGACGCGTCCGTCGGGAAAGACCACCATGTCGCGGCTGCGGCGGATCTCGCCGGGCCCGTCGCCCTCGCGGAACAGGGTGCGCAGATGCTCGCCGTCGGGGCTGTAGACGTGCACGGTGTTGAGCTGGGCGTCGAGCAGGTGGATGTTGCCCTCCGGCCCGGCGACCACGTGCGAGATCAGGCCGAAGAAGACGTCGTCGTCCTCGTCGCCGGCGCGCCACGTCTCTTCGAGCTGCCAGGTCTCGCGTCCATCGCGGGGGGCGGGCCCGTTGGCGACCAGGGGCGTCGCGGCGGCGCAGACGGCCGCGGCGCCGAGCAGCAGCAGGGCGGCGGCGCAGGGAATGGATCGGAGCATGCTGGAATCCCCCTTCTTCTTTAGTGTCGGGCGAGGGAATCGACGCTGGAGAATCGGGCGGCTGGTGAAATTAGGGATTCATTTCGTGCGAGGCAAGAGCGCGCGCCGTCCCGGATCAGCGCCAGGCCCGGACCGCCGCCAGCAGGACGACGATCGCGCCGACGGCGGCCCCGATCATCGCGCCGACGACTCCGCCGGGCGGCACGTCGAGGCGGCCGAAGAGCCAGCCGCCGGCCACCGCCCCGGCCGCGCCGATCACGACGTTGCCGACCAGCCCGAAGCCGCGACCGGGCCGCATCAGGCCGAAGAACCAGCCGACCACGCAGCCGACCAGCAGCATCATCGGAAGCTTCATCAGTTCGCGCATGACGGATCTCCGTTCGGTTGCGTCAGACCCCCAGAACCATCAACCAGCCGATGATCGTGGCCAGCGAAGCCAGGGTCGTGCCGATCACGACCGCGCCGGCCAGCTCGGCGTCGCCCCGCATCTGCTTGGACATGACGTAGCTGACCACCGCGGTCGGGGTCGCCGCCAGCAGCACCGGGGCGCTCAGGGCCGTGCCGGTCACGCCCAGCGCGCGCAGGGCCAGGTACATCAGCAAGGGGCCGACGACCAGCTTCACCAGGGCGATCGCCAGGGTCGTGGGCACCTCGTTGCGCAGGCGGGCGAGGTCGAGGCCGGCGCCGATCGAGATCAGCGCCAGCGGCAGGGCGGTGCGGCCGACCAGATCGACCGCCGTGTCCAGCGGGCCGCCGAGCCGCAGCCCCAACGCCGACATCGCGATGCCGGCCGCGCTGCCCAGGGCCAACGGGTTGAAAAGGATGCGCCGGCCGGTGTCGAGCCAGGCGGCCCTGCGGTCCTGCCCGCGGCTGCGGTGGGGCAGGGTCAGCACCAGCACCGCCAGCAGGTTGTAGACCACCACCATCACCCCGACCAGCACCGAGACCTGGCCCACGGCCTCGGGACCGTAGGCGTTCATCACCATGGGCAGGCCGAAGAACACCATGTTGCTGCGGTGGACGCCCTGGGCGAAGACGCCGCGGCGCTCGGGCCGCATCCGCCAGGCGCCCGCGTAGGCGACCAGCGCGATCACGGCGCTGCCGCCGGCGATCACCCCGATCACCCGCGGGTCGAGGCTGTGGCTCAGGGGAGTCTGCGAGGCGCTGCGCACCAGCAGGGCCGGGGCCGCCACGTAGAAGATCAGCCGGGTCAGCGCCGAGTTGTCGGTCGCCGACAGGAAACCGATCCGCCGCAATCCCCAACCCAGGCCGATCACCAGGAAGACCGGCAGCACGATGTTCAGGATGGTCACTTCGGGGGCCTTCCGCAGGGGCCTCGGGGCGTCAGTTCAACACCCCGACCTCGTTCTCCACCGCCTCCAGGATCCCGTTGTCCCGCACCAGCTCCATCATCGCCGTATGGTCGTTGTGCAGCGGCCGGTCCACGTCCAGGAACTCCACGTGCCTGCGCACCTCGGCGTGGGCCGCGCGCACGCCCTTGCCCTTGGTGAACTCGCGGAAGTCGAGGGCCTGGGCCGCGGCCATGAACTCGATGCCCAGCACGCCGCAGGCGTTCTCGACGATCTGGCGGTTCTTCAGCGCGGTGTTCATGCCCATCGACACGAAGTCCTCCTGGTCGGCGGCGGCGGGGATCGACAGGATCGACGCCGGGGCCGACAGGATGCGCTGCTCGGTGATCAGCGAATCGGCGGTGTATTGGCTTAGCATCAGGCCCGAGAACATCCCCGCGCCCTTGGTCAAAAACGAGGGCAGGCCCACCGACAGGTTCTTGTTCAGCAGCCGGTTCAGGCGCCGTTCGCTCAGCACGCAGACCATCGTCATCGCCGCGCCCGCGTTGTCCATCGGCACCGAGACCGGCGAGCCCTGGAAGTTGGCCCCGGTCAGAGTCAGCTGCTCGTCGGGCAGGAAGATGGGGTTGTCGCCCACGCCGTTGAGCTCGATCTCGACCTGCGACCGCGCCCAGCGCACCGCGTCGCGGGCGGCGCCGATCACCTGGGGGCTGCTGCGCATCGAGTAGGCGTCCTGCACCTTGGTGGTCATCTTGCCGGTCTGCAGGTCCGAGCCCTCGACGCAGCGGCGGATGTTCTCGGCGCTGGCGACCGCGCCGGCGAATCCGCGCAGCTCGTGCAGCTTGGCGGTGTAGGGCTTCAGGTTGGCCAGCAGCGATTCCAGCGACATCGAACACGCGATCTCGGCCTGCTTCAGCAGGCGCTGCATGTCGCAGAGGTGCAGGGCGCTCATCGCGGTCAGCAGGTTGCTGCCGTTGATGGTGGCCAGGCCGTCGCGGGCCTGCAGGCCGGGCACCGGGATGCCGGCCTTCGCGAAAGCCTCCTTGCCGGCCATCAGTTCGCCCTTGTAGTAGGCCCGGCCCTCGCCCATCAGCAATTGCGCGATCTGGCTCATCGGGGCCAGGTCGCCGCAGGCGCCCACCGATCCCTTCTGGCAGACGAAGGGCGTGACGCCCTCGTTCAGCATCGCCAGCAAAGTCCGGGTGATCTCGGGGCGGCAGCCGGAGTTGCCGTGGGCGTGCACGTTGATCCGGCCGGCCATCGCGCCGCGCACGTATTCGATCGGGGCGGGGTCGCCGATGCCCGCGGAGTGGTTGTAGATCAGGTACTTCTGGAATTCCTTGGTCTGGTTCTCGTCGAGGATGACGTCGCAGAGCTCGCCGATGCCGGTGTTGACCCCGTACATGATCTCGCCCGCGGCGACCTTCTGCTCGAGCATGGCGCGGCAGACCTCGATCCGCTCCAGGGCCTCGGGGTGCAGTTCCACCTTTTCGCCGCGGCGGGCGATGCGCTCCAGCTTCTCGATGGTCAGGCCGGAGCCGTCCAGGACGACCGTCATCTCCACTCTCCCGGTTGATGGTTTTCCGGTGCGGGTCCGCGACGCGGGTACGCGGGCGGGGAACCAGGCGACTTTAGACCTCCGAACGAAAGCTTTCAAGATGTCTCCGGGGCCCCGCGCGCCGGTTCCGGTGCTCCTGCGGCGAGCGGGGTTTTTGGATATGTTGTCGAGTTCAGGGGCTCGCCCGGTTCCGGACCGCCACCGCTCGCCGTCATGGCCGATTCCGGGGGGAGATCGCCGTGATCGGACGGACATTTTCCCATTACCGGATCGTTTCGAGGCTCGGCGAAGGGGGCATGGGAGTCGTCTACAGGGCCGAGGACACCCGCCTGGAGCGGACCGTGGCCCTGAAGTTCCTGCCGCCGGGCCTGGTCGACGATCCCGACGCGAGGTCCCGCTTCACGCACGAGGCGCGATCGGCGTCCGCGCTCGACCATCCCAACATCTGCACCATCCACGAGATCGACGAGACCGACGATGGCGGGCTGTTCATCGCCATGTCGTGCTATCGGGGCGAGACCCTCGCCGAGCGCATGGGCCGCGGCGGGATGTCGGCGCCCGAGGCGGTGCGGATCGCCGAGGGCGTCGCCTCGGGGCTGGCGGCGGCCCACGCCCGCGGGATCGTGCACCGCGACATCAAGCCGGCCAACATCTTCCTGACCGACGACGGCCAGGTGAAGATCCTGGATTTCGGGCTGGCCAAGCTGTCCAGCCGCACGCGGATGACGCGGACCGGCGCCACCCTCGGGACGGTCGCCTACCTCTCGCCCGAACAGGCGCGCGGCGGCGATGTCGACCACCGCGCCGACATCTGGTCGCTGGGGGTGATGCTGCACGAGATGGCGGCCGGCGAACTGCCTTTCCGCGGCGATAACGACATGACCATCCTGCGCGCGATCCTGGACGATCCGCCGCGGCCGCTGGCGGATTCGCGCCCCGGCCTGCCCGCGGACCTGCAGCGCGTGGTCGCGTTCTGCCTGCGGAAGAACCGGGAGAACCGGTACCGCGACGCCGCGGATCTCGCCGCCGACCTGCGGCATCTGGCGATCACGACAGCGGCTCCGCCGGCTCCGACCGCGCCGCTGATCGCCCCGCGGCGGCTCGGACGGCGTTTTCGCCGCCGGGCGGTCCCGGCGGCGGCTGCGCTGGTCCTGATCGCCCTGCTCGCGCTCTGGCCGCAGGGACGCCATCGGATCGGGGCCTGGGTCGGATTGGTTCCGGAAACGTATCCGGCGGGGACGGCGCTGCTGGGGATCGAGATCTACGACGGCGACCGGGACGACCGGGCCTTCGCCGACGGCCTGACCTCCTACCTCTCGGACAAGCTGGCGCGGCTGGAGCGTTTCGAGGTCGAGCGTTTCTGGATCGCGCCCTCCGACGTGGTCCGTTCGCGGCGCATCGCCACCGCCGGCGAGGCCGGATCGGAACTGGGCGTGGGGAGCGTGGTCGGCGGCATCCTGAACCGCTACGAGGACGTCATCGGCCTGGAGCTGACCGTCCAGCGCGTCGGTCCGCGAACCCTGCCCTCGCTGCTGGCCGGCGTGGAGGGAATCGAGTTCATCGATCCGATCGGCAACCTTTCCACCTGGCAGCAGGATCTGGCGATCGGGTTGGCCGGCCTGCTGGACGTGGAACTCAGCGCGGAGATGCGCGAGATCCTGGGATCCGGCGGGACATCGGTCCCGGCCGCCTTCGTCGCCTGCATGCAGGGCCGGGGGCGCCTGCATCCCTATGCGGGCGATCCCGATCCCGAAGGCGCGGCCGCCGATTTCCTGGCCGCCGTCGGGGCGGATTCCTCGTACGCGTCGGCCTTCGCGGGCCTGGCCGAAGCGTGCCTGAACGGCGCCGCCGCGGGGAACAATCCGCCGGAGGCCTTGGCCGCGGCCCGGACCGCCCAGCGGCTGGATCCCGGCCTGCCCGAGGGGTTCGTCGCCGAGGGGATGATCCACGACAGCGTCGGCCGGATCGACGCCGCCATCGGCTGCTTCAGGCGCGCGCTCGCCGCGGATCCGGCCCACGAACGCGCGCGGCGGCTGCTGGCCGCGGCCTGCGCGGCGGCCGGAGACGCCGGAGAGGCCGAAAGGCACTACGTCGAAGCCGTCCGGATCCGGCCCGGCTGGATGTTCGCATTGAGCAGCTACGCGACGTTCCTCTGCTCCGACGGCCGGTACGAGCAGGCCGCGGATCTCTTCCTGCAGGTGATCGAACTGGCCCCGGGGTCGTTGTCGGCCTACACCAACCTCGGCGCGATCTACTTCTATCTCGACCGCCGCGAGGAGGCCGAACGGATGTTCCGCCGCTCGCTGGCGATCCGGCCCAACCGCCTCGCCTACCTGAATCTCGGCACCCTCCGTTTCTACGACCGCCGGTACCTCGACGCGGCCCGCATGTACGAATGCTCCCTGGAGATCGATCCGGACGACTACCGGGCCTGGGGCCAGGCGGCCGAATCGTACCACTGGGCGGGCGGCGAAGGGCAGAAGGCCCGCCGGCATTACGAGCGCGCGGTGCAGCTGGCCGAAGAGGCCCTGGCCGAATCGCCGCGCGATCCGGTGCTGCTTTCCGATCTGGCCGACTACCTGTTGAAGATCGGCGAGCCCGGACGGTCCCGGATCTATCTGGACCGCGTCCTGTCGCTGGGGAATATCAATCCGGACGTCATGTTCACCATCGCCGATATCTACGAGCAGATGGGCGATCGCGACCAGGCCCTGCGGTGGATCGGATCCGCGCTGGGGGCGGGATATTCCATGGCCGAGATCGAGCGGTATCCGGGCATGAACGAATTGCGGGCCGACGCCCGCTACCGCGAACTGCTGATCGAGCACGGAGGCGGTTCGTGAACCGATGGAGCGCGGCAAGAGCTCGCCCGTCTTCCCCGCGGGGGGCAGGAGGACGGACATGGCGACCAAGGTCCGGGAAGTGAGCGCGAGGCTCGAGAGTCAGGCCGACGGCCCCGACGTCTGGCGGACCGGCGAGAGCGTCTACCGCTGGAACGTGGGCGACGAGGTGACCTTCCGCAGCGACGGCCGGGACGTGCGGGTGTGGATTCCCGACGCCGCGATCTTCGGCGAGGAATTCATCGACCTGAACCAGGCCAACGGCTGGGCCGCGACGCTGGTCGTCGGGCGGGATCTGGAGATCTCGGCGCCCCTCGATCAGGATTTCGCCTTCTACATGGTCGGCGAGCGCCGGATGGCCGAGGCCGCCTCGCCGCCGAAGATGATCATCGATCCGTAGGATGGGGGCCGGCGGCGCGACCGGGCGTTTGCCGGGTCGCCGCCGGTCCGTTACCATGGCGGACGGAGAGAAAAGGCCCATTCCGAAGGCGGGCCCCACCCGTTCCGGAGCGTCTCTGCATGCCCGATTCCACCCGTTTCACCGGCGAGCTCTTCCGCTTCCTGCGCGATCTCGAGGCTCACAACGACCGCGATTGGTTCCAGGCCAACAAGCAGCGTTACGAGAAGCATCTGAAGACCCCGGCGCTGGATTTCATCATCGATTTCGCCCGGCCGCTGGCGAAGCTCAGCCCGCATTTCCGCGCCGATCCCCGGGCCTCGGGCGGATCGCTCTTCCGCATCTACCGCGACACGCGATTCAGCCGCGACAAGCGTCCCTACAAGACCCACTGCGGCATCCAGTTCCGGCACAAGGCGGGCAAGGACGCCCATGCGCCCGGCTACTACGTCCATCTCGAACCCGGGGGCAGCTTCGTGGGCCTGGGGCTGTGGCGGCCCGACACGCCGACGGTCCGCAGGATCCGCGACGCGCTGGCGGCCGATCCCGATCGCTGGCGGCGCGTGGTGCGCGGCCGGAAGTTCGCCGCCCGCTTCGATCTGGCCGGCGAGAAGCTGAAGCGGCCGCCGCGGGGCTACGATCCCGAACACGAGTTCGTCGAGGATCTCAAGCGGAAGGACTTCATGGCGCTGGCGCCCTTGACCCGCAAGGACGTGCTGGCGAAGGATTTCGTCGATCGCGTCGCCGCAGCCTGCCGCGACGGATCGCCGCTGATGAGCTTCCTCTGCGACGCGGCGGGTGTCGATTTCTGATCCTTGGCGGGGGGTTTCCCGGATCATCGATTTGGCGTATTCTCACCGGCGGAGGCGCGTGTTCCGACGCCGTGCGGGCGTTGGCGCGCGGGAAAACACATGCCGAACAACCAATCCGGGTACCGATCCGCGATCATCGCCGTCGTCGTGATGCTGCTCTGCGCCGGCTGCGGGGGCGAGCGCGCCGACAGGCGCGGCCCCGTGCCGATCGCCGACGTGGTCGAGGCCGTCGAGGGCAAGAACCTGCTGATCGTGCTGCTCGACGCCACCGCCGCCGAGCACATGGGATGCTACGGCTACGGCCGCGACACGACTCCCGAGCTGGACCGCGTCGCCGCGGAATCGGTGCTCTTCGAGAACGTCTACGCCCAGTCCTCGGGCACGATGCTCTCGGTCTTCTCGTTCTTCACCTCGCGTTATCCGATCTTCGGCGACGCCTTCAAGGTCGACCAGAAGACCGTCGTGATCATTCCCGAGCAGCGCACGACCGTCGCCGAGCATCTGGCCGTCCGTTATCCGGCCCGGCTCGGCTACACGTCGAACACCTGGCTGAAGAAGAAATTCGGCCACGGCCAGGGCTTCACCGACTACTGGGAGCTGCGCGACCTGCAGGGCGGCCGGCTCGCGACGGGCGCCGACGACGAGCACGCCCTGCCCCTGTGCCTGGACTGGATGAAGGCCAACGCCGACCGGGGTTTCTTCGCCTACCTGCACCTGATGAAGCCCCACGGCCCCTACGACGAGCCCGAACCCTTCTTCAGCCGTTTCACCGAGCGCGAGGTCGCCCGTGAGACCGGCACCCACGCGTTTTTGCAGGGGCTGAAGGGCCGGTATCCGGGCGACGAGACGGCGGCCGACGTGCGCGCGATCTACGACGGCAACCTGGCGTTCATCGATCACGAGGTGGGCGCGATGATCGACGGCCTGCGCGAGGCCGGCCTGTGGGACGAGACGGTCTTCGTGCTGATGTCCGACCACGGCCAGAGCCTCTACGAGCACGGCCATCCGCACGGGCACGGCGGCATCGTCTGGGAGAACGCCCTGCGCGTGCCGCTGTTCATCCGCATTCCCGGCGAACCCCGGCTCGCCGGCCGCCGCGTGAGCGATCCGGTCGAACTGGTGGATCTGCTGCCGACGCTGCTCGAACTGACCGGGCTGCCGCCGGCGACCGACGACGCGGCCGGCCGCTCCCTGGCGCCGCTGATCGCGGGGCGGGCCGGCGCGGACGAAGAAGCCGGCGCCGGCCGGATTCTGCATTCCCGCACCAACCGGCGCGATCCCCCCATCTATTGCGTGCTCTCGGGGAACGGGAAGCTGATCCTCTGGGAGGGCGACCGGCCGCGACGGGCGCTCTTCGACCTGGCCGCCGACCCGGCCGAATCGCGCAACCTCCTGGAAGAGGATCCCGAAAATGAAGCCGGCCAACGCCTGGCCCGGTATCTCGAATCCTGGCTGGCGACCGGCGGCGAGGACGGATCGCTGGCCGGCAGCCTTCCTCTGGAAGTCATGGACGAGAAGGACATCCGGCGGTTGCGGTCGCTGGGATATGTGCAATGACATGATGCGACACGCCCGGCGGGATCGTGGAAATTCCACCTGCCCTGTAGCCTGCGCCCCCGGTTTTGGTCTATTCTCAGGCAACCGTTCCTCGCCCGGAACGCCCGCGGCTCATCGAGGATGCGCGGATGTTCTTTCTCACAGGGACGATCGGCCGGCGCTTCGTGCGCGTTCCCCTCGGACCGGGGCTGCACCGCATCGGCCGCGCCGACGACAACGACATCCGCCTGGAGAGCGACACGGTCTCGCGGCGGCATGCCGAGATCCGGGTCGCCGACGACGTGGTGAAGCTGCGCGATCTGAAGAGCAGCAACGGCACCTGGGTCTCCGGCGAGAAGCTGATCGGCGAACGCACCCTTTCCCATCGCGACGTGATCTCCTTCGGCGCGCAGGAGATGATCCTGATCGAATCGGGGCGGGCGGCGACGCCGGAAATCCCGATGACCCGCAAGACCGCCGCGTTGCTGCGCGAGGACAACGACGCCGTCGCTCGGGCCGCCGAGCTGACGTGGAGCGAGGCGGCCGCCAATCCCGAACGGATCTCCGATACGGCTCTGCTGCGCGCCCTGTCCGATTCGGGCGGCTTCCTGATGTATCCGCGCCCCCTGGCCGAAACCCTGAAGATGCTGCTGGACGAAGCCGCCAAGATCGTGCCGGCGCGGCGGATCCTGCTGCTGACCGTGGACGCGCCGGGGTCGATCCTGCGTATCCAGGCGGCCCATCCGGAATCCGGCTCGACGCCGGTCGACACGGTGCTGAGCCGCGGCGTGGTCGACGCAGTGATGGCCGAACGCCGGGCCATGGTGCTCGACGACATCCCCCATGATCCCCGCCTGCGCGACCGCCCGAGCGTGATGATGCAGAAGCTGCGCTCGGCGATGGTGGCCCCTCTGTTCGACAACCGGGAAGTGACCGGCCTGCTGTACGCCGACACCGACGACCCGGGGATCCGCTACGACCGCAACCAGCTGCGGGCCTTCACCCTGCTGGCCAACCTGCTGGCGGTGAAGATGTCGCACGCCAAGCTGCTCGAGGGCCGGCTGGAGATGGAGCGGATGGAGAAGGAGATGGCCTCGGCGGTCGAGGTCCAGAAGCGCCTGCTGCCGGCCGAGCTGCCCGAGGTCCCGGGCTACGAGATCAGGGCCCGGATGGAGCCCTGCCTGAGCGTGGCGGGCGATCTCTACGACGTCAGCCTGCTGCCCGACGGGCGGGTGGCGGTGGTCGTCGGCGACGTCACGGGCAAGGGAGTTCCCGCGGCCATGCTGATGGCCAACGTGATGGCCGCCCTGCGCCTGCTCTGCCGCGAGGACGTCGAGCCGGTGACCGTGGCCCGGCGGCTGCACGAGCAGGTGCTGGCCTCGTCGGACGAGCTGCGGTTCGTGACCCTGTTTCTGGGCCTGCTCGATCCCCGGACGAACCGCCTGCTCTACGTCAACGCCGGCCACAATCCGCCCCTGCTGCTGCGTCCCGGCGCGCCCGATTGCCGGGCCCGTCCGCTCGGTCCGACCGGGATGCCGCTGGGACTGGTCGAATGGGCGGAATACACCGAGTCGGAAATCGACATCCCGGCCGACGCGGTCCTCTGCGCCTTTTCCGACGGTATTACCGAAGCCTGGTCCGGAAGCGAGATCTACGGGGAGGAGCGCCTGCTCGAGAGCATCCGGTCGCGTTGCGGCAGGCCGCTGGACAAGGTGGCCGACGGGGTCCTGAACGATCTGCGGGATTTCCTCAAGGGATCGGCGCCGGGCGACGACATGACGCTGATGCTGATCCGCCGGACCTGACCGGTCGCCGCCGGGCCGCCGCGCCGCGGGTCAGGCCAGATCCTCGATCAGGGCCAGGAACCGGGCGTTGCCCCGCAAGGGGTCGAGGTCGCTGTCGTTCTCCATCCACTCCCGGTACGACGCGCCGGCCTGGACCGTCATCTCCAGGCAGTCGATCGCCTTTTCGAATTTCCCGAGCACCGAGTAGACGCAGGCCACGTTGTACAGGATGGCGGGGTCGTCGGGGTCGATGTCCAGCGCGCGCTCGGCCCACTTCAGGCCGCGATCCTTCTGGCCGAGGCGCACCATCGCGCCGGCGCCCATGTAGAAGGCGCGCGAGTCCTCGGGATTCAGCGAGATCGCCTTCTCGGCCAGCTCCAGGCCGCGGCGATTCGATTCCTCCTCGTCCTCCTCGCGGCCGAGGCTGTGGAAGACCTGGGCGGTCAGGATGGGGATCTGATAGTCGTCGGGGCTGGCCTCGGTGGCCCGCCGGTAATGCTGGACGGCTTCCTCGTACCGGCCCTGGACCACGCAGTTGCGGGCGAAGAAGTAGTAGGCCTCGAAGAGGTTCGGATCCTGCGTGACCGCGATCCGGAGCTCCTGTTCGGCCTCCTCGTAGCGGCGGCTCAGGGAATGGGCCAGGCCGCGGGCGGCGTGGGCCTCGGCCAGGCCGGGATCCAGATCGAGGGCCTTGGCGCTGTTCTCGTCCGCCTGCCGCAGGTTCTCGTCGCTGCTGTTGATGTACATGTAGAGGTAGGAGTAGGTGTCGGCCAGGCCGGCGTGGGCCGATGCGAAGCCGGGGTCGATGCTCACCGCCCGCTGGAACATGCGCTGGGCGATCGCCACGTTCCGCTTGCCCCAGCGGCGGAAGAAGTTGCGCCCGCGCAGGTAGAAGTCGTAGGCCTGCGGGTCGGCCGTGCGGATGTCGATCAGCGGGAAGCCGGAAGTGGCGCTCAGCGACAGCCGCAGCGCCTTGACGATGTTCTGCGCGATCTCGTCCTGGACCAGGAACACGTCCTGCATCGGGCGCACGAAGCCGTCCGACCAGATCTGGAACCCGTTTTCGCAGTCGATCAGCCGGGCGGTGATGCGGAACTTCTCGCCGTTCTTGCGCACGCTGCCCTCGAGCAGGGTCCGCACGCCGAGGCGCTCGCCCATCTCGCGCGTGTCGCCGCCGACGACCCGGTACTGGAACGACGACATCCGCGAGGCCACCTTCAGGCCGGGGATCCGGCTCAGGGCGTTGATGATCTCCTCGGCGATCCCGTCGCAGAAATAATCCTGGTCGCGGCCCGGGCTGAGGTCGGCGAAAGGCAGCACGGCGATCGAGCGCAGGGCCGAACCCCAGCCCTCGGTCACCCCGGCGCGGATCTCGGTCAGCTCGTCGCGCAGATCGAGCAGCGACTGGTAGCGCAGGTCGGGCTCCTTGGCCATGCAGCGTTCGATGGCGTGGCTCAGTCTCTGCGGGCAATCGGTGTTGACCGCGGTCGCCGGCCGCGGGTTGTCGCGCAGGATGGCCGCCAGCAGCTCGGCCGTGGTCGCGCCGGTGAAGGGCCGCCGGCCGGTCGACAGCTCGTAGAGCACCACCCCGATCGAGAAGATGTCGGCCCGGTGGTCGGCCGGATCGCCGCGGGCCTGTTCGGGCGACATGTAGTCGGGCGTGCCGACGATCAGCTCGTCGTTCAGCAGGGCGCGGGTCGAGGGGGTCTTGTCGCCGAGGGGCCGGTAGGGTTCGACCATCTTGGCCAGGCCGAAATCCAGCACCTTCAAGCGGTCTTCCTCGTCGATCATGATGTTGGCCGGCTTGATGTCGCGGTGGGTGACGCCGCGCTCGTGGGCGGTGCCCACCGCGTCGACCAGCGGAATGGCGATGTCCAGGACCCCTCTGAGGTTCAGGCCGCCGTTCTTGATCATCGAGGCCAGGGGCCGGCCCCGGACCATCTCCATGGTCATGAAGTGGTGTCCGTCCACCTCCTCGACCGAATGGATGACCACGATGTTGGGATGGTTCACGGCGGCCAGGGCCCGGGCTTCCTGCCGGAAGCGGTTCAGGCGCTCGACATCGCGCGAAAGCGATTCGGGCAGCGTCTTCAGGGCGATCATCCGGCCGAGTTCGAGATCCTCGGCCATGAAGATCCGGCCCATGCCGCCGCCGCCGATCTCCTCGATGATGCGGTAGTGGGAGATTGTGCGGCCGGGTTCGATCGCCATCGGGATTGCCCTTCCCGGGCGAGACGGGTTCGTCTGGTTGCTACGCAGACGACGGCGGGACGTTGCCCCGGCCGCGGAATTTCCCGTCCGGGCCGCGAACTGGAATTCTCCCGGGGCCGGCTAACGCACCAAGTGCTGCGGGCGGTACCGGGCCGGATCGGAAGTCATGACTCATCATGTATGGAAGATAAGAGATCCGCGGATGGGGGGAAACCCTTCGCGAATACCGGAGGGGTTGTCTCCTTGGATCCGGATGGATTATGATCATCCGCAACAGCACGGGCATGAGCACTTTCCCGATCTTCCCGCCCTCGCTCGCGTATTCTGCTCGCCCTGGGGGAATGAACCATGAATGCCAAGCGATTCCGCATCGCCCTGCTCCTGATGATCTTCCTGGCCGCGACCGGCTGCTCCGACGATCCCGCGGCTCCGCCGGGCGATACGGGCGACGGCTCGGCCGTGATCGCAGCCGGAGGCGGTTCCTTCGAGATGCCGGTCGCCTGCGTGGGCCCGGACGGCTATTTCGAGGACGGCGCCTTCCTGCTGCGCGGCGGCAATCTGCGTTACGACGACCAGCGACAGGCCCTGGCGGTCGACCTGACGGTGACCAACCTCGGCGCCTACGCGCCGCCCGAGCCGGTGCGGCTGGTCCTGCAGGCCGTGATGCCCGACAGCGCGGTGGTGATCGGGGCCGACAACGGCCTGACCGGCCCCGGCGCCGCGTTCGTCTTCGAGTTCGCGAACGACGACGGAATCTGGACTTCCGGCGAGATAAGCTTTCCGCGGACTGTGATGTTCGGCATCGATCCGGGCGTCGCGGTGGCCTTCGTCGGCGAGATCCACGCCGGCCCGGGCGACGTCGGCGGCGCCATCCGGGGCCTGGTCTGGAACGACTTCGACGAGGACGGCGTCCGCGATCCCGACGAGCCGGGTCTGCCCGGAGTGCCGATCCTGCTGGTCAGCGACGACATCCAGGGCTCGCCGCTGCCGATGATCCGCCACACCGAGACCGGCCCCGAGGGGCGCTACGAATTCGGATCGTTGGCCGCCGGCTATTTCGACGTTTCGGCCGCGCCGTATCTCGGCCGCGAGCTGACCACCCCCGAACTGATCCACGTGCTGCTGACCGATTCGGGCGGCGGCGTGGCCGATTTCGAAGGTGCCGATTTCGGATATTCCGGCCTGCCGTATCCGTTGATCTCTGTCCGGGCGTCGGCCGACGCCACGGTGCGGACCGATCTCGATGACCGGCGCAACGACAATTACGGTCTCGACCCCCATCTCGATGTCGGCGGCGGCCGCGGCGGGGGCGGCATGCCCTACGGTTCGGCCGACGGCATCCGCAGCCTGATCCGTTTCGATCTGCCCGAGTTCGCCGCGCCCATCGAGCACGCCTGGCTCGAGTTGACCATTCTCGAGTTCGTCGAGGGCTGGGACCAGTCCTACCGCCTGGACGTGCACCGCATCGTCGATTCGGGCGATCGCACGCCGTGGATCGAGGGCAACGGCAGCGAATGGGATCCCTCGGTGCCCGGCGCCGTCTGGGTCGACGAGGCCTACGGAGTGGCCTGGGTCGGCGCGGGCGACGGCGGCGACGCCACCAACGTGACCCGGCCCGATTTCGATCCCCGGCTCTCGGGCAGCGTCGAGTTCCGGCAGGCCGATCTGGCGCCCTGGGATTTCGTGCGCATCGAGGTGACCGAACTGGTCCAGGGCTGGATTTCGGGCGCCTATCCCAATCACGGCCTGGTGCTGCGCGACATCACCAGCGACGGGACTCATTTCAAGCAGATCCGTTTCGCCTCGAAGGACGTCTTGTCGCTGCTGCCGGTCGAAATGGGCCCGCGCCTGGTGCTGGAAATCGGCGACTGAGTCTCCGCTGGAACAACCGGGACCGGGTTCCGTATCTTGACCCGGTCCCCACTTCCACGGCAGGAGGCTCTCATGGTTCGTCCTCCGATCATTCCGCTGCGCGCGGCGACGGCCCTGGCGTTGCTGCTCGCCGCCCTGGCCGCAGGCTGCGGCGGGGCTCCCGAAGCGACGGTCTTCCCCGAACTTTCCGGCCCCCTGCTCGGGCAGGCGCCCCCCGGTCTCGAACCGGTCCTCTTCGCGCCGGGGATCGTCAGCAACGGCCTGGACAACATCGACATGGCGATCTCTCCGGATGGACGCGAGATCATGTTCGGCCTGCAGATCGGCGACGTGAACTCGGTGCTCGCGACGAGCCTGGACGGAACCTGGAGCGAGCCGGCGATCCCGGAATTCGCCGCCGACCTCGGGTACTTCACCTTCGAGCCCTTCCTGACGTTCGACGGCCGGTGGGTCTATTTCCTGACCAACCGCCCCCTGCCCGGCGAAGAGCGGCAGCCGGGATGGCGGGTGCAGCACATCTTCCGGTCGCGGCGCGACGGCGAGGGCTGGACCGAGCCCGAACCGGTGCCGGGTATCAACACCGGCCGGGCGGACTTCTACCCCTCGTTCACCACCGGCGGGACGCTGTACTACACTCATCAGGATTCGACCGGCAACGCCATCTACCGCGTCCGGCCCGAGGGCGACGATTTCGGCGAGCCGCAGCGGCTGCCCGCCGAGGTGAACTGCGCTCCCCACTGCTACAACGCCTGCGTGGCGCCGGACGAATCCTTCGTGATCGTCTGCGCCCAGGGGCATCCCGAGAACCGGGGGGTGGCCGACTACTGGATCAGCTTCCGCGGCGACGACGACGTCTGGACGCCGGCGGTGAACCTGGGGCCGAAGGTCAATTTCGAGAACGAACGGGGCAACTCGCCCTACATCAGCCCCGACGGGAAGTGGTTCTTCTTCTCCAGCACGAAATCCGCCCCAGAGGCCTCCGGAGAAGCGCCGCTGGAGTGGGCCGACATCGTGAAGCTGCAGTCCTCGCACGGCAACGGCCGGTCGGACATGTACTGGGTCTCGGCGGCCTTGCTGGAGGAAATGCGGCCGGAGTGATCCCTTTTTATCATGTTCCGGAATCGGGGGCGGTCCCACGGGCCGCCCCTTCCGCTACACGGGAGACGGGACATGGACAAGACGACCAGGATGATCACGGCGTTCTGTCTGGCGCTGCTGATCACCGGAGGGGCGACGATGCAAGCGAGAGGCGAAAAGAATCCGGCCCCCGTCCGGGAGACGGCCACGCTCGGCGGCGGATGCTTCTGGTGCGTCGAGGCGGTCTACGAGGAGCTGGCTGGCGTGGAGACGGCGATCTCGGGCTACGCGGGGGGCGACGACTCCGCGGGTCGGCCGACCTACCGGGATGTCTGCGGCGGCGAGACCGGCCACGCCGAGGTGGTGCAGCTGACCTATGATCCGGCGGTGATCGGCTTCCGGGAGATCCTGGAGGTCTTCTTCTCGGTGCACGACCCCTCCACGTTGAACCGCCAGGGCGCCGATGTCGGCAGCCAGTACCGCTCGATCATCCTGTACCACGACGACCGGCAGCGCCGGGAGGCCGAAGACGCGATCGCCGAACTGGAGCGGCGGGGCGATTTCGCCGACCCGGTGGTCACCGAGATAGCGCCGCTGACGACCTTCTTCCCGGCCGAAAGGGATCATCAGGACTACTTCCGGCGCAATCCGCAGAGCGGCTATTGCCGGATGGTGATCGCGCCGAAGATGGAGAAGTTCCGCCGCGGATTCACCGACCGGCTCGAACGCTGAAGCCCGGTCCCGCGCCTTTCCCGCGCCCTTCCCGCGTTCGCCCCGTCACCGAAAGCGGCGGCGGGGCGCAACTTTTTCCTCCCCGGTCCGTCTTTTTCCACCGGCGCGCCCGATCGGGCGCCGCCGGATCGCCCCACAAATCCCCGACAGGAGGAACCGCATGCTCCGCCCCGATTCCAGGTTACGTGCCCGCGTGTCCGGCGCGACGGTCCTGGTGGCCGTGCTGCTGGCCGCGACGGTCGCCGCCGCCGGTTTTGCGCCCGACCCCAACATGCCGCGCGACCAGGTTCCCGATCTCTACAAGTGGCAGGTCCACGACATCTTCGCCGACGATGCGGCCTGGGAGGCCGGCTTCGCCTCGCTGGAGAAGGATCTCGAGGTGCTGGCGGGATTCCAGGGCCGGCTCGGCGAATCGGCCGAGACGATGTACGAATGCTTCGAGAAGGTGCAGGACGCCGACCTCCTCTTCTACAAGCTCTACAGCTATTCCAGCCTGATCTACGACACCGACCAGTCGAACAACGATGCGGCCGGGCGGCTGGGCCGCATCGAGATGCTGGGCCCGCGGTTCGGCCAGGCGCTGGCCTTCATGCAGCCCGAACTGCTGTCGCTCGACGAATCGCTGATCCGCGGATTCCTGGCCGAACACGATGGCCTGGGCGTCTACGAGTTCTATCTGGAGGATCTGCTGCGGCAGAAGGCCCACACCCTGGAGCCGAACGAGGAGCGGCTGATGGCCCTGGCCGGCAACGTCCGCAGCGGCGGCTCGAACGTCTACCGCAGCCTGACCGGCGCCGACCTGAAGTTCCCCGAGATCGTCGACGAGAACGGCGACACCGTGCCGATGACCGAGAGCGGCTGGGTCCGCTACCGCTACTCGCCCTTCTACAACGTGCGCAAGCAGGCCGCCGACGCCCTGTTCGAGGGCTTCCGCGACGTCCAGAACGTGATGGCCGCGGCCCTGGACGCCGAGGTCAAGGGCCACATCATGACCAAGCAGGCCCGGGGCTACGATTCCTGCCTCGAGGCGGCCCTCGATCCCGACGACATCTCGACCGACGCCTACATGATGCTGATCGACACCATCGACGAGAACCTGCCGCGGACCCTGCACAAGTACATCGCCCTGCGCAGGAAGGTCATGGGCCTGGACGGTCCGGTCACCCTGCCGAACCTCTACGTGCCGATGGTCGAGGCCGCGGACGCCGAGTACGACTGGGAGGAATGCCGCGAACTGCTGCTCGCCGCGGTCGAGCCGCTGGGCGAGGATTACAGGGCGCATCTGGCCGAGGGCCTGGACCTGCGCAACGGCTGGATCGACCTCTATCCCAACGCCAACAAGGAGAGCGGCGCGTACAGCAACGGCGTCCTGGCCGGGGTCGTGCACCCCTTCATCAAGATGAATTTCGACGGCACCCTGGACAACGTCTTCACGATGATCCACGAGCTGGGCCACTCGCTGCACTCGATCTACAGCAAGAGCCACCAGCCCCGGATCTACGGCGGCTACACCACGTTCCTGGCCGAGATCGCCTCGACCTGCAACGAGGAGCTGCTGCTCAATCACATGCTGAAGGAGGCGAAGGACCCCCGGACCCGGCTGACGCTGCTGGCCCAGCGGATGGAGAACATCCGCCAGACGATCTTCCGCCAGACCTCGTTCGCCGAATTCGAGCTGCGCTACCACCAGTACGCCGAGCAGGGCAATCCCCTGACCGCGGATTATCTCAACGGGCTGTACTCCGAGATCGTGCGGAAGTACTACGGCCCCGATTTCGAGATGGGACCCGACGACGAGGTCGAGTGGGCCTACATCTCGCACTTCTACCGCAATTTCTACGTGTTCACCTACGCGACCGGCCTGACCAGCGGCATCGCCATGGCCGAGCTGATCGACGACCAGGGCGACCGCGCGGCGAAGCGCTACATCGATCAGATGCTGAGCAAGGGATCGTCGGCGCCGCCGCTGGAGATCCTGAAGAACGCCGGCGTGGATCTCGAAACGCCGCGGCCGATCGAGGACATGCTCGATCTCTTCGAGAAGACGATCGAGGAATTCGATGCGCTCTGGACCAGGACCTACGGCAGGTCCTGACCCCGGAACGATATCGCGGATTCAAGGCGCGCCTCCCCCCGGGGGCGCGCCATTTTTATTGTTCAGGTTGTAACCGGGGGGCGACATTCGTTTACTATGGGGGCGAATCCGGAACCCGCCCGGACCCGGGCCGGGCATTCGCCGCATGCGTAACCAGACCCGAATCCTCGCAGGGGAGGAAGATGACCGGCAAGATATCCCAAGCCATGAACCGCATTCCGCCGGCTCTGTTCATATTGCCGGCGCTGCTGATATTGCCGGTTCTGCTGGCCGGTTGCGCCGGCGGCCCGGAACGGATCGCGACCGATGTGACGATGCCCGAGACCTTCAGCGGCGGCGGCGAGGCTCCGCTGCCCGATCTGTGGTGGGAGGCCCTGGGCGATCCGCGGCTGAACGATCTGGTGGACCGGGCCCTGGCCGGCAGTCCGAACCTGATGGCCGCCCGCGACCGGCTGGATCAGGCCGAGGCCCTGGCCCGCAAGGCCGGCGCCTCGCGCTGGCCCTCGCTCGACGCCGAGGTCGGCGGCACCCGGACCGTGGTCGGAACCACGACCCCGGCCGGCGACGACGTGACCGACTGGTCGACAAACCTCTCGCTGGGGCTTCAGGCGGGTTACGAGGTCGATCTCTGGGGCCGGGTGGGCGCCGCTTCCGACGCCGCGGCCATGGACGCGGTCGCCTCGGGCGAGGATCTGCGCGCCGCCGCGATCACCCTGGCGGCCTCGGTGGCCGAGAACTGGTACCGGCTGGTGGCCGCGCGCGAAAGCCTGGAACTGGTCCGATCCCAGCTTGAGATCAACGAACAGACCCTCGAACTGGTGACTTCCCGGTTCCGCAACGGCCAGGTCGGCGCGGCCGACGTTCTGCAGCAGAGGCAACTGGTCGAGGCGAAGCGCGGCGAACTGGCCCGGTCCGAGGCGGCGGAGGCGGTGCTGGCCAACGGCCTGGCCGTGCTGCTGGGCGAATCCCCCGGCGCCGATGTTCTCCCCGCGGCCGGCGAACTCGTCGATCTGCCTCCGTTGCCGGCGACCGGGGTTCCGGCCGACCTGGTCCGGCGCCGGCCCGACGTGCGGGCCGGCTTCGCCAGGATCCTGGCCGCCGACTCCCGCGCCGCGGCCGCCGCGGCCGACCGTTTCCCCCGGCTGAGCCTGGGCGCGGCCGCCTCTGCCAACGCCGAGGATGTCGACGGATTCTTCGACGACTGGCTGGCCAACCTGGCGGCGAACCTGACCCTGCCGCTGATCGACGGCGGCAAACGCGCCGCGGAATCCGCGCGGACCAGGGCCGCGGCGTCGGAGAAGCTGCACGACTACGGCGCCGCCGTTCTCTCGGCGGTCGCCGAGGTCGAGGACGCCCTGGTCAACGAAAACCGCCAGCGGGTCTATCTGGAAAGCCTGGAGCAACAGGCCGAACTCTCGGCCCAGACGGTCGAGAGGATCCGCCGGAGGTACATCAACGGTTCGGAGAACTACCTGCGCGTGCTGAACGCCCTGCTGACCGACCAGTCCCTCGGGCTGAGCCGGATCGAAGCGAGGCGCCAGCTGATCAGCTATCGGATCCAGCTCTGCCGGGCGCTGGCGGGAGGCTGGGATGCGGATCCTTCCGCGGCGGACGAAACCAACGAATCCGGGCGGGGCTGAATCCCTTCCCGATTTCACGACCCCATCGAGGTTTGAGCACATGAACGGAAACGAAATCAAGAATCCGAGTCCCGACGCGGGCGGGTCCGGTTCGCGGACCTCCTCGCGGCGTTATCTGCGCTGGCTGCTGCCCCTGGTGATCGTCCTGGGAGCCGCGGTGATCGCCATGGTCCTGGTGGCGACCCGTCCGCACGCCCGTCGCGCCCGTCCGGCGGCGACCGCCCGGCTGGTGGAGGTGCGCGAGGTGGAATTCGTGGCCCGCCCGGTCGTGGTCGAGGCCAACGGCACCGTGGGCGCGGCCCGTGAGGTCGTTCTCCATCCCCGAGTGGGCGGCGAGGTCGTCGGGATTTCCGAACGCTTCCTGCCCGGCGGAGTGATGGCCGCCGGTGATACCGTGCTGAGCATCGATCCGGCCGACTACGAGCTCGCGCTGCAGCAGAGGGAGAGCGCCCTGGCCCAGGCCCGGGCGGCCTACGACATCGAACTCGGGCAGCAGGATGTCGCCCGCGAGGAATTCGAGATGCTGGGCGAGTCCATCGCGCCGGAGGACCGTGCTCTGGTGCTGCGCGCGCCCCAGCTCGAGCAGGCCGCGGCGAATCTGGAGAGCGCCCGCGCCGCGGTCGAGCAGGCGCGGCTGAACCTCGAGCGCACGCGGGTGGCGGCGCCCTTCAACGCCCTGGTACGCACCCGCGACGTCGTGGAAGGCACCCAGGTGGGCACCAACACGCAGCTCGGCACGCTGGTCGGTTCGGATGAATACTGGATCGAGGTCGTGGTGCCGGTCGACCGTCTGCAGTGGATCGACATCCCGGCCGGCAACGGCGGCCAGGGTTCGCCTGTCCGGATCTACGACGACGCAGCCTGGGGCGACGGCGTCTGGCGCGAGGGGCGCGTTCTGGAACTGGCCGCCGATGTCGAATCGCAGGGTCGCTTGGCCCGCCTGATCGTGTCGGTTCCCGATCCGCTGGCCCTGGACTCCGGCGGCGAGGCCGCGCCCAGGCTGCTGATCGGCAGCTACGTCCGGGTCGAGATCGTCGGCAGCGAACTGCCCGCCGCCGCCGCGCTGGACCGGGAGATGCTGCGCGACGGCGACAACGTCTGGGTGATGAATTCCGCCGGCAAGCTCGAGATCCGACCGGTCGAGGTGGCCTACCGCGGGCGCGAGACGGTGCTGGTGACCGGCGGCGTCGCCGCGGGCGAAAAGCTGATCGAGACCGATCTGGCCGCGGCCGTGGCGGGCATGGCCCTGCGCGCCGAGGGCGAAGAACCCGATCGGATGGCCGACAGTCCCGCGACCGCGGGCGGCGCGACCGAAGCAGCCGCTGACGGGAAAGGCCGGGTGCGGCCGTGAACGACAAGATCGACTACACCCGCTCCGGCGGCGGCCCGACCGGCTGGATGGTCCGCAACGGCGTGACGCCGAACCTGCTGATGCTGGTGCTGCTGGTCGGCGGCCTGCTGATGGCCGGCAACATCAAGCAGGAGGTCTTTCCCGAGTTCACACTCGATTTCGTGACCGTCACGGTGCCCTATCCCGGCGCCAGCCCGGCCGAGGTCGAGCAGGGGATCGTCCTGGCGGTCGAGGAGGAGGTCCGCGGCATCGACGGCGTGAAGGAGGTCACCTCCACCGCCAACGAGGGCTCGGGCAGGGTCTCGATCGAGCTCGAGGAGGGCGGCGACACCCAGCGCGCCTACCAGGACATCAAGCAGGCGGTCGACCGCATCGTCACCTTCCCCGAGGACGCCGAGAAGCCGCGGGTCTCGCTGCTGTCGCGCCGTCGCCAGGTGGTCGAGCTGGTGGTCCACGGCGACGTCTCGGAGTGGACGCTGCGCGGGGTGCTCGAGGAGGTCCGCGACGAGCTGCTGCAGGATCCCGGCATCACCCAGGTCGACGTGATCGGGGCCCGCGACTACGTGATCGCGATCGAGATCCCGCAGGAGAAGCTGCGGGCCTACGGGCTGACCCTCGGCGAGGTGGCCCGGGCGGTCGACCAGGCTGCCGTCGAGCTGCCCGGCGGCTCGGTGCGCACCGAGGCCGGCGAGATCATGCTGCGGATGCGCGAGAGGCGGGACTGGGCCGACGAGTTCGCCCGCATCCCCATCATCACCGGCGGCGACGGCTCCATCCTGACCCTGGCCGATATCGGCGATGTCGTCGACGGCTTCGAGGACACCGACAGGGTCGGCACCTTCGACGGCCAATTGGCGATGCGCCTGGACGTCTACCGCATCGGCGACCAGACCCCGATCGGGGTGTCCGAGGCGGTGCACGAACGGATCGAGGAGATCGAGCCGGGGCTGCCGCCCGGCATCGGCATCGACATCCTGAACGACCGGTCCGACATCTACGCCCAGCGCCTGAACCTGCTGCTGCGCAACGGTTCGATCGGCCTGCTGCTGGTGTTCATCGTGCTCGGCCTTTTCCTCGAGCTGCGGGTGGCCTTCTGGGTGGCGATGGGCATTCCCACCTCCTTCCTCGGGGCGCTGCTGTTTTTGCCGTTGGCCGACATCTCGATCAACATGATCTCGATGTTCGCCTTCATCGTGGCGCTGGGCATCGTGGTCGACGACGCCATCGTCGCCGGCGAGAACATCTACGAGTACCGCAAGCGGGGGATGGGGGCGATCCAGGCCGCCATCAAGGGCGCCCGCGACGTGATGGTGCCGATCACGTTCTCCATCCTGACCAACATCGCGGCCTTCATTCCGCTGACGCTGGTGCCCGGAATGATGGGCAAGATCTGGCGCGTGATCCCGATCGTCATCAGCACGGTCTTCATCATCTCCTGGGTCGAGTCGCTGCTGATCCTGCCTTCGCACATGGGGCACGGCAAGGAGGGCGGACGTCCCTGGCGCCTGCCCGGGCAGCGGCGCCTCTCGGAATGGCTCGCGAACTTCTCCGAGGAGACCTACGGCGGCTTCGCCGAAAAATTCCTGCGCCGCCGCTATCTGACCCTGTCGATGGGTCTGGCCGTGCTGGTTGTGGTGTTGGGCTACGTGATCAGCGGCCGGATGGGCATGCAGATGATGCCGCGGGTCGAATCGGACATCTCGGTGGTGACCGCAGTGCTGCCCTACGGCAGTCCCCTTTCCGAGACGCAGGAGGTGCGCGACCGCCTGACCGCGGGATTCGAGCGGGCCGTCGCCGGGGTCGGCCGCGAGCAGGAGTGCACCGGGTTGTTCGCCCTGATCGACGGCAGCCGGGTCGAGGTGACGGCGTTCCTGACCGACTCCAAGGTCCGCCCGATGACCACCACCGACCTCACCGCCGCGTGGCGCCGCGAGACGGGGGAGATCCCGGGTCTGGAGAGCCTGCGCTTCGAGTCCGACCGGGGCGGTCCCGGCTCGGGCAAGTCGCTGACCGTCGAGCTCTCGCACCGCGATATCGCCACCCTCGAGGCCGCCGGCGCCAGCGTGGCCGCCTCGCTCGCGGAATTCTCCAACGTCAAGGACATCGACGACGGCTTTGCCGGCGGCAAGGAGCAGCTCGACTACACGATGACCGACCGCGGCCTGAGCCTGGGGCTGACCGCCGGCGACGTGGCCCGCCAGCTGCGCAATTCCTTCTACGGTTCGGAGGCCCTGCGCCAGCAGCGCGGACGCAGCGAGGTGCGGGTCCTGGTGCGCCTGCCGGAGGCCGAGCGCATCAGCGAGTTCGACATCGAGGAATTGATGATCCGCACGCCCGCCGGCACCGACGTGCCCCTGCGCGAGGTGGCCGAGGTCGAGCGGGGACGCGCCTACACGTCCATCACCCGGCGCAACGGACGCCGCACCCAGCAGGTGACCGCCGACGTCGAACCCCCGAGCCAGACCAACCAGGTCAACGCCGTGCTCTCGGCCCAGATCCTGCCGCAGCTGCAGGAGGACTACCCCGGCCTGAGCTCGGTCTACGAGGGCCGCGAGGCGGACATGCGCGAAAGCACGTCGAGCCTATACTCGGGCTTCGGGATGGCCATGCTGGGCATCTACGTGCTGCTGGCCATTCCCTTCCGCAGCTACACCCGGCCGGCGGTGGTGATGTTCAGCATTCCCTTCGGCATCGTGGGCGCCGTCTTCGGCCATCTGATCATGGGCTACAGCATGAGCCTGATCAGCATGATGGGGATCGTGGCGCTTTCGGGGGTGGTGGTGAACGACGCCCTGGTGCTGGTCGACTTCACCGACAAGATGCGCCAAGCCGGCCATCCGCCCGCCGAGGCTGTGCGGCTGGCCGGCGTGCGCCGGTTCCGCCCGATCCTGCTGACGACCCTGACGACCTTCGGCGGCCTGGCCCCGATGATCTTCGAGACCTCGCGTCAGGCGCGCTTCATGATCCCGATGGCGCTGTCGCTGGGATACGGGGTCGTCTTCGCCACGGCCATCACGCTGGTCATGGTGCCCTGCCTCTACCTCGTGGTGGAGGACGCCCACGAACTCGCGGCCCGGATCGGAGCGCGGATCCAGCGTCATCTGCCCGACCGGGGAGCATCATCATGAAGACGATGACGTTCGCGTTGTTCGCGGCCGTTGCGCTGGCGGCTCTGGGCGGCTGCGGCGCCGATCCCGCCGCCGAACTGCGCGGCGACGGCCCGTCGCCGCCGGTGGTGCTGCTGGCGATCGACACCCTGCGCGGCGATCATCTGGGCTGCGACGGGATGGAGGGCCTGCGGACGCCGCGGATCGACGCCCTGGCCGCAGACGGGGTCCGTTTTTCCCGCTGCTATTCGGCCGCGCCCTGGACGCTGCCGTCGTTCGCCTCGGTCTACACCGGCCTGCGTCCCTGGCGGCACGGGACGGTCGGCGGCCCGCGGGCGGTGCTGGCCGACAGCTTCACCACCCTGGCCGAGCATTTCGCCGCCGCCGGCTACGCCACCGGCGCCGCGGTGACGATCAACTACGTCGGGCCGGATTTCGGGATGACCCAGGGCTTCGAACGGGTAACCGACTTCTCGGTCGCCTCCCACCGCGACCAGGGGCTGAAGGTGACCAACGAGGGACGCAAGCTCGCGGCCGCCTGGCGCGACCGTCCCTTCCTGATGCTGCTGCACTGGTTCGATGTCCACGCTCCCTATACCCCGCCGGCCCCCTTCGACCGGATGTACTACGCGGGCGACGAGAAGGCTCCGGGCGCGCCGATCACCGACATGCTGCTGTCCGACGCCAACCGCGCGCCCAACAGCGCCGGCGGCATGTACGACTGGCTCGCCGGGGTGACCGACCTGGAATTCCCGCGCCGGCAGTACGAGGCCGGCGTCAGCTACGTCGACCAACAGGTGGGACGGGTGCTCGACCGCCTGGTCGAGCTGGGCCTCTACGACAAGGCGCTGATCGTGCTCTTCGCCGACCACGGCGAGCATCTGGGCGAGCACGACATCTGGTTCACCCATTCGCTGCCCTACGTCGAGGCCGTGCGGGTGCCTTTGATCGTGAAGCTGCCCGGCGGCCGGGAGGCAGGCCGCGTGGTGGACGAGACGGTCTCGACGATGGACATCCTGCCGACCCTGCTCGACGCGGCGGGCCTGCCGACGCCAGACGGACTCGACGGCCGCAGCCTCGCCGCGCCGCTGCTCGGCATGCGCGACCGCGGCGCCTCGCTGACCCTCTCCGAACAGGGCGGGATGGACGATCGCTGGTCGAAGGCCCTGGTGGATTGGCCGTGGCACGCGGTGCTGCTGCACGAGGACGGCGACGAGAGCCTCGAGCTCTACGATCTGGAAAACGACCCGGCCGCGGCAACCGATCTGGCGCCCGTGCGTACCGAAGAGGTTCGCCGGATGCGGGCGAGGCTGGACGCGTACATCGATCCGTCCTCGCCGGTCTCCGCCGGCGGCGGACAGGCCGTCGAACTGGACGAGGATGCGCGCCGGAAGCTGCGGGCCCTGGGATACTGACCCGCGGCGGCGGATCCCGATCGAAGGAGACCGCGATGTCGGGTGGCGGAAGCGGCTGGCTGAAGGGCTGCGGCATCGGTTGCGCGGTGGTCCTGCTGCTGCTGATCCTGATCGGGGTCGGCGGCGGCCTGTTCGTCAAGCGGACCGTCGATTCGGTGCGCGCGACCGGCGACGCGATCGACGCCCTGGAAGAGGAATTCGGCAACGCCGGCGATTTCACTCCGGCGGCCGACGGCCGGCTGGCGGCCGAGAGGATCGAGGTCTTCCTGGCCGTTCGCGACGACACCGAGCGCCGCCGCCGCTCGACGGCCAAGATCTTCTCGACGCTGGATTCCGAAGGCCGGGGCGGGGTCCTGGCCAAGATCCGCGCCGGGATGAAGCTGCTGCCGGCCCTGAAGAGCTACGTCGACGATCGTACCGAAGCGATGCGTCGCCATGGCATGGGGCCGGGCGAATACGCCTATTTCTACGGCCTGATCTACTACGGCTGGCTGGAATTCTCGCCGGGCGACGGCCCGGATTTCCGCATCTCGGGCGACGACGACGATCACGATTTCAGCGCCGAGGACGTGCGCGAGGAACGGCTGATCGAAAGGCTCGACTACATGAATTGGGGCGGGCGGCACTGGCTGGCCAACCAGCTCGAGGCGATCGACGCGGCCGGCGGCGGCGACGGCCCCTGGCGCGAACGGGTCGCCGCGGAACTCGAGGCCCTCGAGGACGACCGCACCCGCATGGCCTGGCGCGACGGGCTGCCCGAACGCATCGCCGATTCGCTGGCCCCCTACCGCGCGCGCCTGGCCGCGAGCTACGATCCGATGACCAACGCCGTGGAGTTCATGGTCGAACACCGGCATTGACCGCCGGCGGCGATCGGCCGCCGACCGGGAGGAAGGAATGGGCTTCCGGGACAACCGCTGGTTGATGGGCTGCGGCATCGGCTGCGGCGTGGTGCTGCTGCTGGGGATCCTGCTGACCGTCGGCGGGGGGCTCTGGATCCGGGGGCAATTCTCGGGCCTCGGCCGGGCCGAGGACAGCCGCGAGGAGTTGGCCGACCGCTTCGGCGCTCCGGCGGACTACGTTCCCGCGGCCGACCATTCCATCGCGCCGCGGCGGATGGAGATCTTCCTCGCGGTCCGCGATTCCCTGCGCGGTAGCCGGTCCGATCTGGAACGGATCAGCATCGATTTCCCCGCCCGGGTCGAGAACGCCGAAGGAATCTTCAGCAAGATCACCGCCGCGATCTCCGGCGTGGCGCAGATGATCGAGCCGATCGCCGGCCACGTCGACCGCCGCAACCGCCTGCTGCTGGATGCCGGCATGGGCCTGGGCGAGTACCTGCACATCTACAGCACCGCCTTCTACGGCTGGCTGGGGAAGGATGCCGGCGAGGGGCCGACGGTGGAAGCCGACGGCGCGCGCGCGAACCTGTTCGACGGCGAGGACGCGATGTTCGGACCGAGACGCACCCGGAAGATCGCGCGCCGCACGATGATGGCCTTCCTGCGCAACTCGGTCGAAGGCGCGGTCGAATCGGGCGCCGACGCGGCCGACGTCGAAAGGCTGGAGGCGGAGCTGCGCCGTTGCGAACTGAGCCCTCGCGACCTGCCCTGGAGCGAAGGCCTGCCGCCGCCGGCGGCGGCTTCCTGCGAGCTCTTCCGACGCCGGCTGGAGGCGTCCTGGCACGGCGCGACGAACTGTTTCGAGTTCCCGCGCAACTACAAGCGGTCCTGGGAAATCTCGGTCGACGACGACTAGCTCCGGCCGGGGGACGAACGTATCATGGTTCCGTTCGCCTGCGCTCCGTCCCGAACCGGAAGCCGTCATGTCCTTCTACACCGATTTCGCCGACGCCTACGAGGCGATTTTCCCCTTCCGGGAAGCGGTTCACGCCTTCCTGGACGGGATGCTGCCCGCCGCCGCCGGCCGGGTGCTGGACGTGGGCTGCGGCCCGGGCCGCTACTGCGGACGTTTCGCCGACGAGGGCCGTGCTGCGGTGGGGATCGATCCCGACGCGGCCATGATATCGACGGCCAGGCGCGATTATCCCGGCGCTCTTTTCCGCGAACTGGACATGGTTCGGATCGGCGAACTGGCCGCCGAGGGCCCCTTCGATCTCGCCTACTGCGTGGGCAACGTGCTGGCCCACCTCCCGCGGCGGGATCTGCCGGATTTCCTGGCGGCCTTGGCCGGCCTCGCGGCCCCGGGCGGAGTCTGGGTCTTCCAGACGGTCAACTGGGACCTCATCCTCGATCGCGGAGGCTGGGATTTTCCCGACCGCTCCCTGCCGGACGGCACGGTTTTCCGCCGCGAATACCGCGAAGTGGGGCCCGGCTCGGTGATCTTCGCCACCGGTCTGGAACGCGACGGCGCCACTCTGTTCTCGGGCGAGACGACCCTTCATCCCGTGCGCGCCGTCGAACTGGAGGCTGTCCACCGGGACGGCGGCTGGCGATGCGAAACCATGGCCGGCGACTTCGACGGCGCCGCCTTCGATCCGGCCGCTTCGCCGGCGATGATCGGCGTCTTCCGGCGCGGCTGACGCGCTTCTGACCCATCCCCGAACGCCACGCGAGAGGACGCATGCGCTACATCTCCTGGAACGTCAACGGACTGCGGTCCGCGCTCAAGAAGGGCTTCGCCGATTTCGCGGCCGAGGCCGACCCCGACATCCTCTGCCTGCAGGAGACGCGGGCCGAACCGCACCAGGTGGAGCTGGAGATGCCGGGCCGCTGCGTCTACTGGAATCCGGCGCGCAGGAAGGGCTACAGCGGAACCACCATCTTCACGCGCATCGAGCCGATGGACGTGCGCACCGGCCTCGGGGACGAGGATCTCGACGGCGAGGGCCGGGTGCTGACCCTCGAGTTCGCCGGGCACTTCCTGGTGAACGTCTACACCCCGAACTCCCAGCGCGAACTGGCGCGGCTGCCGCATCGGCAGAAGTGGGACATCGCGTTCCTGGCGCATCTGAAGGAGTTGGAAAAGAGCAAGCCCGTGGTCTGCTGCGGCGACCTGAACGTCTCGCACCAGGAGATCGACCTGGCCAATCCGCGCAGCAACAGGCGCAACGCCGGCTTCACCGACGAGGAGCGCGCCGGATTCTCGGCCTTCCTCGAGGCGGGATTCATCGACACCTTCCGCGAACTCAATCCCGGCCGGGAGGGATGCTACACCTGGTGGAGCTACCGGTCCGCGGCCCGCGAAAGGAACGTCGGCTGGCGGTTGGACTACTTCCTGATCTCCGGAGCGCTGCGGCCGCGGTTGGCCGGGGCGGAGATTCTCGCCGACGTCCACGGATCGGACCATTGTCCGGTGGCGCTCGATCTGGACTGGGAGGCCGGGGGATGAACGGCGGCATCTACGCCGACCCGCTGATCTACGATATCCTCGGCACGCCGGGAACAGCGGGCGAGGTCGACCGGCTGGAACGGATCAGCCGCGCCTGGGGGCGCGCGCCCGGATCCGGTTCGACGTGGCTGGAGCCGGCCTGCGGGACGGGGCGTCATCTGCGGGTGATCGCCGGCCGCGGGATGCGGGCGGTCGGTTTCGACATCGAGCCCGCGATGATCGATTTCGCCGCCGAGCGGTTGCGGCGCCGGGGTCTGGACGGCCTGGTCCGGGTCTTCGCCGCCGGCATGGCCGACTTCGAATCGGTGGCGCCCGGTTCGATCGACTTCGCCTTTCTGCCCGACAATTCCCTGCGCCACCTGGAAAGCGACGACGCGGTGCGGACCCATTTCGCCCGCGTCGGACGGGCCCTGGCCCCGGGCGGCGTCTACGCCGTCGGCCTGACCCTGTCGGTCTACGGATCGGAGGCCGCCGAGGAGGACATCTGGCGCGCGGCGAGGGGCTCCTGCCGCGTGGTGCAGATGGTGAACTACCTGCCGCCGGGCGCCGGGGGGCCCGGGCCGCGCACCGAGCGCGTGCTCAGCCATCTGGCGATCACGCGGCCCGGCGGAACCGAACACCGCGACGCCGTCTACGATCTGCGTTGCTACGATCAGCGGCAGTGGGACCGGTTGGTGGCGTCGTCGGACCTGGAAACCGCCGCCAGCCTGGACGGGGCGGGGAACCTGCGGGAAGGCCGCGGGCTGGCCTATCAGATCGAGGTGCTGCGTCCGGCCCGTTGACGCTCCGGCGGAGCGCCGGAGCCGGGTCGGCGGTCGTCGCCGAGCAGCACGATATGCATCTCGCGGCGTCCGCCGCCGCCGCCGCGGCATTGGCTCGGGCCAGTGATCCAGGTGACGTGGGGGGGGGGAAGGGCGTCGGATTCGCCGTCGGCGGGTGTCAGGATCCGCAGGGCCTGGTCCAGGGTGGGGACCAGCTGCCCGGCGCCTACGATCGCGACGTGCACCCGGGGCAGGGTCGTCGCCAGGCGGGCGTTGCCCTGGGCGGTCGCCATGCCCAGGGAGCCGGTTTCGGCCACGGCCACGTCGACGCCGGTGATGCCCATGTCGGCGTCGGCGAAGACCGTCCGCAATTCCCGCCGGGCGATCCCGATCAGTTCGGGGATGTCCGGATTCACCGGCCGGCCGATCTCACGGCCGAGAATGTCCGCCGCCCGTTCCCGGGAAAGAAGCTCGGCGGCATCCGCCGCGGACGGGGTCGGTTCTCCGTCCAGCTGGCGAATCCACTCCCCGAGGTCGGTTTCGACGATTTTCAACCCTCCGAGCGCCGGATCGGCTGCGGGAATCCTCCCGGCGGCGGTCGTCGCCTGCGTCCTGACAGCGAGGCGTGAGCCCGTGCCGGCGGCGATCCGGGCGATGATCCCGGCGGCCTCGGCGCGGTCGGCGGCCTGATGGAAGTGCGCCCCGGCGGCCTCGACCTTCTCGCGGAAGGCGCGGCGCATCGTCTCGGCGAAGGACGGGGTTTCCAGCCGGCGTTCGTACCGTTCGGTTCCGCCGTTCGCAGGGCCGAGAATCGCGCTCCGTGATCCGGCGATCGTGGCCAGGGCTTTCCGCAGAGGGGTCTTGTCGAACCAGTCCAGAATCCGGCGGCCGTATTCCTTCATGCCACCTGTGCGGCGCATCCGTACTCCCCGCAGATCAGAATGTGAAGCTCCCGCGGTCCATGGACGCCGACGCTCGATATCCGTTCGATGTCGGTCGTGCGGTTGGGGCCGGTGATCAGGGCGGTGTAGTTGGGGGCCATCGACATCATGGCCAGCAGGTCGTTGCGGATCGCCGGGATGTCGGTGCGGATCTTCGCGGCCGGCAGGATCACCACGTGGGTCTCGCCGATCATGCTCGCGAGCCGGACATCCTCGCTGTTGGATTGGATGACCAGGGTGCCGGTCGAGGCCAGGCCGAAGTCGGCGACGCTCAGCCCCATCTCGACGCCGGCGATGCGTCGGCGCAATCCCCCGGTCAGCAGGGAGAGATTCTTTTCGCGGGCGCGGGGGATCAGCATGTCGAGCTGGTGGCTGGTGAATCCAGGAGCCGCGAGCGTCTTGCGGAAGGCGGCCGGATCGAAATGTCCGGGCGACTCTCCGGCCGGGGTCTCGATGTCGCGGGCGAGGGTCGGCGAGACCGTATCGCGGGAGGCGCAGAGCTCGACGGCGTAGGTGAAGGCCTCGGCGAACCCGGAGACTTCCACGACCACCGCTCCGGCCGTCTCGGCGGCGTCCCTGAAGAAGTGAACGGCCTTTTCCCGCGTCAGAGGCGTCGTTTCGCGCGTCAACATGGTGCAGTTCTCCGATTACGCGGATCGGGGGCGTCTCGATCATGGCAACCTCGATGTTGCCAGACACGTGCCTGGCTCCGCGTTCCGGCCCGGATGGATCCTTGGGTTCAAGCTATTTGAATTCAGCATTTTGCAAGCGATTACCCTGGGGCGCGATGTCCGGATCCGGTCGCGTGTCGGGAATCGGACAGCGCAGGGCGGTCGATCTGATGGAAAGCGGACGGAATGGGATGCCTTGTCGGCTTTCGCCGCCCGTGCTAGGATCCGTCCGTTCCTATTTTCCGGAGGTGATGCATGGATTGGCATGAATTGACGAAACACAAGGTCGTCGAGCTTCGCGAAATGATGAAGGAACATCTGCCGGATGTGACGGGCGTCACCCAGATGAAGAAGGATCGCCTGATCGAACTGCTGGCGGAGAAACTCGAGATCTCGAAACCCCACAAGACGATCCAGCCGGGCAAGGGGAAACGCGCCATGAAGGCGCGGATCCGCGAACTGAAGGGCCAGCGTGCGGCCGCGCTCGAGGCGGGAGACAAGCAGGCCCTGCATCGCGCCCGCCGCGAGATCCACCGCCTGAAACGCCGGCTGCGCCGGGCCGCGGACCTGGCGTCATGACCGGCCGGAAGAATCGTTCCCGCGCCGACCGCCCGGGCCTCGCGGCCCGGGCGGTCCGTTTGCCGGCCCGCCCGTCGATCGCGATCGTCGCGGTGCTGGCGTTCTGCGCGGCCTGGCTCGCCGGCCTCGCCCTGGTCGCGGTCGCCGAAGGCGGCGCGCTGGCCGACGTCCCGGCCGGGAGCCACCGCGACGTCCGCGCCCAGGTCGATACGGTGGGATTCGCCAATACGGCCGCCGACATGGCGGCCCTGCTGGAGGCCGTCGGCGCGAAGGAATCCGCCGCGGTCGCCGCGCGCCGCGCCGAGCTGGGCCTGGCCGAAGACCAGCCCTGGGTCGCCGCGATCATGCCCCACGACGATTACCTCTACGCCGCTCCCGTCGATCTGCACCTGCTGCCCGGGATGCGCGCCGAACGCTGGATCGTGATCGGGGTCTGCCACGCCTGCCGCCGGATCGGGGTCTCCGGAAAGCTGCTCTTCGACGGGCACGACACCTGGCGCGTGGCCGGCGACGAGATTCCGGTCGACCACGAGCTCCGGGCCCGCCTGCTGGAGGATCTGCCCGAGGGTCTGGCCGTGGTCGACGACGTCCGCCACGACGCCGAGCATTCGATCGAGTCGCTGCTGCCGTGGCTGCGGGCCGCGAATCCGGACGCGCGTTTCGTGCCGGTGCTGGCGCCGGGATTCCCGTGGCACGATCTCAGCGCCGCGGCCGATCGTTTCGGCCTCGCGTTGGCCCGGATCTGCCGCGATCAGGACTGGCGTCCGGGCGTCGACATCGGGATCCTGATCTCGGCCGACGCGGTCCACTACGGTTGCGAGGGATGGGGGCCCTCCGGCGGGCACCATCCCTACGGCTGCGACGAGGCCGGCCATGCTGCGGCGGTCGCCCGCGACGTCACCCTGGCCGAGGTCGCGCTGACCGGACCGCTGACTCCCGACGGCCCCGAGCGTTTCGTCCGCGCGGTGTGGCGTCCCGGCGATCCGCGCGAGCCCTACCGGATCACATGGTGCGGCATCTATTCCATCCCCTTCGGCCTGACTGCGACCGCGGCCTGGGTCCGCGAGATGGGAACCGAGCCCCTGGCCGGTCACCTGCTGCGCTACGGCGACAGCGTGACCGACGGCCGGCTCGAGGTTCCCGGAACCGCCTTGGGGGTCACCGCCCCGAACACCCTGGCGCACTGGGTGGGATATCCCGGCCTCGGCTACGTGGCGCAGGGCGAGGGCGCACCCTGACGATCGACGGGGCGGGGCCTTGCGGTTGCCGCCCCCTCGCGCCTACCATGGCCTTGCCGGCGCGGGGCCGGCGCCCGCGAACCACCACCGGGGAGGGAACGATGCCCGACATCGGCAGTCAGGCGCCCGATTTCACGCTGCCCAACCAGGACGGCGCGATGGTCAAGCTGAGCGATCTGCGCGGCAGCACGGTCGTGCTCTTCGCATACCCCAAGGCCGGAACCCCCGGCTGCACGAACCAGGCCTGCGGCTTCGCCGACGAATTCCCGCGCATCGAGGCTGCCGGCGCGGTCGTGCTGGGCCTGAGCCCCGACGCGCCGGAGAAGCTGAAGAGGTGGAAACTGAAGAAGGACCTGCCCTACGACCTGCTCTCCGATCCCGATCACGAGGTGCTGGAACGGTGGGGCGCGTGGGGAGAGAAATCCCTCTACGGCAAGAAGTACATGGGCGTGATCCGTTCGCACTGGATCATCGGGCCCGACGGCGTGATCGTGGACGAGCAGATCAAGGTCGGTCCGGCCAAGAGCGTCGAGTTGGCGACCCGCGCCCTCGGGTCGATCTGATTTTTGCTTCCCTACCGGTTGCGGCCGGCGGCCTGCTGCGCCCGGATCTTCGCGGTGGTCTTCTCCGGATGCATGCCCAGATGCCGCCAGCGGTGGGCGGCGGCCTCGGCCAGCTTCGCCACCGTCGGCGCCAGATCGGAATTCGCCCACACCCGACGGAAATTCCTGTCACGGCGCAAGCGCGGACTCAACGAGTAGGGGGGCCGTTCGTCGGGCAGCAGCCGGATGTCGAGCGGTTCGCAGGGCAGACCTCCGGCCAGGAAGACCTCGAAGAGCCCCCGGACGGTCTGGAAGAAGATGTTGCGCAGTTCCTCCTCGGATTCGGCCTGGTTGATGCGGCAGCGGAAATCGGGCTGGAGCTCCCTCATGTACTTCGTGAACGACAGCTGCTTGATCATCTCCATCCTCCCTCGCCTCAGGACAACTGTACCGACATTCTCAGGATTTCCGGTTGGACCAGCCGCTCGAAATCGGCGTAGGCCATTCGGACCAGCTCCGTATGGGAGCCGGCGTTGAATGCGATCAGTTCGTCCAGGGCCAGGGAGTCGGCGACGTAGACATCGATGCCGTAGATGTTGCCGAACGGGGGCATGGCTCCGATGTCGCAGTCGGGAAAGACTTCGTTGAAGTCCTCTTCGCGGGCCAGTTCGACGTCGAGCGCGCCGGTCGCTTCCTGCAGCAGGTCGAAATCGATCTGCTCGGAGGCCGGCAGCACGGTCATCACCATGCGGCCGTCGAGCTTGACGATCACCGACTTGGCCAGCTCTTGGCCGGGAATGTGGGCGGTCGCGGCGATTTCGGGCGCCGTGAAGGCCTTGTCGTGCTTGAGGCATTCGTACCAGACGCCGTGGTCGTCCAGGTACTCCTTCAGCTTGGTCAGCGGCATAGCGAGTCCTCCTGCCTGGGGCCGAGAGGACGGCGGCGGGCCGGGGGCGGATCCACCCCGGCTGTCGGATGCTCTTCGCGTTGATGCCGTCGCGTTGTGGAATGGGTCGCGGATGTCGGGCGAGGCCGATCTATCGGTCAAGGCGGGCTCCCTCCCCCCGGGAGTATACGCACACAGTACCACAGGAACCGGGCAGGGGCAATCCGGTGCGGCGGGGCGCCGGGCGTGGCCGGTACGGGGACGTTGCACGGAGTACCGGAAGTGGTATAATTCTCCGCGTTCACCTCGACTCGCCTTCGAGGTTTCGATCCGGAGACCGCGCTCGGCGCGCGGATTTCCTGGGGTATTGCCGATCGATATGACTCGCCGCAATCAACCCTTTCTTCCCCGATCTTCGGTTCGCCCGGGCAGCGGCCTCTTCCGGTTCCTGCCGGCCATGCTGGTCTGCGTCCTGTCCCTGGCCGGGATCTGTTCCGCTGCCGGGCCGCTCGACCTTCCCTCGACCGATCTCGACTCCGAAGACGGCTGGTATCCCTACGCCGCCCGCCACGACCGCACGCTCTCGGTTCCGGCGGTGGGCGGCGCGCGCTCCGGATTGACCGTGGCCGTGTTGGATTACGACGGCGACGGCCTGCCGGAGATGCTGCACGCGAACAAGCAGGGGCTGCTCGCGGAGAACTGGGCCGACGGCGTCAAGATCACCGACTGGCAGATGAACCTGCCGCCGGAATACTGCCACGGGAACCGCAGCGTGTTCATCACGGCGATCGACGACCTGAACGGGGATGGGTTGTCCGAGGCCGTCTTGCTGGGCCATCGGGCCGGAATGATCGGCTGGCGGCTGTGGATCCTGGATCCCGCGGCGCCGAGTCTCGTCGCGCAGTACGATCTGCCTTCGGGCGAAGATCGCCGCGGCGACGGCCGGTGGGACGGCGTCTACCGCGTGCTCGGCACGACGCCCCATCCGGCGTCGACCTGTGGCCGGGCCCTGCTGCTGATCCGCTCGGTCGGCTACGATCTGGAACCCCGCGGCATCCTGGCGATCGATCCGCTGACCGGAGACGAGATCTGGAGCCACGGCATGGGCTGCAATCCCGCTCTCGGGGGCACCTGCCTGGCCGACCTGGACGGCGACGGGCGCTTCGAGGTGCTGGTCGCGGGCAACGCCCCGGACAATCTGGGCGGGCGCCTGATCAACGGCACCAGCGACGACATGATGCACCTGATCGTGCTGGATTCCGACGGCCGCCTGCTGTGGCGGCACGCGGTCAGCCCCTCCTTCGCGCACGGATATGTCCGGCCCGCGGACATCGACGGCGACGGCCGCCCGGAGGTCTGTCTGGTGGTCGACACCCAGACGTTCGACGAGGCCCGCGTCTGCGTCTACGCCGGCCGGGACGGCGCCCTGCTCCATGAATCGCGGATGCCCCGGATGATCAAGGGCCTGGCCGCCGCTCCCGATCCCGCCGGCGGCGGCGATCTGCTGTTCGTGGGCACGCGAAGGGGCGAGGTGCTGCGCCTGCGCTTGAACGACGGAGAACTGGTCGCCGACCGGGCGGCCCTGTCGAACGACCCGGTCGAGGTCGAGATCGCGGCCGACCTGACTCCCGAGCCGGGAGTCGAGATCGTCGTCGTCAGCCATTCGCAAATGCATTACGTCCTGGATACGGACCTGCGGGTCCTGGCCAGGCAGCCGGAATTCTCCGCTCCCTACAGGTTCCATTCCGACTGCGCCGTCTGGGCTCCGGAGCCCGGGCGTGCGCGCCTGCTTCTGGTGGGGAACCGGGACGAAGACATGGGCGCCGCCCTGCTCTTCGAACCGGCCCCGCCGCGGCCCGTGGATCGGAGGTTGTGGCTGCTGGCCCTGGCGCCGGCGTTGGCGGCTGCGGTCGTCGCGTCGCGGCGCCGCAACCGGACCTCGGCCGGAATCGCCGCCGACCCCGCCGCCCTGAGGGATCTGCGTCTGCGGCTGCTGGAGGAATTCGAACTTTCGAGCCACGGCGCGATCGGCGCCCTGCGTGCGCTGCGGCGGATGGTGTGGCTCTGCCGGGCGATGACCTCGGAACAGGTCGACGGGGCCGGACTGAGCGGCCGCCTGGCCGAGACCTGGGGCGATTGCCGCGAGGTCGCGCTGCCGAGGATGAGGTCGATCCTGCAACTCGCCCGCGATGCCGGCGTGACGCCGTCGCTGATCGGCCGGGCGGCGCGATCCCGCGAAGAGGCGGTCGCGGTCCTGCAACTTCTGGCCGACCACGGTTTCGACCGGGATCAGGTTCTGCGCCTCATGGAGGATGTCCGCCGCCTCTGCGACGAAGCCGAAACCGCCCATCGCGCCCTGCGCGCCGAGGTCGAGACCTGGTTCCGGGCCGATCTGAGCGCGGTCGCCGCCCGCGTCGCCGACGCCTGGCGCGAGCCGGCCGCGGACGCCGGGGTGGAGTTGATCCTGCCTGTGGCCGGCTCGGGTCCTGCGGGGCCCTGGTGCCGCGCCGACGCCGAGGAACTGGCCTTCATCCTCGAGAACCTGGTTTCCAACGCGGTCCGGGCGATGGTCGCGAGCGAAGAGAGGGTCCTGACGATCGCGTGGGAGACCCGGGACAACATGGTCCTGTGCCGCGTGGCCGACACCGGCGGCGGCATCCCCCGGCCCGAATGGAAGAAGGTGCTGGATTCTCGGATCAGCGCCCGGACGGGCGGCGGCCTCGGCCTGCCCCGGTCGCAGGAGATCCTGCGCAAATACGGAGGCCGGCTGAGCATCGAATCGAGCTGCCCGGGCGACGGAACCGTGATGCTCTTCTCCCTGCCCGAGAACCCGCCCGTTTCCTGAAAGTCTTTTATCTTTTGCGGCTGATCGATCCGGCGGGCGCGCGGAAGGAATTCCGCGGCCTTTCGCGCGTGTCAGCGGGAAGGACTTCCCCGAAAGGCGGCCGAGGTATTATCTTCTTATCGCGCCGGCCAGCCCGGCGCCTTCTCGCGATCCTGAACCCCGCGGCCGTCCGGGCCGCTTTCCCCTGAACAGGGAGGATCCATGCGATATTCCCCGACACGTTTCTGCGTTCTGGTCCTGGCGATCGTTCTGGCCGCCGCCGCGCTGCCCGCGTTTGCGGCCGAGACGGCCGCCGACGACTCCGGCGCCTTCGCCATCGAAGACTTCCTGCAGGTGCCCTACCTGGGGTCGTTGGCCCTGTCGCCCGACGGCGACCGGGTGGCCTACATGCGCGGCCGGCGCGACCTGGACCTGGACAAGAGCCTGCGCCAGGTCTGGCTGGCCGATCTCGACCGGGGCGAGCCCCGGCGGCTGACCTTCGACGACGAGACTCCGATCTGGAATCTGGCCTGGCGTCCCGGCGGCGGCCTGAGCTACATCGCGGTCCGCGACGGCGCGGCCCAGGTCTGGGTCAATCCGCTCGACGGCACCGAACCGCGCGCGGTGACCGATCTGGATGACGGCGTGGACGCCTTCTGGTGGTCGCCCGACGGCAAATATCTGGCCGTGCTGTCGACCACCGAGCCCGAGGCCGAAGAGGCCGAAGACGCCGAGGCCGAGGCCGACGACGAGGCCGACGACGAAGGCGACTGGACCGTCTTCGACCGCCTCGAGCAGCCCGACGAGTTCGCCCAGCTCTGGATCGTCGCGGCCGGCGAATGCGGCCCCGGCGAGGCCGATCCCCGGCGACTGACCGAGCCCCCCCTGAATCCCCAGCAGGCCGACTGGTCCCCCGACGGAGCGACCATCGCGCTGACCTACAACGAGAGGTTCTCCGGCCTTGTCGACGAGGAGCAGCGCGTCGGCCTGATCGACGTCGCGACCGGCGAGCTGACCCGCGTCAGCCCGGCCGACCGCCACGCCTCGATGGCTGCTTTCTCGCCCGACGGGAAGAAGCTGGCCTACTTCGTCGACCGCGACGCCGAGTACCGGGCCTATCTGAACCTGAAGGATCTGGTCGTGCGCGACCTGGCCGGCGGCGACGAGACCGTTCTGACCCCCGGCTGCTCGATGGCGCTCTCGGGCACCGGCTCGACCCCGGGCAAGCCCGCGATCTGGACGGCCGACGGCAAGAGCCTGCTGATCTCGGCCGCCGACGGCACCACGCACGACCTCTATCTGGTCGATGCGCGCAAGGGCGGCCTGAAGCGGGTCACCGAACTCGCGGGCAACGTCGGCGGCTTCGACTACGCCGGCGGCAAGCTGGTCTACCTCGAGAGCGAGCTGCACCGCCCCGGCGCGATGTGGGCCCGCAAGCTGAAGAAGGGCGCCGAGGCCCGGCGGATCGACGGCGTCGACGACGCGGTGGCCGCCTTCGACCTGCGCCCGGCGCAGAAGGTGGTCCTGCCCGGAGCCGACGGCGGCAAGGTCGAGGGCTTCCTCTTCCTGCCCCCCGGCGCCGGCGAAACGGACAGGCTGCCGGCGATCGTCGAGATGCACGGCGGCCCGTACTACCGCTACGGCAACGCCTGGAGCGGCCGCTACCCCTGGCAGGTGCTCTCGCAGAAGGGCTACGCGGTGCTGATCGTCAACCCGCGCGGCGGCACCGCCTACGGCGCCGAGTTCCTGCGCGGCGTGCACCGCAACTTCGGCACCGACGACTTCCGCGACATCGACGCCGCGATCGACGCGCTGGCCGAACGCGGCACCATCGATCCCGACCGCCTGGGCTTCACCGGCTACAGCTACGGCGGCCTGATGACCAACGTCGTGGTCAGCCGCACCGACCGGTTCAAGGCCGCGGTCTCGATCGCCGGCATCTGGAACTACGTCTCGGCCATGGGGCAGAGCAATCCGCAGCTGTTCATCGATTCGTACGACCAGCCCTGGGCCGGAGATCTGGACCGGATGTGGGAGCACAGCCCCGCCTCGCGCGCCGCCGACATCACCACCCCGACGCTGGTGATGCACGGCACCGAGGACCGGCCGGTCGATCCGCGCCAGTCGATCGAGATGTTCAGCTACCTGCAGTTCAACGGCGTGCCGAGCCGCCTGGTGCTCTATCCGGGCGAGGGCCACGGCATCAACAAGCCCTCGCACATGATCGACTACCAGACCCGCGAACTGCAGTGGTTCGACCACTACGTGCTGGGCGACGAGGAGGCCGAGGGGGCCTGTCCGCCGGTGCCGGTCGAGGAGACCGTGCGCTAGGAACGGGTTGGTTTCCGCAGACCAGTCGCGGAGAAAAAAAAAGGCCCCGGCGGAACACCGCCGGGGCCTTTGCGTGTCCGCGATGCGTGTCCCTCACTCCCACGAAACCCTCAACCCCACCGGCCGATGATCGCTGACCAATGAGGCGTAGTCCCGCAGCGTGCGGTCCAGCCGGAAGACCTCCACCGCGGCGTCCGGGGCCTCGACCGCGGCGAAGAGCTCGTCGGTCACCATGATGTGATCGAGGTGGCCCTGGGTGGAATAGAAGGAATGGTAGGCCGGATCCCCCTCGGCGATCGCCATGTCCACGAAGCGGAAACTCTCCGGCAGATCCAGCAGCGGCTGGAAGACGTTGTAGGACGGCGGGTCGGGCAGCTTGTCGTTCCAGTCGCCGACCACGACAACCGCCTCGTCGGGACGCTGCTGCAGGATGTGGTCGCGCAGCAGCTCGCAGGCCCACAGCCGCCGATACTCGTCGTCCCTGGGGTTGCCGTAGTCGATGATGTTGTCGTCGTAGGCCTTCAGGTGGTTGTCGATCACCGTCAGCGGCTTGCCGTTCCAGGCTCCCTCCAGCACCAGCGGCGGACGGGGGAAGGGGTCGTCCAGGTCGGCGTAGATCTCGTGGATGTCGTCGATGGCCACCGTCGAGGACTTGTACAGGTAGGCCAGGCTCCAGTTGCCGCCGCTCGGCGCCCGGAATCCCTCGTAGCCGGGCAGCGAATCGCAGAGCGCGGCGAACATGTAGCCGCTGCGGATCTCCTGCAGTCCGTAGATGTCTGCGTCCAGCGCCTCGACGATCCGAGCCACCAGATCCACCGCCGCGTACTGATCGTCCACCAGCTCCGGCCGCGGGAACTGCTCGATGTTCCAGGTGACGATCTCCAGATGCTCGTCGTCGCCGAAGCTCACATCCTTCAGCGGATCGTAATCCTCGGGCGAGACGACGTCGGAATCCCCGCAGGACGCGAGGGCCAGCGGGAGGGCGAGAAGAAGCAGAATCCCAATGATCAAGCGCAGTTGCATTGATGTAACCTTCACGAAAGCCGGTTTTGCGTTTCCGTGAAGATAATTCGCAACTGCTTGGAAAGCCAATGGAATGGTCGGCGGCCTCTCGGCGGCCCCGCGGCGGCCCCGCGGCGGGCCGGGAACGCGGGCCCCGAAGCTCAGACCCTCACCAGCGCCCCGCTCATCCGTTCCAGCGCCTCGGCCAGCACCGACCGCGGGCAGCCGAAGTTCAGCCGCAGCCAGCCGGGCGCGCCGAACTCGGCGCCGTCCTGCATGCCCACGCCCGCGTTCTCGAAGAATCCGGCCGCGTCGTCCAGTTCCAGTTCGCGCACGTCCAGCCAGGCCAGGTAGGTGGCTTCGACGTGGGTCATCGACACGCCGGGCATTTCGGCCACGGCCTCTTCCAGCAGATCGCGGTTGCCGCGCAGGTAGTCGAGGCAGGCGGCCAGCCAGGGCCCGCCCTCGGCGTAGGCGGCCAGCGCGGCGGCGTGTCCCATCAGGTTGACCCCCGGAATGACGCCGGCCGCCTCCTGTTGGAAGCGGCCGCGCAGATCGGCGTCCGGGATGACGGCGTAGGAACAACACAGCCCGGCGATGTTCCAGGTCTTGCTCGGGGCCATCAGGGTGATGGTGCGCTCCGCGATCTCCGGGGCCAGCGCGGCGGTCGGCAGATGCTGCCGGTCGTCCAGGCGCAGCATGTTGTGGATCTCGTCCGAGCAGATGGTCACGCCGCGGTCCAGGCAGATCCGCGCCAGCGTCTCGATCTCCCCGCGGTCGAAGAGCCGGCCGGTCGGGTTGTGGGGGCTGCAGAACAGGAACAGCTTCGTGCGCGGGGTGATCGAAGCGGCGAAGGTTTCCGGATCGAGCACCCAGCGGCCGTCGCGCATCTCCATCGGCGCGGTCGCGAGGTTGCGGCCGGCGTTGCCCGGGGCGGCCAGAAACGGCGGATAGGCCGGCACCGCGGTCAGCACGTCGTCGCCCGGAGCGGTCGCGGCCCGGCAGGCCAGGTTGATACCCGGCACCAGCCCCGGCAGCCAGACCAGCCATTCGGGATCCACCGTCCAGCCGAACTCGGTTTCCATGTGCCCGATCGCGGCGTCGATCAGCGCGTCGGGCGTGCACGGATATCCGAAGACCCCGTGATCGACCCGTCGGTGCAGCGCGGCCACGATCTCCGGCGCCGACTCGAAATCCATGTCCGCGATCCACATCGGGATCACGTCCTCGCGATGGCGATAACGGGCGTACTTCACGCAGGCGCTGCCGCGGCGTTCGATGAGTCGGTCGAAGTCGTAGGGCATCGTCACTCTCCGGGGTTGGGATCTTCGCTCAATGATAGGAAACGGGGCTTTCGCGGAAAAGGATCATCCTTGCGGGGCGGGAGCGATGGCCTAGGTGGTCGTGGGCGGGGGCGTCGGTTCCGGCCCGCAGGGGTGGCCTTCGGCGACTGTCCCGAATCGAATCTCGGGGAAGAACGAACTGCGGAAAGGGTGGAAGATGTTTTCGGCAGCGGTTAGAATGGCGCGGGGGGAAAGCCGCATCTTCGCACGACATATCTCCGACTCACAACGACGGTTATCTGGGAAAGAACCTGGGAGGTTCCCGATGAAGAACGCTACTACGATGATCCTGATGGCGATTCTGGCGATGGGCTTGGCTCTGGTGCTGGGCGGCTGCGGCGGGGACCAGGAGGCCGAGACGCCCAAGGCGGCCGACGTGGAGCAGGCGGCGGAAGAGGCGGTCGAGCAGGCGGGATCGGCCGAAGCCGAGAAGGCGGTCGAGGAGATCGTCTCGAAGCTGACGCCCGAGCAGCAGGCGAAGGTGGACAAGGTCGTGGCGGTCAGCCGCGCGGTCGCCGCCGCCCCGCTGAAGGCCGACGAGATCATGGCCGAGCACGGCGTGACCACCGAGCAGTACGACAAGATGATGGCCGAGATCTCGGCCGATCCGGCGATGTCGCTGGCCTACACCACGCAGATGAGCAAGCCCTAGCCCGCGTGCATTTTCGATGGGGGCGGGGCCGGGCGGCCTCGCCCCCTCAGTCGCCTCTCCCGGAAGCGAGCAATCCTCCGACCAGCGCTCCGAAGAGGATCGCCAGCCAGGGGCTGTCGGCGATGGCTCAGGTCGCTCCGGAGCAGCTGCGCAGCCAATGATAGAGCCAGCCGGCGCTTCCGCCTGCGATCACGGCCCCCGTCCTGATCCACATCTTCTTCGAAACCATCGGAACCTCCGGGTCTGTAACGACGTATCATTCCGTCAATTAAGCGAACGATTTGCAGGCCGCCAGTTTTCGCACTAAATTAGTCGAAATTAAGTCCGCCTCGATCGACCGGCCTTCCTCGTCAGAAGACCCCAGGACCGACAACGACGCAGACTATCATCGAGGGGTCCCCCCGCTCAGAGAGACGAACAGGGATGAAGCATCTCAGACGCGCCGATCTACACGTACACTCGTCCGCCTCCTTCGACGTACCCGATTTGCCTTCGCTGCGGCCCCGCGCCCTTTTCGAGAAGGCGCTGGGCCATCCCGAAGCCTCCCGCAGGATGGATTTCTTCACGCTCACCGATCACGACACCATGGCCGGCTACGAGGCCCTGGTGCGCGAGCTGGGAGAAGGCGACCGCCGGCTGGTGATTCCGGCCGTCGAGCATACCCTGCGCGATCCGGACATCGGATTCTCGATCCACGTGAACCTCTACGGCCTGGATCCCGACGGCTACGCCGACCTGCAGCGCAACGTGCGGACCCTCGACGAGCTGATCGAGACCTGCGAGCGCGACGGCATCCTCTACCAGTACAACCATCCCACCTGGTGGGAGCGGCGCGAGCTGCGGCGCGAGCAGGTCGATTTCCGCAAGCTGCCCGAGATCGCCGCCCGCTTCCCGGTGCTCGAGCTGAACGCCGGCCGCACCGCCCAGCAGAACCTGATCACCCGGCGGATGGCCGAGGATCTGGGCAAGGCGCTCACGTCCTCGACCGACACCCACACCGGCGACGTCGGCCGGGCCCACACCCTGGCCGCCGGCGAGACGGCCGAGGAATTCCTGGGCGCGGCGTGGCGTGGCGAATCCGAAATGGCCCTGCACGCGATCACCTACAGCGGCCTGCTGGACGAGGCCCACGCCCTGATCGACGAGATCCTGCAGCAGGAGGCCGGCGTGCTGGCCGTGCGCGACGCCAAGAAGGGCGGCCAGGGCTGGTTCGAACGGATCGGCGCCCAGGTGGCGGCCTCGCGGCTGGTGCGCGAGAACGACGCGGTCCGGGCCTCGTTGCGATCGGTGCTGCGGCAGGTCTCCAAGCCGGTCATGAAGATCATCATGGGGCACGAGCGGCGCCTGGAGAACATCCTGGCCGCCTCCGAGCTGGCCGTCTATTCGGTGCTGCCGGAACCGGCGCCGGTCGCGATCCCGATCGCGGCTCCGGTGCGCCGCGCCGGCTGATCCTTGTTGGCGGGTGATCCCGCTCCACGATATGAGGCTTGGCTTCCGGGCTCCGGTGCGGCTATGTTTCGCCGGACGGAGCGTCCGTCGGTTCGTGCACGCGATCTGTATCCGGACGAGGTGCCCGCATGGCGAGGAACGCCGCTGCAACCGATTCCCCCCTTCGATCCATTTTCGACGCCCTGCGCCGCCGCGTGTTTCCTTCCCGGACCGTGGGCCTGGCGCTCGGGGTCTTCGATTTCTGCCATCGGGGCCACGTGAACTTCCTGCGCCGCGCCGCCGAGAACTGCGACCGGCTGATCGTGGCGGTGCACACCGACGAAACGGTTCTGCGGTACAAAGGCGAGCGCCCGGCCAACTCCGAGCTGGAGCGGGCGCGGGCGATCGAGGATCTGGGCCTGGCCGACGTGGTCGAGGTCGACAGCGACCGCCAGGCCGTCTGCCGCCGCCACCGGGTGAACCGAGTCTTCCACGGCGACGACTGGTCCCGCGACACCTACGAGAACCATTGGGGACGCGAGCTGATCGACGAGCTCGGCCTGGAGATCGTCATCCTGCCCCACACGCCGGGCCTGAACAGCACCGGCATCCGCGCCAGGACCCCCCGGCTGGGATGGTGGCTCTACAGCCCCCTGGCCTCTTGGGACCGCAGCCACATCTTCGACCATCTGCGGCGGCTCTATCCCGACCTGGGCGGCACCTGGTTCGTTTCCGATTCCGGCCGCGGCGTCGTGCGCGAGGCCTATCCCGACGCGCCGCTGGTCCTGCTGGGCGAAGGCGTGCCCCACGAGGAGGCGGCGCGCAAGGCGCTGTCCTTCGACGTGGACGTGCTGGTCACCGCCCACTTCAACTACGAGCCGATGCTCGCGGGCCTGCGCGACGCCGACCGCCCCCTGCATCTGGTGGTGCTCTCGCACGGGCGCAGCGGGAAATCGGGGACCAGCGCCGAGGTGCATCGGCGTCATCTGGAGGCGGTGCGCGGGGAGGGCGCGTCCGGAGCCGCGAAGGGCTCGCCGGCCGGCGGCCTGATCTTCGGCGACGGCGCGGTGACGGTGCACGACTATTCCTTCGCCGACGACGGCTACGGGCATCTCGACGGATTCCTGGCCCGGGGCGGAACCTTCGACAACCCGGTTCCGGCGACCGACCGGCCCCGCCTGCTGCTGCTGCCGACCTGGGGGCCCGATCCCGAAGGCCGCGGCCTGCTGCTTTCGCGGCGGTGGGGCAAGGCCCTGAAAAGGCTGGGCCGGGATTGGGATCTCGTGCTCTCGCCGCACCCATTGGCGGGAGAGAAGACGGTGCGGAATTTCGCGCGGTCGGTCGGCTGCGAGGTCTTGCCCGCGCGCGGCGGATCCTTCGAACGGGTGCCCGAATTCCACGCCACGCTCAGCGATCTTTCGGGAGTGTTCTGGGAGGCGCTGCTCTTCGATACCCCTGCGATGCTGGCGTCGCCCGACGCCGGGGTCCGCTGGCCGGATGATCTGCGGCCGTCGCTCGCGGATCTGAGCGAAGCCGTGCCGGTTGTCGGTCCCGATGAACTGATGGAAACCGCCGCCGGCCTCTCCGGCCAACGGCGGCCCGGGCAGCGGGCGCTGGCCGAGATTCGCCTGGGCCGGATCGACGGCCGGGCCACGGCGCGGATGATCGAGAGGATCGGCGGCCTGCTCGCTGCCGACGCGGAGCCATCCGCGCAGACCGGGAACTGACCGGCTGCCGGTCGCGGCCGCGGTCGCGCTACCGGTCGCGGTCGCGCTTGCGCCAGGCGATGCCCAGGCACAATCCCAGCCCGCCGTAGAGCACCAGGCAGCCGAAGCCGAACATGATCCAGGCCGATGCGGGCATCCTACTCACCTCCCCGGTGTCCGGGCCTGCGCCGCAGGAACCATCCCAGGACCGCCAGCGCGATCAGGATCCCCCAGCCGCCCAGGGTCGTCGCCCACAGCGGGTAGCCCTGGTAGGTGTCGGTCCATTCGGCGCGGATGTTCATCGCCAGGATCACCAGCAGCACCGCCGGCGTGACGTAGCGCAGCGCCCAGATCCACCA
>CAYLMM010000011.1:0-56626 GCA_964384825.1 uncultured Fibrobacteraceae bacterium
GCTCGGCGGAGTGACCATCGCCTACACCGTCCTGGGCGGCATCAAGGCCGTCATCTACACCGACACCGTCCAGTGGTCGATCCTGCTCTTCGGCCTGATCTTGGTGACCATCCCCTCGGCCCTGCACGAGGTCGGCGGCTGGTCCGCCCTGCGCGCGGCCCTGCCTGCGGGGCACTTCTCGCTGGCCTCGGCCGGACCGGCGGTGCTGCTGAACTGGGCGGTGGCCATCGTGCCGATCTGGGCGGTGGCCATGACCCTCTACCAGCGCATGTACGCATGCTCCGACGCCCGCACCGCGCGCCGGGCCTGGTTCCTGGCCGGATTGCTGGAATATCCCGCCATGGCCTTCGCCGGCGTGCTGCTGGGGATGTGCGGCCGGGCCCTGTTCCCGGCGGCGGAATCGGAGATGGCCATCCCGCTGCTCGTGCGCGACGTCTTGCCGATCGGCGTGCGCGGCGTGGTCGTGGCGGCCTATTTCTCGGCGATCATGTCCACCGCCGACAGCTGCCTGGTGGCCGCGTCGGGCAACGTGGTCAACGACCTGATGCCCGGCCGCGCCGGGGTGCGGGGCTCGCAGCGGGCGACCCTCGTGATCGGGGTGCTGGCGGTCGCGCTGGCCAGCCGTTTCGACGGCGTGCTCGACGCCATTCTCGGCGTATACTCGTTCATGGTGGCGGGGCTCTTCGTTCCCACTCTCGGGGTCTTCTTCTCCAGGCGGGCGACATCGGCGACCGCGCTGGCGTCGATGATCTCCGGCGGCGGCGTCGCCCTTGCGGGCCGCTTCGCCGGAGTGGACCTGCCCTGGGGGCTCGACATCTCGCTGGCCGCCATCCTCGTTTCCGCGGCGGTCTTCCTCGTGATGATCCGCTGGCGGCCGGGCCGCGACGCGTGCTAGTTTAGCGCCAGTTTCGAGCCGCCCCGCAGGGCGGAGGGAGCCGCCGTCGGCATCGGATGGGGGATCGCACAGGGGAGGGGTCTGGTGAACGGTTTCTTCAGCGGACTGGGAATCGGGCTGCTGGCGGCCGTCGTGGCCGCGGTCACCTGGCGTCTGGCTCGGCGCGGGCGCTCGCGGCGGCCCGCGGCGAAAGCCGGCGTGCAGAGCTTCGTGACCAGCATGCAGGCCGTCGGCGAACTGAGTGTCTTCCGGATCATGACCAAGGAGGTCATCACGGCCTCGGATCACTGGTTCGGCGAGTTCGGCCGGAAGTACCTCTCGTGGCTGCTTTCGTCGCAGAGGATCACCCTGATCATGGAATTCGACGTGGATTTCCGCTACGACCTGAACGATCCCGGCTTCGTCTGCCGGTCCGCCGGCGAGGGCCGCTACCGCCTGACGCTGCCGCCCTGCCGCCACGAGGTGCTGATCCGCGACCTGCGCATCCACAGCGAGGACAAGCCCGAACTGCTGCCCTGGCTGATGCCCGATCTGCTGGGCCGGTTTTTCACCGGCGGCTTCTCGGTCGACGCCAAGAACCAGCTGATCGCCGAGACCCGCGAGGAGTCGAGGCGTTTCGCGGCCGCGCTGGTGCGCAAGGCCAATTCCGAGGCCCAGGCCTCGGCCGTCCGCACCCTGCGCGCGGTGGCCTCGGGCTTCGGCGCCCGGGAGGTGGAGATCGAGTTCACGCCCGCGGAGAAATTCGCGCCCAAGGTGGATTCGTCCCGGCTGGAGGCCGCCGGCGAGGGAGAGTGAGGGCCGGGCTTCGGATTCGGCGGAAACTTTACTCCGGCCCCGCCCGTAACCATCTTCGTTTCGACCCCCGAGACGGAGATGATCATGACTCGCCCGAGATGGATCTTCCCCGCGGTCGTCGCAGTGGCCTTCGCGCTGCGCGCCGCCCACATCGCCTGCCTCGCCGACCCGACGGTGAACCCCTTCTTCGGCCATCCCCTGACCGACGCCGGAGTTCATGACGCCTGGGCGCGCGGCCTGCTCGACGGCACCTGGCCACCGGCGGCGCCCTTCTTCCGGGCGCCGCTCTACCCCTTCTTCCTCGGCGGACTCTACAAGCTCCTCGGTCCGGAGAACCGCTTGGCCGTGCAGATGGTCCACGCCCTGGTCTCGTCGCTGGGCGCCGGGCTGGCGGCGTTATGCGCCCTGAGGCTGTGGGGCGCGCGGGCGGCGTGGGCGGCGGGTCTGCTCTGCGCCGCGCTGTGGACGAACATCCACTACGCGGGCGAACTGCTGGGCGTGTCGCTGGCGGTCACCCTCGATCTGTGGCTGCTGTGGCTGCTGCTGCGGGGCGAGCCAGGAAAACCGCCGCGGACGGCGGCTTTGCTGGGGATAGGCGCGGTCTGGGGTTTGTCGGCGATCACGCGGCCCACCATCCTGATCCTCGCGCCGGTGGTCGCATGGTACCTGCTGCGGCGCCGCGGGCTCGGGCCGAGGCCCGGACCGTGGCTGGTCCTGGCGGCGGGGCTGCTGCTGCCGATCCTGCCGGTCGCCCTGCACAACGCGATCCGCGGCGGGGAGGCGGTGGTGATCGCCAGCCAGGGCGGAATCAACTTCTACATCGGCAACAACGCCCAGTCCGACGGCCAGACCGCCCGGGCGCCGGGTCTGTCGGCCCACTGGCGCGGCGACGGCGCGGCCTCGCTGCAGACGGCCCGGCGCGAGACGGGCCAATCGATCGGCGCCGTGCGGGCCGACCGGCATTTCCTGGCCAAGGGTCTCGATTTCTGGCGGCGCGATCCCGGCCGGGCAATGGCCCTGACCGCGCGCAAGGCCGGACTGCTGCTGGCCGCGGGCGAGCGGTCGAACAACAAGAACCTGGATTTCTGGCGGGAACGGTCGCGGCTGCTGCGCTGGCCGTTGTGGCCGGGCTGGGCGCTGATCCTGGCGCTGGGCGCGGTGGGCCTGGCGAGGCGCGACACGGCCCGGGGCGGACGGTTGCTGCTGCTGGGCTCGATCGCGGCGTATTCCCTGGCGGTGATCATCTTCTTCGTCAACGCGCGTTACCGGCTGCCGGTGGCGGCGTTGCTGGCCGTGGCCGCCGGCGGCGGGGCCGACGTCCTGATCGCGGGCGCCGCCGGAGCGATCCGCGACCGCAAAAGGCGGCGCTGGCGCGGGCGGACCGCGGCGGCGGTCGTGGCGGCTTCGATCCTGCTGGCTGTCTCGTTCGGGGCCGACCGGATCGGTTCGCGCAACCCCGGCGACGAGGACCGTTTCGAGAGCCTGAAGCTCCTGGGCGACGGCTATCTGGCCGCCGGCGATCAGCAGCGGGCGGTCGATGCCTACGAGTCGGCCGTCGAGGCCGACCGGATCCGGCCCGAGCCGTACCGGATCGCGACCGAGAACGATCTCTACCCGCGGCTGGCCGGCCTGCTCGCCGGCTGGGGCAGGCGGGACGAAGCGCGCCGGCGGCTGTCCGGCTGGGCGCGCCTGCGTCCGGAACTGGCGGCGCCGCGCCTGGCCCTGGGGGAATTGCTTCTGCAGTCCGGGGATCCGGCCGGCGCGCTCGGGCAGTACGCCTACGCTTTGGCCGCCGAGCCGGGGAATTCCGAAGCGGCGCTGGGACGGGCCTGGGCCCTTTATCATCTGGGGAAGACCGAGGAGGCGCTGGAATCCTTCCGCGCCCTGGAGAACGATCCCGGCGATGTGCGCGCGCTGTTCGGCGACGGCCTGTGCCGGATCCGGCTCGATCAACCGGACGCGGCCGAACGCGCCTTCCGGCGCGTCCTGGATCTGCGCCCCCGCTACTGGCAGGCCCTGGGCAATCTCGCCGGACTCTACGAGCGCACCGGCCGGTTGGCCGAGGCCCGGGCGGCCTACCGACGGCTGCTGAAGATCCATCCCGGCGACGAGCGGGCGCGGGCCTGGCTCGATCAGGATCCCGGCTGATTCCGGTCGATTCCGGCCCCGGTTCCGGCTGTGGCCCCGGCTCCGGCCCCGGGCGGCCATGGAATCAATAGCCGGCCGCCTGCCCGTCCTTGCGCGATTCGCTGGCCCCGAAGTAGACATCCTGTCCGGCATCGTAGAGGATGGCCTGGTAGCCCCCGTACGATCCGTTGTCCCATCCCACCTGGTGGCCCTTCTCCATCAGGCCGCGGACGGTTTCGTAGGCGAAACCCGTCTCGAGCAGGACCTTGCCGCCGTCGGTCATCACCTCGCCCGTGGGCTGCGACGATCCGCGGTGCAGGATGCGCGGGGCGTCGCCCGCCTCCTGCAGGTTCATGCCGAAATCCACCAGGTTCATCACGATCTGCGCGTGGGCCTGGGGCTGGGTCGCCCCCCCCATCACCCCGAAGCTGATCCAGGGTCGGCCGCCGCGGGTGATGAACGCCGGGATGATGGTGTGGAAGGGGCGTTTGCCGGGGGCGTAGGAATTGGCCCGTCCCGGCGCCAGGTCGAAGAGTTCGCCGCGATCCTGAAGGCCGAAGCCAAGCCCCTCGGGGCACACGCCGCAGCCCATTCCCCGGTAGTTGCTCTGGATCAGCGAGACCATGTTGCGGTCGGCGTCGGCGACGGTCAGGTAGATCGTGTCGCCGTGTTCGAGAGCGGGATTGCCGCCGTCGACCGAAGCGGCGGCGCGGTCCGGATCGATCCGGGAACGGCGTTCCGCGGCGTAGGCGTCGGAGATCAGCCCGGCCACCGGCACGTCGGAGAAATCCATGTCGGCGTAGAATTTCGCCCGGTCGGCGAAGGCCAGCTTCTTGGCCTCGACGAAGGCGTGCACCCGTTCGGGCGAATCGAAGCCCATCGCCGCGATGTCGAAGCCCTCGAGGATTTGCAGGATCTGCAGGGCGGCGATGCCCTGACCGTTGGGCGGCAGTTCCCAGACCGTCGCGCCGCGGTAGTCGGCGCCGACGGGTTCGACCCATTCCGAACGGTGCGCCGCCAGGTCCGCCTCGTCGAGGAAGCCCCCGGCTTCGACGACCGTGCGGGCGATGACCCGGGCCATGTCGCCGCGGTAGAAGACGTCGCGGCCTTCGCGTCCGATCCTTTCGAGGGTGTCGGCCAAAGGCTCGTTGCGCCAGATCTCGCCCTTGCGCGGGGCGCGGCCGTCGATGGTGAAGGTCTCGCGGAAGTTGGGCTGGCCGGCCAGGCGTTCGGCGCTCAGATCCCAGTAGTGGGCGATCAGTTCGGAGACGGGGAATCCCTCGCGGGCATAGCGCACGGCGGGGGCCAGCACCGCGGACATCGGCAGCTTTCCGAAGCGCTCGTGCAGTTCGAACCAGCCGTCGACGCAGCCGGGGACGGTGATCGGCAAGGGCCCGTAGGGCGGAACCCGGTCCAGGCCGCGGCGGCGGAATTCCCCGCTGGTCAGCGAGCGCGGCGAACGGCCGCTGGCGTTCAGGCCGTGGAGCCGGCCGGATTCCGCATCCCAGACGATGGCGAACAGATCCCCGCCGATGCCGTTGCCGGTGGGTTCCATCAGGCCCAGGGCGGCGTTGGCCGCGATGGCCGCATCGACCGCCGAACCTCCCTGACGCAGCACGTCCAGCGCGATCTGGGTCGCCAGGGGCTGGCTGGCGGCGGCCATCCCGTGGCGGGCGATCACCTCGCTGCGGGTGGCGAAAGCTCGGCCGGTGACGCGGTCGGCGGCCTGCGCCGGCGCGGACGCGGCGAGAAGGGCCGCGGCCGACAGGAGAACCGCGAAAAGGGCGGCGCGGGAAAAGACCGCGGCGCGGGGCTTCCGGGGACCGGGGCGTGCTCGACGACGGGTACGGGGATCGCGCATCATGACCTCCTGAGCTGATCGCCGATCGGCAACGAACGGATGCGGACGCCGGTCGCCGCGAAGACGGCGTTGCAGACCGCCGGCGCGGTCGGCGGCACCACCGGCTCCCCGACGCCTCCCATCGGTTCGCCGCCTTCGACGATATGGGCCTCGACGGCCGGCATCTCGTCGATCGTCAAGGGGACGTAGCTGTCGAAGTTGCCCTGGACCACGCGGCCGTTCTCGATGGTGATCCGGCCGCGCAGGGCCTCGCCCAGGCCCATGGCCGCCCCGCCCTCGATCTGGGCCCGGACCGCGTCGGGGTTCACGCAGATCCCGACGTCCAGCACCGACACGATCCTGTGGACCTTCAGCTTGCCGGCGCCGTCGACCGAGACCTCGGCCACCTGGGCGCCGTGGCTGCCGAAGCTGGTGTGGCAGGCCACGCCGAGGCTGCGGCCGGGGGCCGAGGCGCGCGGCCAGCCCGCCTTCCCGGCCGCGAGGCGCAGGACGTGGGCCAGCCGCGGCGCGTCGGCCAGCATCTCCAGCCTCATCTCGACCGGATCCCGCCCGGCTGAGTGGGCCAGCTCGTCCAGGAAGCACTCGTTGGCGAACGCGTTCTGGTTGTTGTAGACCGCCCGCCACCAGCCCAGCCGCAGATGGGTCGCCACCCGGGCGTATTCCACCCGGCGGGCGCCGACGGCGTAGGGCATGTTCATCGCGCCGTCCAGGGCGCTCTCGTCGACGCCGCCTTCGGGCACCGAGCCCGGAAACAGCGAAGCCGAGATCGAAGGCGCGGCCACCCGGTGCTTCCAGGCCGTGATCCGGCCGCCGGCGTCGAGCCCTGCGGTCAGATGGTGCCGGCTGGGCGGACGGAAGTAGTCGTGCCGCATGTCGTCCTCGCGGCTCCAGACGATCTGCACCGGCCGGCCGACGCGCTGCGACAGCAGGGCCGCCTCGATGGCGAAGTCGAAGAGGATGCGGCGGCCGAAGGCGCTGCCGACGAAGGTCGGACGGATCTCGACCTTCTCCATGGGCATGCCGAGGGCCTCGGCCACCGACCGGCGCGTCCAGAGCCCGGCCTGGGTGGGGACGGTGACCGTGCAGCGGCCGTCGCGGACGTCGGCCAAAGCGTTCATCGGCTCCATCGGCACGTGGCCGATGATCGGCGTTTCGTAGTCGGCCTCCAGGACGGTGGCGGCGGCGTCCAGGACGGCGTCGGGGCCGCCCTCGTCCACCGCCACGGCGCCGGGCGCGGCGGCCGCGGCGGCCAGGCGGGTTTCCAGCGCCGCGGTCGTCTCCTTCGCGTGCTCGCCCTCGTCCCAGGTGATCGCCAGCCGGTCGCGGCCGGTCATCGCGGCCCAGGTGTCGTCGGCCAGCACGGCGACCCAATCGTCGAACTTCTGGACGTCGCGCACCCCCGGGACCCGCCGCGCCGCGGACTCGTCGACCGCGGCCAGACGGCCGCCCTGGACCGGGCAGCGGCTGGCGACCGCGACCAGCATCCTCTCGATGCGCTGGTCGATCCCGAAGCGGGTGCGGCCGGCCACCTTGTCGGGAGCGTCGAGGCGCGCGTAGTCGCGTCCGATCAGGCGGTAATCGGAGGGCTTCTTCAGCGGCGGGTCTCCGGGGACCGGCAGCGCGGCGGCTTCGCCGGCCAGTTCGCCGTAATCGAAGGCTTCGCCGCCGGGCCCCAGCACGCGGCCGTTCCCGGTGCGGCAGCGGGAGGCCGGCACGCTCCAGCGGCGGGCGGCCGCCTCCTTCAGCATCTCGCGGACGGTGGCCGCGGCCAGGCGCAGGGGCTTCCAGCTGGCGCGCATGCTCGTGCTGCCGCCGGTGATGTTGTTGCCGTAGGCCGGGGCGGGCGGCACGACGCGGGTGACCACGCGGGCCGGGTCGGCGTCCATCTCGTCGGCGGCGGTCATCGTCAGCGAGGTGAAGGCCCCCTGGCCAAGCTCGTTCCAGGCGAAGGCCACGGTCATCGCGCCGGAGGCGTCGATCTCGATCCAGACGTTGGGGGCGAGGCTGTCGGCGGCGGTTTCGGCTGCCGCGGCCGCGTTCCAGAGCGAGGGCAGATGCAGGGCGACCATCAGTCCGCCGCCCGCGGCGGCCGAGATCTGCAGGAAGCGGCGGCGGTCGATGCCTCGGGAGGATTTCATTTCGACATCCTTTCGGCGGCATTGTGGATGGCGCGGCGGATGCGCTGGTAGGTGCCGCAGCGGCAGACGACGCCGCCCATGGCCTCGTCGATCGCGTCGTCGTCGGGATGGGGATCGCGTTCCAGCAGCGCCGCCGCGGTCAGGATCTGCGCCGGCTGGCAGTAGCCGCACTGGGCGACCTCTTCCTCGATCCACGCCTGCTGGACGGGGTGGTCGCGCAGCCCTTCGATGGTAGTGACCTCAGCGTCGCCCACGTCCGAGACGGCGAAGGCGCAGGAGCGGATGGGCTCGCCGTCGAGCAGGACGGTGCAGGAGCCGCATTCGGCGATCCCGCAGCCGTATTTGGTGCCGGTCAGGCCCAGCGTGTCGCGCAGGACCCAGAGCAGCGGCGTGTCCGGGGCGACGTCGACTTCACGGGTCTTTCCGTTGATCCTGATGCGCAAGATGGCCATCGTCGATACTCCCGGTCGGGGTGGATGGAGCGTGCCGCCCTTTTATACCATGCCTGCCGGAGGGGGGGCAATCGGGTCGCCCGCCGGATCCGTCCGCGGCCGCGCTCGATAATGGTTTTTCGATTTCGGCGAAGCCGGAGGTTGGAAGCCCCTTCCCCGTCGTGCTAGTCTCCCGTTCGTCTTTCCGCGAACGGCGAGGCGCCGTCCCGGCGAAGGAGGAGCATGGAGATCATCCTGGTCAGCGTGTTGTTGGTCGTGGGCATCGTTCTGCTCGTCAGCGAGAAACTGCCCGTCGACATGACCGCGTTCGGCCTGATGGTCTGCCTGATGGTCCTGGGGCTGCTGCCTCCCCGCGAATCGCTGGCCGGATTCTCGCATCCCGCTCCGCTGACCGTCGCCGCTCTGCTGATCGTCAGCCAGGGCCTGCTGCGCACCGGCGCCCTCGATTTCATGACCCGGAACTTCTCGCAATGGAGCGGCGGCAATCCCCGCTTCATCCTGCTGCTGGGACTGCTGGTGACCGGCGTGTTCTCGGCCTTCATCAACAACACGCCGGTCGTCGTGCTGGCGATTCCGGTTTTCCTGGCGCTCTGCGGCGAGTACGGACTGGCGCCGTCGAAATTCCTGATCCCGATCTCCTTCGCCTCGATCCTCGCCGGCACCTGCACCCTGATCGGCACCTCGACCAACATCGTGGTCAGCAATCTGGCCGCCGAGCAGGGCCTCGCGCCGCTGGGGATGTTCGAGCTCTCGCGCATCGGCGTGCCGGTGGCGGTGGTCGGCGTGGGGTTCCTGTACTTCTTCTCGTTCCGTCTGCTGCCCACGCACCGCGAACCGGTCCTGGAATCCGATCCCAGCGCCCGGCGGCACTACGCTTCCGAGCTGATGGTGCCGATGGGTTCGCCGCTGGTCGGTTCGTCCGCGGTCGATGCTCTGGCCCAGTCCTATCCCGGGCTCGAGCCCTACGAGGTGCTGCGCGGGCAGACGGTGCGCGATCCCGGCGTCCGGCTCGAGGTGGGCGACGTGATGCTGGTCAAGGGGACGGCCGAGCATCTGGCGCAGATCCTCGGCGACGGCGCGGTCGTGCTGCCCCAGCTCGACGACCGCACGATGGAGACCCCCTACGATCCGGGCTCGATCATCGTCGAGCTGATCGTCCTGCCCCGCTCGCGCCTGGTCGGCCGCCGCCTGATGAACACGGCCCTCGGCCGCGCCCAGGACGTCTGGATGATCGGGGTCAAGCGGCAGCGGGTGCATTACGGCCGGCACGACATCCGAAACCTGCGCCTCTCGGTGGGCGACATCCTGCTGGTGCAGTGCCCGGTGACCAGCCTCTCGCGGCTGCGCACCGAGCAGGACATCATCGTGGTCGAGGACGTGGTGCGGCGCGTGGTCAACCGCCGGCGGGCGCCGGTGGCGCTGGCGATCTTCCTGGCCATGGTGGGCGTGGCCTCGTTCGGCGTCTGCGACATCCTGGTCTGCAGCATGACCGCGGCGTTCCTGATGATCCTGACCGGATGCATGCGCCCCCGCGACGCCTACGGGGCGGTCGATTCCAAGGTGCTGATGCTGATCATCGGGACGATCGCGCTCGGCAGGGCCATGAGCGAGACCGGCGCGGCCGACGTCTATGTCCGGGCCTTCCTCGGCGCCTTCGACGGCGCCTCGCCTCAGGTCGTGCTGGGGGGGCTGATCGTGCTGACCAGCGTGTTGAGCCACTTCCTGAGCAACAATTCCACCGCCGCGCTGCTGGTGCCGGTGGGGATGAGCACGGCCGCGGCCCTGGGGGTGGACGCGCGGCCGATGCTGATCGGGATCTGTTTCGGGGCCTCGGCCTGCTTCGCCACGCCGATCGGCTACCAGACCAACCTGCTGGTCTACGGCGCCGGCGGCTACAAGTTCTCCAACTTCGTGAAGCTCGGCCTGCCGCTCAACCTGCTGATCTGGGTGGCCAGCACGGCCCTGATCCCGGTCTTCTGGCCCTTCTGATCCGCTCCGCTAGGCCATCGGCCGGGGCTTCACCCGGTGCTTTTCCGCGAAGCCGAGGAACTGCTCGTCCGCCGCGCCCGGCGGTCCGTGCATCTGCAGGGGCTCGACGTCGCCGACGTAGTTCATCTCCAGCAGGACCGGCCCGCGGGTGGTCAGGGCCACGTCCCAGTGCTGCATCCGGAAGGGCGAGAAGGCCCGCGCCGCGGTGAACGCCAGCGCGACGATCTCGTCCCATCCTTCGATGACGTGTCCTTCGATGAGTTGCCCCGTGTCCGGATGATGGGCGCGGTTGCGGCGTTCCGGGCCGGCGATCTCGATCACGTCGCCGATGCGCCCGGTGGCGGGATCGATCCGTGAGCTGAGCGTGCCGGTGGTCAGGCCGCGGGCGTTCGAGACGTGGGCCCGCTCGCGCGGCAGCAGCATCCCGCAGCGGAAGATCTCGGGCTCCCCGTCGCGCATCAGGATCACCATCCGGATCGACGAGAGGGTCGAGCCGCAGAGCGCGCGGATGTCGTCGCGGGGCTGCAGCATCTCGGTCAGCAGGTAGGTCCCCTGGCGGCCGGCGATGTCCAGGATGTCGTCGGCCAGTTCCTCGGCGGCGACGATCGAGGCGTCGGCCAGCCGGAAGCGGTCGCCCTCGAGACGCTCGACGATGCCGCGGCCGCCGTAGCCGTGCGACGAGCTGGACGGCTTGCCGAACAGGGGCAGCTCGCCGGTCCCGCGCAGGAACCCCAGCAGATCCTCGCGCGTGGTCAGGGCCCGGTGGCGCTCGAAGGTGTCGACGCCCGGGGCGTAGATCGCGTGGATCCGCGGGGCCGGCAGTCCGAAGCTCTCGAGCAGCCGCGTCAGCAGGTGCTTCTCGTAGGCCACGGCGCGCAGGCTCGGATCGACGAACCGGCGCAGTTCCCGCTGGAACCGCCAGCCGCGGTAGGTCCCGAGCACCGAGCGGTCGGGGATCAGCTTCCGGTCGAAGAGGCTGTACTTGTAGTAGTCGGACGGGCCGATGCCCTGTTTCCGCAGCTTCAGCAGGTCCGCGGCCTGGGTGAGGTAGGAAACGCCGTGCAGCCTGCGCACGAGGGCCGCCGCCTCTCTCGCGGAGCGCAGGACCGCGAGCATGTTCCCCCATTTACCCATGATGATCCTCCGGGATGGTTTCCGACTGGTGCGACGTGGATGTCCGCGGCGCGGAAAGGGGATCATAGAGCCCCGCGCGATTCGTTCTCAAGACTTTCCTGCGGATGACGATTTCCAAGTGGTCTCGCCCTGGGACGATATTTATGGGGGTTCGTGTTGTCCGAGCGTTTCCATCGCCCGGCGTTGATGCAAGCCGGAACTTCGCCGCCGTCCGCGAACGTCGACCGGACGTCCGCGCGGGCGGATCTCTATCGGGCCGTGGTCGAGCATTCCCTCGATCTGATCTTCGTGCTCGACGGCGCCGGCGCGTGCACTTACGCGGGGCCGTCGGCGGCCCGGCATTGCGATCGCCCGGACGACGATTTCGTGGGCCGCCGCCTGGCCGATGATGTCCACGACTACGACCGCGGATCGTTCGAGGACGTCCTCGATCACGCCCGCCGCTTCCCCGGCGAGTCGGTGCGCATCGAGGACCTGCGCCTGAAACGTTCCGACGGCACCTGGCTGCACTGCGAAGGCTCCTGCATCGGAATGCTGAACGAGCAGAGCGTCCAGGGGATCATCATCTCCCTGCGCGACATCACGCGCCGCCGCCGCGCCGAGAACTGGCTGCGCAAGTTCAAGGCCATCGCCGACGCCGCCTGCTACGGGGCCCTGATGACCGATCTCGACGGCAACATCCTGTACCTGAACCGGGCCTGCGCGGAACTCCACCGGCGGGATCCGGCCGACCTGATCGGCGGCAACATCTCGACCTTCCATTCCCCGGAGCAGATGGCGGAAGTGGAGGATCTTCACGCGAGGCTGGCGCGGGAGGGAAGTCTTTCGGCGGTCGAGGCGTGGCACGTGCGCAGCGACGGCGAGACCTTCCCGATCCTGCTCAACGCGATGATGATGTGCGACGATTCCGGCGAGGGGGAATTCATCTCGGCCACGCTGGTCGACATCACCGAGCGCAAGGAGGCCGAGCAGGACGTCCGGCGCCTCAACAAGGCCCTGCGCCGCCGGGTCGCGGAGGGGACCGAGCGGCTGGAGCAGGCCCAGTCCGACCTGATCGAGTCGAAGAAGATGGCGGCGCTCGGCGGACTGGTCGCCGGGGTCGCCCACGAGATCAACACCCCGGTCGGGGTCGGGGTGACGGCGGCTTCCCATCTGGTCGGGAAGTTCGAGCATTACCGGCGGCTCTTCGAATCCGGGAAGCTGCGCCGGTCGGATTTCATGACCCTGCTGCAGGTCGGCGAAGAGGCCTCGCGGATGATCCAGTCGAACCTGCGCCGCGCCGCCGAACTGGTCCAGAGCTTCAAGCAGGTCGCGGCCGACCAGTCCTCCGAGGCGCAGCGGCGGATGGAGCTGCGCGATTATCTCGCCGACATCCTGCTGAGCCTGCGGCCGCAGCTGAAGCAGAAGAACGTCGACGTGGTCCTGGAATGCCCCGAGGGAATCGTCCTGGACAGCCATCCCGGGGCGATCAGCCAGATCGTGACCAACCTGGTGATGAACTCGCTGGTCCACGCCTTCCCGGGCGGCGGGGCGGGGAATCTCGCGCTGCGGGCCGATGTCCGGGACGGATCCCTGCGCCTGGAGTTCGAGGATGACGGGCGGGGCATGGAGCGCGAGGAGCGTGAGCGGGTCTTCGAGCCCTTCTTCACCACCCGGCGCGGCGAGGGGGGATGCGGCCTGGGCATGGCCGTGGTCTACAGCCTGGTGACCGGCACCCTGGGCGGAACCATCCGCTGCATCAGCGCTCCGGGCGAGGGGACGGGGTACGTCGTCGAGGCCCCGGTCGCGGTGGTCGGCGGCCACCATCCCGAATCCGCCGGCCGGATCCCCTACGGACTTTCCCCGGCCATTCCCGGCTTGAACTGAAGCGCCACCGAGTTGATGCAGTAGCGCAGGCCCGTGGGCTCGGGGCCGTCGGGAAAGACGTGCCCGAGATGGGCGTCGCAGCGGGCGCAGAGCACCTCGGTGCGCACCATGCCGGCGCTGGTGTCGCGCGCGGTGGCGATGCTCGCGGGGGTCGCCGGTTCGAAGTAGCTGGGCCAGCCGCAGCCGGCGTCGAATTTCGTGTCCGACAGGAACAGCGGATTCCCGCAGCCGGCGCAGACGTAAAGCCCGATCTCGTCGTGGCGATCGTAGACGCCGCTGTAGGGGGGCTCGGTGCCCTTCTGCCGCATCACGCGGTACTGCTCGGGACTCAGCAGCCGGCGCCATTGCTCATCGCTGCGGCGGAATTCCCGTTCCTGGTCGGTCATCTGTTTCTCCTCGGCTTTCGCGGGTCCGTTCGCCGGCGCGGCGGATACCGGCGGCGCGGAAAGCGCGGCCGCCGTCGCGAGCGTGAGCATCATCATCAGGGCGCGCATAGGAACCTCCCATCCCGGACAATCTAGGATCGATTCCGTCCCGTAACAATGGCGGTGGCGGGATGTTCCGGGGATCAGAGATGGTCGGCCAGGATCTTCACGCCGATGCCCAGCAGGATCAGGCCGCCGACGACCTCCATCCGGGGGCCGAAACGCCGGCCGAGGCGGACGCCCAGGCGCAGGCCGGCTGCCGAGAGGATGGCCGTCACCACGCCGATCACCACGCAGGGATACCAGATCTCGACCCGCAGCATGGCCAGGCCCAGTCCGACGGCGAGGGCGTCGATGCTCGTCGCGACGCTCAGCAGGACCAGCGAGACTCCGCGGGAGGGATCGTCGCCGTCGGCCGCGTCTTCGGGGCCGAGGCCCGAGCGCAGCATCCGCACGGCCACGAAGGCCAGCAGGCCGAAGGCGACCCAGTGATCGACCGCGGCGATCGAGTCGACCAGGCGGCGGCCGGCCAGCCAGCCGAGGGCTGGCATCACGCCCTGGAAGAGGCCGAAGTGGAATCCCAGACGGAAAGCGGCGCGGCCGCCGCGGGACCGTCCGGCGGCGCCGGCGCCCAGCGAGACCGCGAAGGCGTCCATGGCCAATCCGACGGCCACCAGGAATATCTCGAGAAAGCTCATGGAGCGAAGATTATGGCCCCGGCGGTCGATTGTACAGGCGGACGGCTTGACCCGGCGGGCTTCGGGACGGACAATGTGCCTACGGTCCGAAACCCATCGGGAGCATCATGGAACGACGCGACTTCTTGAAATACGCAGGCGTCGCCGCCGCCCTGGCGGCCGCGCCGCCGGGTCTGCTGCTGCGCCTGCCCGGACGGGCCGACGCCGCGGGCAAGGCCCCCAAGGTCCTCTGCCTCGGCTTCGACGGCATGGACCCGCTGCTGCTGCGGGAATATCTCGACGCCGGCGGGATGCCCAACTTCGCGCGGGCGATCGCGACGGGGCGTTTCCGGCCCTGCGGCACCTCGACGCCGCCCCAGTCGCCGGTGGCCTGGTCGAACTTCATCACCGGGACCGATCCCGGCGGCCACGGCATCTGCGACTTCATCCACCGCGATCCGGCCACCCTGACGCCGCATCTGTCGATCGCCGAGGCGAAGGCCGCTTCGCGCTTCATCAAGGTGGGCGGATGGAAGCTGCCCCGATCGAGCGGGTCGGTCACCCTGCTGCGCCGCGGCCGCGCCTTCTGGGAGGACCTGTCGGCCGCCGGCATCGACGTCACCATCTTCAAGATGCCTTCGAACTACCCCCCGGTCGATTGCGGGGCCCGCTCGATCTCGGGCATGGGCACGCCGGACATCCTCGGCACCTACGGCATCTACACCCTGTTCACCCAGCAGGAGAATCCGCCGCGGGACACCGGCGGCGGGCGCGTCGTGAAGATCGACCCGGGCGCGCGGCGGTTCACCGGCGAGTTGTTGGGGCCGCCGAACACCTGGCGCGACGGGGATCCGGACACCGGCTGCCCGGTCGACGTGGTGATCGACGCGCAACACGGCGCGGTGAAGATCACCTGCTGCGACGACGAGTTCGTGCTGAAGCAGGGGGAGTGGAGCGATTGGGTGCGGGTGCGGTTCCCGCTGGTGGCCCATCTGAAGGACGTCACCGGGATCTGCCGCTTCCGCCTGATCGAAGGCGGGCCGCGGATGAGGCTGTACGTGACGCCGGTGCAGATCGATCCCGAGGATCCGGTCATGCCCATCTGCGCCCCGGAGAGCTATTCCCGCGAGCTGGCCGCGGCGACGGGGCCGTATTTCACCCAGGGCCTGCCGGACGACACCAAGGCGCTCGACGAGGGCGTCTTCAGCGACGCCGACTACGTCTCGCAGTCGGATCTGGTGCTCGCCGAGCGCCACGCGCAGTTCCATTACGAACTGGATCGATTCCGCGGGCTGGACGGCGGATTCCTGTTCTTCTACTTCAACTCGCTCGACCAGAATTCGCACATGTTCTGGCGCGCCGCCGATCCCCTCTCGCCGACGCACGAGCCGGGCGGCGCCTTCGCCGGACGGATCCGCGACATCTACCACGACATGGACCGGGTGCTGGGCGAGGCTCTGGACGCGGTGGGGGACGAGGCCCACGTCTTCGTCGTCTCCGACCACGGCTTCTCGCCCTACCGGCGATCGTTCCATCTGAACCGGTGGCTGCTGGACAACGGTTTCCTGGCCCTGCGCCCCGGCGCTTCGCCGGAAAGCGTTTCCTACCTCTCGGGCGTGGACTGGCGGCGGACGCGGGCCTACGGCCTGGGGATCAACTCGCTGTACCTGAACCTGGCCGGACGCGAGCGGCGGGGCGTTGTGGCCGGCGGCGCGGAACGGGAGGATCTGCTGCGGGAACTGGTCGCGGGACTGGAGTCGGTGACCGATCCGGTCGTCGGCGGACAGGTGGTGCGCCGCGCCAGGCGAACCGACGAGGCCTATCACGGGCCCTGCACGGGCGACTGCTGCGACATCGTGGTCGGATGCGAACGAGGCTGGCGGATCTCCAACGAATCGGCTCTCGGCGGCGTGCCGCCGACGGTGCTGTCGGACAATCCTCTGAAGTGGAGCGGCGACCATTGCCAGGAGGCCGCGGCGGTGCCCGGCGTGCTGGTCTGCAACCGCCCCTTCGCCTGCGACCAACCGACCCTGCTGGACATGGCGCCCACCTTCCTGCGCCTCTACGGTCTCGATCCCTCGCCGCAGATGCTGGGGTCGGACATTTTCGCACCCGGGGCCTGAGCGCCGGAGGGGGCGCCCGGAGCCCCCTTCCGCCCGTCGTCTGCCCGTAGTCCATCATTGACGGAAATCAGAGTCATGCGGTAGGGGTATTGGATCCGGCCGGCGGCGGTCGATTTCGGGCCGCGGCGGCAGGATGGCGACCGGCCGGATCGGCGCCCGGGGCCCGAGCAGGCATCCATCCCGGAGCCGGAGAGATGTAAGATATTGTCGTGATGATGGTTATGACATCGATCGATCGCGGCCGGAGGCGGCATGCTCGTTGCTATATCGCCTTCCGGCGCATCGTGCTCATTGCCGGGAAACCGATAATTTGGAGTCGAACCGCAAATGTTCTCTGACATCATCCCCACCAGGATCGGAACCGGCGACGGCCGGCAGGTCGAGGCTCTGGACATTTTCGGCAACGTCCTGCGGCGCGCGGACAATTCCCGCGCCCTGGGCCGCTATCTCTGTCGCGAATTGGCTCGTCTGACCGGCGCGGGGCACGGACTGCTGTTGCTGGCGCCCCGGTCGGGCGGCGGCGACCCCGATATCCGGATCCTCGACGAATGGACCGAACAGGCCGTTCCGCTGGCCGACCGGCCCGGGGTGATGGATCTGGCCGAGAACGTTCTCGCGCTCCAGGAGCCGACCCTCGTTCGCCCGCGCCGCATGGGATCGCAGATCGAGCGGATGGTTCAGAAGATCGGCGCCGGCCAGATGATGATCCTTCCGCTGGGAACCCGCGAAAACATGTCGGGCCTGCTTTTCCTTTCCGGGGTTCCCGAGGATCCCCTGCTCGAGGCGGTGCTCGAGGGCATCAAGCTGCCCTGCACCCTGATCGGGCTGGTGCTGAACAACGCCCTGCTCTTCGAGAACCAGCAGAATGCGCTGGCGCGGCGGACCGAGGAACTGACCGCCACCGAGAATCTCTACGAGGCCCTGGCCAACCTGTCCCCGATGGGCGTCTTCCGCTGCAGTCTCGACGGCGCCGTGACGCGGATGAACCAGAAATGCCGCGAGATGGGGGATTTCTCCCAGGACAGCTGCAGCCGCGAGGAGTGGGAGTCCCGGATCCATCCGGAAGACCGCGAGGCCGTCGAACGGGCCTGGCGGCGGGCTTCGGAGGAACTCGAGCCCGTCAGCATGGAAAAGCGCCTGGTTTCGAGAACGGGCAGCACGATCTGGATCTCCGCCCACGTGGCGCCCGAGATGGGAGCCGACGGCCGCGTCGCCGGCCTGATCGGCATGATCATGGACATCACCGACCGCCGGCGGGCGCAGGTCGAGCTCGAACGCAGCGAGCGCAACTACCGGTCGATCTTCGACACGGCCGCCAACCTGATCACATCGTTCGACGCCACGGGCAAGATCATCGACGTCAACGGGCAGTCCCTGCAGATCCTGGGCTACGAGCCCGAGGAACTGATCGGCGAGAACGTCGCGAAGATCATCCATCCCGACTACATGCGGAAGGCCCGGCGGTCGCTGCGGGAGATCGTCCGCGACGGATTCGCCTACGACCGGGAATACAGGATGGTGCGCAAGGACGGCCGGGTCATCGACGTGATGATCAATTCCTCGGCCCTGCGCGAAGAAAACGAGCGGTTCCTGCGCGTGATCTGCATCATCGACGACATCACCGAGCGGCGGCGGACCGAGGAGGCCCTGCGGGAAAGCGAATCGAAATTCCGCGCCATCACCGAGAACACCAGCGACATCACCATGATCCTCGACGCCGGCGGCCGGTACCGGTACATCAGCCCCTCGCTGAACCGGTTCATCGACGGCGAGCTCCACGAGATGCTCGGGACGATGCCCGGCAAATTCCTGCATCCGGTCGACGTGCCGGTGGTGCGCGAGTACATCGACCTGGCGGCCCGGACTCCGGGCAAGACCCTGCAGATCTCCGACATCAGGATCATGCACAAGGACGGGCGCTGGCATCATCTGGGCGTCAGCCTGACCGGGATGCTCGACGTGCCCGGCGTCAACGGCATCGTCGTCGGCTGCCGCGACGTCACGGACCGGAAGATCGCCGAGGAGGAGCTGCGCAAGTTCAAGACGATCACCGACCGGGCCAGCTACGGCGCGGTGATCAACGATCTCGAAGGCCGGCTGCTGTACGTGAACCGGGCCTTCGCGCAGATGCACGGATACACGGTCCAGGAACTGCTGGGCCGCAACGCCTCGGTGCTGCACGCCCGCGAGGATCTCGAACGCGTGTACGAGCTGCGCCAGCGGGTCCAGCGCGAGGGCAGCGTCTCGGCCGAGGATCTCGATCACCGGCGCAAGGACGGCACCCGGTTCCCGACCCTGCACAACGCGACGCTGATCCGCGACGACCTGGGCAAGCCCCTGTTCATCTCGGCCAGCTACGTCGACGCCACCGAGGTCAAGCGGGCCGAGCAGGCCCTGAAGGAGAGCGAGCGCCGGCTGTCGACGCTCATGGGCAACCTGCCGGGCATGGCCTACCGCTGCCTGAACGACCGGCACTGGACGATGGAATTCGTCAGCCAGGGCTGCGAGAAGCTGACCGGCTACAAGCCCGAGCATCTGATCGGCAACAAGGGCATCTCCTACAACCACGTGATCCATCCCGAGGACCGCAAGATGGTCTGGGAAGAGGTCCAGGCCGGGATCGAGGCCGGCGAGACGTTCCGCCTCGAATACCGCATCATCACCGCCGACCGCGAGGAGAAGTGGGCCTTCGAGCAGGGCCGCGGCGTGCCGGGCCCCGACGGCGGGATCGAGGCGATCGAGGGCTTCATCACCGACATCACCGAACGGGTCCGGGCCGAGCAGCAGAGGCGCGTCTCGGAGAAGCGCTACCGCACGCTGTTCAGCATGATGATGGACGGTTTCGCGGTCCACGAACTGATCCGCGACCAGAACGGCAAGCCCTGCGACTACGAATTCATCGAGGTGAACCCCTCGTTCGAGGCCATCACCGGCATCCGGGCCCGCGACGCCCTCGACCGCCGGGCCAGCGAGATCCTGCCGAAGCAGAACGACCGATGGTGCGAACTCTACGCCCAGGTCGTCGACACCGGCGAGCCGATCCGGTTCGAGCAGTATTCCGAGGATGTCGGCCGCCACTTCGAGGTCTTCGCCTACCGGGTGCAGGGCAACCAGTTCGCCACCGTCTTCCGCGACATCAGCGAGCGGGTGCGGGCCGAGGCCGAGGCCCGCAAGCTGAACGAGGAGCTCGAGGCCCGGGTCGCCGAACGCACGGCCGAGCTCTGGGAGGCCAACACGGCCCTGCAGGAGACCAACACCGCCTTGCACGAGAGCCAGGACCAGATCCGCGAGACCCAGGCCGAACTGATCGAATCGAAGAAGATGGCGGCCCTGGGCGGACTGGTCGCCGGGGTGGCCCACGAGATCAACACGCCGGTGGGCATCGGCGTGACCGCCGCCTCGCATCTGGCCGAGAAGACCACCGGATTCGCCGAGAAATACCGGGCCGGCACGTTGAAGCGCTCGGATTTCGAGGGCTATCTCGACGTATGCAACGAGGCCGTCCGCATGATCCAGGCGAACCTCAACCGGGCCGCCGAACTGATCCAGAGCTTCAAGCAGGTGGCCGTCGACCGCAGCAGCCAGCAGCGGCGGCGCTTCAGCATGAAGCCCTTCCTCGAAGAGGTTTTGCTGAGCCTGCGGCCGGAGCTGAAGAAGACCAGCCACGTGGTGGAGATCGAGTGTCCCGACGATCTGGAGATCGACGGTTTTCCGGGCGCCCTCTCGCAGATCGTGACCAATTTCGTGATGAACTCGCTGATGCACGGCTTCGAGAAGGAGAAGGAGGAGGAGGGCCGGATCCGGTTCGTCGTCTCGCGCGAGGGCGGCGACGTCCGCATGGCCTATTCCGACAACGGATGCGGGATGAAGCCCAGCATCCGCGAGAAGATCTTCGAGCCCTTCTTCACCACCAAGCGCGGCCGGGGCGGAAGCGGCCTCGGCCTGCACGTCGTCTACAATCTCGTGACCCGGACCCTGGGCGGGAGGCTCCACTGCTCCAGCGAACCCGGAAAGGGCACGACGTTCGAAGTTGTTTTCCCCGCCAACGAGGACACCGAGCATGCCGACGATTGAACGAACCGCCGCAGCGGCGACCCTGGACGATGATCTGCTCTTCGCCGAAGAGGGCGATCAGCAGCCGGAAGCGGGCCGTCCCGAGACCTGGAAGCTGGTGATCGCCGACGACGAGGAGGAGGTTCACGCGCTCACCCGCATGGTCCTGTCGGGCTTCAGCTTCGAGGGCCGGGGCCTGTCGTTCCTCAGCGCCTTCTCGGGCGAGGAGACCAAGAAGCTGCTCGAGGATAACCCCGACACCGCCGTCGTGCTGCTGGACGTCGTGATGGAGAAGGACGACGCCGGGCTGGCGGTCGTGCGGCATATCCGCGAGGATCTGCAAAACCGCTTCGCGCGGATCATCCTGCGCACGGGCCACCCGGGCCAGGCGCCGGAGCACGAGGTGGTCTCGACCTACGATATCAACGACTACAAATCCAAGACCGAGCTGACGGCCCAGAAGCTGTTCACCGCCGTCACCGCGGCCTTGCGCTCGTACCGCGACATCCGCACCATCGAGAAGAACCGTTGCGGGCTCGAACTGATCCTCGGATCGACCGGCGAGCTCTTCGAGATCAAGGCCCTGGAGAAATTCGCCGGGGGCGTTCTCTCGCAGCTCTCCGAGCTGATACGCGTCGGCAGCGACGGGCCCGCGCTGATGCCCAGCGGTTTCGCAGCCAGGCGCCAGCACGGAGAATTCCGGATCATGGCCGGCGCCGGATCCTACCGGGAGCACGTCGGCGAACCCGTCCAGGCCGTGGTCTCGGACGAGATGAGGCTCGAGTTGCAGCAGGTCATCGACCGGCGCGCCAGCCTGTTCGAGCAGGATCGCTTCTACGGTTATTTCGCCACCAAGGGAGGGATCGCGAACGTCGTGGCGATGGAATGCGGCCGCCGGCTCTCTCCGCTGGACCACGACCTGATCCGCATCCTGGCCTCGAACGTGGGCATCGCCTTCGACAACGTCTATCTGAACCGGGAGATCGAGGACACCCAGCGCGAGGTGATCCATACCCTCGGCGAGGTGGTCGAGACCCGTTCGCAGGAGACGGCGCTGCACACCGTCCGGGTCGGCGAGTCGGCGGGCCTGCTGACGCGTCTGGCCGGTCTGGGCGAGGACGAGGCGCGCCTGGTGGAACTGGCCGCCCCGATGCACGACATCGGCAAGATCGGCATCCCCGACCAGGTTCTGAACAAGCCGGGCAAGCTCAACGGCGCCGAGTACGAACTGATGAAGACGCACACCAACCTCGGCTACGACATCCTGCGCAAGTCGTCGCGGCCGATCATGCAGGCGGCGGCGACGGTCGCCCTGCAGCACCACGAGAAATGGGACGGTTCGGGATACCCGCAGGGCCTGGCCGGAGACGGCATCCACATCTACGGTCGGATCGTGGGCGTTTGCGACGTCTTCGACGCCCTGAGCAACCAGCGGGTCTACCGCGACGTGGTCGCCGTGGAGCACGTGATCGAGATCATGCGCTCAGAACGGGGGAAGCATTTCGATCCGAAGCTGATCGACCTGTTCCTCGAGCACCTGGACGAGTTCACAGCCATCCAGGAGCGCAACGCGGCCGAGAACGCGGACTAGGCTTCGCCGGAGCGGAAGCGGCGCAGCTGGGGCAGGACCAGGGCCGTCGCCAGGGTCGCGCCCAGGATGTCGGCGACCGGGAAAGCGATCCAGATGCCGTCCAGCCCCATCCAGGCGGGCAGGACCAGGACCACCGGCAGCAGGAACAGGACCTGGCGGGCCATGCCCAGCAGCAGCGCCGGCTTGGCGCGGCCGATGGCCTGGAAGAGGGTGGTGCCGACCATCTGGATCCCGGCCAGGGGGAAGGCGGCCACGATGATCCGCAGGGCCGGGGTCCCGAGGGCCAGCAGTTCCTGGTCGCGGCTGAACACCGAGAGGATGGCCGTCGGGAAGGCCAGCATCAGCAGGGAGACCAGCAGGGTCGTCGCGGTCGCCGAGCCCGCGGCCAGATGCACCGAGCGCCGGGCCTTGTCCAGCCTTTCGGCTCCGTAATTGAATCCCAGAACAGGTTGCAGCCCCTGGGCCAGGCCGATGGCCGGCGTCAGCCCGAACATCAGCAGCCGGTTGATCACGCCGAAGGTCGCGATAGCGATATCCCCCCCGTGGAACGCCAGCGCGTGATTCATGATCAGGGCCAGCATGCCGCTGGCGCCCGAGCGCACGAAGGACGACGAACCCACCGCGGTGATCTCCCGCTGCAGTTCGCGGACCGGCCGCCACCAGCGCGGCGAGAGGCTCAGGGCCGTGCGGTCGGAACGGAAGAACCAGATCGCGTAGACCGTGCCGGCGGCCTTGGCGATCACCGTGGCCCAGGCGGCCCCGCGCAATCCCCAGCCCAGCCAGAAGATGAAGATCGGGTCGAGGACGATGTTCAGGACCGCCCCGATGACCATGCTGAACATCGCGATGCGGGCCCGGCCCTCGGCGCGGATGACGTTGTTGGCGGCCATGGCGAAGACGTGCAGCAGGGTGCCGGCCAGCAGCACCTCCATGTACTCGCGGGCGTAGGGCAGGATGGTTTCGGTGGCGCCGAAGAGCCGCAGCATCGGATCGAGCCAGATGTAGCCCGCGGCGGTGCCGGCCAAGGCGAAGATCACCATCATCAGCAGCATGTTGCCGAAGGCCGCCCGCGCCCGCGGCGTTTCGCCGGCGCCCAGCGAGCGCGAGATGACCGAGGCGGATCCGATGCCCAGCATCTGGCCGATGGCCATCACGAAGGTCTGGATCGGGAACGCGATCACGATGCCGGCGATGCCCATCGCGCCGACGCTGCGGCCGATGAAGATCGTATCGACGATGTTGTAGAGCCCCATCACGGCCATGCCCACCATCGCGGGCACCGACAGCCGCATCAGCAGGCGCCCGAGGCGGTCGTCGGCCAGGACGTGCTGGGATTCCGGTGTTTTCTCGGCCATGGGATTCCGTATCGAGATCGGATTGACCCGGAGAACGGGCAGGGGAACCAAGCGGATTCCGGCGCCTGGATATTATGGTCCGCGGGGGGGGGTTCGCCAAATCGAAAAACGAGATGGGCCCCATGCACATCGCACGGGACCCGGGAAAACGCCCTTCCGGATGCTAGAACGCGGTGATCGTGCCCAGCACGATCCTGTCGGTCTCGTGCTCGATATCCCGCGTATACTCGGCCAGCAGCCTCAGGTTGCGGGCCATCTGGTACGTCGCCCCGAAGGTCAGGGTCTCCTGGTCGTAGCCATCGGACGCCAGATCGCCGGCCCCGGCGGCGGCCAGGTCCTCGAGCTCCAGATCCGAATCGATGCGGTTGTAGAGCACGGTGAAATAGTGGCGCGAACGGTCGCCCTGCGGCGCGATCGTCAGCTCGGCCAGCCAGCCCTCGGTCTCGACGTCCTCGACGCCGGCGGCATCGCCCAGCGGGGCCCCGTCCTCGCGCATCAGGTACTGGGCGACAAAGGCGAACGGGCCGTAGCCGACGCCCACGTCGGGCCCCCAGTAGGTCACCGGGTTCTCGCCCGACGCCGTGAACGAGCCGTCGACGAAATCGATGTCCTCCTCTCCGGAGTAGTAGAATCCCCCGACCGAGAGATGTTCGCCGACGGCCTGGCTGATCCGCAGCCCGATGTTCTTCTGGTCGCCGTTGTCGAATTTGCGGTCCCGGTCGGCCTCGTCCTTGCCGTTGCCGTTGGTGATCGTCGCCACCAGGTCGGTGCCGGTCCGCGCGATCCCGTACGAGATCATCAGCCCCCGGTCGTAGGTCAGGTTGATGTCCGACAGCCCGATCCGCGGCTTGTACAGCAGATAGTCCTCGTAGGTCAGCCTCAGCTCGCGCTTGAGCAGGGGGTCGGAGGTCTGGAACTGGCCGACCGCGATGTCCAGTTCCGTGTCGAAGAGGTTGTCGAAGTGGATGATGGCGTCCTCGATGCCCGCGACCTCGCCCCGCTCGGCCAGGTAGAAGTAGAAGTAGTAGCCCACATGCGGCGCCAGCGCTCCGCCCGAGAGCAGCTTCATCCCCCACGGGGCCTGCAGGTCGTACTCGGTGTCCCGGTCCTTGTCGTAGACGGCGTAGGCGTCGAAGCGCACCGCCAGCGGGAAGTCCTTGTTCAGCCGCAGCAGGTCGTCGCCGGCGATCACGTAGTCGCGGTCCTTCTCTTCTTCGGGAATGATGAAGCCGTTGCCCGCGAATTCCTCGCCGTAATCCTTGAGGCGCGGAAAGACGTCGTGGCAGGTGGTGCAGGAGATCTTGTAGCGGCGGGCGAAGGCCGGCACGGCGCCCGCTTCCTGCGGGATCAGGGCGGCCAGCACGGTCAGCAGCGCGAACGCGAGCAGGATCCTGTCGGCGGTTCTCATGGTTTCCTCCCTCAGTCGTAGACCTCGATCCAGGTTTCGGCGGTATTGACCAGCACCGTCTCGTATTCCTCGGCGGGCACCTTCAGCAGGCGGGCCACCGGCTCGACCAGGCGTTTGTAGTTCAGCACGGCGTGGAATTCGACCCGCCCGGGCGCGATGTCGTCCGGCATCTCCCAGGTGAAGGTCTCGATCTTCGTCTCGCGCGGCCCGATGCGGTAGTCGACCCCCAGCGAGGCGGTGTTCCACTGCTGGATGGTCATCCGGCCCTGCGGGTCGAAGTAGGGCATCCGGAAGATGCGGTCGCCCGCCGGCACGCCGTCGCGCGCGATGCCCGGGAAATCGGGACGGTCCAGGGCGATGCCCATGTCCTGGTAGGCCGCGACGTCGGCGGCGATGGTGTATCGCTCGCCCGCGAAGCCCTTGGCGTCGACCGGCAGATGGTAGAGCCGGCCCTCGCTGTCGACGGCCTCGACGTGCAGCCAGACGATGCGGTCCTCGACCGAGCCGGTGGGGATCTTGTGCCCGGCCTTGCCGTTGAACAGCTGGACCTTCAGCACCGCCGTGCCGTCGATCTCGACCTCGCGCTCCTCGGGATGCATCCGCAGTTCGACCGCCCCGGCGATCTTGCCCGGATCGTGGGCGCCGTTGAACAGGTGCTGCGCGATCATCCCCTCGGCCGCCATCTTCGCGCTGCGTCCGGGGGCCTGCGGCATGTGGCACTGCTGGCAGGGGACGCCCTGCGCACCGTAGGGGCCTTCCTTCCACTCCAGGTGGGTCGACTTCACCCAGATCCCGTAGGGGCTCATCTCGTTGTGGCAGGTGCCGCAGAATTCGGCCGTGCGCAGGAAGGGATTCTCGACGGTGTCGTGATGCGGCGAAACCAGGCCGGGCTTGGGTCCCTGCTTGGTCCGGCCGGGCTCGCTGATCCAGTTGAAGTTGTGGGGAATGTCGCCGGCGAAGCCGGTGATCGTGTGGCAGAGGTCGCAGGAGACCGACTCGTTGGCCCGCGAGTTCTCTTCCGGCCTCGGCGGCGGCACGTCGCCCGCCAGGTACGCGATCGGCGCGTGGCAGCCGTTGCAGCCGGCCTTCACGTCGGCCACCTTCGGATCCTTTTCGGCGTGCGGGATCGCCAGCTCGAAGTACTCGATCTCGTCCCAGTGGTGGGTGTAGGCCTGGGACATCATGGCCTGGGTCCACTGCTGGAAGAAGTCGACATGGCAGGCGGCGCAGGCGGCGGGTTTCTCGTAGTCGTCGTAGCTGCGCGTGCCCAGGGATTCCTCTCCGGCCGGGATTTCGGCCGGCGCCGGGGCAGCGAAAATTGCGGCGAGAGACAGCAGCAGGATGAAACGCATGATCCCCCCTTCGGCGGCGTGGACGGCCGCGGAATGCGCGGCCGGATGACTCCGAAGCTCCGGTCCGGAGGTTACCAGCCGCCCGGTCCCGCGCGCAAGAGCGGGGAATTCCCGGGCGCGACCGACGGCGACGTGCTAGTTTGATCCGGTTCGCATATCCCGGATAACCCGTTCCGTGCGCGCCGTCGCGCTTCCGGCATGAAACTGCGCGATTCGATCACCGACAAGCTCGACATCCGGCCCGGCGAGGCCCGCCCCCTGGCGATGGCCTGCCTGGGCTCCTTCCTGATGCTGGCGTTCCTGACCCTCGCCCGCTCCCTGCGCGAGGCCCTGTACCTGACCACCTTCGACGTCAGCACGCTGCCCTACATCACCGCCGGCGCGGTGGTGGCCAGCCTGCCCGCGGTGGCCGTCTTCACCGCCATGGCGGGCCGTTTCCCGCTGCGCAGGCTGCTGACGATGGTCGGCGTCGGCCTGGCGATCGGTTCGGTCGCGTTGTGGCCCCATCTGGGGCGGTCCGGCGTCGCGGTCATCCTGTTCTATCTGATGACGGCGGTCGGGGTGATGCTGCTGACCTCGGGGTTCTGGATGCTGACCTCGGAGATCTTCGCGGTGCGGGACGCCAAGCGGCTCTTCGCCCTGATCGGGGCGGGCGGCACGGCCGGCGCCATGGTCATGGGCGGGATCCTGGCGCTGATGAACAACACCGCCGCTTTGGTCCTGATGGTGGCTCTGCCGTTCGCGTTCCTGGCGTCCCAGTGGCTGCAGCCGAAGAGCGAGGCGGAGATCGAGTCCGGGACCGTTCCGCCGCGCGGCGATTCCGGCGCCGGGGAATCCGAGGCCGGCCGCCGCTGGCCCAAGGGGGGGAATTTCGACAGCCTGCGCCTGGTCTTCGGCAATCCCCATCTGCGGACCATCGCCCTGATCGTCATGATCGCGACGACCGCCAGCACGCTGGTCGATTTCCAGTTCAAGGAGATGGCCCGGGCCTCCATCTCCGAAACGGCCGCCCTGACCCGCTTCTTCGGCGCCTTCTACGGTTGGGCCGGAGCGATCGCCCTGGCGGTGCAGCTGGCGGTATCGTCGCGCCTGCTGGCGAAGTCGGGAGTCTCCCGCGGCCTCGGCGTGCTGCCGCTGTTCCTGCTCGTCGGCACCTCGGTCTTCCTGTTCGTTCCGGGGCTGGCGTCGATCACGCTGCTGCGCGGTTCGGACAACGCCCTGCGCAAATCGGTCTACCGGCCGGTGGTCGAGTTCCTCTACGTGCCCCTGCCCGCCGCGCTGAGGCGCCGGACCAAGACCTTCATCGACACGATCGTCGATGGGGCCGCCGAAGGCCTGGGCGCCCTGGTGGTCTTCCTGTGGGTGACCCTTTCCGGGCTGCCCTCGCGCGCGCTGTCGGCGATGGTGCTGGCGCTGTCGTTGGCCATGCTGGCCCAGAGCCGCCGCATGGGAGCGGAATACTTCTCGACGATCGTCGACCGGTTGAAGCAGGAGGGCGGAGCCGCGGTTCCCGAGCCGGCCGAACCCCGCGAGCACCAGAAGGATCTGCTGAGCGCCACGTTCACCCGGATGGACCTGCAGGCGATGGTCGGAGAGATGCAGATCGGAGGCATGGCCGGAGGCGATGACTCGTCCGGCCCGGACATCCCGCCGGATCCCGGGCCGGCGACGCCCCTGGAACGGCTGCGCTCGGCCGACGACCGCATCGCCGCCGGCGCGGTGAGCGAGATCGAAGACTGGGACGACGAGCATCTGGCCCAGCTGATCCGCCTGCTGGCCCGCGACGGGATGACCCGCACCGTGGTCGCCGCTCTCGGTTCGCTGGAGGATCGGGCCCTGGACTGGCTGATCGCGATGCTGGCGGACGAGGAGGCGGATTTCGTCATCCGCCGCCGCATTCCCTCGGTGCTGGCCGAGACGGGCGGCGAGCGGGCCGACGACGCCCTGCTCGACGCCCTGGGCGCCGGGCGCTTCGAGGTGCGCTACAAGGCGGCCGTCGCCCTGGTGCGGCGCCGGCGGCGCGGGCTGCCCCTCTCGCTGCGCGACCGCGATGCGCGGGTCTGGGCGGCCGTGCGCGCCGAGGTGCGGCGCGATCGTCCGATCTGGGAATTGCAGCGGATTCTCGACGCGACCGACGTGCCCGAGGACGGTCTGGTGGCTGTCCGGGTGGGGGTGCGGGGCGAGCTGAGCCTCGAGCACACCTTCCGCATGCTCTCGCTGGTGCTCGATCCCGAGACCGTGCGCGCCGCCTTCGAGGGGGTGCTGCTGTCGGGCAGCCGGCTCAAGAGCTTCGCGCTGGAATACCTCGAGCAGGCCCTGCCCGAGGATGTCCGCCGCCGTCTGTGGCTGTTCATCGGGGATGTGAGCGAATACGCCCGGCGCAGGCAGACGCGCTCGCTGGACGAGGTCGCCGGCGACCTGATGGAGACCCGCGCAACCCTCTTCGCCGACAAGGACGACCGCGATGCGCTGCGCAGGATGGTCGCCGACCGCGACGGCCCGCCGCCGGACGAGCAGGCGTAGGCGGCGAACCCGCGCGGTCCGCCGCCCCGCGGATCATCGGAAGTGGATGTCGCCGCTGCCGAAGGTCTTCTTCGACCGCTCGGACGGATCCCCGTAGCAGACGATGTCGCCGCTGCCGAAGACCGACAGTTCGACGCTGCGATCGGCGGTCAGCACCACGTCGCCCGAGCCCTTGATCGACACCTCGGCGGAGTGGGTCGCCAGATCCTTCGCCTTCACGTCGCCGGAACCGAAGATCTCCAGGTCGAAGGAATCGGCGGCGCCCGCCAGGTCCACGTCCCCGGAACCGAAGATCTCCAGGCCGAAGTCCCTGCGGTCCAGCCCGGTCACGTCCGCGTCGCCGGATCCGTAGATCTTCAGGAATCGCAGGTCGGACGTGAACAGCTTCATTCCCGCCCGCGAACGCGAAGAGCAGGATTTGTCGAAATCGATGACAAGCCTGCCGCCCTCGACCTCGGTCGTGATGATGTCGACCAGGTTGTCGTCGATGGTCAGCTCGGCGTCGCCGGACTCGCCGACCACGATCTCCAGGTCGAGGCAGGTCTTGTTCTCGATCCGGTCGAATTCCTCCAGCTCGCGGGTCACGGTCGCCGTGTCGCCGGATCCCTTGATGGTCTTGGACCAGAAGTTCTTCTTGTGGCTCCAGGCGGCCGCGGGCTGGACGGCCAGGGCCATCAATCCCATCAGGATCAGAAGCGCGGATAGACGTCTCATCGGAATCTCCTTGTCTGAGCCGGTCGTTCGGCTGCCGGGTCTGATACGGGAGGGATGGCGCGTTGTTGCGGTTCCGCGGCGGCGGCGGGGTGAGAAAGGGGCGGGCCGGTGTTCCGGCCCGCCCTCTCGCTTGTCGCTAGTCGGCGATCCGGTCGAAGACGTAGGGCCCCTTCTCGGCCCCCCAGATCTGCTCGCCGTCGGCGTCGAAGCCGCGATCCCAGCTCTCCATCCTGTCGGCGGTCAGCAGCACCTCGCTGGTGGCGTAGGCCGCGCCGTGCAGGCTGCTCGAACAACCGGCGCCGACCGTCCCGCCGGTGAAGCTTCCGTCGACGAAGCGCAGGATCGAGGCGCAGCCCTCGCGGCGCAGCAGGTCGGCGCTGGACAGGGCTCCGAAGAGTCGCGTGTCGCGCCAGGCGCCGATGAACTTCTCCGATTCGGGCAGGGCGTAGACCTCGCTGCGGCAGGCTCCGTCGGGGTCGCGCGTCAGCCGGTAGATGCGTTGGCGGTAGGGGGCGTCGGCGTCTTCGGCCACCGCCTGCTCGACGTACATCCACAACGCGTCGCTGCGCCATTCCCAGATCGGCACCATCCGCAGGCGGATATCGAGGTAGTCCGGGTCGGCGGCGGCCTGGGCGGCGCTGCTGAACGAGCCGTGCAGCCAGTCGGCCAGCCGCGAGAGATCGGTGTCGTGACTGGGGCCCAGGGCGACGCCCTCGGAGCAGCAGCGGCATCCGCAGCCGGAGGCCAGCAGCAGGAAAAACAGCAGAAGCATGGCCGGCGCGGCGGCGCGCGGGGCGAAGCGGGGCATGGAGCACCTCCGGAACGGGATGTGGGTTTCACGTCTACCTAACCTCCCGCGGGGCGGTCGCGCAAGCGCGGATCGGGAGGCTTGTCATCGCGCCCCGCTGCGGCTAGTGTCGGGCCATGACCAGGAAGAAGAACGACGCCCCGGCCCAGGGGCTTGCTTTCCGATCCGGAGCCGAAGATACGATCATCGGCTGGCGCCGCTCAGAACATCCGGCGAAGCGGATCGCCTGGCTGCGCCTGCTCTTCGCCGTGGGCTCGGCCCTGGTCGCGGGCGGGCTGGCGATAGGCATCGTCGGCCTGGGCCCGGCCGGCGCCTGGACGGTCGCCCTGTTCGCCGGCGTCGCGTGGTGGGGAGCCGCCCGTTTCCTGCTGATGGATGTCAGCTGGCGCCGTTTCTGGATCGTCTGGCTGATCCTGGGCGCCGCGGCGCCGGTCTATCTGGGGCCCGGCCCCGGCGGCCGCGCGCTGGGCCTGGGGATGGCGGTCCTGTTCCTGTTGATGCGACGTTTCCGGGCCTTGCAGCCCCTCGGATCGCGCCGGCGCGCGGGCGCGTTCCTGATGGGATGCTGCATCCTGATCGTGCTGGCCATCGCCGGAGGGCCGGTCGTCTCCGAAGGGGCGGGCCGCTTCGCGCGGGTCGGGGCGGCGCTGGCCTGGCTGGCGCTCTGGTCGCTGCGGGTCTTCTGGGCGTTCAGCCTGGTCCATCTGTTCCTCGGCATGCGTCTGCACTTCCTGCGTCTGCGGCCCAAGCTGGCGGTCAGCGGCCTGTTCGTGGCCCTGTTGCCGTTGCTGATGGCGGTGGCCTTCGTCCTGCTGGCCGGCTACGGGGTCCAGGGCGGCGGCAGGGCCGGCACCGGCCGGCTGATCCTGCAGGAATGGGCCCGCGACCTGGACGCCCGGACGCTCGATCCGGCCGCCGCCGATTCCACCTTCTTCCGCTGGGAACGCGGTTCCGGCCGCGAGACCGAAGGCGCAACCCCGGCTTGGCTCGACGGCTTCATCGCAGCCCTGGATGCCGCCGCTGCCGACACCCTCGCTTCGCGCCATTTCCCCGCCGACACCACGGCCTATTTCATTCTCGGCGATCGCCTGTGGCTGCTGCGTCTGCGCGGCGCCGGGTCGGCCCGCGCCGAGGTGGCCGGAATGTCGCTGGACCGGGCGCGTCTGGACCGGTTGGCCGGTCTGGTCCGCGCCGATGTGGGCCTGTACTCGGCGGGCGGCATGGAATTCGGCGCCGACGAGGGCGCGACGGATGTCGATCTCGATCTTCACGGCCGTTTCGGCGAGGCTCCGCCCGATACGGGGAAGGTTTCGTTCTGGCGGCGGAAACTCGGATTCGGCGGCAGCCTGGTGCCGGTCATCCATCTGGATGGAGGACGCTTCCGCCACACAGGCGTGCTGCTGCATCTATCGATCAGCCCCGCCGAGCTGTCCGCCGAATTCCTGAGCGGCGAGGCCAACGAGTTCAACCGCGTCGTGCTGGCGGCCCTGGCCGTCGTGGCGGGGCTGTTCCTGGCCGTCGTGGCCGCGGCCCTGTTCTTCGGGGTGCGGATCACCAACGGCATCACCGCCGCGGTGGGGGATCTGCACAAGGGCGCGCACCAGTTGGCCGCGGGCGATTTCGACACCCACATCGACATTCCCAACGAGGACGAACTGGGCGATCTGGCGCTGGCCTTCAACGACATGACCGCCGCCATCCGGCGCGGACGCGACGAGGCCGTGGCCCGCGAGCGCCTGGAACGCGAGATGGCCACCGCGCGGGACATCCAGCAAAGGCTGCTGCCCCACGAGACTCCCGTGCTGGCGGGCTTCGAGGTGACCGGGGTCAGCGTGCCCAGCCTGCAGGTCGGCGGCGACTACTTCGATTTCCTCGATCAGGGCGACCAGAGGCTGGGCGTGGCGGTGGGCGACGTGTCGGGCAAGGGCATGCCCGCGGCCCTGCTGATGGCGAACCTCCAGGCCAGCCTGCAGGGGCAGGTCATCCATCCGAGCACGGTGGCCGAGGTCGTCGGCCGGGTGAACGACTTGCTGGTGCGGTCGACCGATCCGCACATGTTCGCAACCTTCTTCTACGGCGTGCTCGACCGGCGCACGGCGAGCTTCACCTGCACCAACGCGGGGCACAATCCGCCCCTGCTGCTGCGGGCCGACGGCGGGGTCGAGCATCTGGAATCCGGCGGTTTGCTGCTCGGGATGCTGCCGGAGATCGGCTACAGGCAGCAGACGGCGATCCTGGATCCGGGCGACGTCCTGCTGCTGTACACCGACGGCATCACCGAGGCGATGGGCCCTGCGGCGGACATCGAAGACGACGATATCGATCCCGAGGCCATGTTCGGCGACGAGAGGCTGCTGGAAGTCGCCCGGGCCAACGCTCACCGGCCGGCGGTCGAGCAGCGCGAGGCGATCCTGCGGGCCGTCAACGACTTCACCGCCGGCGTGCCCCAGAGCGACGACATCACGCTGGTGATCCTGCGGCGGCAGCCTTGAAGCCGGATCGTCTTTAACCGTTTTTTCATTTGATCTTCCGGCCGAACGGCGTTCTATGGGACGAAAACACCCAGGCTGCGGGAGGTCGCGGAAATGACGCGCGAGACCATACTGGTCGTCGAGGACGAGCCGGACATCCAGGAACTGATCACCTACAACCTGACCCGCGAAGGCTTCACCGTGTCGGTCATCGGCAGCGGCGAAGAGGCCCTCGATGCGATCCGCGGCGAACCGCCCGGACTGGTGCTGCTCGACCTGATGCTGCCCGGCCTGGACGGCCGCGAGGTCTGCCGCGAACTGAAGGCCGACGCGGAGACCCGGAACATCCCGGTGATCATGCTGACCGCCCGCGGCGAGGAGGCCGACATCGTGTCCGGCCTGGAGCTGGGCGCCGACGACTACGTCACCAAGCCCTTCAGCCCGAAGGTGTTGGCCGCCCGCGTGCGGGCCGTGCTGCGGCGCCGGGCGGCGTCGGCCGCGGGACCGACCGACCAGGGCGAGGTGCTGCGTTTCGCCGGCCTCGTCATCCATCCCGGCCGCCACGAGGTGATCGTCGACGGCGAGATCGCCCCGCTCTCCTCGACCGAATTCAAGATCCTCCATTTCCTGGCCCGCAGGCCGAGCTGGGTCTTCAGCAGGCGGCAGATCGTCCAGGGGGCCCACGGCGAGGATCATCCCGTCCTGGATCGTTCGATCGACGTGCAGATCGCCTCGTTGCGCCGCAAGCTCGGAGAACACGGCCGCTGCGTCGAGACCGTCCGCGGCGTCGGCTACAAATTCACGGAGTGAAACGATGAAGCCTCGGCCGCTGCTGTGGCAGATCTTTCCCGCCATCCTGCTGGTGACCGTCGGCGCCCTGCTGGCCACCGGCTTGTTCACCTCGCGCTCGCTGCGGGGCTTCTTCCTGGAGCGGACCTCGTCCGATCTGCAGGCGAGGGCCTGGACCGTGGCCCGGCAGATGCCGATCCGGCTGGAGCGCGGAGGGGCCGCGAGCGTCGATTCCCTCTGCCGCGATCTCGGGGAGCGCACCGGGACCCGGCTGACGATGATCCTTCCCGACGGCACCGTCGTCGGCGATTCCCACGAGAACCCCGGCCGGATGGACAACCACGGCGACCGCCCCGAGATCCGAGCGGCCCTGGCGGGCAGCACCGGCGTTTCGGTGAGGTTCAGCGCCACGCTGCGCGAGACCTTGATGTACGCTGCCATCCCGGTCCGCAGCGACGGGGAATCGATCGGAGTGCTGCGGGCGGCGATGGCGATCACCGACATCGACCGCGAGCTGGGCGAAATGCGGCGCCGCATCGTTCTGGGGCTGCTCGCGGTGTTCCTGGTCGCGGCCGCTACGAGCCTGTGGATCTCCCGCCGCATGGCCCGGCCGCTCGAGGAACTGAGGATGGGGGCCAGCCGCTTCGCCGAAGGCCGCCTGGACCTGCGCCTGTCGGGGGAGGGACCGCGCGAGGTCCGCGACCTGGCCGCGGCGATGAACGGCATGGCCGTCCGTCTGGACGACCGGATCCGGAAGGTGAGCGACCAGCGCAACGAGCTCAAGGCCGTCCTGGCGAGCATGGACGAGGGCCTGCTGGCGGTCGACGCCGCGGAACGCATCCTGCGGATCAACGCCGCCGCCGGCCGGCTGCTGGGGTGCGACCCCGCCGAGGCCGAGGGTCGGATGGTGCAGGAGGCCGCCCGCAACTCGAGCCTGCTGAAGTTCGTCACCCGGGCCCTGGAGGCTTCCGGGCGGATCGAGGAGGATCTGACGGTCGTGCGCGACGGCCGCGAGATCCATCTGCAGGCCGTGGGCTCCCCCCTCTCGGGCGAGCAGGGGCGCATCGGCGCCCTGGTGGTGCTGAACGACGTCACCCGGCTGCGGCGGCTCGAGGATGTCCGCCGCGAGTTCGTGGCCAACGTCTCGCACGAACTCAAGACCCCGATCACGTCGATCCGCGGCTTCGTCGAGACCCTGCGCGAGGGGGCGGCCGGGGATCCCGAGGCTTCGCGGCGTTTCCTGGACATCCTGTCGCGCCAGTCGGAGCGGCTGCAGGCGATCGTCGAGGATCTGCTCAGCCTCTCGCGTCTGGAGCAGGGCGGCGGCACAGTCGAGGGGATCGATCCCCGTTCGCTCGCTCCGACGCTCCAGGCCGCGGCGCGGGACTGCGCCGAAACCGCGGCGGCCAAGGAATCCGCGGTGCGGGTGGACTGTCCCGACGACCTGATCTGCCCCCACGACCCGGGCCTGATCGAGCAGGCGGTGGTCAACCTGATCGACAACGCTCTGCGCTACAACCCTTCCGGAACCCGCGTCGAGGTCGCCGCCGGCCGCGTCGAGGACGACCTGGTGATCACCGTCCAGGACGACGGCAAGGGCATCGCCGAGCATCATCTGCCGCGGATATTCGAGCGATTCTACCGGGTGGACAGCGCCCGCAGCCGCGAACGGGGGGGCACGGGGCTGGGGCTGGCCATCGTCAAGCACGTCGCGATCGCCCACGGCGGGAGCGTCGACGTGCGGAGCAGGCCCGGCGAGGGCGCCCTGTTCTCGATCCGGTTGCCCGGGGATTCCGAACAGCAGCGGTGAACCGGATCCGGACCGCCGCGGTTGTCCCGGTCCGGCGTCGGTGGTAGATTGGAACGTAGCTTCGAAGCCACCACGGTCCGGGAGGGCGCCATGGTCCGGTTCCGACGACATCCCGACGAATCCGCCTCCGAGAGCTTTCGCCGCTGGTTCCTGCATTGGCTTCCCGTTTTCTACGCCAACTGGATCGCCGCGCTGGGCAGCCTGATGGCCCTGGTCGCGGTCGCCCTGCTCTTCGCGGCCCTCTTCATCCACATCTACCAGATTGCGGCCGACCGGCCTTCGAACCCGTACATGGACCTGGTGGGCTTCATGGTCCTGCCGGCGGTCCTGGTCGCCGGATTCGCGCTGGTGCTGATCGGCAATCTGGTCCGCCGCCGTCGCGAACACCGCACCGGTCCCGAGCCGGTGGCCGTGGAGGTGGGCGGCGACGTCCTCGCGCGCAGGGTCGCCCAGTTCGTCCTGCTCGGCGGCGCGGCCGTGATCATCTTCGTCAGCTTCAGCTACGAGGCCTACCACTACACCGATTCCACGGATTTCTGCCTGAAGGTCTGCCACCAGGTGATGGAGCCCGAGGGCGTGGCCTACCAGCGCTCGCCCCACTCGAACGTCTCCTGCGTGGAATGCCACATCGGGCCGGGGGCGGGCTGGTTCGTGCGCTCGAAGATCTCGGGCGTGCGGCAGGTCTTCGCCGTGCTGGGCGATACCTATTCGCGTCCGATCCCCTCGCCGGTCGAGAACCTGCGGCCCGCCCGCGAGACCTGCGAGGTCTGCCACGCGCCCGACAAGTTCCACGGATCGAAGCTGAACATCGCCGTGCACGTCGAACCCGACCGCGACAACAGCCCCACCGTCAGCGCCCAGCTGGTGAAAGTCGGGGGCTCGGCCCATCCCGGGGCGCCCGCCACCGGGGTGCACTGGCATGTCGATCCCCGCAACGAGGTCCGCTACCGCGCCGCCGACCACAAGCGGATGGACATCGTCGAGGTCGTGCAGCGGACGACGGCGGGCGAGGTCCGCTACCTGCGCGACGGAGCCGAGCAGGACGGCGAGGGCGAATGGCGGGTGATGGACTGCATCGACTGCCACAACCGGCCCACCCATGTCTTCGAGAAGCCGGCCGAGGCCCTGGACGCCTCCTTCGCGACCGGAGCGCTGGACGCCCGCGTGCCCTGGCTGCGCCGCGAGTCCGAGAAGGTCCTGCGCGGCGCCGTTCCCGGTCCGGGGGCGGTCCGGATGATCGCGGCCCGCCTCGACTCGATCTACGCCGCCGAGCATCCCGACGATCTGCCCGCCCTGCGCGCCGCCCTGCCCGCGACCGCCGCCGAACTGGCGGCCGTCCTCGAACGCAACGTCTTCCCCCGGATGAACATCGATTGGGGGACGTATCCCGATCATCTCTCCCATCACGACCTTGACGGGGAACTGACCTCGGGCGGATGTTTCCGCTGCCACGACGACGAGCTGGCGACCGCCGCCGGCGACGTCGTACGCCAGGACTGCGACCTGTGCCACGCCCTGATCGCGGAACGGGAATCCGCCGCGGATCTGCCGGATTTCCTGGGCGATCTGCTGGTCTCGCCGCGTTGAGCCGCCGCCCTGCGGCCTCTTAACCGAATTTTCATCCTCCTCTCGCCTGCGCAACATGGTCGGTTCGTAGTATGGGCCGGTCGAATGCCGTGGCGCTTCCCCGCGTCGCAGGTAGCCGGTTCGCCGGGATACGGAATTCCGGAAGAATCGCCCCTGGTTCCCGGGCCGCGGCCCGGTCGATCAATGGAGGATGAGAATGCGCAAGATGATCCTGCTGGCCGGTCTGCTCGCGATCTCGGTCGGGCTTGTCGACCCGGCCGACCAGGCCGTGGCCGGCGACGATTGGACCGAGTCGGTCAAGGTCGATGGCGACCTGCGGTATCGCCACGAGTACATCGATGACGACGCCAAGGACGACGCCCGTACCCGGCACCGCATCCGCGCCCGGATCGGCATCACCGCGAAGCTGGACGACGAGCTGAGCCTGGGCTTCCGCCTGGCCTCCGGTTCGGACGATCCCGTCTCGACCAACCAGACCCTGGACGGATCCTTCTCCACCAAGAACATCAATCTGGACCGGGCCTGGTTCGCCTGGAAGCCGGCGGACAGCGGGCTGAAGATCACCGGCGGCAAGATGGGCAACCCCTTCTACAAGCCCGCCAAGGGTTCGCTGATCTGGGACGGCGACCTGAATCCCGAGGGCATGTCCGCGACCTGGAAGAACAAGAACGGCGACGCCGCCTTCTGGCTGACCGGTTCGGGCTTCTACGTCGACGAGCGCAGCTCCGACAAGAACGCCGCCCTGTTCGGCGCCCAGGCCGGCCTGAAGTACGACATGGACGCCTCGATCTTCACCGTCGGGGCCGGCTACTTCACCTACAGCGAGCTGCAGGGCGCCCTGGTCGACGACGACTTCTTCGGCAACACCGCCGACGGCGGCATGTTCATGTACGACTACGACCTGCTCGAGGCCTTCGCCGAATTCGCCTTCAAGGCGGGCGACATGCCGGTCAAGCTCTACGGCGACTACGTCTCCAACTCCGATCCCGACGAGAACAACACCGGCTTCCTGTTCGGCTTCGAGCTGAACAAGGCCAAGAAGCCCGGCAGCTGGAAGCTGGCCTACGACTACCGCGAACTCGAGGCCGACGCGGTGATGGCCGCCTTCTCGGATTCGGACTTCGGCGGCGGCGGTACCGACGCCAAGGGCCATCGCTTCGCCGGGGCCTACCAGTTGACGAAGGCGGCCCAACTCGCCGCGACCCTCTTCGTCAACGAGAAGGGCATCAAGGACGGCGACGAGGGCGTGGACTACACCCGCCTGCAGGTCGACATGAAATTCAAGTTCTGATAGGTTTTCAGGGCCCGGTCGGATCCTCGAGATCCGGCCGGGCGTCCCCGCCCGGCCGGTTCCGCCGGTCCGCGGCGGGTTGGTTCCGGGGGGCTCGCCGCCCCATCTTGCCGTCGAGAGGAAGCAGAATGCCGGTCCATCTGCAGCGCGAGATCGAAAGTCTGAAGAAGAAGCTGCTGTCGGTGGGCAGCCTGGTCGAGGAGAACCTCTGGCGGGCGGTCAAATCCATCGCCGACCGCGACGTCGAACTCGCCGAGCAGGCGGCGCAGGCGGATCTCGAGATCGACGCCCTGGAAGTCGAGGTCGAGGAGGACTGCCTGAAGGTCCTGGCCCTGCACCAGCCGGTGGCGATCGATCTGCGCTTCATCGTGGCGGTGCTGAAGATCAACAACGATCTCGAGCGGATCGGGGATCTGGCGGTGAACGTGGCCAAGCGGGCGCGGTCGATCTCGGCGCTCGGCGACTACGACACCGGGCTGGATTTCGGTGAGATGGCCGGGGCGGTGCAGAAGATGGTCCGTACCAGCCTCGATTCCCTGGTCAACCTCGACGCCGGCCTCGCCGAGGACGTCTGCGCCGCCGACGACGAGGTCGACGCCATGCACCGCGAGAATTATCGCCGGGTCAAGCGCACCCTGAGGGAGGATCCCGAGCGCTTCGACGTGCTGCTGCACATGGTGTCGGTGTCCTACCACCTCGAGCGGATCGCCGACCACGCCACCAACATCGCCGAGGACGTCGTCTACATGGTCGAGGGCCGGATCATCCGCCATCCGGGCGACGGAGCGGCCGACGGCTAGTTTTTCTCGTCGGAGATGTTCTCGCCGCCGCCGCCGATGCCGAAGGGCAGCCCGATGTCGGCCAGGCTCACGCCCCACAGCATATGGTCGTCGCGGTTGACCGCCATGAAGAGGCCCGGTTTGAGCCCCAGCGGCCTGATCAGCCCCGGATAGAGGTTCACCCGCAGGGCGTAGTCCTTCGAATTGGCCAGCAGCACCGACGCCAGCAGCGACCCGTTGCGGTCGTAGAAGAATCCCCCCGAAGTCGCCAGGGTCACCGAGTCCTTCGAGTCGGTCAGCTCGGTCAGCGTGTCGGCCTTGAAGCCGCCGCCGGCCGAGATGCAGTGGCCGTCGCCGAAGGTGTAGGAGAGTCCGCCCTCGCCGTGGGTGCCGTAGTGGTAGAACAGGCTCCAGTGCTCCGAGCCGGGGATGTTCCACTTCATGGCGAAGTTCTGGCCGTTGTTCTGCAGGGTCCGGTTTTCGGGATCGTACATCGGCTGGTACGACCAGTCGGTCATGTGCAGGGTCTCGCTGAAGAACCGGGCGACCGAATCCTTGTTGAACAGCCAGATGCTCAGCGGGTCGAAGATGTAGAGATCGGCCACCGGGTCGGTCCGCCATCCGTCCTTGCCGTCGTTCTCCACCACCTCGTTCAGGAAATGATAGAAGCCGATGGTGACCGTGGCCCAGGTCTTCGGGTGGTCGACGCCGTGGTAGCGGAACCATTCGCACTGCATCCGCCAGCTCATGCCGCCGCCGATCAGATGCTGGGTGTAGTTGGGCCAGTACTGGGCGTTGTCGGTGTTGGTGCTGAAGGGCAGGATCTCGGACCTGACGAAGCTCCACCACCCCTCGTTGCCGATCGAGCCGAAGGGATCGCGCACGTTCTTCCAGACGTTGCGGATGCCCTGGGAGTAGTCGATATCCCAGATCCGGTTGTCGCGGCTGGAGATCTGGGTGATGCCGTAGCCGCCGTTGATGATCAGCTGCAGCGGATTGATCAGCGACTCGGTGCCGTAGTCGTAGCCGTGGTAGAAATAGTAGATGTCGCCGTTGGTGCCGGTCTGCGGGGGCGGGGTCTCGGTTCCGCCGGCGGAGGGGGCGTCCTCTTCGACGATGGCGGCGGCTCCGTCCGCGCCCGCGGCGGGAGCGCTCGCGAGCCAGAATCCGGCCAGGGCGGCGATCAGGATGATCCTTCGAACCATGAGAAAGCTTTCTTCAGATACCCTGGCGGTTCCTCGACGAGGTCGGTCGGATGTCGAAATATGCGGACAAATGCAACCTTGGTACAGTCGGAAGCTTCTGGCAAGAACTGGTTGCGGGGCGGAAGACCGGATATCGCCAAGCATATGCGCATTTGCGAAAATCCTATTGACCTGGGGGGTATTCCGGTGGCAGGGTGGTGGAGTCGTTGCGAAGCCGTGGGACGCCTCGCTCGCCCCGGAGGCCTTTCGATGAACCTGCGCACGCCGTCCACGCCCGGGGTCGTCTCTTCCATCATCCTGCTGCTGATCGCGCCGGCCGTGTTGCTCTCCGCGGCCCGGGCGCAGGAGATCGACACCTGTCTCGAATGCCATGAAGACGACGAACTGACCAAGAACCGCGGCGGACGGGTCGTATCGCTCTATTTCGATCAGGAGGTCTGGGAGGCCTCGGTCCACGGGATCGAGGGTCTGGAATGCAGCGATTGCCACGCCGATCTGGCCGACGCCGAATTCCCCCATCCCGAGGATCTGGAGCCGCCGGTCTGCGGGATCTGCCACGACGACGTCGCCGAGACGGTCGCCGGCAGTCTCCACGGACGCGCCGCCGCGAGGGGCGACCCCACCGCGCCGCTTTGCTGGGATTGCCACGGCTCGCACGACGTCCGCCCGCCCGCCGAGCCGGATTCCCGGGTGAACCGCTTCAACATCCCGCTGATGTGCGGTTCCTGCCACAAGGAGGGCACGCCGGTCTCGCGGATGCACGACATCCCCCGCGACTCGGTGCTGACCCATTATTCCCAGAGCATCCACGGCGAGGGCCTGTACCGGCGCGGGCTGACGATCTCGGCGGTCTGCATCGATTGCCACACCGCCCACGACGTGCGCGACCATGACGACCCGGCCTCGACCATCCATCGCGACAACGTGGCCGCGACCTGTCAGCAATGCCACGGTCGGATCGAGGCCGTGCACCGGAAGGTCATCAGCGGCGAACTCTGGGAGCAGGAGCCGGACAAGGTCCCCGCCTGCGTCGAATGCCATCAGCCGCACGAGGAGCGGCGGGTCTTCTACCTGGAGGGGATGGCCGACCGCGAATGCCTTTCCTGCCACGGCGATCCCGCACTGGCGGCCGAGCGTGCGGGCGAGACGGTTTCGCTCCATGTCGACGACACGCATCTGCGGGAGGCTGCGCACCGCAAGGTGACCTGCGCCCAATGCCACACCGGGGCGACGCCTTCGCTGCACCGGCCCTGCGCCACGGTGGCCGAGCGGGTCGATTGCTCCATCTGTCACGCCGAGCAGACGGCACTGTTCGCCGAAAGCACGCACGGGATGCTGCTGGCCCGCGGCGACCCCGACGCGCCGGGCTGCGGCGATTGCCACGGCGTCCACGATATCCGGCTGAAGACCGACGCGCTGTCGCCCACCTACGTCAGCAACGTGGCCGATCTCTGCGCCCGCTGCCACGGCGAGGGTGGACGGGCCGAAATCCGCTACGCAGGGGACATCGACCGGATGGTCGAGAACTACGCGGCCAGCGTGCACGGCAGGGCGATCTCGGAAAGCGGGCTGGTGGTCTCGGCGAAGTGCACCGATTGCCACACTGCCCACCACGTTCTGCCCCAGGACGACCGGCGATCGAGCATCCACCGCGCGAACATCGCGAACACCTGCTCGCGCTGCCACGAGGGCATCTTCGAGACCTTCGTCCGCAGCATCCACTTCACCGGCGAGGCGAAGGACGGCCACGAGCTGCCGATGTGCGACGATTGCCACAGCTCGCACGAGATCACGCGCACCGACGCCGTCGGATTCATGCGGGAAGTGGTCTCGACCTGCGGCAAATGCCACCCGGACGTGACCGAATCGTATTTCGACACCTTCCACGGCAAGGTGGTCAAGCTCGGCTACACCGAGACGGCCAAGTGCCAGGACTGCCACGGCGCCCACGACATCCTGCCTCCGGACGACCGCAACTCGCATCTCTCTCGCGACAACATCGTCGCGACCTGCGGCAAGTGCCACGAGGGCTCGCACCGGCAGTTCGCCGGCTACCTGACCCACGCCACCCATCACGACAAGGACAAGTACCCCTTCATCTACGGGACCTGGCTGGCGATGACCATCCTGCTGGTGGGGACCTTCGCCTTCTTCGGCATCCATACGCTGATGTGGCTGCCGCGGTCGATCATGGCCATGCGCCATTCGCGCCGGCTGCGCGAGAAGGACGAGGCCGCCGGCGCCAAGCAGTACCGGCGCTTCGAACGCCTGCCCCGGTACCTGCACGTGCTGGTGATCATCAGCTTCCTCGGGCTGGCGGTCACCGGCATGACCCTGAAGTTCTCGTACCTGCCGTGGGCCCAGTGGATCTCGCACGTCCTGGGCGGATTCCAGGGCACCGGCGTGATCCACCGCATCTGCGCCCTGGTCACGTTCTTCTACTTCATCCGGCACATCGTCGATCTGGTCGGCCGCAGGCGGGCGGCGGGGATCTCGTGGCGGCAATTCCTGGGCGACGCGAATTCGATGGTGCCCAACGCCCGCGACTTCCGCGAATTCGCCCAGACGATGCGGTGGTTCGTCGGCCTGGGCGAGCGCCCCCGCTACGGCCGGTGGACCTACTGGGAGAAGTTCGACTACTTCGCCGTCTTCTGGGGGGTCGGGATGATCGGGTTCTCGGGCCTGATCCTGTGGTTCCCCGAGATCTTCACCTACGTGCTGCCGGGCTGGTTCATCAACGTGGCGACGATCATCCATTCGGACGAGGCGCTGCTGGCCACCGGCTTCATCTTCACCGTGCACTTCTTCAACACGCATTTCCGCCCCGACCGCTTCCCGATGGATCCGGTCATCTTCACCGGCAGGATGTCGCTCGAGGAATTCAAGGAGGACCGGCCGCGGGAGTACGAGGAACTGGTCGCGTCGGGCCGGCTCGAGCAGCGGATGGTCGATCCGATGCATCCGAGCATGGTCAAGGCGATGCGGTTCTTCGGCTACTGCGCCCTTGGCGTCGGTTTGACGTTGGTGCTGTTGATCATCTGGGCCGAACTCTTCGGTTACCGCTAGGGCGACCGCTCGCGGCCCGCAGCTCATGGAGGGGGACCATGACGCCCGCCACAACGAAAAGATTCGCCGCGACGATCGCGTTGACGGCCCTGGCCTTCCTGTCGCCGGCGATCGCGGCCCCGTCATCGGACGACGCCGTGCTGTCCGGCGCCTTCTGGTACGTGGTCGACCATCTGGACCCGGCATTGACCGACGCCGAGGCGACCGTCTGGATGACGATCCCCCCCGACCGTCCGGGACAGCGGATCGCCATGGGCGAATTCCGGCCCCGGGCCTCCGAACGGATCGAATCGGCGGACGGGGAAAACAGCTACGTCGTCTGGGAGGTCGGCACCGCGGGGCGTGAATACCTGAACCTGGGATATTCCTTCACCGTGCGGTTCGAGGATGTCGATGTCGATGTGGAACCGGATCTGGTCGAGCCCCCGGACGTCGAAGGCGAACTCTACCGCGCCTACACCCGGTCCGAGTTCGGCATCGAGACAGGCGGGCCCGTCGCGGCGCTGGCCGGCCGCATCGTGGGCGACGAGACCCATCCCTGGCGCCGGGCGAAGCTGATCTTCGACTGGATGGTGCAGAACATGGTCTTCGTGCCCGGCGGCGAGGGGGAGAACCGGGCCGAGTCAGTCTGCCACACCCTGCGCGGCGACTGCGGCCAGTACGCGCTGCTGTTCTCGGCCCTCTGCCGTACGCTGTGCATTCCCGCGCGGCCGGTCACCGGCGCTTGGCTCGACGGGGGGCGCCACCGCTGGGCCGAGTTCCATCTTCCGCCCTACGGCTGGATCCCGGCCGACCCGTCGGCGGCCCAGGCGCTGATCTCCGGGAAGACCACGCTGACCGAGCAGGAGTCGGCCGCGTTCGCCGAGGTCATGGGCCTGGACGACGGCGATCCGGATCGTCTCTTCGGGCGCCGGCCGTCGCGTTGTCTGGTGACCTTCGTCGGGAACCACGCCCTCGCCACGGCCGGGGCCCTGCGCCAGCCCCGGACCACCCGCCGCGGCGTGACCGAAGCGGCCCCGCTGGCGGCCCGCTTCTCCGGAACGAATCACGACATCGCCCACGGCGGATTCTTCCTGTTCGGCGATTCCAGGATCCATGACCCGTCGTACGTGCGGGACCAGGCCTACCAGCGCCTGGCCTCGTCCTATTTCGACGCGGGGCTGTACGAGGAGATCGAAGCCAGCTGCCTCAAGGCGGTCGTGGCCGAACCGGACGTGGTCACGGCCTGGATGAACCTGGGCCGGGTCTACATGAGCAAGCGGCAGTTCCGCAAGGCCGAGGCCTCGTTCAACCGGGCGCTCCTGGGGCATTCCAGCAGCCAGGTGGAGAAGCTCGAAAGCATGATCTGGACCCGGAACTATCTGGGTAACTGCTACGATCTTCTCGGGTTCCGCAACCTGGCCCTCGAGCAGTACGGGCAGGTGATCGAGATCGGGAACAACTATCGGGGCGCTCTGGATTACGCCCGCCGCTACGCGAAGCAGCCCTTCGGCGAAAGCGATCTTTGACCGGCGAGGTCGGCATTCGGGCGAAACTCGCTTATACTTTGAAAGCGCCGGGTTTCCGGATCCGGCGCTTTTTTACATCCCAGGCCGAAAAGTGGTGTATGATGAGAGATATCGATTGATGAAAAATATCTATTTTTGTATAATTATAAGCATCGAGGGAGAGTGAGTCGATCGTAAAGGACACGCAGCCCGCATTGCCTGGTCGATTCATGGGGGATTCTCAAGGAGAGAGATGATGCCGACGCTCAACGCCTTCCGCAGCAGGATGCTGCCGGATCATCGGCGTACAACGATGTTCGGGCTTCTGATATGCATCGTGCTTCTTTCGGCTCCGGCCGCGGCGGCCTGGGTCGATGCCACGATTCCGGCCTTGGCCGACACCATCCCCAGCCGGGGGGTTTCCTGGGTCGATTTCGACGGCGACGGGGATCTCGATCTCTACATCGCCGACAACGGAGCCAACCTGCTCTACCGCAACGACGGCGAGGATCCGATGGAACCCGGCTCCTGGCTGTTCGTCGACGTGGCGGGCGACATGGGCGCCGATCTCGACAACACCGGCCGGGGCAGTGTCGGGGTCTGGGGCGACTACGACAACGATGGCGATCCGGATCTCTACCTGGCCAACGATGTCGGATCGAACCGCCTGTTCCGCAACGATCCGCTCGATCCCGCGTTCCCCGATGCGCCCGAGCGCACCTTCGTCGAGGTCACCTACGGCGATCTCGGGACCCAGAGGAGTTCCCAGTCGGCCGCCTGGATCGACTTCGACGGCGACGGGGACCTGGATCTCTACGTCTGCAACCGCACCGCGAACATGCTGCTGCGCAACGACGGCGCCGATCCCCTGGACGATGGGCGGTGGGTTTTCGTGGACGTGGCGCCGGACGACGGCACCGGAGCCGGCGAAGACGGCTCGACCCAGTCCTGCGCCTGGGTCGATTTCGATCTCGACGGCGACCAGGATCTCTTCCTTTCCAACACGCCGGGCGCCAACCGGCTGCTGCGCAACGACGGCGACGATCCCCTCGAACCGGGCCGGCCCCTGTTCACCGACGTCGCCGCCGGCACGCCGCTGGCCGACGCCGGCGAGGGCCGCGGCGCCGCCTGGGCCGATTTCGACAACGACGGCGATTCCGATCTCTATCTGGCCAACTACGGAACCGAGAACAGGCTCTACCGGAACGATCCGGTCGATCCCGGCGATCCTTTCGACACCGACCGGGTCTTCACCGAGATCGCCGGCGCCGCGGGCGTGGCCGACGCGGGCAACACGCGCGGACTGGCCTGGAGCGATTTCGACAACGACGGCGACCTCGACCTGTACATCGTGAATTCGGACGACGGGCTGGTGCCTGACGACAACAAGCTGTGGCGCAACGACGGCCCCGACGGCGGCGATCCCGACGGCTGGCTCTTCGCCGACGTAACCGACAGCCTGCTGGCCTACGACGGCAGCTTCACCGCCACCGCGGCCTGGGGCGATTACGACCGGGACGGCGATTGCGATCTCTACGTCGCCAACTGGAATACCGGGAGCCCGAACCGGCTTCTGCGCAACGACGCTCCGGATTCCAACCACTGGTTCGAGCTCGATCTGACCGGCCGGAAATCCAACAGCGACGGAATCGGAGCGGTGGTGCGGGTGGTCGCCGGCGGTCTGAGCCAGATCCGCCACGTGGCCGCGGGCGAGGGGCTGATGGCCCAGAATTCCCCATCGCCGGAATTCGGACTCGGAAGCACGACCACGATCGACACCCTGGAGATCAGATGGCCGTCGGGGCGTGAGCAGATCCTGACGGAGCAGGCCGCGGATCGGATTCTCGCGGTCGCCGAACCGGGGCCTCCGGCGCCGACGATCGCGGACGAGCCTGTCTACACGTCGGGAACCGTCAACACCCTGTCCTGGAGCGACGAGTCCGCCGCCGGCGCCGTGGAATACCAGGTCCAGTTCGCCGATGAGCCGGGCTTCGGAACCATTCTCGGCGACAGCGGCTGGATCGTCGGGACATCGCACGAATTCACCGGCCTGGTCGACGGGCAGCGCTGCTATTTCCGGGTGCGGGCCCGTGACGCCGAAGGCTGGGATTCGCGCTGGTCCGGCACCGCGGCCACGATCCAGGACAACGCCCCGCCGTTCTCGGCGGTCGAGCCGATGACCGATCCCCAGCCGGGCGATCCCTTCTCGGTGCCCTACGTCGCCGAGGATCTGGGCAGCGGCGTGCAGATGGTGGAATTGTACTGGCGCTTCGGGGGCGAGCTGGAATTCGCCAAGTACGGCACGCGCTACGACGGCGCTCCGTTCCTGTTCACCATCCCCAGCGGTCCCGGCGTCTACGAGTTCTACACCGTGGCCGTGGACAACCTCGACCAGCGCGAGGATCCGCCGAGCGTGGTCGACCAGTCGGTCACCGTGCTGCCTCCGGCCTGGCTCAACGTGGCTCCGGCGGACGGCTCGGGAGTGGGCAGCGACGGCAACACCCGCGGCGTGGCCTGGGGCGACTACGACGCCGACGGCCGCCCCGATCTTTACATCTCCAACCGGATCGTGTGGTACACCGGGGCCGACGCCACCAACCACCTTTTCCACAATGACGGACCCGACGCCGGCGAGCCCGGCGGCTGGTCCTTCACCGACGCGACCACCCCGCCGCTGGACGACGGCAACTACGGCCAGGGAGTGGCCTGGGCCGATTACGACGGCGACGGCGATCTCGATCTCTACCAGGCCAAGATGCAGGTCAATCCGAACCATCTGGCGCCCAACCGCCTGTACCGCAACAACGGCGACGGCTCGTTCACCGACGTGGCCGTGCAGAGCGGCGTGGACGACGGCGGATCGGGCCGGACGGTCGCCTGGGCAGACTACGACATGGACGGCGACATCGATCTCTACGTGGCCAACGACGGGGCCAACCGGCTCTATCGCAACGACGGCGAGGACGCCGAGAATCCGGGCGTGTGGCTGTTCACCGACGTGTCGCCGGCCGACAGCAGCGGCGTCGGCGACGGCCAGTACACCATGGGCTGCGCCTGGGCCGATTTCGACAACGACAAGGATCCCGACCTCTACACCGTCGACTATCTCGGCGGAACGAACCGCCTGTTCCGCAACGACGGGGAGGATCCCGAAAATCCCGGCGAGTGGATCTTCACCGACGTGGCGCAGGATCTCGGGGTGGCCGACACCGGCGACGGCCTGGCCGCCGCCTGGGCCGATTTCGACAACGACGGCTGGCTCGATCTCTACGTCGCCAACAACGGGCCCAACCGCCTGTACCGCAGCGTGGGGGCCGCCGAGTCGCCGACCGGGACGCCGCATTTCGTCGATGTCACCGAGGAATCGGGCGAGACCCTGACCGACGGCCAGTACGGCACCGGCGTGGCCTGGGCCGACTTCGACAACGACGGCGACCTGGACTTCTTCCTGGGCAACCACTGGCCCGATTCGGGTCCGGAATACGCGCTGAACCAGCTGTTCCGCAACGACGGCCCCGACCCCCGGAGCCCGGGCGACTGGAGCTTCGTCAACGTGGCGCCGACCAACGGCACCGGGGTGAGCGATTCGCTCAGCACCAACGGGGCCGCGTGGGCCGACTACGACGGCGACGGCGACATGGATCTGTACATCGCCAACATGACCGCCGGGGCCAACAAGCTGTTCCGCAACGACGGCGCCGACGGCAACGGCAACCATTGGCTGCATCTGGATCTGGCTTCGATCGCCGCCAACACCGCGGCCATCGGCGCGCGGGTGCGGGTCGTGGCCGGCGGCGTGTCGCAGATCCGCGAGGTCTCCGGCGGCGGCGGGTTCCTCTCGCAGGAATCTCCGACCCTGGAATTCGGCCTCGGGGCCGCGGCGGTCGCCGACACCGTGTTCATCGATTGGCCGAACGGCTCGTGGCAGGTCCTGATGAACGTCGCGGCCGACCAGCGGCTGTCGGTGGTCGAGGACGACATGACCGCCGTCGGCGATCCCCTGCCGCAGCCGACGCCGAGCGCGTTGGCGTTGCACCAGAACTACCCCAACCCCTTCAATCCCAGCACCACCATCCGCTTCGATCTGCCGACCGAGCAGAAGGTGCGGCTGAGGATCTACGCGGTGGACGGATCGCTGGTCCGGACGGTGGCCGACGGCGTCCTGCCGCGGGGGCGGCACACGGCGGTCTGGAACGGACGCGACAGCGGCGGCGTGCCGGCGGCCTCGGGCGTCTACTTCTACCGCCTGGAGACCGACGGGGCCGTCTTCAACCGGCGGATGCTGCTGCTGAAATAGGAAGCGATCCGGGGTTCGACAAAAGAGGCCTCCCGCCACGGCGGCGGGAGGCCTCTTCGCGTCCGGTCATCATGCGGCTAGCGGACCAGGACCATGCTCCGGCTCAGCTCCGAGCCCGGCGTCGTCAGGCGGTAGTGGTAGACGCCGGAGGGAAGCTGCCGGCCCCGGTCGTCGCGCCCGTCCCAGGTCGCGTCGTGCCGGCCGGCCGGCAGGACCTCGTCGATCAGGGTGCGCGCCAGCCGGCCCTTCAGATCGTAGATCTTCAGGCTGACGGGGCCCGAGGCGGCGCTCGCGAAGCGGATCCCGGTGCGGGGGTTGAACGGGTTCGGCGCGTTCTGGGCCAGCATGTCCACCAGCGGCGAGGGCGGCCCGTCCGGCACGTCGGTCACGTCGAGGCTGAACACGCCGCCGGCCATGGCCACCGGCGCGGCCCGGCCCTGGGCGACCCAGGCGTCGTACAGCTCCTGGCCGAGGGTGTTGGTGACGTTCTCGTCGCGCAAAAATTCGATGTACTCCTTCGACGTCGACTGGTAGTAGAGGGTCGCCTCGACGGTCCTGGCCTCCGTCGGCAGGACGTAGAGGACGTCGTCCCAGTACTGGCTGTCGGCGTAGGCGTGGGCCACCGGCGGCGACTGGATGTCGGCGAAGGCGGCGTTGGTGAAGCCCCGCGGCGGAATGCGGTTGTCCAGGTACACCGTGTCGTTGAGCACGAAATGGAACGAAGGCCCGGCGTCGACGCCGACCGCCGCCGCCAGCCGCGTCGAGATGCCCGGCTCGATATGGTAGATGCGGGCGTCCTCGTCGTGGGCGAGTTCGCCGGTGCCGGGATCGTAGGCCGCCGATTCGTAGACCAGCTGGTCGCCGCCGTCGTAGGCCTTCAGGTTCAGCCACATCCGCCGGCCTTCGGGATAGCCCGACGGCAGCTTGTGGCCCGTCTCGTTGATCACCCGGACGGTGACGGTGGGCTGCAGCCCCTGCTGCCCGGCGCTGAATTCCAGGGTCGCCGCCAGCGTGAGCATGGCGCGGGCCCTGAGGGTGGCGGCGTTCAACTGGGCCGTGTCGACGTCTCCGGGCCAGAACGACGGCAGGATGTCGCCCACGAAATGGTTGCCGCCGGTCAGGTCGTGCATGGGCAGATCGGTGCGCGTGGGCGTGCCGCCGATGTTCGCCCCGACGCCGGTGACGTCGCGCATGTGGCAGTCCTGGCAGGTCGAGACGATGCCGTCGGGCTTGTCGCCCGCGAACTGGGGCTGGTAGACGCCGCCGTCGGCGTAGGCCGAGGCCGACCATTCGCTGTACGTCCGCTCGACCGGGAACATGTTCCGCAGGTCGGCGTCGGGATGGGGCGCGTCGAAGGTTCCGGGAACGTAGGTCAGCAGGTCGCCGGCGCTTTCGAAGACCGGATTGCTCACGTCGTGGCAGGTGGCGCAGAGATCGCTCGAGCGGTGGAAGGGCGATTCGAGGAACTGGTGGCTGGCCTCGGCGTCGGCGTAGGGGCCGCGGCGGTAGGGATCGGGATCGTTGATGAACATCCCGTTGGCGGCGGCCGGCGGCACGACGTCCAGGTCGTCCAGGACCTCCAGGTCGCGCTCGGGATCGACGCCCGCGGTGTAGACCGGATCGACCTGGCGGTGGCAGAAGTCGCATTGCACGCCCTGGCGGTCCTTGGCGGTCAGCATGCCGCCCGAGGTGTCGGTCGAGCGCCCCTCCTGCCAGCCGCCGGGCGTGTGGCAGCGCAGGCAGAGATCGCCCACCGAGGGGGCGTCCTGCTCGGCGATGACCATCGTGGCGAAGAACAGCGGGTCGCGGGCGGCCTGGGCCATCATCGAACCGCGCCAGTTGCGCCAGGGCTCGACGGCGGGATCGTAGTCGCCGTGGCAGGTGGCGCAGTTGGCGTCGGCGTCCTCGAGCACGGCTCCGCGCAGGGGCTGGGTGCCGGGCATGTCCATGTCGCGCAGGGTCGTCGGCACCACGCCGCCGCCGACCGCCGTGATGGAGAAGGTTCCGTCGCTGTCGTCGGCCGCCTCGTTGCCGGCGTTGTCGTGGGCCTCGGCCCTCATCAAGGTCGGCCCGGGACGGTTGGGCACGAACCACTGGTAGCTGCCTGTGTCTTCGAGATCGACGGCCACCGGCATCCAGGTGGATCCCCCGTCCTCGGATATGTACAGATCGACGTGGGAGATCCCGCTGGCGTCGTCGGCGGTCCAGGCGACCGTCGTCGTGGCTGCGCCGGCCAGCGTTTCCGACCCGTTGGGGGAATTCAGGACGATCGTCGGCGGCGTGGTGTCGGTGCTGCCGGACGGAGTGAGATAGGGCTCCACCTCGGACAGAGTCACGTTCAGGGCCGCGGACAGGTTGCCCGCCGCGAGCCCGGGGAACGTCGGCGTGTTGCTGAACAGTGCCGTCTCGGTGATCTCGACCGCGTTGGAGAATCCGTCGTTGTCGGCGTCGTTGCCGGCGAGCGAGGCGATGGCGTCCTGATCGGAGGCGAACAGTCCCGAGCCCAGGGCCACCTCGACCTCCAGGCCGTAGGGGTTGCGTTGCCCGCCGCCGTCGAAGTCGAAGTGGCAGGCGCCGCAATGGCCGGCGTTGCTCGGCAGATCGCCGAGCTGGGTGTCTTCGGCGGCGGGGTAGACGTCGAAGAAGGCCTTGCGGTACGGATTGCGGCCCTCGGCCGGGTCGCAGATCAGCAGCATCCCGGCGGCTGCGAAGCAGAGTCCGATGAGAACGGGGCGCGGGCTGATCATGGTGTCCTCCTGGCGGGGGGCCTTCGGATCGGCTCTGGGGATCATTGAGCGAACCATTATCCTCCAGGATATCCCGCCTATCAAGCAGTATTTAGATCTTGAAACTCATTGAATACTGATTGCCGGTGTCGCTTGGCCGGGAAATCCGATGCCGCCTTGACTTCTCATTCCCCGGGATGACCTTTTCCAACCAGAGGGAAGGGGACCATCGCCCGTCCGCCTTGCCCGTACATCAAGCGCAAGGTGTATCGAATGCTTATCTCGACATTATCCGAACGCGACCGGGTCTGGTGCCGCGAACGCACGGAACTGCTCTTCGGCGGGCTGACGGTCGTGAGCAGGGGCGTCGTGCACACGCCTTCCGAGCTGCCCGGTTTCATCGCCATCGAAGGCCCCGAACGGGTCGGCGTCGCCACCTTCCACGTTGACGGCGACCGCTGCGAACTGGTAACCCTGGATGCGTTGTGCCAGTGGCGGGGCGTCGGTTCGGCCCTGCTGCAGGCGGTCGAACAGGCCGCCCGCGCCGCGGAATGCCGCGAGATGTGGCTGATCACGACCAACGACAACGTCGACGGCCTGCGCTTCTTCCAGCGGCGCGGCTACCGCATCGAGGAAGTCCGCGTCGGCGGCATCGCGGCCACGCGCGAGCTGAAGCCGGAACTGCCCCGGACCGGTTTCTACGATATCGAGATCCGCGACGAGATCGATCTCGTCAAGCCGCTCGGCGAGGGCGAAGGCTGGTCCGTGCCGCAATCCTGATCCGTGACGGAGTCCATGCGCCGACCCGACTTCAAGGTTCCCCACGTATTCCTGCTGCTGGCCGGCGTGATCCTGGTCTGCGTTCTGCTCGGCTACGTCGTCCCTTCGGGCGAGTACCAGCGGCGCGCCGCGACCATCGAGGGCCACGAGCGCACCCTGCTGGTTCCCGGCACCTATGAACATCTGGACAAGCGCGTCACGACGCGGTCGGTGCTGCTGGGGGCCGAAGCCGGCGAGGGCGAGGCCGTGCCGGTGGGCCTGCACGGCTACCTGACCGCCATCCCCCGCGGCCTGGAGAAGCAGGCCGGCATCATCTTCTTCATCTTCGTGGTCGGCGGGGTGTTCGGGATCCTGCAGCGCACCGGGGTGATCACCGCGGCGATCGGGAGGCTGCTGCGCCGCTTCGAGAACAACGCGGCGCCGCTGACGATCGCGCTGATGCTGGCCCTGGCGGTCGGCGGCTCGACCCTGGGGATGGGCGAGGAGTTCATCCCGCTGGTGCCGCTGTTCCTGGTCGTCTCGCGGCGGCTGGGCTACGACCGCGTCTACGGCATGGCGCTGGTGATCCTGGCCGCCGACGTTGGCTTCGCCGCCTCGACCACCAACCCCTTCACCGTGATCGTGGCCCAGGGCATCGCCGAGGTGCCGCTGTACAGCGGGATGGGGCTGCGGATCGTGTTCTTCGCGCTGGCCATCGCGCTGGCCATCGTCCACCTGCTGCGCTACGGGGCGCGCATCCGGCGCGATCCGTCGCTTTCGCTGGCGCCCGCCGACGACCTGGTCGACGAGGCCCCGGCCGACGCCGAGCGCTACGAATCGCACCACACGCCCATCCTGCTGGCCTGCGCCGCGATCTTCGCCTTCATCCTCTTCGCCACCCAGCGTTACGGCTGGTGGATGGCCGACATGGCCGGCGGTTTCCTGCTGATGGGACTGGTCGCGGCGGTGCTGGCGAGGCTGCCGGCGGACGAGGCGGTGAAGGCCTTCGTCTCGGGGATGCGCGAGATGACCGTCGCGGCGATGGTGGTGGGCTTCGCGCGCGGCATCGAGATCGTGCTTTCGGATGCGCGGATCATGGACACCATCGTCCACGGCGCGGCCGGCGTGCTGCAGCAGGTGCCGCGTCAGGCCGCGGTGCTGGGGATGCTCTGCTACGAGTCGTGCCTGAACCTGCTGATCCCCTCGGGGTCGGGCCAGGCCGCGGTGTCGATGCCGCTGATGGCGCCGCTGTCGGACATCATCGGCGTCTCGCGCCAGACGGCGGTCTTCGCGTTCACCTGCGGCGACGGGCTGAGCAACATGGTCATCCCCACCAGCGGCATCCTGATGGCCATGCTGGCTTTGGCGCGGATCCCCTACGGCAAGTGGCTGCGCTTCATGCTGCCGCTCTTCGGCCAGCTGATGCTGCTGGCCGCCGCGTTTTTGATGCTGTCGGTGTTCCTGGGGTATTCCTAGGACCGGTCAGTTCCGCAACCTCTCGCGCAACCCCATCACGTCCAGCCAGACCGACCAGCTTTCGCGGGTCACGTCGCCCAGGCCGGGCGCTTGCGGCACCTCGGCCTCGTCGTAGCGGAAGCCGCCGATTCCGGCCAGGGGCAGTTGCAGGCCCCAGCCGTCGGTGTCGCCGTCGATGTCGCCGAGGGTCTTCACGTGGCCGCGGCGCACGTGGAGGATGTTGGCGAAGCCGATTTCCAACCCCCAGCCGGTGGACTCGGCGTCGTCATCCTGCTCGAAGACGTATCGCGCGTCGGTTTCGTCGTAGCGGTATCCGGGGGTGGATGTCTGATCGCAGTAGGTGATCGCCAGCAGGGGGCGGAGCGACTCGGCGATCCAGCCTCGTCCGGAGTTTTCCAACTGCTCGCGCAGGTCCCCGGGCACTCCCGTCTCGGCCCGCACGGCCCAGCCCTCGACATGCATCCTGGGAGCGACCCGGAAGCCGTCGCCTTCGAGGCCGATGAAGCGGTCGCCGTGGTTCAGCCAGGAGCGGCCGTAGGTCCCGGTCAGCCGCAGGCCGCCGCCCGCGGCGAAGAATCCGTCCGGATCGCCGATGGAATCGACGAAGCGGTAGCCCGCGAGCAGGCCGATGTCGTGGAGGCCCGCGTCGCCCTTCACCGGTTCGGGCTCCAGCATCCAGATCAGCTTTTCCTCGTAGCTCTTGTGCATCCATCCGATCGCCAGTTCGATATTGCGGGCCCAGGGCCGCATCTTGTCGCCGAGATGGTGGCGGACGAAGTCGCCCACGCTCAGGCCGATGCCGTAGGATTCGGATTTCATCCAGGGCTCGATGGTATCCGACGGTTCACCGCCGCCGACCGGCTGGGTGCCCATGTCCAGCTTCATGCCCGGTACAGGCCCGCGTCCCAGATAGAAACCCAGGCCGTGGACGCCCAGCGTAATGTGCTCGTCGTGGATCTCGATATCGTCGGCGAAGCCCGGAACGAGTTGCGATTCGAAGCTCTCGTAACGCAGCCCCTTGTGGAAGCCGATCATGGCGGGATTGGCCCAGACGCCGGGGCCTTCGCCCCAGGGAGCGGCCACGGTGGCGCCGCCCATCCCCGCGGAGCGGGCGGAGGTGTCGAATTCCAGGGCTATGCCGCCCTCGCCGGACACTTCCCCGGGCGGCGGGTCGGCGGCGAACGAGGCCGCGGACAGACAGAGCGGAGCGAGCAGGAGCAGGACGGCGAGTCGGAGGCGTGTCATATACGATTCCCCCCTGAAGAATGGCGTTCGGAGAACGAGATCATCCCACAACAGGAGGGAATTGGACAAGCCGAAGCCGGTTCCAGTGGATGTCACTTCAGCGGATTCTTGCGGACCCACCGGTCGTAGAACACCAGCGAGATCGCCGTGGACGCGGCCAGGGCGGCGAAGATGATCCACATCACGTTCGGGTTGTCCACGCCGCCGCGCTCGACCGGGCCGAAGTGCTGGTACATCACGCCCGACAGCAGGCCGCCGAACAGATGGCCCAGGGCGGTGCACCAGTAGAAGTAGCCCATGTACATGCCCACCTTGCCCGGGGGCGCGATGCGGCCGGCGTATTCCTTCGACTTCGGGCTGGCCATCATCTCGCCGATCGAGAACACCAGGATCGCGGCCACGATGATCCAGCCGCTCATGCCCAGGATGAAGACCAGGAAACTGATCACCGTCACGACCACGCCGTTGATGATGGTGTTCAGCGGCTTCACGTTGCGCATCAGCCACGAGATGCCGATCTGGCCGATGATGATGCCGAAGGCGTTGAGGTTGATCAGGTGCTCGGGCTTGACCTGGCCGTTCTCGAGCACCGCCTGGCCCCAGTTCGCGGTCGAGACGCCGAGCGATTCGAAGATGCCGGTGATCGAACCCGCGATCGGGGTCAGCGAGCGGATCAGGTCCGACGTGTCGCCGTAGTCGCGGATGTACTCGGGCAAGGTCAGGAAGATCTGGTTGAAGCTGGTCCAGAAGCCGGCCATCAGCAGCAGGAACACCATGTAGCGGCCCTCGCCGACCTTCATCGGCTGCAGCAGCCAGGGGCCTTCGCCCGCCTTGCGCCCGCGCAGGCGCAGCAGGATGTCGATCAGGAAGTTCAGCAGCAGCCAGGCGCCCGCGATCGGGGCGATCGAGGCGAAGGACAGCAGCTTGGTGCCCATCACCAGCACGGTCAGCACGCCGGCGACCATGATGAAGAACCGGCCGTTGCCGACCACCGCCACCATTCCCTGCAGGACCTCGGCCAGGGTGCGGGTCTCGGCCGGCTCGTCGGGATCGCGGGGGTCGCGGTAGAAGATCAGGCAGGTCAGCGCCAGCATCCCGATCCAGACCGCCGAGGCCCAGAAGACGTAGCTCCAGCTCCAGCCGCGGACCACGCCGGCCACGATCGGGCCCAGGAAACCGCCCACGTTGACCATCATGTAGAAGATGCCGAAGCCCATGCTGCCGGTCTTCTCGTTGGTGGTCTTGGCCACGGTCGAGATGACCACCGGTTTGAACATGCCGTGGCCGATCGCGACCAGGAAGTAGACCGCGAAGAAGCCCCAGAAGCTGGTCGGGAACTGCAGCAGCAGATA
>CAYLMM010000012.1:0-56607 GCA_964384825.1 uncultured Fibrobacteraceae bacterium
CGATCGGCGATGCCGGCCTCGGCGCCGTGGGTGGTTCCGCCAGCGACCAGCGAGAACGGAACCGGCAGCCGGAAGCCCAGATCCAGCAATTTGCCCGGACGGGAGCAGAGGTCCAGGCGGCTCAGAGCCGCCCAGTCGCAGTTCCAATCGCGGGAGGCGTCGAGCAGGGCGTCCAGCTCGGCGGGATCGCCGTCGACCGGTACGACCAGATGCCTGTGGATCGACTGCTGCAATCCGATGAACTCCCGCAGACCGGCCTGATCCATCTGCCGGCTGCCGAGCGCGGGAGTATCGATCAGCACGACATCGTACTTCTCGAAATAGGGCAGGCTGCGTTCCAACTGGGCCGCCTCGCGCAAGACGGCGGCGTCGTACCCGTGAGTCGAGGCCTCCTGCTGCAGGCGCCGCACCTCTCCCTCGTGCCGCGGCGCGACGCTCAGGACCAGCGTGCGCTTTCCTTCGGCGACCAGCCGGGCCGCGATGCCGAGCACCAGCTCGGTCTTGCCGGCGCCCGGCGCGCCGAGCATCAGATGACAGCCCGCGAAATCTTCCCACTTCCCGTCGCTGCAATTCAGATGGCTCTTCAGGTGTTCGACGGCTCCGGGACCGCCCTCGACCGACTCGGCTTCATGACGCCGGGCCAGCGCGGCGACGGTCTCGTACGACGCGCCGGCTTTCAGCAGCGCCTCGCCCAGGGGATAGCGGATGACGGCGGCTTCACCGGGTCCCTCCTGCAGTTCCCGCCGGGCGACGGACTGGACCATCGCCTCGATGCGGGCCACCTCCTCGCCGATCGCGGCGGTCAGACCGGCGGCCGTACGCGGCCCGGCGACGCTCGCCGTCGACGGCGTGTCGGAAGTTTCCGCTCCATCGACCGCGACCAGGACCTCGACCATGCGATCGCGTCCCAGCCCGCTCGCGCCTCGCCGATAGACATGACGGCTCTCGACGATGCGGGCGTTCTCGCCGTGAAGCCGGCGCACGTTGCGCAGCGCCTCGTTCAGGGTGCGTCCCTCCACGCGCTCGGGGGCGGTATCAAGCGTTTGCTGCATGGGCATGTCTCTCTCCCTGGATCGTCACGATGCCGGCCGACTGGATCTTGGCGGACGGAGCGATCTCCGTGTACCCCAACACGGCCAGGCTCGTGAACGTGGGCTCGATGAGCCTTTTGACGAAAACCCGGACCGGGGTCGGCACCAGCAGAACCGGCGGCGTTCCCCGGCCATAGGCCGCCTGGAGCGTGACCTCCAGCCGGCGCAGGAATGTCTGGGCGAATCTCGGATCCAGGGCCACGCTGCCGCTCTTCTCCGAATCGGAGGCGGCCTGGGCCAGGACCCGTTCGACTTCCGGATGCATCGAAATGACGTGGACCTGTCCGTCGGGCTCGGTGTAGAGGGCGCTGATGGTCCGCCGCAGCGACTCGCGCACCTTCTCGACCAGCAAGTCGACCCCCGAACCGGCGTGATTGGCCAGCGTCTCGAGGATGGTCACGATATCCTTGACCGGCACCCGCTCGTGCAGCAGGGCGCGCAGGACGTTGTGCAGGGTGTTGACCGGAACCTTGTCGGGAATCAGATCCTCGATCAGGGCCGGCGCGAATTCCCGCACCGACTCGCAGAGATCCTTGACGTCCTGCCGGGACAGCAGCTCGTCGGCGTTGGCGCGCACGATCTCCGAGAGGTGGGTCGACAGGACCGCCGCCGGCTCGACCACGGTGTAGCCCTCCATCTCGGCGACGGTGCGGCGGTCGCGGTCGATCCACAGGGCGGGCAGGCCGAAGGCGGGCTCGGTGGTCTTGCGGCCTTCCAGATCCCCGCCGTCGGGCCGGGTCGACATCGCCAGCAGGCGCTCGGGCTCCAGTTCGGCCCTTGCGATCTCGATGCCCTTGAGCTTCACCGCGTAGGCGTTGGCGTCGAGCTGCAGGTTGTCGCGCACGCGGACCGGATGGATCACGATCCCCAGTTCCGAGCCGATCTGACGCCGGATGTTCGAGACGCGGTCCAGCAGATCGCCGCCGCGGGCCTCGTCCACCAGGGCCAGCAGGCCGTAGCCGAGCTCGAGCTCCAGGCTGTCCATCACGAAGAGCTCTTCCTTGCTCAGCTCGCCGGTCGGCTCGGGCGCGGTCGCCATCTCGGCCTCGGCCGTCTGCTCGGCCTCGCTGCGGGCGTCGGCGTCGCGGACGCGGCGCGAGAGGATCCGGCCGGCGATCGCCAGGCCGGCGCCCAGGGTCACGAACGGCATGGTCGGCAGCCCCGGCACCAGGCCCAGGGACGTGACCGCCGCGGCGGCCAGATACACGGCCTTCCCCTGGCGGAAGATCTGCAGGGTCAGGGCCTGGCCCAGGTTCAGATCGCTGCTCTGACGAGTCACGACCATGCCGGCCGCGGTCGAAATCAGCAGCGCGGGCATCTGGCTGACCAGCCCGTCGCCGACGGTCAGGATGGTGAACCGGCGAAGAGCCTCGCCGGCGGTCATGTCCAGCTGGATCATACCCACCACGAAGCCGCCGATGATGTTGATCAGGGTGATCACGATGCTGGCGATCGCATCGCCGCGGACGAACTTGCTGGCGCCGTCCATGGCTCCGAAGAACTCGGCCTCCGAGCTGATGGTGCGGCGCCGCTTGCGGGCCTCGTGCTCGGAGATCAGCCCGGCGTTCAGATCGGCGTCGATGGCCATCTGCTTGCCGGGCATCGCGTCGAGGGTGAACCTGGCGGCCACCTCCGCGATGCGGCCCGAGCCCTTGGTGATGACCAGGAACTGCACCACGATCAGGATGGCGAAGACGATCACGCCGATGACGTAGTTGCCGCCGATGACGAAGTCGCCGAAGCTCTGGATCACCTTGCCCGCCGAGGCCTTGCTCAGGATCAGGCGGGTCGAGGCCACGTTCAGCGACAGCCTGAAGAGCGTCACCATCAACAGCAGCGAGGGGAAGCTCGAGAACTGCAGCGGCTCCTTCAGATACAGGGCCACCAGCAGGATGACCACCGCGAACGCGATGTTGAAGGTGATCAGAAGGTCCAGGGCCGCCGGAGCGACGGGCATCACCATCAGCGCCACGACCGCCAGCACGGCCACGGCGCTCATGATGTTGCTGTTGCTCAGCAGCAGATCGCGATCGATTCCCTTGTCCACCCTCGTCTCCTGACTATCAGGCCTTCTTCAGGCGGTACACGTAGGCCAGCAGCTCGGCCACCGCCTTGTAGAAGGCATCCGGGATGAAACCGCCGACCTCGCACTGCCTGAACAGCCCGCGGGCCAGCGGCTTGTTTTCGATGACCGGCACCCGCGCGTCGCGGGCGATCTTCTTGATCCTCTGGGCCAGGGCGTCCTGCCCCATGGCCACGACCTTCGGCGCCGCGTCGCCCTGGACGTACTTCAGGGCCACGGCGAAATGCGTCGGGTTGGCGACCACCACGTCGGCGGTCGGAACGTCGGCCAGCATGCGCTTGCGCGAGTTCTCCATCTGGATGGCGCGGATCCTGGCCTTGACCTGCGGGTCGCCCTCGAGATCGCGGTTCTCCTCGCGGATCTCCTGCAGCGACATCTTGACGTTCTCCTCGTACTGCCACTTCTGGAATCCCCAGTCGACGACCGCCAGCACCGCCAGCAGAGCCAGCAGGCGGAACAGCAGCCCGGCCAGGACCGATTTGCCGACTCCGGCGATCCCCTCGACCGGCAGCAGCGCCAGGCCGGCGATCCGCGACTCGGCGCCGCGCACGGTCCACCAGGCGACCAGCGAGATCAGGACCACCTTCAGGATGTTCTTCAGCAGTTCGAACCCGGCCCGCTTGCCGACCAGACTCTTGGCCCCGTTGATCGGATTGATGTTCTCCCAACGGAAGGCCAGCGAGGAGGAATCGACGTGCCAGCCGACCTGCAGCAGGTTGGCGGCCACCCCGGCGACCAGGATCGTCAGCAGCATCGGGGCCAGCGCCTTGAGGATGATCTCCATATTGCCGCCGGCGATCTCCGAGAGGGCGAAGGGCAGATCGACGCGCAGCACGTGGATCTGGGAGAAGAGATAGGCCGCGTTCTCGTTCAGGACTCCGGCCATGAATCCGGCGCCGGCCAGCAGAAGCGAGAAACCGGCCAGCAGCACGATGGTGCTGTTGACCTCCTGGCTCAACGCCACCTGTCCGCGTTCGCGGGCCTTTTCACGTCGTCTCGGTGTCGCCTTCTCTGTGCGATCGCCGCCGGGGCCGTCAGCCATGTCTCACCTCCTCGGGTTCGCGGTTCCTTCGGTTCCCTACGCCTGCAGGGCGCCGATCAGATCGGACAGCTGCGTCTCCAGCCCCCGGATCAGGTTGCCGAAGACCTCGGAAAAGAAGATCATCGAGACGCCCATCACGGCCAGGCCGACCGCGATCTTCAGGGGCAGCCCGACGATCAGGACGTTCATCTGGGGCACGGTCTTGACCAGCACCCCCATCGCCGCGCTGACCAGCAGCAGCACCACCACGCACGGCGCCGCGATCTGCAGCCCGATGCGGAAGTACTGGCCGAAGGCGCCGAGCAGCATCCAGGCCCCGGCGTCGCCGGCGACCGGGCTGAAGGGCGGCAGCAGGCGGCAGGATTCGACCAGCCCCGCGATCACCACGTGATGGGCGTCGAGGGCGAAGAACAGCAGCACCGACAGCAGGTAGAGCAGGCTGGCCGGAGCCGACATCTTGGATTCGCCGGCCGGATCGAAGACCTCGGCCAGCGACAGGCCCATCTGCACGCCGATGATCTCGCCGGCGAACTTGACCGCGGCGAAGGGGATGCCGATCGCGAAGGACATCAGGGCCCCGATCACCAGCGAACGGACGCCCTCCGCCCCCACGGCCCGCCAGTCGAGCCCGCCGGCGACGGTCGGCACGTCGAGCACGATCGTCGGCGCGACGGCCGCCGCCATGGCCGCGGCCATCGCCAGCCGCCACAGCACGGGCACCGAGCGCCGCGACAGCAGCGGCAGCAGGGCCATCAGAACGGCGAGCCGCAGCGTCACCGCCGCGGCCACCGCCAGTCCGCTCATGTCGAGGTTCAGTTCCACATCCGCCTCACATCGCCGCCATGCGTTCGAAGATGTTGGTGGTGAACGAGGTCATCTGCCGGATCAGCCAGGGCAGGCTCAGCAGCAGCACCAGGAAGACCGCCACGATCTTCGGCACGAAGGTCATGGTCATCTCGTTGATGTGGGTCGCCGCCTGGACGATGCTGATCACCAGGCCGACGACCATGCCGGCGGCGAGCATCGGACCGGCCACCAGCAGGGTGGTGCGCAGGGCCAGCTGTCCAAGTTCGACCACGCTCTCGGGAGTCATCCGTCGCGTCCTTTCGATGACCCGGTCCGCGTTCCGCTCCGGCCTACTGGAAGGCCATCACCAGCGATCGGGTGATCAGGTACCAGCCGTCCACCAGCACGAAGAGCAGCACCTTGAAGGGCAGGCTGATCAGCACCGGCGGCAGCATCATCATGCCCATGGACATCAGGACCGAGGCGACGACCATGTCGATGATCAGGAACGGCAGGAACAGCACGAAGCCCATCTGGAAGGCCGTCTTCAGCTCGCCGAGCACGAAGCTCGGAATGACGATCAGCATCGACAGATCCTCGGGCGTTTCGGGGATCTCGCGGCCGGTCATGTCCAGAAACAGCGCGATGTCCTTCTCCCGGGTCTGCTTGAGCATGAATTCCTTCAGGGGCGACTGGGCCTTCGCGAAGGCTTCTTCCTGGCCGATCTCCTCGTTCAGATAGGGCTGCAGGGCCTCGGCGTTTATCTGCTGGATGACCGGCGCCATGACCACGAAGGTCAGAAACAGCGCCAGGCCGATCAGGATCTGGTTGGCGGGCATCTGCTGGGTCCCCATGGCCTGCCGCAGGAAGCCGAGCACGATCACGATGCGGGTGAAGCTGGTCAGCAGCATCAGCAGCGCCGGCGCCAGCGAGAGCAGCGTCATCAGCAGGACGATCTCGACCGCGACGTCGAGACGCGCCCCGCCGTCGGCGCCGCCGAGATCCAGGGTCAGCGCGGGGCCGGCGGCTGGCGCCGGCCCTCCCGCCTCCTGCGCCGCGACAGGGATCGCTACGAGCAGCAGGGTGGCCAGGGCCGTCAGAAGTAGGGTGATGTGACGTCGATGCACCGTGCCGCCTCCACGAGGTGTCCCATTCTTCGCGATCCTTCAGGCGCACCAACGCAACGGCCATGCCACGGCGCGGCCGGGAAATTCCAGCCGGTTTCGCGGCGAGCGAAAGGTCAAATGATTTTCAAGCTGTTGATTCGGTGAGGTTTGCGCGATTCGCGCCGAATGCGGGATTTGATGCGGGCTGCGGTGGCGCCGTGGCACGGATCGGGACGGCGACCGGGTTCCGGCCAGCGGTTGGCCAGGTTCCCGTCAGCGGCCGCGTCCGAAAATGCGGTTCAGCCAGCCGCGCCAGGGAGCTTCGGCCGGTGCTTCGGGAGCCGAAGCGCGGAAGTCTTCGAGGGATTCCTCGCGCAGGACCGCCAGCGCTCCCTCGCGGCGATAGACGTAGTGCACGCGGTCGCCGAGCCGGATGACCTCGATCTCGCGCCGGGGCCCCAGGGGCATGATCGTCTCGACCGACGCCGGGCCGGCGGCCGAGGGCCTTTGGAGTCGCTGCAGGAGCTTCAGCAGCAGCACCAGCAGGGCCAGCACGAGCAGCGTCGCCCCGATCGCCTGCCACCACGAGAAACCGCCTCCGTCCAGGACCAGGCCGGTTCCGGTAACCGCAAGGGTGTCGGCAGCCGTGTTCACGTCAGTCCAGCTTCTTCATGCGATCGACGCGGTTGAGCAGCTTGGTGACGCGCACGGCGAACTGGTCGTCCACCACCACGACCTCGCCGCTGGCCAGCAGCGCCCCGTTGACCATGATGTCGACCGGCTCGCTCGCCATCTTCTCCAGCTGCACCACCGAACCGGAAGCCAGGTTCAGGATGTCGCGGATCTTCAGGCGGGCGCGGCCCAGTTCGACGGTGACCCGCAGCGAGACATCCATCAGCATGTCCAGATTCGCGCCGTCGGCGTCGGGATCCATCGCAGCGACGGATGCCAGATCCATCGCCTCGGCGGCGGACGCGGCTCCGGAGGCGGAACCGGCGGGCTCGACGTCCGCGGCGGGATTTCCGGCCGCGTTGACGTCGCTGCGCTCGACGACGGAATCGGTGGTCAGGTTGTCGGTCGCCATCTCAGTCCTCCTCGAACAGCCGTTCGGTGATCTTCACGGCCCTTTGCTTGTTCAATTTGCCGGGGAAGCCCCGGAAAACGGGTTTGCCCTGGACCAGCACGCGCAACGGACTGTGCAGCGACTTGTCCAGCGGGATCAGGTCCCCGGTCTTCAGATCGGTGAGCTTCTGCATCGGCATGTCGACTGCGCCCAGCTCCACCACGAGTTCCCCGCCGGTCCCCTGGATCAGGTCCAGAACCAGGCTCCTGTCGCGGGCGACCTCGGCGGCCGAACGCAGCTCGGGCGTCTCCTCGGGATCGAAGAGATCCTTGACAGGGTCGAAGGCGGCCAGCGGGATGCAGAAGCTGAACGCGCCGGTGATGTCCTCGATCGTCAGGGAGAAATTCAGCAGCAGGACGGTCTCGCCCGCGGCCATGGCGTTCAGGTAGACGGGGTTGTTCTCGAGGTTGCCGATCTGCGGCTCCAGCTCGACGACGCGCGCGGCCCCGGTCCGGAAATGGTCCAGCATCCGCGAGAGGATCCCCCGGGCCAGGCCGAATTCGATGTCGGTGAACTTGCGCAGCTCGACCTCGGGCTCGATCGGCCCGCCGAGCAGCTTCTTCATCAGCGTGAAGACCAGCCCCATGTCCAGGTTCAGCAGAGACAGGCCCTTCAGCGGTGCCATCGTGGCGGTGCAGATGCAGGTGGGGTTGGGCAGATCCGCGTAGAAATCGCGGTAGGAGCTCAGCTCCAGCCCCTGGTACTCGATCGAGGTGTTGGCGCGGAACTGGTTGGTGAATCCCAGTCCGGCGGCCTTCACGAAGCCCTCGCAGATCGACTCCAGGTTCTTCTCGCAGACCCTGGAGATGCTGTAGGGCCGGTTGAAGTCGTAGGCGTGCGGACCCTCGTCCTGCTCCTCGGATTCCTCCTGCGGCAGATCGAGATCCGAGCCGAAGATGTCCGCATCGCTCGACGCGGCTTCGCTCTCGCCGGATTCGTCGGCGGATTCGGGCCCCGAAGACACGGCGGCGCCGGTCTCGTTCAGGTCCTGATCCGTTCTGGTCTCTTCAGGCATCGGCTCCGTCCCCCGGATGCTTGGCTACTGGACCACGAGGTCCGAGAAGAACACGTTGCGCAGCGATCCCTCGCCGAGGATGGCGCCGACCTTGTCGGCGATCTCCACCTTCAGCGCTTCCTTGCCCTCGAGGGTGCGCAACTCGCGCCCCGTCTTGTTCGACAGCGTCAGGATGATGGTGTCCCGCAGCTGCGGCAGTCGCTTGGCGGCCTGATCGGCCGCCTTCTTCCGGTTCAGATCCAGGTTCACATCGATGCGCAGGAACTCCGGATTCGGACCGCTGTCGCGCAGCGTGACGACCATCTCGCCGACATCCACGAGGATGCCTTCGCCCTCGTCGACGGCCGTGACGTCCTGCCGGCCGGGGTCCGCGACCGCCAGGCGCGGCACGACGACGAACTTGATGACCGCGAACGCCGTCAGGGCCTGCAGCACGACGATCACCCCGAGCAGGGCGAGCTTGTTGTCCAGCAGACCGCCCTTCTTCGCCGCGGTCTCGGCGGCTTCCTCGTTGCGGATCACTTCATCGGCCATGGGTCTCACCCTTCTTCGATCGCGGTTCCGGCCAACGGCAGGCCGTCGTGCCAGGTTCCCCGTTCCTCGTCCAGCTTCAGGAAGATCTCGACCCGCCTGTTGCGGGCCCTCCCCTCGGCCGTCCCGTTCGTGGCCAGAGGCCTGTATTCCCCGAATCCCACGGCCCTGATGCGGCCGGGATCGATCTCTCGGTCCTGGAAGAACCTGGCCACCGCGATCGCGCGCGCGGCCGAAAGCTCCCAGTTGGACGGGAATCGGTCCGTATGGATCGGCACCGAATCGGTGTGTCCGGTCACCTCGACGTCCTGGGTGAACTTGGCCAGGAAATCGGCCAGCTTCACCAGGACCGGCGCGCTGCCGGACAGCAGGTCGGCCCGTCCTGAGGCGAAAAGGAACGAATCCTTGATCTTGAACTGGATCCCTTCTCCGGTCAGCCGCAGATCCATTTCGCCGTCCAGGCCGTCTTCCAGCAGGGATTGTTCCAGACGCCGGAATTCATAGAGGATTTCGTTGCGTTCCTGCTTCACCAGCTTCGGAACGACGATATTCCGGAATTCCATGGTGGTCGGCGGACTCTTCAGGACCCCCAGGGCCCCCTGCAGCGACTTGATGGCCTCGTGGAACTTGGCTTCCTGGATGGTAGAAAAACTCACCAGCAGTACGAAGAAAGTGAGCAGCAGGGTCATCATGTCCCCGTAGGTCACCATCCAGAGCGGAGCCCCGGGGCCCTGCCCGGCCGCCGGCTGCTTTTTCCTGCGCCCGCGCATCTAGGCCACCTTCTGCTCTCGTTCCTGCTCGATCCGCTGCTGGACCGCCGGAGACAGGAAGGATTTGAGTTTCTCCTCGACGATCCGCGGCGAGTCGCCGCTCTGGATCGCCATGATCCCGTCGATGACCATCTCCCGGATGCGGATCTCCTCGTTCGAACGCAGTTCCAGCTTTCCGGCCAGCGGCAGGAAAACGACGTTGGCCAGCAGCGACCCGTAGAACGTGGTCAGCAGGGCCACCGCCATGCCCGAGCCGATGCTGGTCGGATCATCCAGGTTCGCGAGCATCTTGATCAGGCCCACCAGGGTTCCGATCATGCCGAAGGCCGGAGCGTAGGTGCCGCCGGCCTCGAGGATCTTCTTGCCCTCGCGATGCCGGGCCTGCTGCTGGTCGATGTCGGTGGCCAGGATCTTCTCGAGCAGCGACGGATCGGTGCCGTCGACGGCCAGCCGCAGTCCCTTGCGCAGGAACCGGTCCTTCTCGTTCTCGGCCTCCTCCTCGAGAGCCAGCATGCCCTCCTTGCGGGCCATCTCGGCGTAGCGGACCATCTTGCGGATCACGCCGTCGGGGTCGACGCCGCTGAACTGCAGGGTCTTCCTGGCGACCGAGAACATGCCGAACACGCGCGCCATCGGGAAGTTGGTCAATAGGCTCATGAACGTGCCGCCGATGACGATCAGCACCGAGGCCACGTCCAGGAACATGCCGAACGAGCCGCCCATGACGATCGCCCATCCGACCAGTGCGAAGGCGCCGATGATGCCGATGAGTGTCGCGATGTCCAAGATCAAATCCTCCTCGATGCCCGCGCCGACCGACTCGTCAGCATTCTTCGGTCTCCGGCATGCAGGCCACCGCTTCTCCCACCGGAACGGGATAGCTGCGCATGGAATTCCGATAGCGCATCGTGCGCGCGACGACCTCGTCCAGGCTCTCCAGGACCATCACCTTGCGGCCCGTCGTCAGGCTGATCAGGGTGTCCGGAGTGCACTCGACGAATTCGATCAGGTCGGCGTTGACGACAAGCTCGCTACCATTGAGTTTCGTGACCTGGATCATCTTCTTTAGCCCTTCGTGACGGAATCCGGCTACCTGATCATGTTGACGAGCTCTTCGAGAACCTCGTCGCTCGTCGTGATGACCCGGGAATTGGCCTGGAAGGCCCGCTGGGCCACGACCAACTGCGTGAACTGTTCCGAGAGATCCACGTTCGAACCTTCGAGGGTTCCCGAGAGGATCGAGGAGCCCGAGCCGCCGTCGGCGAAGCCGAAGGTGATCGCGCCGCTGTTGCTGGTGACCTGGAAGGTGTTGCCCTGGTACTGCGCCAGGCCGGCGGGGTTGGCGATCGAAGCCAGTCCGATCTGCGCCAGCGCCCGGGTCGTATCGTTGGAGAAATGTCCGATGACAAGCCCGTCCTGGTCGATGTGGTAATCGACCAGCTGACCCACTCCGTAGCCGTCGGCCATGGCGGTCAGGGTGTCGTCGCCCTCGAACTGGGTCAGGCCGTTCATCTCGCCGCTCTGCCCCACCTCGATGGCCACGCTGACGATCTCGGCCCCCTCCGAGCCCGCGGCCTGCGGCTGGAAGCGCAGCGTGCTGGCCCCGTCGTCGTACTGGAACGAGACGACCTCGCCGCGCTCGTTGAACACGACCGAACCCGAACCGCCCTCGAGGATGACCTCGGTGCCGTCGGTCTCGGCGGTCCAGTTCCACTCGTTGGAACCGTCGACCGGAGTGAAGTTCAGCGTCACGTTGTGGATGTTGCCCTGGGAATCGTAGACCGGCGTGGTCACTTCGTACGAACCGGAATCCCGGGCCTCCTGGGTCTGGACGAAGTTGAACGAGGTCTCGAGGGTCGGGTTGGAAACGCCCGCCTCGCTGATCATGATGTCGCCCAGGTCGAACTGGGTGCCCAGCTCGCCGGCCATGACGATCGAGCCGGAGGAATCCAGGGTCACCGGCTGCGACGAGATGCCGAAGGCGATCTGCAGCGAATCCAGGAAATCGCTCATGGTGGTCGCGGCGTCGACGACGATCGACTGGCCGGCGATCTGATTGCCGCCGACGGTGCCGCCGATCTCCAGGGTCGTGGTCGGGTTCATCGCGTCGATGTTCAGGCCCAGGCTGTCGCCCCGACTGTTGAAGAGCTCGGTCATCAGGTCGGTCGATTCGGCCGCCGCCCGCAGCATGCCGTCGCCGCTTTCGGTGTTGATCGTGGTGCCGGTCGCGCCGGGGCCCACGCTCGAGGTGAACCGGAAGGACTGGTTGAAAGCGGTCTTGCCGCCGCAGGAAAGCTGCAGGTTCTGCAGGGTCGCTCCGGCGCTGGCGTTGGTGATGGTCAACGAGCCGTCGGCTTCCAGCGCGACGTTCACCTCGCCCGGGTTGAAGGCCGGGTCGGTGGCGAGCTCGCTCTCGATCCAGGCAGTCACATCGTCGATCGTCGTGTTCTCGTCGACGGTCAACGGAGTGCCGGCGAAGTGGCTGGATGCGGCGCCGGTGTCGATCATGCCGCTCAGGGTGATCTGGTCGCCCACGTTCAGACCCATCGTCGAACCGTCCTGGGCGTAGAGACCCATCAGCGTGTCGGTGCCCGTAGCGGCGGCGATGAAGGCGTCCGATTCGCGGACCGAGCCGACCGCGTCGGCGTTCGAATTGAGGTTGCCGTAGATCTGCAGGCTGGTCGACGCCGTCGCCGGCATCACCTGCGAGGGATCAATCGTGATGTCGGTGTACTGACCCGGCTGGATGACGCCGTTCTCGTCGGCCATGATCCCCTGCACCAGCATGCCCGTGCCGGGATCCACCAGCTGGTTCTGGGCGTCGACGCCGAAGGCTCCGGCGCGCGTGTAGTAGTTGCTGACGCCGTCGTTGAGCACGAAGAACCCGTTGCCGTTGATGGCCAGGTCGGTGACCACTCCGGTCGTCTCGAAGGTGCCCTGGGTGAAGAGGCGGTCGATGCTGCCCACCGAGGTGCCCAGCCCGATCTGCTGCGGGTTGGAGCCGCCGAGACCGCCCGAGATGGGCCGGCTGCCCGGGTTCATGCTCTGCGACATCATCTCCTGGAACGTGACGCGCGACTCCTTGAACCCGATGGTCTCGGAGTTGGCGATGTTGTTGCTGATGACGTCCAGCTGGGTCGTGCTGGCCCCGAGTCCGGTGATTCCGGTGTAAAGCGAACGAAGCATGGGATCCTCCCTGTCGAGGCGCCGTGGCGCCCGGTCCGTCGTCCGTCCTAGAGGCCGACCTCGATGACGTCCGAAGCGTAGAATTCGCTGCCCCCGATGCTGACCAGGGCCAGATTGTTTTCGAAACGGATGCTCTCGACGAGCCGGTTCATGTAGCTGTAGAACTCGATGTCGTTGCCCGCGCCGTCGCGAACATCGAATTCGAGGGTGTACTCTCCGTCCGCGGCCGTATTTCCGTCCGACCCGACGCCGTCCCAGGTGATGTCGTTCCACCCGGCGGTCAAATCGCGGGTGTAGGTGTCCACGACGTTCCCCTCGGCGTCGACCACGTTCACCGTCGCGACCGAGTTGGCCGCGGCGTAGATCCGGCTGCCGCTGGTCTCGCCGCCTGCGACCACGGCCGTATCGCCCGGAACGGTCGCCTTCTGGCCCACCAGCGAGAGCATGGCCGTGTTGTTCATCGATTGCGTGTAGAGCATCTGCTCTTCGAGGTTGGCGTTGACCTCCTGCATCTCCTCGAGCGAAGAAAGCTGCGAAAGCTGGTTGATGTACTGCGAGCTATCCATCGGATCCAGCGGATCCTGGTAGCGGATCTCGGTCATCAGCAACTCCAGAAACATGTCGCTGGTCTCGGTGGCGCTGTCGCTCGGCGTGGCCGTATAGATTCCGCTGGCGCCGCCGACGGCATCGATGGTGGACATGGCTCATTCTCCTTGTTCGCGGTTCCGCTCGGGATCGCGGCCGGTTTCTCCATCGCCGCGGTCACGCTGCGGATCCCCGTCGGACCGGGCGTCGCTTTCGCGTTCGCCCGTTTCCTCGCCCTTCTCGTTCGCGACCACGACCTGGGCGGATCGCCAGTTCCCGCCACGCGCGGCCAGGATGTCTCCGAGCTCCCCCGCTCCCTCGCGCAGGGCCTTGGCGGCCGCGTCGGTTTCGGCGGTGATCGTCACCAGCAGATGGTCGCCTTCGCGCTGAAAGACGACGTCGAGCCGGCCGAGATCCTGCGGATTCAACTGCAGACGCAGGTCGCCCTTGCCCTCGGCGAAGGCCCGGCTGCCGGCCACCCCCGCCGCGACCTGGGATCTGACCGAGGCGGCGGATTTCGACCCCTCGCCGGAAGCATCGCCCGTATCCACGCCGGCGACGCCGGCGGCGCCGGATCCTCCGGATACTGCGGCGGCGTTGTGCGCGCCGAGCGTCCACCAGGATCCGGTCAGGGCGAAAGCGCCCCCGGACGAACCGCTCGCCCGCGCCGGCGCGGCGCCCGGTTCGCCTTCGAGGGTTTCGCCTTCGGTGATCGCGCCGGCCAGGGACTCGCCCCCGGCGACCTTCGGTGCCGTTTCGGCCGGGATCCCCGCCGCGACGTCGGCGACGGTCGCCGCCGGCGCTCCGACAGGCATCCGCGGCCGATAGGTCTCGACGGCGCCCGCGTTCATTTCGATCGATCCGTTCCGGGCGTCGACGTGATCGCCGGGCGCGGCGGCCACGGCGGGCGCAGCGGCCGAATTCGTGGATGCCGTGCCGGGAGCCGCGGGTTCGGGAACCGTCCCGGCCGACGCCGTCGCATTCCCACCGGCGAGTTTGCCGCCGATCGAGGTCGGGGTCTGCGCCGCGACCGCATCGACACCCAGACCCTGCCGCCCCGGACCCTGTCCGAGCACGGCGCTGGAGGTTTCGGCGGTGGCGGCGGGATCGGCCGACGCGGCGTCGACGAACCCGGGCGCCGCTGCGTCCCGGGGCCCTGCGGCCGCGGAATCCAGGAGCTGTGCGAAGGGGAAAGGCGAGGCGGGCAGGCCCATCAGCCCGCCTTCCTCGCCCCTTTCCATGCGATCCCTCCCGGTCGCACCTTCGCTGACAGCCGTGGTCTTGGCGTCGAATCCGAAGACCGGAATCATCCCCTGTCCCCCTTCAGGCTCATCCGTCGGCTGATCTCCGCCGCCAGCCCCGCGTCCATGCAGGACAGGATGCGAGCGGCGGGACGTTCCTTCATCAGCCCCATGATATCCAGCACGACATCGACCTCGAGACCCGCGAGAATGGGCGCCGCCTGGGCCGGCTTCATCATCTCGTAGACCTTGGCCAGCTTGCCGGCCGTCGCCATCCGTTCTTCCCCGTATCGGGCCTGCGAAGCGTCGAGCGTGTCGATCATCGCGGCGATCCGTTGCTGATGCTGCTGCAGCATCTTCTCCTCGAGAGCGATGGTCTCGCGCAGGGCGATCAGCCGTTCGGTCTCGCGCTGGACCCTGTCGCGCTCATTCGCCAGATCGGTGAACAGGCGATCGATGTTCTGCACGTCGTCGCGTCCGTCATCGAGATTCTCGGTTTGACGGTCGACCAGATCCTGCAGCAGTCCGCTGGTCACGACGATGACGCCGAACAGGACCGCGAAGGTGATGGTCGAGATGATGACGACGGTCTTCACGCTTCTCCTCCGACGGGAACCGGAGCTTCACGGCCGGCGGCCGCGCGGTTCCAATGGGCCCGTCCCCCGATGTCGTCGAGTTCCTTCTGCTCCAGGCGGCGGTTACCCTCGGCCCAGAGACGACGCTGGCGTTCCTTCAGATTCTCGAGAACCTCGCGTTCCCGTCGCGCGGCCAGCAGACGCTGCCGCTGCCGCTCCGCCTGCTTGTGCAATTCCCGTTCCGCCGCTTCGAAACGCTGCAGATCCCGCCGGCGCGAATCGATCCATTCGGCCAGACGGCGCCATGAATCGACATCGGCGCCGCGAGCCCGTTCGCGAGCTCCGGCCGCCGAAAGCTGCATGATGTCGTTGGCCACATCCGCTCTCATGACTTGGAGTTGGACGATCTCGCCCTCGATGCGGCGCAGCTCGCGCGACTCCTCGTCGACGCGGTGCGCGCGATGGCGCAGTACCTTCTCCAGGCGGAACGTGAACACGGTCTACTCCTCGACGACCAGGGCCTGCAGCCCCGCGGTCGCATCGTCCCAGGTGGACGGTTCCTCGACCCGCTGGCACAAAAACGACCGGATCTTCTGTTCGCTGGCCAGGGCCTTGTCGACCAGCTGATCCGAGCCCGCCGCGTAGGCCCCGATGTTGATAAGGTCCCGGTTGTCCTCCAGGGCCTTCATCCGCCGCAGCACCTCGGCGCCGATCTCCAGCTGTTCGGGATCGGAGACCTGGTTGCGCAGACGGCTGACCGACCCCAGGACGTCGATGGCGGGATAGTGGTTCTCGCGGGCGAGATCGCGGCTCAGCATGATGTGGCCGTCGAGGATCGAGCGGACCGAATCGCCCACCGGATCGTGGATGTCGTCGCCCTCGATCAGCACCGTGTAGAAGGCGGTGATGGCGTTGACGCCGGACCAGCCGGCGCGCTCGCAGAGCCGGGGCAGGGCGGCGAAGACCGAAGGCGTGTAGCCCTTGGTCGTGGGCGGCTCGCCGGCGGCCAGGCCGATCTCGCGCAGCGCCATCGCGTAGCGCGTGATCGAATCCATCAAAAACAGGACGTTGTGGTCGGAGTCGCGGAATGATTCGGCCACGGCGGTGGCGGTCTCGGCGCCCTTGGCGCGCATGACGGCGCTCTGGTCGCTGGTCACAACGATCACGACGCTGCGGGCCAACCCTTCGGGCCCCAGGTCGCGCTCGATGAATTCCCGCACCTCCCGGCCGCGCTCGCCGATCAGAGCCACGACGTTCACGTCGATCTCGGCGTTGCGGGCCAGCATCCCCAGCAGCACGCTCTTGCCGACGCCGCTGCCGGCGAAGATCCCCATCCTCTGGCCGCGGGCCACCGAGACCAGGCCGTCGATGGCCCGGATGCCGGTCGGCAGCTTCTGGTCGATGCGGCGGCGATCCAGGGCCGACGGCGGCGAAGCCCCGACCCTGCGCGACAGCTCGGTGTTCAAGGGGGGACCGCCGTCGATCGGGCGGCCCAGGCCGTCGAGCACGCGCCCGAGCAGCTGGTCGCCGACCGGAACGCTCAGATCGCCGGCCACCTTGCGGACCCGCTGCCCCGGCGCCAGGCCTACCATCGAACCGTAGGGCATCAGCAGGGCGGTGACGCCCCGGAAACCCACGACTTCGCAGAGGACCGGAGGATGGTTGCGACCGACCTCGATGCGGCAGAGCGATCCGACCGAAGCGGCCAGGCCGCGCACCTCGACGATCAGGCCGACGAGCTTGTCGACCCTGCCGACCGCCCGCAGGGTGTCGGTGCGGCGCACCTTGGCGACGGCGTCATCCCAGAGGCGTTCCATCGTCACCCCCGCCGCCGCCGGCCATGCTCTCGCGCACGGCTTCGGCCAACGTCTCGATGCGGCTTTCGATCGTCAGATCCCATTCCTGGCCCTCGGATTCGACCAGGCAGCCGCCCTGGGCCACCCGCGGATCCGACCGGACGGTCGAGATGTTCAGGCGCTCGACGGCCTCGGTGTGGGATTTCAGATACTCGGCGTCGGCGGGATTGGTGGTCACCACCAGCGCGGCTCCGTTGCGGGCCTTGTACATCACCGTGTCCAGCGCGCGCATCAGGACCGAGCGGTCGATCTCGATCGTCTGCTTGACGATCTGCTCGGCCATGGCGATGGCCAGTTCGGCGGTGCCGCGGCTCATCATCTCGAAGCTCTCGCGGTTATTCGCCCCGATCCGGTCGGCCAGGTCCTGCAGGAACTGCTCCTGCACGCGCAGGCGTTCGCTGTCGCGCCGTTCCTGCTCGGCCGCCATCTCGGCCCGGACATCCTCGGTGGCCATCCGGTAGAGCGTATCGCGCTCCTGGCTGTCGAGACGCTCCATGACGCCGGTGCTGGTCTCGGTCGGGAAATCCGCGCGGAATCCGTCCCGGTCGACGCCCGCCACCGTCGCGGCGTCGAGGGACGTGAAATCGACCGTCGCGCTCGCGGCGGCCGCCTGGCTGAACAGTTCGTCAGGAGACCATCGTTGCACTGGCCCCCCCCTTGCCCAGGACGATGGTTCCGGCTTCTTCGAGCGTCCGCACGACCGACACGATCCTCTGTTGCGCATCCTCGACGTCCTGCAGCCGCACCGGCCCCATGTACTCCATGTCCTCGCGGATGCCCGCGGCCGCGCGCTTGGACATGTTGCGGAAGATCTTCTCCTTGATCTCGGCGGTGGCCCCCTTCAGGGCCAATCCCAGTTCCTTGCCGTCGATCTCCTTGAGGATCTCCTGGATGAAGCGGTCGTCCAGGTTGATCAGATCCTCGAAGACGAACATCAGGTTCTTGACCTCCGAGGCGCAGGTGTCGTCGATCTCGCCCATGTCCTCGAGGATCTCCTGCCAGACATCCTTCTCGATCTCGTTGAGGACCTCGGCCACCTGCTTCTTGCCGCCGAACTTGCGGTGGGCCTGCGAAAACTCGCCCTGGACCGCCTTGCCGATGACCTGCTCGACCGTCGCCAGGGCCTCGTGGCTCGGCCGGTCGACCGTCGCGATGCGGTAGGCGATCTCGCCCTGCTTCGAGGCCGGCAGCAGCGCCATGATCGGGCCGCTATGCCGCGGATCCATGTGGGCGAGCACCAGCGCCACGGTCTGCGGATGCTCGTTCTTGAGATAGTTCGCCACCGTCAACGGATCGACCTTCTTCAAGCTCTCGAAGGTCTTGATGTCGCTGAATCCGGTGGCGCGGTTGAGGATCGTGCCGGCCTTGCGCTGGCCGAGGGCGGCCTCGAGGATGTCCTTGGCCGAATCCTCGCCGCCGAACTCCATGCCCGACGCCTTGCGCTTCATCTCGATGAAATCGACGAGGGCCTCGGTCTTCACGTCCGGAGACACCCGGTCGAGTTCCGCGATCTCGGCGGTGATCTTCTCGATCAGTTCCTCGGGCAGCTTCTTCATCACCCGGCCCGCGACCTCGGGTCCCAGGGCGATCATCAGGATGGCTGCCTTGTGAATCGAATTGCTCACTTCATTCCCTCGCCTTCACGCGCGGCTCAGCGCGCGCCCTCGGTCTCCTCGATCCCGGCGTGGACCAGCTCGGCCACCTCGTCGGGATTGTCGCCGGCGAAATCCTTGATCTCATCGAGCATCCGGGCGGTGCTGCGGGCGTCGTCCGCGTCGAGGATCGACGGCATTTCGGGCTCGGTGTCGGTCCGGCGCGCGGCGCGCCGGCGTTCGCGGCCGCCGCCGGAGGACAGCAGCCCGCCGAGACTGCGGCGCAGGCTCAGCAGCATGACTCCGGCCACCACGAACAGCAGGATCCGACCGACGAGCTCGGGAGCCACCTGCATCCAGGGCGCTCCCATCACGCCGGGGTCCTCCTGGGGCATCGGTTCGACGGCCTGGAACTGCATGTTCACGACCTCGACCCGGTCGCCTCGCTCGGAATCGACGCCCACGGCCGAACGCACGATGCGCTCGATCTGGCGCAGCTCGTCCTCGGCCAGGGGGCTGTAGACGGCCTCCTCGCCCGAGGCGGCCGCGTCGTAGCGTCCGTCGACGAACACCGCGACGCTCAGCGACTTCACGCCGCCGACCTCGCCGACCACGGTCTCGACCGTGCGGTTGATCTCGTAATTGGCCACCGAGCTCTCGCTGGACCCGTCGTCGGCGGTGCTGTTCTCCTGGCGTTCCTCGCTGCGGATCACCGTCGCCGCCGGATCGTAGATCTCGCGTTCCTGCTGCAGGCGCTCGAAGTTCAGGGTCGCGTCAACCCGGACGATCGAACGCCCTGCTCCCAGCACCTTGTCGAGCATGGTCTCGGCCTTGCGGGTCAGATAGGCGTCGACATCCTTCTTCAGCGCCAGCTGGCCCTCGGAGCGGCCGAAGCCCTCCTCGGAGTACTGGTTCGAAAGCACCACGCCCTGCTGATCGAGGACCGACACGTTGGCGGCGTCGAGACCCTCGACCGAACCGGCGACCAGGCTCTGGATCCCGGCGATCCTGCTCTCGCCCAGCGCCGCGCCGCGGCCCAGGGTCAGCACGACCGAAGCGGTGGTCTGGGCCTGGTTCTTCTTGAAGATGCTGGGCTTGGGCATCACCAGATGGACGCGGGCCGAGCGGATGCCTGAGATCGCCTCGATCGTCCGGGTCAGTTCGCCTTCCAGGGCCCGCTTGAAGTTGACGTTCTGGACGAATTCGGTCATGCCGTACTGCTTGCCGTCGAAGATGCCCCAGCCGACTGTCCCGGCCGCGGGAATCCCCTTGGCCGCCAGGCCGACGCGCAGCTCGTGCACCTGATTGGAGGGAACCTTGATCGTGGCGCCGCCGTCGGTCAGCTCCGCGTCGACGTTCTGCTTGTGCAGCTCGTCGATCGCCATGGCCGCATCCTCGGGCTCCAGGTTGGTGAACAGGACCGACATCTCCTCGGTGTCCAGCCAGGCGGTGAAGATCACCACGCTGAGCACGGCGGTCAGCGAGATCGCGCCGAGCAGCACCTTCTGATTGAAGGTGAGCTTTCCGGTCCAGCTCCCGATCCTATCCAGCATCTGCCTCAACGAATCCAAGATGTATCCTCCGATTCGGGGATTCCCCGCCTTGTTCCCTCAACCCCCGGCGCCTAGATCTGGAGCCGCATGACCTCGTTGTAGGCCTCGAGCAGCTTGTTGCGGACCTCGAGCATCAGATCGAACGCGAGCTTGGCCTCTTCGGCGGCGATCATGACGTCATGGACCTCGCCGACCTCGCCGGAGACCATCCCCTCGACCATGTCGTCGCGACCGGCCTGCAGGGCGTCGACCTGGCCGACGGCCTTCTCGAACATGCTGGCGAACGAGGTCTGCGGACTCTGGGGAGCCTGTCCTGCCGCGCCCGGGCCGTAGGCCTGGCGGGGATCGACTGCTCCCGGAATGCGAATGGGTCCGACTGCCATATCAGGTCCTCCCCGGCCCGGATCAGATGTCCAGGGCCTTGGCGAACATCGCCTTCGCGGACTGCACCGCCGACACGTTGGCCTCGTAGGCCCGGCTGGCGGTGATCATGTCCACCATTTCACTGATCACGTTGACGTTGGGCATCAGCACGTAGCCGTCCTCGTCGGCGTCGGGATGGCCCGGGTCGTAAACGACCTTGAAATCGGAGGCGTCCTGGGCGACGCCGACTTCCGACTTCACGCCGGTGATCGTTTCGATTCCCTGCGAACCGCCCCCGCCGGCCAGGTGCCGGGCGTCGGTCCGGGCGAGTTCCGAAGTCCCGCCCTCGGCTCCGCCGCCGCGCCGGGCCGCGAGCCGCTCGTTCAAGGCCTGCGAGAAAACCACCGTCTGCCGGCGATAGGGCGTGCCGTCCTCGGTCCGGGTCGTCTCGGCGTTGGCCAGATTCTGGGCGGTCGTGTCCATTTTCATCCGCTGCCCGCGCATGCCGCCGGCGCTGATCTTGATGGATCCGAAGAGTCCGTCCGCCATCTCTCACACCCCCGTTATCCGACCGTGCCGCGAACCGCTTCGCGCAGCTGGCTGTACCTCATGCTCAGCAACCGGGTCGCCAGCCGATAAGAAAGCTCCGTGGTGGCCAGTTCGGTCATCTCGTGGTCCACGTCCACATCGTTGATCCCGTTGTCGAATCCCAGATCCTGCTCCACGACCTCTCCCGCGGTGTCCTCCAGGCTGTTGCGTCCCACGGGCATATGGTTCCGGTGCGTCTGCACGCCCTGGACGGCGCCGCCCGAGGCGTTGCGCAGCAGATCCTCGAAGCGGTACTCCTTGGCCGAATAGCCGGCCGTCTCGACGTTGGAGATGTTCTCCGCCACGACCTTCTGGCGCCGGGCGTAGACGTTCAGCGCCTTCTGGAGGTTGTCGAGGTGAGCCCGTTCGAATAGGGAAGCCTGGATCATCTGTATCGTCTCTCCTTTGATTCCTTCGCGATGCGTCTGTTCGCCCTTATCAAGTCCCGTTCCAGCCTCAGGCCCCGAGCCCGGCGCCGGCGATCAGCGCGCGGTCGATCTCGCCCTCGATTCCCAGGATCTCCTCGATCCGGGCGCCGGCCTCGCGCAGCAGGCCCTGCAGACGGGTCTGATCGAGGCCCGCCGTTTCGCGCCGGCTCTCCCAGAGGATCTTCACGGCCGCATGCTGCTGCTCGAGCCTGGCGATGCGGTCGAGCCGCGCGCGCTTCTGTTCGAGCATCCCGCGCAACTCGCCGATTCCAGCGCCCCTGCGGACGGCTTCGAGCTGGCGGCGCGTCAGGTCGCGCACCTCGTCGTAGACGGCGAGTTCGCTCTCGTAGAGATTGCAGAGGCGATCCAGGAGCGACATCCCGGAATCCCCGGCCCTAGCGGTCATGGAGGTCGGCTGTGCCATACGGCTCGCCCTCCTTCCGGATCCGGTCCAGACGGGCCGCGGCGTCGGCCAGCATCGCGACGCGTCGCCGCCACTGCCGTCGGTCCTCGTCTCCGGCGTTGGAAATGTTTTCCAGACAAGCCCGCGCAGCGGCGTAATCGCCCTGCAGCAGGCGGATGTTTCCGAGCTGGTGCCGGCCCCAATCCCTTCGAGAACGGGGACCGACCTTGGCCAGCAATTCGTAGTGTTCGGCCGCCTGATCGATGCGTCCGAGACCCAGAAGCAGATCCGGAACGATGCCGGCGACCCAGCCGCCCGCCATCGCGGGCAGACCCGCCAGGTCGGGCTTCTCGGCCAGCAGCAGCCGCAGATGGTAGAGCATCGCCTCGTCGTGGCCGAGCCGGCCGTGAGCGAAGGAATGCCAGAAGCGGATGCGGGCCGGCATGGGCTGCGGCTGCGCATCGACCTTCTGCATCAGCAGTTCCAGGTCCTTGCTCGATCCCCGCGAAAGCAGGTACCGGTACCCCAACTCCACCTCGCCGGCCCTTTCGGCCAGGCCGCTGGCGCCGACGATGTTCAGCAGTTCGCGGGTCACCTGCAGCGAGTCGCCGTGCAGGACGGCGGTGGCGAAGGCCTCGACGGCGATGCCCGGCTCCGGCCGGGAGCCGAGGACCTCGCGGTAGAGCTCCAGGGCGTGATCGTATTCGGTCAGCAGTCGGTAGTTGCGGGCCAGGGCGAGGGCGCGACCGAGATCGCGCTGCGGGCCGATCTCGTGATCCATGTCGGCGACGCGGCTGCGCGCGAGGGCGGCTTCCATGCCCCGGGTGGCGCTGCCGAGATCGATCAACGGCAGTTCCAGGCGATAATCGCCCGCATAACCGCTCGGATACAGGGAGTCGACGATCCGTGCGGTCGAATCGGCGGCGGCGATCGAATCGGCGGCCGCGGCGGCGTGAAGCCACGAAACGTACGAATCCCGCTCGGCGTCGGTCCAGATCACGTCGGCGGAACAACGCGCGGCCCAGGCCGCCGACATCGCCGCGACGAAGGTCAGGACATACAGGAAGCGGGAAATGTACGGACACCGGCACATGGATCGAGGCTCCTTCCCTCTGAAGATTTCACGCAGCATCCGCAATCCGCGTGCCCGCTCCGGCGCGAATCGCCGGCGATCCCCAGCCGAGATACGATTCTTCAAATTATTGTAATCGTGGCAGTTGCAGGATGGGAGTAGCCGGCCGAGCGCCTGTTCCGGCGTCGCGGCGAGCCCCGGCCGGCAATAACGAAGCGGCCTTCAGGCCAATCTCTCTTCACAGTTGATCAAATCCTGCCCAGTCGCATAGGAGGTCAAAAAAAGGGGACCCGGACGGGTCCCCTCGGCATGACGGAAGTTCGGATCGGATCAGGCGCCGGCCTCCTCGGCCGCCTCCTTCTCGCCCCGCCCCTCTTCGTACTGGCGCAGCTTCTCGCGCAGCGTCTGGCGGGAGATGCCCAGGATCCGGGCCGCCTTCGACTTGTTGTTGGCGGTCTTCTCGAGCGTGTAGAGGATCTGCCGCTGCTCCACTTCCGCCAGCGGCACCAGACCGGACGTGCTGCCGGCCACCGACTGGTTGTCCAGATAGCGGGGATCGCGTCCCTCCATGATATGCGGCGGGAAGAACGCGGGCACCAGATCGGCCGGCTCCTCCAGGATCATGATCCGCTTCAGGACGTTCTTCATCTCGCGCACGTTGCCGGGCCACGGATAGCGCTGCAGCATCTCCTCGACCTCGGCGCTGATCGGAGCGCACTGCAGACCGAGCTTCGTGTTGAAGTCGGCGATGAAATGGTTGGCCAGCACCGGCACGTCCTCGGGACGCTCGCGCAGCGCGGGCAGATTGATCTCGACCACCTGCAGGCGGTAGTAGAGGTCGTTGCGGAACATCCCCTTCTGGATCGCGTCCTCCAGATCGCGGTTGGTGGCCGCGACGATCCGGGCCTCGACCTCCAGCTCGTCCTTGCCGCCGACGCGCCGGAAGCGGCGGTTCTCGATCACCCGCAGCAGCCGGCTCTGCAGCAGCACACCCATCTCCCCGATCTCGTCGAGGAAGATGGTTCCGCGCGCCGCCACCTCGAACAGACCCTCCTTGCGGGCCTTGGCGTCGGTGAACGCGCCCTTCTCGTGACCCATCAGCTCGCTCTCGAGAAGCGATTCGGGCACGGCCGCGCAGTTGATCTCCATGAAGGGCTCGCCGCGGGTGTCGCTGACCTCGTGGATCGCGCGCGAGACGATCTCCTTGCCGACCCCCGACTCGCCCTGGATCAGGACCGAGGTCTCGTTGCCGGCCCGGCTGGCGCCGACCTTCTCCAGCAGGGCGGCCACCTGGGCCAGTCCGGGGCAGGCCCGGATCATGTCCATGTAGGGCGTGGCGCCGGCCTTGGCGACCCGGGCGACCGGCCGCGACGGCGCACCCTTCGACACGGAATGCGCCTCGCCGCCGGTGGCCCTCAGGGCGGCCCGCACCTGCTTGCGCATCTCGCTGAGCTTGAAGGGCTTCTGGATGAAGTCGTAGGCGCCGGAACGGATGGCGTCGACCGCGGTGTCCACATCGCCGTAGGCGGTCATCATGATCACCGGCGTGTCGCTGCCCTGGTTGCGCACGGCCTTCAACAGATCCAGCCCGCTGACCCCGGGAAGCTTCAGGTCGGTCACCGCCAGGGCGAAGGGATCCCCGTGCAGCTTGGCCAGGGCCTCTTCACCGGTCTCGGCCGTCTCCACCGAGTAGCCGTCGTTCTCCAGCGCTTCGGCCAGGGAGATGCGGATGGCGGCTTCATCATCGACGATCAGGATCCGTTTGCTCATTGTGTCGACAGTCCTTCCTTCAGGGTCTGTTCCGCGGCGTGGCGGGGCAACAGGACACGGAACACGGTTCCGTCCGTTTCGTTGGCTACCGTGACGGCGCCGCCGTGAGCCTCGACGATCTTGCGGCAGATCGACAGGCCGAGGCCGGTGCCGGCGCTCTTGGTCGTATAGAATGGGCGGAAGATCTTCTCCTGATCGCCGGGCGGAATGCCGGGCCCGCGATCGACGATCTCCAGAACGGCGCCCGACGTCATCCGGGCCGCCCCGGTGTCGCCGTCGGCCAGCGCCAGCCTGTCCTCGCAACGCGCGCGGACGGTCACCTTAGACCCTTCGGGCGCGGCGTCGCAGGCGTTCAGCACGAGATTCAGCAGCACCTGCTTGATCTGTCCCCCGTCCAGCGACAAGGTCCAGCCGGCGCGATCGGCCGCGTCGGGTTCGAACATCGATTCGAGATCCAGGCTGCGGGCTTCGGCCCGCGGCGCCGCGAGGTCGAGACAATCGCGCACCATGTCCGGCACGCGCACCTCGGTGCGCTGGGGCTCGTAGGGCCGCACGAAATGCAGCAGACGGGTGATGGTGTCGTTGATGCGCGCGACCTCGCCGGTGATCACGTCGATGTACCGCCCGCGGCGGTCGTCCGGATCGAGGCTCTCGGCCAGCAGCTCCGCCTGGGCGCTCAGCCCCATCAGGGGATTGCGGATCTCGTGGGCCAGTGTGGCGGACATCTCGACCATCCCCTGCAGACTGTCCGCCCGCTGGCGTTCGGCCTCCAGCCGCCGGGTCTCGCGCAGATCCTCGAGCACCACCACCAGCCAACGTTCGTCGCGGCCGCGGCCGGGCATGGCCGAGGTCTGGGCCATCACCGGAATCACCTCGCCGTCGGGACGTTCCAGGCAGCCCTCGCCGTGATGGCGGCCGCCGTCGGCGAGGCAAAGGGCGCTGTAGGGGGCTTCCGGCAGATCATCGAGACGCAGCATGCCGTCGAGGAAAAGCTCCGGCAGATCGTCGTTGCGGAAGGCGTCGCGCCGGAAGAAGGAAGCCGAGGCCGCCACGGCGTCCGCCCCGCGTCCGCGCCCGATGCCGTAGGCCGGCTCGGCGATCACCGCCGGCGGCCGGTCGGCGCCGGTCAGCAGGGTGCGCCCGGTGCGATTGCAGTAGATGGTGCGCCCCTGGTCGTCCACGACCCAGATGCCGCTGCGGACGGTCTCCAGGACCCGGGAGTTGAAGGTTCCGAGTTCGCGCATCCGGTCGAGCATCTGAGCCGAGGCCACTTCCTCGCCCAGGATGATCCGGACAGCCTGCAGAAAGGGCAGGAACCTGCCGGTCTCGGCGTCGGGATCGAATTCCAGCAGCAGCAGGTAGCCCAGGCAGACGTCCTTGAATTCCAGCGGCAGGGCCGCGACCAGGGCCTCGTCGCCGGCCGATTCGGCCGCCACGGTGAAGACCCCGGAAACCGATCCGCCGTCGGCGGCCAGACGTTTGCGCTCGCTCTCCAGCCGGCGCATCATCTTGTCCCAGGCCGAATCCTCCCACTGGAAGGTGCGCCGGGGCGAGAAGGGGGCGTCGGGCCCGGGACGCAGGACCAGGGCGGCTCCGGACGCGCCGACGAAACCGGCCAGATTCTCGAGCATCGCCTCGAGGGTCTGATCCCAGTTCGCGGCCGCGCTCAGCTCCCGGCCGAACTTGTAGAGCAGGGAAAGCTGCGCCATGTGGTCGGTCAGCTCGCGGTTGGCCGTCTCGAGTTGGCGCCGCGTGGCGGCGAGCCTCTCTCCCACCAGATCCGCCTCGCGGGCCAGACGTTCGCGATGCTCGCGCAGCAGACGGCTCGTCGAAGCGGTCTCGCGCAGCAGATCGCGCCGCCGGTCCAGGGCGGCCAGCCGGGCCGCAGCCCTTTTCAGGACCGCGGCCGGAATCACGCCGGAGTCCGGCGCCCGGACGGCGTCGAAAAGACCGGCGCGGAAAAGACGCACCGTCGTTTCGGCGGGAATGCTCCGGTAGAACAGCACCGCGACCAGATCGCGGGAATGAGCCTGCAGGCAATCGAGACAGGCAAGGGCCGCGTCGGCGTTCTCGGCGACGCCGAGATGGTCGCCGTGCAGCAGGACCAGCGCCCCCCGGGACGCGTCGTCTCCGGCGAGAAGAGCCTCCAGCTCGCGCACCGAAGCGACGACCTCGGTCCCCTCGCCGGGGGCCCAGGACGCGGGACCGACGGCCAAGCAGCCGGCCGGAAGAACGCCTTCGAGGGTGTAGATGGCGGAACCTTCCATGGCGCGTGGGTTTCCCATCATCCTTGAAAAGGTATTTCCAGGGCGAATGATTCCAAAGTGTAAATTTATTTACCAGCCCCTGCAAGCTCAAATATCGACGTCTAGGCACGAAAAAAGCCCGCCGCCTGAAAGGCGACGGGCTGGAGCTTCGTGCGGAGCCGAAAGGATCAGCCGACGAACTTGCCGATCTTCTCGAGAGTCGCGGCGATGTTGGTGGCCGCTTCGGAACGCGCCGCGGGCTGATCGTAGAATCCCTCGGCGATGCGGCGGCGAGCCTGGGCGACGTTCTCTTCGCGGATCTCAGGTTCGCGGGCCAGCGCCGCGCGCCCGGCGGCGAGCAGTTCCCGCATCTCGGTCAGCTTGCGGGCGTTCTCGGAAATCTCCAGCTTCTCGGTCGGGCGGGCCGCTTCGGCGCCGGATGCGGCGGCGCCATCCGGAGCGGCGGCGTCCTTGCGCCCGTCGGGGCGGCCGGCCGGCTGGAAATTCTGCAGCAGGTTCGGCTGCATGTTCAAAGGGCGATTGATCTTGTTGGTCGACATGGGATTCCTTCCAGTCTTTCCGGACCCGGTTCCGACTTCGGGCCTCATCCTATCTCTCCACGGCAGGGTAGCAATCCTGATACCTGTTGGCAAGCCTGCCGACGATGCTGCGCTGCTGAACAGAGATTTCGGCTGAGATCGCGATTTCTTTAGCGCGTATCGTTCCTTTTTTTGATATCCGAACACTTCGACCGCACGGGCTCCGAATCCTATACCAATTAGTAAGAGCGAACGGGGCCTCGTCTCCGATGGCCGGATTTCTTGATCACCCCCCGCCTCCGGTTCCGAACCGCTTCGCTCCTCCCTTTTCCCGCTACGAAAAAAATTGATCAATTCATTCTACAAAGAGCTAAAGGTCGCTTCACGGGCCGTCGATAGACGCCTTAGCCGTTTCATCCGGTTTCTTAATGAAGGTTCCGTGGGATCGGAAAAGGCCAGACCAGCCAGCGGCTCGAAGCCCGGGGGGTCGAAAGGCCGGGAGAAGTCCAGGGCCGCGAGAAGCAACTCAGGCATGGACGTCGAAACACTTCAAGGAGGAGTCTCAGTCATGCGTATCAACACGAACACCGCCTCCCTCAACGCCCAGCGCCAGTTGGCCAATACGACCAACGCGCTGAGCAAGACGATGGAGCGCCTGAGTTCTGGCTTGCGGATCAACCGTGCGGGCGATGACGCCGCCGGGCTGGCCATCAGCGAGAACTTCAAGGCCGACATCGCCGCCCTGCAGCAGTCCTCGCGCAACGCGGGCGACGGCATCTCCATGGTGCAGATCGCGGAAGGCGCGCTGGACGAGGTCAGCAGCATCCTGATCCGTCTGCGCGAGCTTTCCCAGGAAGCCGCCAACGAGACCTTGGGCGCGACCGAACGCGGCTATCTGGACACCGAGTACCAGACGCTGCTGACCGAGATCACCCGGATCAGCGACTCCACCGAGTTCAACGGCGTCCAGTTGCTGGACGGCTCGGCCGGTACGCTTTCGATCCAGGTCGGCCTCGGCACCGGCGCGGGCGATCAGATCGACATCAACCTGGCCACCGACAGCGACGCTGCCGGGCTGGGCCTGGCGGCCACCGACCTGACCGGCGCCGACAACACCAACCCGTTGGCGGCGATCACCGCCATCGAGACCGCGATCGATACCGTCAGCGCCAGCCGCGCCGACCTGGGCGCCGCCCAGAACCGGCTCGAGTCGACGCAGCGAAGCATCGCCAACTCGGTCGAGAACCTGTCGGCGGCCAACTCGCGCATCCGCGACGCCGACATCGCCGCCGAGAGCGCGAACCTGGCCAGCCAGCAGGTTCTTCAGCAGACCGGCATCTCGATGCTGAGCCAGGCGAACGTCTCGACCTCGTACGCGCTGCAGCTGCTGCAGCAGTAGGAACGGGACACTCGGACGGCGGGTCCCGCACGGGGCCCGCCGTCGCCACGCCATTCCGGGGGGAATGTCATGAGCACCATCAGCTTCGGCGGACTCGCCTCGGGCCTGGATACGGGCTCGATCGTCAGCGAGCTGGTCGAGATCCGGCGGCAGCCGATCTACAATCTCCAGACCAGAATCGATTCCTACAATCTGCAGAAGACGGCCCTGACCGATATGCAGACGCGGCTGGAAGCCCTGATGGGAGCCGCCGAGGCCCTCGATTCTCCCCAGGAATTCGCGTCGTTGGCGGCCATCTCGAGCAACGAGGCGCTGGCCTCGGCCACCGCCGGCAGCAACGCCGTGCCGGGAATCTACGATATCCAGGTCAACGCCCTGGCCACCGCCCAGAAGAGCCTCTCGACCGGTTACGACAGCATGCTGACCGATGTCGGGACAGGCCTGGTCAGCATCGGCAGCGGCGGCGAGTCATACAGCATCGTGCTGGAGGAAGGCGCCAGCACCCTGGCCGATCTGCGCGACGCGATCAACGCCTCGGGCGCGCCCGTGTACGCATCGATCATGTACGACGGCTCCGAAACCGGCGGCTACCACCTGTCGCTCACCGCCCAGGAAACCGGGACCGAGAACACCTTCACCGTCGGCGCGGGCGGATTGTCCGGCGGCGCGGGCCTGTCGCTGAGCACCGTGACCACCGCCAGCAACGCCGAGATCTTGATCGACACCCTGACGATCACCTCGCAGAGCAACCAGATTTCCAACGCCATCCAGGACGTGACCCTGGATCTGAACTCGGCCTCCCCCGGTACGGTCTTCACGCTCCAGGTGCAGACCGATCCCTCGCTGCTCGAGGATCAGGTCCAGACCTTCGTCGACGCCTACAACGACTTCTACGAGTTCATCGGCCTGCAGAGCGCCGAGGGCGGAACGCTGCGCGGCAACTCGCTGATGCGGGATCTCGACAACAAGATCGCCTCGATGATCTCGTCGCCGGCGGGCGGGGTGCTCGGCGATTTCACCATGATGTCGCAGGTCGGCCTGGGGCTGAGCGACGACAACCTGCTGGAATTCGACATCGACAAGTTCAACGGCGCGGTGGGCGAGGACTTCATCGCCGTGCGCAACCTGTTCGCCGGCAACGGGACGACCGACGGCATCATGGATACGCTGGCCGCCTCGATCGACGCGATGACCGATTCGGTCGACGGCAGATTCAAGATCGCTCTCGATGCGATCACCAAGCGTATCGACCGCTGCGAGGATTCGATCGAACGGTACGAGAAGAGCGTGGCCAACTACGAAGAGCTGCTCAACAGGAAATTCTCGGCCATGGAAACCATCATTTCCCAGTGGAACGCCCAGGGCAACTCGTATTCGGCCCTGAGCGATTTCGATCAGGAGTGACCCGGATGGACCTCCGACAGGGAATCCGCCACTACCAGCAGGGTTCGGTGCAGAGCGCCGGGCCGGCGAAGATCGTAGCCATGCTGCACGAGGGCGCGATGAAGTATCTGCTGCGGGCCAAGACCGCCATCAAGGAGCAGAACCTGGCCGAGCGCAACCGCCAGATCAACAACGCCCAGGCGATCATCAGCGAACTGCGGCGGACGGTCGACCCGAGCAACGGGGCCGACCTGGCCGAAAGGCTCGATTCCCTCTACGATTACGTCTTCCGCGAGAACCTGGCCTGCCAGATCGACGGCCGCCCGGGGCACATCGACAATTCGATGCGGGTCCTGCAGCCGCTGTTCGAAGCCTGGCAACGGGTGCCCAACGGGCCGACGGGCCCGAATCCTGCATCGGATGGCGACGAAGGCGGCTCCGGCGACAACTCGGGATCCGCCCGACCCAACCTCAGCCTGACGGTCTGAACCATGGAGCACGGAATCCGGCATCTGATCGCGCTGACGCGCGCCATGTCCGCGGCCTTCGACCGCGGCGACCTGGAGCTGTGCGGACAGTTGCTGGACGAGCGCGGGCGCATCCTGCGGAAGCTGGCCGCCGCCGGCGGCCCCGACGAGAGCCGTCTCGAGCCTCCCCTGCGCGAGGCCCTGGCCGAGGCGCGACGCCTGGACCGGGAACTTGGACGGCGTCTGCAGCACGGGCTGGCCGAGACCGGCCGCGAAATCTCCGGCCTGCGCCGACGCCGCCATTCCCCGGCCGGCGTCGAAAAGGCCCGGCGTCTGGATAGCCGGGCCTGAACGAATTCCACTTCAATTTCAGCGCGCCGCGGATGCGGGATGCGGATCAGGGATCCTTGTTCCGATCGTTTCCGTTCGGCTCCCCCTTGGGGCGCTTCTGGAGCTTCTTGGCGTCCGGCAGGTCGGAATCGGCCGCCTTCAGGTTGATGTTCTTGATCTCCTCGTAGATCTCATGGCGATGGACCGGGATGGAGCGGGGAGCGTCGATACCGATCTGGACCTGATCGCCGCGTATGTCGACGATCATGATCGAGATATCGTCGCCGATCATGATCCGCTCGTTGCGCTTGCGACTCAGTATGAGCACGTGACCTCCATGTCATCTTGGCGCGTAGAGATCCCTGCGGAAACTCTACCACAACCGCCCCCGGATGCCGCCACCTAAATCTTGACCAGCAGATCATCCCCTTTTCGGGCCGATCGTGCAAGCTCTACCTGACCGAGCAGGGCCGCCGTACGGGATCCTTCCCGCTGGCTGCGCTTGATCCGATTCATCAGGACGCGGAAGCGATCCCTGTCCAAATCCTTGCGCATGGACAAGTTACGATCGTCGAGAATGCTCTGCAGGCCGATCCTGGTGCCGGTTTCGACGATCAGCGGGGCCGCCAGGTTGCCGGTGATCTTCTCCCCTCCGGGATGGATGGTGGAGATGATCATGACCGCGAGGTCCAGGCCGGAGGTTCCGCCGAAAAGGCGGCGGGCCTCGTCGGGAAGCTCGAAACCGTAGGATTCGGTGAAGAGATCGGGACTCGCCACCGGCACCCGGAAGCCCTCGCGATCCAGCGAGGTCAGCCAGCGCAACGGCAGCGGCGGGTCCATTTCCATCAGCACCCAGCGCTTGAGATCGGGCAGGCCGACCAGGCCGTTGGGCAACGTGATGACGCGATCGGGCTGATGATCCCTGCGCGTGGCGGACGACTCGACCGCCGGTTCCAGAACTGCCGTCATCTCGCTCATTTTCATACCCCCGTGCTAGATGTAGTTGAAAAGGCTCAACTGCATGAGACTGCTGGTCACCGCCAGGCTGGCCTGGTAGGCGGCCTCGGCCTGGCTGAGATCCGTCGCGACCTTGGTCAGGTCGGCGTCGCGGATCAGCGAAAGACTTTCCCGGAGTTCGTAATCACGGTCGCTGAGGGCGGAATCCGCCCAGTCGAGCATCGTCTGCTTGCCGCCGACGCCGACCTCCAGCCGATTCATGTGGTCCATGACCGATTCGAGCTGCGTCAGGGCGACTCGGATGCCCATCTGGTCGTTCGAGTTCAAGGCGGTCTGCAGGTCGTACATGACCTGGAAGACGTCGGTCGGCGCACCGTCTCCCAGGATTCCCAGAGCCGCGGCGGTGCCGCCGGGCGCGGCCTCGCTGATGGTGAACGGCGTCGAGACGGGACTGACGATTGTCAGCCCGTTGCTCGAATACTGGAGATCCAGGGGCGGCAGGCCGTAGGCGGCCACCGCGCCCTCGAAGATCGTCTCGAGGTGGCCGACCGTGGCCACGCCGGACAGGTCGATCGTCGCGGTCATGCCGTCGCATTCGACGATGATCGTCCCGAGCGGCAGATTGCCGGCCAGCGACGGGATATCCGACAGGAGGGTCGAAGCGGTCGGCGCGGGCCGGATGTCGGATCCGTCCAGCACCCCGACGTTCGAATTGCCCACGATGCCCAGAGACAGCGCCGTCGAGCCGCCGGCGGGATCGGTGATCGTCAGGGGGCCGCCCGCCGGATCGGTGATCCGCAGGCCGCGTCCATCGGGAGCCAGGGTCGCGGCCAGGCCCTCGGCGTTCAGCAGGTCGATCACGTCCTGCAGATCGGAGGCGCCGGTCAGATCGACGCTCTTGGCGTTGCCCGAGGCGTCGGTGTAGAGGATCGAACCGGGCGTCCAGCCGGTTCCCCCGCCGATCGCGCCGAGCAGGTCGGTCGCGGCGAGGGTGGGCGACAGATCGGTCGAACCGGCCATCAGGGCGTTGCTCGAACCGAGCAGTTCGGATCCCGGCACGTTGACCACGAGTTCGGTGCTCGGACCGATGCGGCTCGAGATCTGGCCGTCGTCGCCCTGGAAGACGACCTCGCCCGAAGGCGAAACCACGAAGGGCGGCACGTCCGACCGGTGGCCGGCGAAGATGTAGGTCCCGTTGACCTCGGAATTGGTCAGCGACAGCATCTGATCGATCAGGCCCTGCAATTCGGTCACGGCGTAGCCGTTGGTCTCGGACGTCGCGGTGCCCGAACTCGCGGACATCGCCAGCACGCGGGCCTGCGACAGGACGTCGTTCATGTCCTGCAGGGCCGCATCGGTGGCGTTGAGGACCGTCCGCGCGCGGCCGGAGTTGCGCTGGTACTGGGCGTTCTGCTCGAGCAGCGTCTCGTAGCTGCGGACCATCCCGAGGCCGGCCGGATCGTCGGCGTATTCGTTGATGCGCCGCAGCGTCGTGGCCTGCTGCTGCAGATCCATCATCCGCTGCTGGTTGATCTGGTTCTGCACGATGAGGCTCGTGTTCATCATGCTGTCGGTGACGCGCATGGTTCCTCCGCTCTAGATCATCGCCAGGAGGGTCTCGTACATCTCCTGGACCACCTGGATGACTTGCGCCGAAGCGTTGTAGGCGTTCTGGTAGCGCAGCAGGTTCGCGGCTTCCTCGTCGGTGTTGACGCCCCGCACGCTTTCGAGCCGGTTGTAGACCGATTCGACGGCCTCGGTCTGGGATTCGTACCTGAAGCGCACGGTCGAGCTTGTCGACGCGATGTCCACGATCAAGGCGTTGTAGCGTTCGAGCACGCTCTGGCCGTCGCCCGGAGAGGCGATGGAAAGATCGGCGATCTCGCGGGCCAGGTCGGCGTCGCCCGCCAGACCGGACCTGGAGGTGGCGATCAGATCGGGGTCCGCGACCAGCGCCGGATTCAGCGCGATGTCCGCGGCGCCCTCGCCGGTGAAGAACAGCAGGCCGCTGCCGCCGGGCGTGCGTCCCTGCCCGTGCAGATCGTTGACCTGCCGGATGAGGTCCTGGGCCACCGCGTCGAGTTCCCGCTTGGCCTCGGCCACCTGGCCGTCGCGCATCTCGATCAGGCCGGCCAGGGCCCCGTTCGAGATCGGAATATCCTGGCCTGTCTCGCCGAGCATGACCTCGATCCCGCCCTCGATGGAATTGCGTCTGGTGACGATCTGCTCGCAGTGACCACGCGAAACGACGGTGCGGCCGCCGATCGCGACATCCATCGTGCCGTCCTCGCGCTCGTTCGCATCCACCGCGGCGATCGTGGAGATCTGCTGCAGGATCTGATCGCGCTGGTCGCGCAGATCGTTGGCGGTCACGAGATTGGATTCGGCGGTCAGGATCTGCTGGTTCAACAGGGCGACCGATTCGAGCAATCCGTTCAGGGCGTCGGCCTGGTCGCGGATCTGATCATCGAGCGAGGCTTCGAGTTCCTCGAGCCGGCCGTAGGTCGAGCCGATGTCCGCGGCCAGGGCCTCCCCGGCGTTGATCACCGCCGGGCGCAGGGAATCGTCGACCGGCGGCGAGGCCAGATCGCTCCAGGAATTGAAGAATTCGGTCAGCGCGTTGCCCAGATGGTTGTTGTCGATCGAGCCGAAGATCGTCTCGACGCCCTGGAGCGTCAGATCCATCTGCTCGTAGGTGGCCAGGGCCGAGCTCTGCTCCCGGTACTGCGCCACCAGCATTTCGTCGCTCATCCGGCGCACCCCGGTGATGGCCGTGCCGGCGCCGAGGATGCCGTAGGTCGTCATCACGCCCGGGCGGGACGACGAATCCACGATCTGCCGGCTGTAGCCGGCCACCCCGGCGTTGGCCGTGTTGTGGCTCGTGGTCTCGAGCGCGGCCTGGGCGAAGTTCATGCCCGTCAGGCTCGTGTTCAGAATGCTGCTCAGACCCATCTTCGTCCTCCGTGTCAGACCCTGCGCTCGATCACGCCCGGATTCGTGCGATGCCGCTGGCTGCCGTCACCCTCGTAGCATCCGGTCGGATCCTCGGTCACTCCGTTGCAGAAGATCTCGGTCTCGTCGCGGATCAGATCGAGGCAGAACCGGGCCAGGATTCCGTTCTTCGCGTTCTGGCGATGGAGTTCGCCGCTGGCCTGCTGCCAGCGCGCGAGCGCTTCGCGCAATTCGTTCTTTCCCTCGCCGACGACCGACATCAGCGTCCGCGCGCTCAGGGTTTCGGGCGCGACATCCAGACGCCGCGCCAGCCCGCAGAGGCATTCCTCGCGCGCCCGCTTGGCCGCCTGGGCCTCGGGCAGATAACGCCGCCATTCGCGGGCGTTGGCCTCGAGTCGGGCCACGTCGTTGCGCCGCATGTACCGGTTCTGACGCACCGCCAGGCGCAGCAATCGCCGGTAGGCGTCCGCCTCGTCACGGAAGCACCGTCCGGCGCTTCGCGCTTCGGCGGGCGTGAGGGTCGTCGCCATCGTCGCTTCCAGCATTCGCGCGTCCTCCTAGGGCGTCGCGGTTCCGACGGACTGGCCGCCGCCGCGCAGGCGTTCATAGAGCGAAGAGACCTTCGCCACGTAGTTCTTCGTTTCCGGGTAATCGGGAACAGAATGCCCGGCGCGGGCCACCGCGCCCGGACCGGCGTTGTAGCCGGCAAGCACCAGATCCAGGCGATCGCCGAACTTCGACTTCATGCGCGCCAGGTAGCGGGCGCCGCCGGCGATGTTCTGCGCCGGATCGGCGATGTCCTCGACGCCGACCTCGCGGGCGGTGGCCGGCATCAGCTGCATCAGGCCCCGAGCCCCCTTGGTCGACTCGGCGTCGGCGTGGCCGGCCGATTCCTGGGTCATGACCGCCAGCAGCAGCTCCGGTTCGACTCCGGTCTCGCGGCTGGCCGAATGGATCTCGTCGCCGAAGCGGCGCAGCGAATCGGCCGCGGCCCCGCCCACTTCCGCCGCGCGCCGTTGGAGGCCGCCTTCGGTCTCCGCGGGCGCCAGGGCTTCGGCGTAGGTTTCGGACATGGCGGCCCGACGATAGGCGGCCAGACCGCGTGCGGCCTGCGGAGCCGGCGCTTCGACCGGCATCCGGGGCGCCCGCGTCGCGGCCGGCACCGTGGTCTGCGGCACGCTCTGGAATTCCCGCGCCGGATCGGCCGGAGCCAGAGGCGTCCCGGGCGCGGCCGGAGCCCCGCCCGTCTCGCCCCCTTCGACCGCCGGCAGATACCGGCGGACGATCATGTCGGCGATGCCGATGCCGTTGGGGCCGCTGCCGAGCTGCCGGGTCAGGACGTCGTCGTGCATCCGTTGGTAGGTATCGATCTCGCCGCCGCCGTCGATCAGATCGGATTTCGGCACGGTCTCGCGCATCGACTGCAGCAGGGTGTTCATCAGGAGCCCTTCGAACTCCTGGGCCACCGCGCGCAGACGCTGCTCCGGAGAACCGGAACGGAGATCCGCGGCGCGTGACCGCGGATCGACCGTGGGCTGACTGCCGAATCCGACCTTCAAGACATCCTCCTACATGACCACCAGTTCGGCCTGAAGCGATCCCGCCTGCTTGAGAGCCTGCAGGATGGCGATGATGTCCCGGGGACTGGCGCCGACCTCGTTCAGGAAGCCCACCACGTCGGCCACCGTGCCGGATTCCGGCAGGTGGACCACCGACGCCTGGCGGTCCTGCACGTCGGTCACGACCTCGGGGGTGACCACGGTCCGGCCGCTCTCGTTCCAGGAGTTCGGCTGCGAAACGTCGTAACGGGTCTTGATGACGACCTTCAGGTTGCCGTGGGCCACCGCGGCCTCGCGCAGCACAACGCCGCGGCCGACGATGATCGTGCCGGTGCGTTCGTTGATGACCACGCGGGCGGCGTGGTCGCCGACCGCGTTGACCTCGCCCATCCGGGCGATGAAGGCGACCGGGCTGTCCAGGAATTCCGCCGGCACGACCACCTCGACGCGCTGGGCGTCGGCGGCGTGGGCGGTGCCGGGACCGAAGAGCGCGTCGATACCGTCGGCCACGCGCTGGGCGGTGGTGAAATCGGGATTGTGCAGCAGCCAGGCCATCCGGCCGGCCTTCATGAAGCCGCCGGGCAGCCGCTCGGTCACCCGCGCCCCGTTGGGGATCACGCCGACGGTCGAGTGGTTCTTGCGGAAGGAGTTGTTGGCGCCGCTGCGGATGTTGAAGCCGCCGATCGAGACCGACCCCTGGCACAGGGCGTGGACCCGGCCGCTTGCCGCCTTCATCGGCGTCATGACCAGGGTGCCGCCCTCGAGGCTGGTGGCGTCGCCCAGCGACGAGACGGTCACGTCGAGATGGCTGCCGACCGCGGCGTTGGGATCGATCTGCCCGGTCACCAGGACCGCGGCCACGTTCTTGAGCTTCAGCTGCGAGGCGGGCACCGTCACGCCGAGACGCTCGAGCATCGCGGCCAGGGAATTGACGGTGAACTCGGCGCTCTGACCGTCGCCGGTGCCGTTCAGCCCGACCACCAGGCCGTAGCCCAGCAGCGGTTCGCGATCGACGCCCTCGACCATCGCCAGGTCCTTGACCCGCGAGGCGGGCGCGGCCTCGGCCACCGCCACGACCAGCGAAGCGAAGAGGATCCCTCCGATCAACCACCATGCGAACTTGCGTTCCATCGCTTCCACCATCCCGCTAGAAGAGGAAGTTGAAGAGTTTGGTGACCACGCCGGGCTCGCTGGCGTTGTTGATCACGCCGGTGCCGTTGTAGGCGATGCGAGCGTCGGCGATGTACGTCGAGTAGATGGTGTTGTCCGGAAGGATGTCCCGGGCGCGGCACACGCCGCTGATCTCGATCAGCTGGCGCTCGCCGTTGATCTCCACCATCCGGTTGCCGATCAGCCGGAAGTCCCCGTTGTGCAACTGCTCGGAGATGCGCACCGAGATCTCGGTCTGCAGATTGCCGGTGCGGGTCGTCTTGCCGTCGCCGGTGTACTTGTTCTCGGTGTCCAGGCCCCAGGCGTTCAGAACGTCGAGGAAGCCCAGACCGGGCCCGCCGGACATCTCGTTCTTCTCGTTGGCGTTGGTCTTCGAGGTGGCGTTGGCGGTCGTGCTCTCGACCACCAGGATCGTGATGATGTCGCCGACCCGGTGCGCCTTCATGTTGCTGACCAGCGACCGGCCGCTTTCGAGGTCGACCAGCGGTTCGAGGGCCGCCGCCGGATGCGGAAACGACGCCGCGAAAAGCACCGTCAGCAGGATCGCGGCCGCGCCGCGCAGATTCGTCTTCATCGCGCTCACCTTTTCCAGGCCACGAGTCCCGGGCCGACGACGCGGCCGGTGACCAGGTTTCCGTTGAGATCGTTGCGCACGGTGATGATCTGGTCGCGCAGCCCGTCCTGCCGGGCGTGACCGTTGACCGAAACCGAAACGCCGTTCTTGCCGAGCACCAGTTCCACCGGATCGCCCTGCCGAACCAGGGGCGTCTCGCGGACGGCCGAGACGCGCAGCAGGTCGCCCGCGGCCACGGCGCCGGCGGCGGTCATCCCGCGGACCGAATCGCGGCCGATGGCCAACGAGCGGTCGGCGGTCGCCAGATCGCGCCATTCCCAGGCGAAGCCTTCGGGATCCAGGGCCTCGCCGCGGGCGATGCCGGCGCGCGCGCGCCCGACCTCGCCGTAGACGTGGCAGATCACCGTGGCGGTGAATCGGGACACGCGTTCGGAATCCGAGACCCGCACGCGCACCAGATTGCGTCCCGCGGACAGGGGCCGCGGATTGTCGATTTCCAGACGCCACTCGCCGGCCACCGCCGGTCGTGGCGGCAGGCCGTCGACGCCGCACCAGGTGGACGGCGCGCCCGGAGGTCCGGGCGGCAGCCAATCGGACAGCGCTTCGACGAGCTTCCCTTGCAGCAGTTCGCCGTCGACGCGGCCGCCGGCGAAGCGGATCCGGCATTCGTCGGCGCCGCCGATCTTCACGTCGGCCGCCAACCCAGCCCGCATCAGCCGGCGCAGGATGCTCTGCCGCGAAACCGAGGTTTCCAGGCCGGGACGTCCGCCGCCGCGGATCACCACTGCGGCGGCTTCGGCCGGGACCGGCGCCGAGACCAGGTCGCCGAGCTTGGCGGTCGTGCCTTCGACGTCGGCCGAATCGGCCAGTTCCAGGGTCCAGGCGTGCGTGGCCGACGGCTGCAGGAGCAGCAAAGCGGAGAGGCTCGCCACCAGGACGACCCCCTCCAGCATTCCGATCACGCGTCCGGACGGTTCGCTCACGTCGGTTACCTCTTGATCTGGTTGGTGGTCTGCATCATCTCGTCGGCCATGGTGATCGTCTTGGAATTCAGTTCGTAGGCCCGCTGGGCCGAGATCATGCTGACCAGTTCCTCGACCGTCTCGACGTTGCTCAGTTCCAGGTATCCGGATGAGATCTCCCCCATCCCCTCCTCACCCGGGAAACCCAGAACCGGCGTGCCGCTTGCCGGCGATTCCACGAAGAGATTGCCGCCGCGGCTGCTCAAGCCGCCGACGTTCGGGAAGCGCGCGACCTCGATCCGGCCCAGGTCCTGGACCGTGCTGTTGTCGCCCTGCAGCAGCACCGAGACGGTGCCGTCGCGGGCGATGGAGATGTCGGTGGCGTCCAGGGGGATCTGCATGCCGGGCTCGATGCGGTAGCCCGTCGCGGTCACGACGTTGCGGTCGGCGTCCATCTTGAAGCCGCCGTCGCGCGTGTAGGCCAGCGTCCCGTCGGGCAGCATGACCTGGAAGAAGCCGTCGCCCTCGATCATCAGGTCGAGGGGATTGCCCGTCTCCTGCACCAGGCCCTGGGAGAAATCCTTGTTCGTGGCGACCATCCGGACGCCGTGGCCGATCTCGATCCGGGTGGGATCAGCCTCGCCCGATCCCCGCCCCGTCGGCGCGACCGACTGGTAGAGCAGGTCCTGGAACTCGACGTGGCTCTTCTTGAAGCCGGCCGTGTTCACGTTGGCCAGGTTGTTGGAGATCGTGTCGATGTTGGTCTGCTGGGCCTTCATGCCCGTGGCGGCCGTGTTCATCGCGCGGATCATGGTTCACCGTCCTCGGCTCAGGCCTGCTTGCTCAATTCGTTGATCGACTTGTCCAGCGTCTCGTCGGACGCCTGAACGACCTTGGATTCGATTTCGAAGGCCCGCTGGGCCGCGATCATCGCCACCAGGGTGTCGATGGGACTGACGTTGCTCCCCTCGAGCATCCCCTGGACGACCTCGGTCTCGCCCGCGGACAGAGTGCGCGCGGCGACTCCTTCGGGGGCCTTCATCAGGCCCGAGCCCACGGGAGTCAGCTGGGCGGGATCGTCGAAAGCCACGATCGCCAGCCGGCCGATCTCGGCGCCGTCGACGCTGATCATGCCGTCCGGGGCGATGTTCATGGCTCCGTCGGGAATCTCGATCGGACCGCCGGCGCCCAGCACCAGATCGCCCGACATGGTCGCCAGGCGGCGGTTCCGGTCGAGTGTGAAGGCGCCGTCGCGGGTGTAGACTTCCTGCCCGTCGTGACGGACCTTGAACAGCCCCTCGCCGCGGATGGCGACGTCGGTGTCGTTGCCCGTCTGCCTCAGCTGCCCCTGGGACATGTCCAGCTGGCAGCGGAAGCCGAGTCCGGCGTTTCCGGACACGCCCACCGGTTCGGAACCGGCGGCAGGCGCGGCCTGATCGGCGCCCTTCTCGAGCACCTGCGTGAGCATCTGCTTGAAGCCGGTCGCATTGGCGTTGGCCAGGTTGTTGGCCAGCACCTCGGTGCGCCGCATCTGGATGTTCATGCCGGTTTCGGATGTACGCAGACTCTTGAGCACGTTCTTCCTCCCGATCGACGGACTGGCGACAGTATCGCGCTGCCGGAACCGCAAGGGACGTGCCAGGGGTTTATTCGTTGCGATGGGGGAAGTTGCGGTCTTTCGGGAGGAGCGACCAGCCACAGGGTGGCCGTTTGCGGGTCACCCCTGGCCAATTACCGGCCGCGACGGCGTGCCGGTCGAAGGGGGGAAAAACTTCAGGAAGCGTTCAGGAGCATGGCGATATGCTCCTTCAGGAATTCGCGGCCCTGGTCATCGATATGGGTGAAGAAGACGGCGATCTCCCGGGAATCGACGACGCTCTCGGGGTCCTCGGGCACCACGCGCACGACGATGCCCTCGCAGTTGGCCGATCCGTAGCGTTCGGCGCCTTCGGCGTCGGGATCGGTGAGCGGCAACTCCAGCACCATGTTCAGCTTGGTCATCGGCTCGATGAAGTGGTCGGAACGGAAATAGACTCCGGAGGAACTGATGTTCAGCGTCTCCATGGTGGCCGGCCTGCTCGAACCGTCGGCCAGCGGCACCTGCACCTTCAGCGTCAGGGTCGCGTCGACCCTTTGCGCCCTGCGACGCTCGATATTTCCATCGGACATCTGCGGCCTCCTTGACGCGCCGCCAAGCGGGCGACGACGGCTTTGAACCTCCGTACCCCTCTATCTATGCCAATACCGTTCCAGGTGTAAACCAAAAAAAAAGACCGGCGCCCGAAAAGGCGCCGGTCCGCGTACAGGCTACTTCTTCTTATGCCTGTTCTTGCGCAGACGCTTCTTGCGTTTGTGCGTCGCGATCTTCTTGCGCTTACGCTTTCTCCCGTTGGGCATTCCAACCACCTTTTTCAGATTCGAACCCGTAACGAATTTTGACGCCGTCCGTCGTACGACATCTGACCTCGCGGCGACGGACAGCTGAAAGCTTCCCTTCGCGACACGAACGGCAATTGCACATTATAACAGCGCCTCGCCCCGGAATCAAATTCCGGGATCCACGGGGCCTGCATCCACGACCGGGGATCCATCCGGGTTCAGGCGATCCTTCAGGTCGTTCGAGGCCTTGAAGTACGGCACCTGCTTGGCCGGCACCATGACCGAGTCTCCCGTTCGGGGATTGCGGGCGATCCTGGCCCGTCGCCCCTTCACCTTGAAACTCCCGAAACCCCGCAGCTCGACCTTGTCCCCGCGGACCAGGGCGTGCCCGATGTTTTCGAGAATCAGGTTCACGACGATCCCGGTGTCCTTCTTGCTGACTCCGGTCTCGGCGGCGATCAACTCGACAAGTTCGGCTTTGGTCATGGCAAACCCCTGTCGGAAATCCCTCCAAAGTCTTCCCGCGGGAACCCTCGTCCCCTCTTCCAGTTTCCATTTCTAGCATGCGTGAAGAAGGACGGCAAGACTTTTTTCACAGCTCGGTCAAGGCAAATCCTTGCCGCTAAATATGATGCGTAGGGAAATGGGATTTCGATCCGCAACCGGACCTGGAAGGAGGAGGAGAAGGAGATGTTTCCCGCACTTGTCGAGTGCCCGACCAACCTGAGCTACAATTCGGAGAGCGTAGTGCGATCAGCAGACAAGGCCCGAACAGCGCAGGAAACATCTTCAACGGTTTCCATGACTACCAAGGCGCGTGCCATGCGGCCGCCGGCAGGTGCGGCAACGGCGGGAGCAAACGGATACATGTTGTCGGGAAATAAGTTACGCAGATGGATTCCCGGGCGAGCAAATCGGAGGCCATCGGGACGCAGCATCCCGATCATTGCGGAATGAAAGGAACGCCGGTCCCCGCCGGGGCGCTTTGCCACCGCACGGGGACCGGCGGGAAATCACCGGGAGCCACCGGCAAGCCTGAGGAACAGCTCGCGATGGGCCTCGGTCAGGACGCAGCCGCGGCGCCGCATCGCGACCTCGGCGGTGGCCAGGGCCCGCTCGGGGTCGTGGCGGCCGGCCCCGCCGTCGCCCCACATGAAGCAAGGCGTGAACTTTCCAGGAAAACCCGTTGCGAAGACGTTGCTTGCGAATCCGACCACCGAGCCGGTGTTGAAGAGCGTGCCGATCGCCGTCTTCACGTGATCTCCGATCATCGCACCGAGGAAACGGCACCCGGTGGGCTCTTCGCCGCCGCCGAGATCGACCCGGATCTCGCCGTAGTTGTTCTTCAGATCGGAGTTGGTGGTGCCGGCTCCCAGATTCACCCAGGAGCCCAGCAGGGCGTGGCCGAGGAAACCGTAATGCTGCTTGTTGGAAAGCGCGGCGATCTGGGTTTCGGCGATCTCGCCGGACAGCCGGCAGGCGGCCGCCGCCGCGACCTCGCCCGCCAACAGCGTGCCGGGCTTGATCCGGCCCCCTGTTCCCAGCCACAGCGGCCCCTGGAGCACGGCGTTGGCGCCGACGGCCGAACCGCTCTCTATAATGATCGGGCCACCGGTCGCATCGAGGACGCAGCCCGCGGCCAGGTCCACATCCTCGCCGAGCAGTACGGGCCGGTCGCCGCGGCGAAACACGCCTTCGGGCAGGTCGCGGCCTTCGGCGCCGACGGCGGCCAGTGGGGCGGGATGCGTCCAGAGCGGCGCCGCGATATCGGGATCGGGCACGGCGCCGAAAAGCGTCCGGCCCGGAACGGCGCCGTCGACGGCGACCCGGGCGGCGTCGGCAGCCAGGGCCTCGCCGATCTCGCCGACCCTCTCCCACAGGGTCCGCCAGGCGCGAGGCCCCCGATCCGCAGCCGGGGCGACGGGCCAATCCGGCTGCCAGGCATCCGGGCTGGCGTCGTGCCGCACCCACGCCCCCTGCTCGTCCACGGCGCGGTCCCACTCGGCCCAGGAGGCGATCAGATCGCCCGCACGCGAGGCCGGCAGCACCGCGGCGGTCGCTCCGTCCCGATCGTTCCAGACGCCGTCGGGGGCATCATCGGCCAGCAGGCGGTCGAGATCGGCTGAGTCTCCCCGCAGACGCGAGGAAAGCATCACGGCGCGGTCGGCCCGGTCCAGGGCGTCGCGGCAGGCGGCGGCGCCGCAACGCATGCCGGCGGGCAGGCATTCCAGCTGGAGCGGCTCGAGAATCCCTCGCGGCAGCAGGACGACCTGCGCGTCCCGGCGCTTCGCCGCCGCGGCCACCCGCTCGCGCAGGTTGAACATCCCCCAACCCATATCATAGACGGGGGTTCCCCAGGCCAGAGGCCGGAACCGCACCGCGGTGTGATCCTCGAAGATGATGACGATACGTTTCAAGATTCCTCCTATCCGGCTCTCTTGATCGGCCCCATCGCAGATCCTCGTCGATTATAGTGGGGCCCGGCCCGGTGGCCAGCAGGAATTGGATCGCGGCCGGGAAATCGCGCATTTGACTAGACATTAAAGATCCTGAATTATCAGCCGGCCCAGCCTGAACGAGGGGTTCCGCAATTAGAAAGCCGAATCATCTCGCCCCCGCCCTGATCGTGATCTTCATCCTGCTGCCCCCGGCGCCGAACCCGGCCAATCCCATGACCACGATCCTCTTCCGGGTGGACCGTGCGCAGCGGGTGCAGGTTTCGGTTCTGGATCTGCGCGGCCGCCGCGTAGCCCAGCTGGAGGACCGGCTCCGCGAGGCGGGCAGGTGGAGCGTCGTCTGGGACGGACGCGACGCGAACGGCCACGAGGCTCCGTCGGGAACCTACATCGTGCGTCTGCGGGGGCAATCGCGCGAGATGTCGCGCAAGGTGTCGCTGGTCCGTTGAGCGGCCGGGAAAGCTAGTCGCAGTCCACGCAGAGAGTCAGACGGGCGTCGGCGGAAACCCGGGGCAGCAGCTTCGCGATTTCGGCGGCGCCCATGTCCACCATCTTCACTCCCAGTTCGTCCAGCGCGATGTTCGTGTAGCCGCCGGCGGCCAGGGGCGCGGCGGCCAGGACGATGCCTTCGGAATCGCGGGCCTCGAGCCTGACGCCCACGGCCCGGTCGGCCCGGCCCCGGAAAGAAAGCATGCCGCCCCGCATCCGGCCCCGATCCAGCGGAACGATCTCTGCGGAATCGATGGACCTGACCGACAGCGCGGGCAGGACCGTCACCCGGCCGGAGAAATGGAACTCGTGGACCGCCCCGTCGCCCGCGGCTGCGCAGACCGGGCACAGCGAAACCGCGCCGGCCAGCGCGGCGATCGACAGCCACAAGAGAATTCTCCGGGGTCGCATGCGGAGTCCGCCTCGGGATGCGTGAGCCGTTCCGCCCCGAACGGGCGGATCCTGTTGCCGAGACCGATTCTACCACATCCGCGGCCGCCGCGAAAATTCTTCGGAAATATCTTAAAATATTTCTCAAGCCTCCCCCGAGAAGAACCGAAACCTTGCATCAGCGGGGCTGGAATGTGCGGACTGCCCTCGGAAACCTTCGTGATCCCCAAGGATGGGGACAAAGCCTCAAGCAAGGAGTGGTTCAATGAAGTTCGCGACGCGTATGCTGGTTATGTTCGTGGTCCTGAGTGTCGCCGGATTCGCCTTCGCGGTGGATCTGCCCCTGGACGGCAAAGTCGACGTGTTCATTCCCCTGACCGTCGCCGAGACCTTCGAGCTCGACTTCGGCGCCGTCAACGACCAGGACGGTACCGTGACCCTGGATCTGCTCGACGCCATCACCGTCGACGCGAGCTCCATCCACGCCGGTGGCACCACCCAGAGCGGTGTGTACACCTTCTCCGGTTCGGCCAACCAGACGATCGACATCGCGATCGCCGCCAACAACGCCAACGGCCTGAACCTGACCAACTTCACCACCGACCTCGGTGGCGGCACCTTCCCGCTCGTGGGCGAAGCCCTCGACGGCGCCGGCGACCTGGCCTGCACCATCGGCGCCGACCTGACCGTCGTCGCCGCCACCGCGGCCGAAGGCGCCAACCAGAGCCTGAACTTCACCTTCACGGCGAACTACAACTAGATCATTCGCCCGAGTGAGATCTCCGGGAGGACGAGCAATCGTCCTCCCGGAATTTTTTTGCGTCTGATGCGGCGGACGAATCCTGGCCACCCCGCTCCGGAATATCCTTCTCCGAGCTTCCCGTCCAATCTTCTGATATGCAGGCGTTTACGGAACAGGATGCCGATGGCACGGCCATTGCCCTCCTTGGGATCGGAAAACCCGGTCGAGCGCCGGTCGACCAATCCGAGGAGGTTGAGCGCCATGCGGCCGAAGAGGCCATGGGCAAGACATCCCTACCCGCCGCCGAACAGCTGGACGATGTTCCTGCTCGGTGCGCTGCTGTGTCTGGCGGCGGTGCCGGCGTACGCCCAGCTGACGATCCAGGAAACGCTCGAGCTGGACTTCGGCGCGGTCGTCGATCTGAACGGGTCGGTGGTGCTCGACCTGAACGACACGATCACGTCGGATCCGAACAGCATCCATGTCGGAGGTCTCGTATCTTCAGGGCTTTACACCATCCAGGGTGACGCCTTGCGGACGATCGACATCAACATCATCGCCCAGAACAGCAACGGACTGAACCTGTCGAACTTCACCACCAGCGAGGGTTCGCCGCCGATCCTGAACGCCGCCCTCGATGCGGTCGGCGAGCTCGATCTGACCATCGGCGCGACCCTGACGGTGCAGGCCTCGAACGCCGTGCCGGGAATCAACCAGGCGCTGGCATACACCGTCAACGTGAACTACAACTAGCCGCGCCGAAAGACAGCAAAGCCTCCGTCCGCTTCAGTTCCGCCCCCTTCGCCAAGGCATGATTTCAGGTCGATGTGGTCAATTGCTGGCCGCCGCTTCCGCTGCGCCCCTCGCCGTCGAGTTCGCAACTCACTAGAATAAAACAAATTGCGCGATCCGGCGGCGGAAAGACGATGGCACGGGCGTTGCGTTTCCGCGTTCTGTCAATTCACGGCCGGCCGGGAGAGGCGAATCCCGGCGTCCGTCAAATCACGTCCCGGGGAGGATGATCCATGTTCCGCAAGACGATCGGCGCCGTTCTGACGACCTTCATCCTGGCGGCGCTGCTGACCGCCGCGCCCGTGCGCGACGCGGAAGCCGGCTCCGCCGTTTCGATCGCCCCGACGCGGGTGCTGTTCAACGGCAAGGACCGCGTATCGACGATCTATCTGAGCAACAAGGGCGACAAGCCGGCCACCTACCGCATCTCGCTGTCGAACAAGCGAATGCTCGAAACCGGCCAGATCGTGCCAGCCGACACCGCGATGCACGACGAGCGCTTCGCCCTGGACATGCTGCGATTCTCGCCGCGGCGCGTGGTCGTGCCGGCGCACGGCAGCCAGACCGTCCGGGTGATGCTGCGCACTCCTCGCGGCGGCGCGCTGCCCGCCGGGGAATATCGCTCGCACCTGACCTTCCAGTCGGTGCCGGACGTGCCCACGGTCGAGGAAGTCGAGAATTCCGACGGCGACATGCGCGTCAAGGCCGTGGCCATCATCGAGATGTCCATCCCGGTGATCGTACGCCGCGGCAACCCGCAGGCCACGATCAGCTTCGGCACCCCGACGATGGACGGCAGCCACGACACCAAGGGCCGGCCCTACCTGACGGTGCCGATCCTGCGCAGCGGCGACCGATCGGTCTACGGCGACCTGAACGTGCATTTCATCGGCGACGACGGCGCGACCGAGCACCTGGCCATCCTGGGCGGCCTGGGTGTCTACCATCCGACTCCGGTGCGCAACGTCAGGGTTCCGCTGAACATCCCGGCCGGGCTCGACATGACCGGCGGCAAGCTGCGCTTCACCTACATCGAGACCGAGGAAAGCGGCGGCGATCTGGCGATCGCGGCCGAGATGCCGATCCAAGCGAGGGTGGCCACGGACTGATGAGGCTTCGGCTCACTCTGATCCTGTCGATTCTCCTGCTGGCGGCCTTCGCGCCGCCCGCGGTCGTATCCGCCCCGGCGGCCGAAGGCGGCCGCGCGGAGGCGCCTTATCGCGAGGGGGGCTACGATCCCCGGGCGGCCACGCCCCTCGCCGAGGACGACCTCGTCATTCTGGAGATCCTGCTCGACAGGTATCGCGTGAGCCAGGGAATGATCGGCTACATGCACCCCGGCGGGGTGCTCCTCCCCCTGGGAGCTTTGTGCGACGCTCTCGAGTTCGCCATCGAGACGCGTCCGAACGAGGGCTGGGCCCGCGGCTGGTTCATAGCGGAAAACCGCACCTTTTCGCTGGACCTGGGAACCCGCACCGTAGCGGTGAACGGTTCCCGCGCGGGCCTGGACCCCCTTCTCGCCCGCGCCGACGGCGAGGACATCTACGTCGACAGCGAGCTGCTCGCCGAATGGTTTCCGCTGGACATCGACATCCGACTTAGCGATATGCTGGTGCGGCTCTATCCCCGCGAGACGGTGCCTCTGCAGAGCCGGCTCAAGCGCGACGAGGTCCGGGCCAACAGCCTGGCCCGCAACAGCCAGCATGATGTCGACTATCCCCTGCGCCGAGCCGGCTACCGGCCTCTGAGCTGGCCGCTTATCGACGCCAACTTCGACTACGTGACCCGGGACGAGAACACCGACCCCCGCTTCAGCCTGCAATCGAGCAACGACTTGGCGGGGCTGTCGACCCGGATGCTGCTTTCCCATTCGGAGGGCAAGGCGATCACCACCGCCCGGCTGCGGGCCGGACGCGAGGTCAACGACAACAGCCTGCTCGGACCGCTGCAGGCTTCGCGGTTCGAGTTCGGCGACATCTATTCGCCGCTGACGCCCCTGGTCTCGCGCGGGAAGCTGGGCAGGGGCGCGTTCCTGAGCAATCAGCCGCTGCGCAGGCCGACCGAGTTCTCCTCGACGACCATCGAAGGCGACGCCCCGCCGGGATGGGAGGTCGAGCTCTACGCCAACGGAACGCTGCTGGATTTCAGCGCCGCCGACGAGAGCGGGCACTACCGCTTCGAGAACGTGCCGCTTCAATTCGGCCAGAACGTGTTCCGGACCGTGGTCTACGGCCCCCAGGGCCAGACCCGCGAAAAGGTGGAACGCTCGATCATCGGATCGGACATGGTCCTGCCGGGGAAGCTTTCCTACCGCCTGTTCTCGCTGCAGGACGAGAAGACCCTGATCCGGGACGACGAGGCGGTGCTCAACCCCAGCGCCGACTACGGCGCCTGGAACAGCTACGCCGAACTGGGCTTCGGCGTGACTCCGGGGCTGTCGCTCTCCGGAAGCGTACAGAGCCTGTCGGTGCAGGGCGAGAAGCGTGACTACGGATCGTTCACGGCGCACAGCAACATCTTCGGCCTTTACACCCAGACCGTGTTCGCGAGCGATTTCACGGGCGGCGCGGCCGGCCAGTTCTCGATCCAGGGCGGGCTCGGCGGCAATTCCATCAACTTCGAGCAACGGCTCTACGACGATTTCGTCAGCGATTACAACGAGCCCAGCCAGAAGCTCGACCGGGAAACGATCCTGCGGTTCAGCGGCTCGACCAGATCGATCCTGCCGCAGGGTCTGTCCTACGATCTGAAGCTGGAATCCGACTCATTCGCCGGCCGGAGCGTCAAGAGCCAGGACGCGGCGACCCTGCGGCTGGCCAGCAACATCGATCACATCTCGCTGTCCAACCGGATGGAATTCCGCCGCACCGACACCGACGACAGCGATTACCAGAACCTGCAGGGCGAGCAGCTGATCAGCAGCTGGCTGGGCGACTTCATGCTCCGCGGCCGGCTGCGCTACCGCATCGACCCGCAAACCGAGGTCCAGGCCATCGGCGGGACCGCCACCTGGCGTCCGCATCGGAACCTGACCGCCCGGCTGCAGGTGATCCGCAACATCGACGACATCGCCTACACCCAGATCCACACCGGCCTCAACTGGCTGCTCTCGGGCCTGAACTGCGGCCTGATCTACAGCCATTCCACGCTCGACCAGAACTACGTCTCGATCAGCTTCTCCACCTCGCTGACCAGAGCCCCCCGCGGAGGCGGCTGGCACATGCAGAAGGAGAAGATGGCGTCGGGTTCGGCCGCTTCTGCGTTCGTGTATCTGGATCGCGACGCCGACGGCCGGTACGGTCGCGACGACGAGCCCATGCCGGGGATCGGATTCACCGGCAGCAGCCTGTGGCGCAACGTGCGGACCAACGACCGCGGCGTGGCTTTCCTGCCCGGACTGCCGGCGAACCTGCCACGGGCCGTCGAGCTCGACCTCACGACGCTCGACGATCCCTTCCTGATCCCCTCGACCCGCGGACTGACCGCCATGGGGCATACCGGCGGCGTCGTCGACCTGGAATTCCCGGTGACCTATTCGGGCGAGATCGAGGGCGACGTCATGGCCCAGACCATCGGCGGCGAGATCCCGGCCCGGCATATCGGCCTGGAGCTGATCAACAGCCACGGCGAGCGGATCATGACGACGGTCAGCGAGTTCGACGGATATTTCCTGTTCCAGGAGGTGCCGCCGGGCTGGTACGAGATCCGGGTGCTGCCCCATGCGCTGAAGCGGCGCCACGTCAAGGCTCCGGCGCCTATCGCGATGCAGATCCCGGCCGAGGGCGGCGTCAGCGCCGGACACATGATCATCCTGCTGCCGGACCTGGAGACGGCGGCCGGTTCGCCTCTGCAGACCGAACCCGGCCTGAACGCCTCGGCTTCCGACTTCATCGGGATTCCCGCGGCGGCGCTCGCTCCGGCCGACACGCTGCGCCTGCGCACCAGCGAGGAGATCTTCCAGGACGAGGATCTGGACCTGATCGAGAAGGTTCTGGAACTGGAAGAGCAGAAGGATGGCGGCGAAATCGCGAGGGATGCGCTCGACGGGACGGCCGCCGATCGGGCCGGAGTCGGATCCGGGATCAGCAAGGCCGAGCCGGCCGCGCGGCCCGCGCCGGCGATGTTCCCCGGCGACACGCCCTCGCCGAGCCTGCCGCGACGCCACTTCTACGGGATGATCGAGCGGCCGGACGAGACGCCGGGCGGGGAATCGGGCGCGGCGGCGAATGACGGCGAACCGTCGGCCCGGATGTCGCTGCTGAAGAAGATCCTGCAAGGCGACCGCACGACCCCGGTGTCGGACGCGGAGGCCGAGGCGATCATCCGGATCCTGCGGACGCTGCGATACATGACGCCCCTGACCATCCGCTAGAAGCCGGCCGAGGCGTCATTCCCAGCCGTGGACCTTCACATCGCCGTCGGCGGGCCAGGTCTGCGGATCGTCCCAGGCGGCCAGCCGCCCGTCGCGGAAGTAGAGCCACAAGGCCTGACGGTCGAACCGCACCCTGGCGCCTTCAAGGCCCTGGCCGTACGCCAGATTCGATCCCGAATCGTTGCGCAGCACGTAGGTCTGGATCATGGCGATCTCCCAGGCGTCGATCCCGTCGCGCGCGGCGACCGGCTCGGCCTCGGGGAAGACCTCCAGCACGCTCTCGCGCGACATCCCGACGAAGATCCGCGAAAGACGACCTGCGTAACGGTCGCGGATGACCGGCAGATCCTCGATCCGGTCGACCACCGCCGGGCGATCGGGCACGGCCATGCAGCCGGCCAGCCCCGCGATCAATCCGCAGAGCAGGAGGATCGGAACGATTCGGCTGGACATGACGGCCTCCGGGACCGGGATCAGGCGCGGCGCAGTTCGAGCACCGGGGACTCGGCCGGGCAGCCGAGGCGGAACGGGAACCAATGTCCGGCGCCGGCGGTGACGTGCATGCGGGCGTCGCCGTTGCGGTAGACGCCCCAGATCGGCCGGGTATGGCCCGGCGGATCGAAGAGCGAGCGGCCGAACATGCCGATCTGACCGCCGTGGGAATGCCCCGCCAGGACCAGCGAGGCGCCGCGACGGGCCGCGAGCGGCAAGACATCGGGGCGATGGGCCAGGACCAGGCGCCAATCGCCGGTTCCGGCTCCGGCCATGGCCCCATCCAGGCCCCGCCGGTAGAAATCGGGGCGTTTTTCGAAGGGCGCGATGCCGGCCGGATCGTCCAGGCCGGCCAGCCAGACCCGGCGGCCCCGCAGTTCCACGGCCGCGCCCTCGCCGCGCAGCAGGGGCACCGGCCCGGCCGCGAAAGCGCGCAGGGCCTTGCCCAATCCCCTTCCGTATTCATGATTGCCGAGCACGGCCCAGGCTCCGCCGGCCGCGGGAAAGGCCCCGATGCGTTCCAGGGCCGGAGCGAGCAGCGAACGGTCGTCGGCGACGTCCCCGGTCAAGGCGACCAGTTCGGGAGCGAAATCCCAGGCGCGGGCCAGAATCGCATCCAGATCCTCGAGCGTGACGTAGACGCCGAGATGGAGATCGCTCAGATGGAGGATGCGCAGGCCGTCGAGTTCGGCCGGCAAACCGGGCACCGGCACCGTCCGCAGGATCACGCGGGTCCCGGCCGCGGCCTGGCCCACTCCCCCGATCGCGGCGGCGGCGGCCACGGCGGGCAGCAGGGCGGCGCCGGCCTTCAGGGCCCGGCGTCGCGATGGATCCGCGGGGCCGGTCCCGGCCTGGGTTCCGACGACTGCGGCGCAGCCTTCGGCGGCGCATCCGGAGGCGGCGCGACCCGCGGCCGCGGATTCACCGTCCCGCGCGCGGGCGGCGCGACGGGCGTCGATCCACCGGGCCGTCTTCAGGATGATCACGGCCGCGAACAGGGCCGGCAGCAGGGCCAGCAGCACGACCAGCACATCGATCATCCCCGACCGGGCGAACGCCGTATAGGGCGAGCCGGAGGAGCGCAGCACGGTCAAGGCGCCGAGGCTCGAGACCAGCGCCGCCAACGGCAACAGGGCCGCCAGCAGCATCCACCGGGCCCGGATTCCGGTCAGCCGCAAGAGCAGCGCTCCGTCGCAGAGACCGAGCAGCAGCAGCGCGGCGGCGAACATCGTGTAGGGGATGTAAACGTTCATGGCGCAGTGAACATAGCGGCCGGCGCGGGGTTCCGCCAGAATGCGATGAAGGGGGACCGCGTCCGGCCCCCCCGCTTCGTGAAATCGCCGCCGGGATCAACGGAATATGGATTTCACCTTCCCCCAGCTGTCGTCGTCGCCGTCGACCGGAACGTCGCAGCAGGTCGCTTCGGCGTACATGATCAGGTTTCCGATCTCGCTAAACGTACTGTAGAGATCGGTCCAGCCCGCGCCCCAGTCGTTGTAGACGGTGCAGGGAGTGGGAGAATCGTCCATGATCAAGCCCACGCCCGGCATCGGGTCGGGGAAATGGAAGGACAGGAAGTACCAGTAGTCCATGAAGGCGCAATCGCAGAATTCGCCCAAGGGGATCGCGATGTCGTACAGGCCCGTCTGGGGGATCGTGACCGTGAACAAGGGCGAGACGCAGTCCTCGATTCCCGGCACCCAGCATCCGACTGCCGGATCCCACAACGCGTCCTCGAGATCGACGTAGCAGTCGAATTCGTAGGGATAGTTGTTTTCAGGGGCGAAATTCATCAGGATGTGGACGTTGCCCACCCAGAATCCCCACTGGCAATCGCAGTTGTCCCAGGGATGGAACAGATACTTGTAGGCCTCCTGCCCGGTGAACCAGCCCGTCACGTTCCAGGCCACTGCGTTCAGATTCCCCAGAAAGCAACCCGTCGGCACGGTGCTCTGGACGTCGTAGTGAAGGATTTCCGCGGTGGGATCGATCGGAGTGGCGACGGGCTGCCCATCGGCGAACGCGGCGCCGGCGATCAGAAGGAACATCAGGGCGAGGGGTGTCAGGATCAGCCAACGTCTCATGGCCGTACCCCCTCATGGGATGATGATGCATGGGCGAGGCGATGGCAGGCCTCCGTGCCCAAGGTGGAAATGTATCATAAATGCAGAGACATCAGGTAGGAAATAAATGCCGGTTTCAGATCCAGCGCCGGACGCGACGGGCATAGCCGTCGTAGCGATCGCCGAAGACGCGCCGCATCGAGGCCTCCTCCATCGGGATGAAGCGACGGTCCATCAGCACGGCGAAGCCGACCGGGCCGATCCAGGGCGCGGCCCGGCCCGACAGCACGGCGGCCGCGGCCAGGATCGCGACCATGCCCAGATACATCGGATGGCGCGAGAGGGCGAAGGGACCGCCGTCGACCAGGACCGCGGCGTCGAGGCCGGGCTTGACGGTGGTTTCCAGGCGCTTGAAGCGGGCGTCGGCGTCGAGATTGAGCCAGGCGCCGAAGGCGAAGGGAACCACGGCCAGCCACCGGACGGGGCCGGGGATCAGGGTTGCCAGCGGCAGCAGGAAATGCAGCACCGCCATCACGATCAGCGAGAGCATGAACCAGGTCGGCGGCAGGGGCTTGGGCGAGGTCTTCGTATCGGGCGTCATGATGGAAATCCTCCGGTGACTGGCGCGCATTTCGGGTGAGGGAATTTCAACACGACGCGTCCGGCCGCGGCAACAGAAATCCCGCCGTTTTCCGCCGCGCCTTGACACGGTCCGGCCCGGTGGCTATCCTGCCGGCGATTCTTTTAATCGAGGCCCGTGAGCCCGAAAGGAGTCCCGATGTTTCCGTGCGTCCCATCGAATCGGTGCGTCCCCGACCGACCCGCTCCTCCTCCCCGCGCTTCCGGCGTCCGGGGATTTTTTTTATCCTACAGCAGCGGGCTCGCGCCTTCCGCTAGAACCGGGAGGTAGTCCATGCAGGCCCATCTCGTCCTGGAAACGGGACAGGTTTTTTCCGGACGTTCCCTGGGGGCCCCGCTCGAAGCCGGCGGCGAGGTCGTCTTCCACACCGGAATGACCGGCTACCAGGAGATCCTCACCGACCCGAGCTACGCCGGGCAGATCGTGGTTTTCACCGCGCCGCACCTGGGCAACTACGGTATCCATCACGACGACAACGAATCGGGCGCTGTCAGGCCGGCCGGAATCGTGGTGCGGGATTTCTGCCGCCGCGACTTCCACCGCCGCAGCGAGTCCGGTCTGGACCAGACGCTGCGCAGGGCATCGGTGCCGGCCCTGGCGGACATCGACACCCGCGCGGTGACGGTGGCGGTGCGCGAAGGCGGCGTCCGCCGGGGGTTCCTGGGCTACGGCGACCCCGAAAAACTGCTGGCCAGGGCGCGCGCCCTGCCCTCGATCGACGCGATCGACTGGGTCGCGCGCGTGAGCACCGACAGGATGCGCCCCTTCCCCGAACAGCCCGACCGCGACGACCCCTTCGAGGTCGCGGTGCTGGACTGCGGCGTGAAGAAGAGCATCCTGCGCCGTCTGGTGGCCGAGGGATGCCGCGTGAGAGTCTTTCCGGCTTCGAGCACGGCGGCCGAACTGATGGCCGCCCCCACCGAGGGCGTCTTCCTGAGCAACGGGCCCGGCGATCCTGCGGCGCGGCCGGACCTGAGCGCCACGATCGCCGAGTTGCTGGCGGCCAACATCCCGCTGTTCGGCATCTGCCTGGGGCACCAGCTGCTGGCCCGCGCGCTGGGCGCCGAGACCGTGAAGCTGCCCTTCGGACATCACGGCGCCAACCATCCGGTGCAGAACCTGGCCACCGGCCGGGTCGAGATCACCAGCCAGAACCACAACTACGCGGTGCCAGAATCCGGGATCGATCCGGCGGTCGCCGAGATCACCCACCGCAGCCTGAACGACGGCTCGGTCGAGGGCCTGTCGGTGATCGGACGCGAGGCCTACAGCGTGCAGTACCATCCCGAAGCCGCGCCCGGGCCGAGCGACGGCCTGTACCTCTTCCACCGATTCACGACCATGATGAACGGGCGCCGCGACGGGCGGGAAAGGCGGGGCCATGCCGCGCAGGGATGACATCGAGACGATCCTGGTGCCGGGTTCGGGCCCGATCGTGATCGGCCAGGCCAGCGAATTCGATTATTCCGGCACCCAGGCGATCAAGGCGCTGCGCGGCGAGGGCTACCGGGTGGTGCTGATCAACTCGAACCCGGCCACGATCATGACCGACCCCGGCCTGGCCGACGCCACCTACATCGAACCGCTGACGTGGCAGAGCGCGGAAAAGATCATCGCCCGCGAGAGGCCCGACGCGCTGCTGCCGACCGTCGGCGGCCAGACGGGCCTGAACCTGGCTGTCGAGCTGGCCGGACACGGGGTGCTCGAGCGCTACGGCGTGGAGATGATCGGGGCCGATGTCGGCTGCATCGGGCTGGCCGAGGATCGCGAGCAGTTCAAGGCGGCCATGGCTCGCATCGGGCTCGAAACCCCGCGCAGCCTGCTGGTGACCTCGATGGAGATGGCGGACCTGGCCCTGGCCCGGATCCCGTTCCCGATGATCCTGCGGGCCAGCTTCACCCTCGGCGGCGAAGGCAGCGGCCTGGCGCGCGACCGCGGCGAATTCCTGAAGCTGCTGCGCGAGGGCCTGGCCGCATCGCCGGTCGGCAGCGTGCTGGTCGAGGAATCTGTCCTGGGCTGGAAGGAATACGAGCTCGAGGTGATCCGCGACCGGGCCGGCAACGGCATCGTGGTCTGCAGCATCGAGAACTTCGACGCGATGGGCGTGCACACCGGCGACAGCGTGACCGTGGCCCCGGCCCAGACTTTGACCGACCGCGAGTACCAGCAGCTGCGCGACCAGTCGCTGCGGGTGCTCGACGCGGTGGGCGTGGTCACCGGCGGCAGCAACGTGCAGTTCGCGGTCGACCCGGAAACCGGCAAGGTGATGGTGATCGAGATGAACCCGCGGGTCAGCCGCAGCAGCGCGCTGGCGAGCAAGGCCACCGGCTATCCCATCGCCAAGATGGCCGCCCTGCTGGCGGTCGGCTACACCCTGCCCGAACTGCCCAACGAGATCACCGGCACCAGCAGCGCCTGCTTCGAACCCAGCCTGGACTACGCGGTGGTGAAGGTGCCGCGCTGGTCGTTCGAGAAGTTCCCCGGCACGCCCGACC
>CAYLMM010000013.1:0-53802 GCA_964384825.1 uncultured Fibrobacteraceae bacterium
GGGGGCATTGGCGCAGTAATAGTTTGAGGCACCCCTTTGCATGAGCATGTTTTTGGAGGTGCGCGACTTCGTCCACGTCCGCGACGCGGTGGACGTGGCGCTGCATTTCCTCGACGAACGCGGCGTCTCGGGCCTGTTCAACTGCGGCACCGGGCGGGCCCGCTCCTGGCTGGACCTGGTCAACTCCGTCTACGCTGCCATGGATCTGCCGCCCCGGATCGAGTTCATCGACATGCCGGAGCATCTGCGGGAGAAGTACCAGTACCACACCGAAGCGGACATGAAGAAGCTGCGCGCCGCGGGCTACGCCGCCCCGTTCACCGAGCTCGAGGACGGCGTGCGCGACTATGTCCGGGGCCATCTGTCCCGCTGAACCCGGCACCCAGGAGACGGAGGATCCCGTGAGCGAAAAGCGACCGCGCCCCGAAACGCCCGTCCCGTCGATCGGCTGGAGCGATTTCGCCCGCGACCGCTATCCGCGCGGCGGCGGCCGCACCTATTTCGACGGCGACCCCGCCGAACTGCTCGATCTGATCCGCGACCGGTGGGACCTCCGCACCCCCGGCAGCGGCCGCGACGGGCTGGACGAGGTCGTGATCGTGCCCCTGCCTCCGGAACGCTTCGTCTGCGGCACGATCCGCGTCGGACCCGAGACCGCGCTGCACGCCGAATTCCATCGCCGCCAACCCCACGAGGACGGCTACGTCCGCATCACCGCCGAAGGCCCGCGCGAACCCGCCCGCCACGCCGGCGTCGTGCTCTACAGCGCGGAGACCCTGCTCGAGAACGGGGGCGAACGCTCCGGCGACTGCGACTGGGAGATCGTCTGCCTGCTGGCCTCGCCCGACCCGGACGAGCCCATGGACCCCCTGACCATGGCCCGCAACATGCTCGCCAAGCCCGGCGGCACGCCCTGCGAGTACACCGCCCGGCAGTTCGCCGAAGCCGTCTGGTACTGGAGTTCCCGCGCCGACGCCCAGGAACCGCGATCCCGCTGAAGTCGGCATGACCGCAGAAAAGGGCCCGCCGAAAGGCGGGCCCTTTTCCGATGCTTCCGTTCGTCGGGGATCAGCGATAGAGCGCCTTGATCCCGCCGAAGCTGAGGTCCCGGTCGCCGACCGTGCAGTCGGTCAGGGCCAATCCGCCCTCGAAGGCCTTCAGCCTGTAAGCGCCGTCGTGGAAGGCGAACAACCCGAGCGCGTTGTTGTAGCACTGCCCCGGCTCGACGGTCGAGGCGTCGTACCAGTAGGCATGAATCCGGATCACGCTGACTCCGTCCTCGAACGAGACCACGAGCCAATCGCCGTCGGGCAGGATCTCGTTGACCACCAGGCCGTCGGTCACCATCAGCACGCAGCTCTCGTAGCCCTCGGGATCGGAAACCAGCTCGTAGGCCGTGACGAAGAGTTCCGGAGCCTCGGTCCGGGCGGTCACCGTGAACCCGTGGCTGAAGATGGTCGTCGTGCCCTCGTGCTCGATGTAGCGTCCGCGCAGATCGACGACGTCGCCGACGGCAACCGCGGGCGCGGGGCCGGTCAACACCCAGAGCGCCTGGTTCGGGCCGGCCGGCAGATCGGTCACGGTGAAGCTGCTGCTCAGGACCGACGTCACGACCAGGCCGGTCAGATCGACGATCTCGCCCTCGGGCACCAATCCGCCCTGGATGTCGGCGGGAGTCGTTCCGAACGCCGTCCCCGCCATCAGCAGCAGGATCGCGATCAGATATCCTTTTCTCATTCTCTCCATCCCCCTGGAACAAACCATGGAAAAGCGCTTATCAAGGATGATCGTTTCCGACCATTCCTTAAAATATTAGCACACCGAACACCGATTTTCCAAATCCGGGTTCATTGCCCGGCATGCCGGCGGGCCGCCCGGAGAGGACGGCCCGCAGCGAGAACGGCTCGGATTCGACCGATCTACCGGAACAGGCTCTTCATCTGACCGAAGGTCATCGAATCGTTATCGACCGTGCAGTCGACCTTCGCGATGCCGTCGACGAAGGGCTCCAGGCGCCAGGCGCCGTAGGCGTAGGTCCACATGCCGATGGCCCAGTCGTAGCAGTCGCAGAGAGCGACCGTGGTATCGTCGTACCAGTAGTCGTCCATCATGATGTCGATGCAGCTGCCCAAGGTCGAGACGGTCCACTCGCCGTAGGAATTCGGCGCGGAGCAGACGGCCATCCCGTCGGTGATCTGGATCGCGTGGCTCTCGTAGGCCTCGGGATCGACCATCAGTTCGGCGGCGGTCAGCGGGATGATCGGCGCGGTGGTGCTGCCGACGATCGTCACCGAGCCCGCGACGGCGTCGCCCACGGACAACTCGGACAGGTCGTAGTACTCCTTGTACTGGGCGGAGACGTCGACGATGTCGCCCACCACGGCCGCCGGAGCGGAGCCGGTGTAGACCCAGATGGCCGTGAAGGGGCCGGCGGGCAGCTCGGTGGCGGCGAAACCGCTCGAACGGACGGCGGTCACGACCAGGCCCGGGGCCACGACATCGGTGAACTCGGCGATCACGCCGGTGTTGCAGTCGTAGACCACTCCGGCGCCGGCGGTAGCGGCAAGCAGCAGCACTAGCGAGACGAGCAGTAGCTTCTTCATCAGGCGAACCTCCGGAGAATAATGATTCGAAAGAGCACGCTTCCATCGCCCCGAGGCGCGAGTGGAGATGTCTGAATTCTAACACGGCGACATGATCTTGAAAATACCCAATCTCATCAAAAATCAACAAACAGGACCCATGCGATCCGATTACCGGATTGACACCTCCTGGATCTCGGACGCAAAAAGGCGGGCCGCCCGAAGGCGGCCCGCCTCGATCCATCCCGAGGGAGGAACGCTTACCGGTACAGAGCCTTGACGGCGCCGAAGCTCATATCTTCACCGTCGACGGTGCAGTCGACGATCGTCAGGCCGTCGACCAGGGGCTCCATCGTGTAGGCGTCGTAGGCATAGGTGTACATGCCGGTCACGCCCTGATAGCAGTCGCCCACGGCCAGGATCGACTCATCGAAGAAATAGTCGTCGTGCAGCAGAACCAAGCCGCTGTCCTGCGAAATGGCGTTCCAGTTGCCATAGCTCAGGAGCTCGCTGACCGCGAAGCCGTCGGTGATGGTGATCACGTGGGATTCCCAGGCCTCGTTGTCGGCCTGCACCGCGGCGAGAGTCATCGGCAGCGAGGGAACGGTGGCGGTACCGGTGACGGTGACCGTGCCGGAGTTGGTCGGAAGATCCAGCTCGGTCAGCTCGTAGTATTCCTTGTACGTGGCGTTGGCCAGATCGACGACGTCACCCTCGACGACGCCGGGGGCTCCACCGGTGTAGACCCACACGGCGGTGTAGGGGCCGGCGGGCAATTCGGTGCAGGAGAAGCCGTTGTAGCGGACCGCGGTCACGACGGCGCCGGTGACGTCGACGACGTCCAGCTCGGTGTAGACACCGGTGTTCAGGTCATAGAGCACGCCGGCCTGGGCGGCGCCGGCGACCAGAACGAGAAGCATGGCGGACATGAGCAATTTCTTCATTTCCAACCCTCCGGAGAAATCGGATGCCGTATTGCCGCCCTTGTGAACCGTATGGCTGGGCTGTATGCCAATCCGACACCCGCCTGCCAGGTGATATGACGCCGCACGGGAATTCCGTCGCGCGGCGTCCATCAAGTCGAACAGGGGGATTATAACAATTCATCCCATAGGTTTCCATCGGAAAACCGCCGATTCGTGCGAATTTTTGATTCATGGCGACCGAAAATCAAAAGAAAACGGCCCGACGCCTGAGCGCCGGGCCGATATCCGCGTGTCGAGAGGCGCAGGAGCCTCCGGATGTCCTAGCGGGAATAGAACTCGATGACCAGCGGCACTTCGCAGATCACCGGGATCTCCTCGCGCGGAGGATCGTAGAGGTACTTCACCGAGAAGTTCTTCTTGTCCCGCTCCAGATACGGCGGCTGGCCGCCGGCCGATTCGACGGCGAACTGGAAGCAGTCCAGATTGCGGCTCGAGGCCTTGATCGAAACCACGTCGTCCGGCCGCACCTGGCAGGAGGGGATATCCACCTTCTTGCCGTTGACCAGGACGTGGCCGTGGTTGACGTACTGCCGGGCCGCGTAGATCGAGCGGGCCAGGCCGCCGCGCAGGACCACGGCGTCCAGGCGGCTTTCGAGCAGCTGGACCAGGGAGTTGACCATGTCGCCCTTGCGCGAAGCCTTCTTGTAGTAGTTCCGCATCTGACGCTCGTGGATGTTGTACTGCGAGCGCAGGCGCTGCTTCTCAAGCAGCTGCGTCTTGTACGGCGACATCTTGCGGCGGCGCATCTGCTGCAGCTTGCCGTGCTGTCCCGGCGGATACGGTTTGCGGTCCATGTAGCGGTCGGCCTTGGGCGTCAGGGACGTGCCCAGGGCACGCGACAGCTTGACCTTGGAACCTCTGAACTTCACGATCATCCTCCCTCGGGGGGTGTCCGTACGAGCCGGCCCCTCGCGGCGGATGTGCCCGCGACCGGAGGCCGAACCCGGAAATGAGGCGCGCCGGAAAACGCCGCCCTTCGGCGGCGAGTCCGGTTCGCAGGTGGAAAAGAGTAAGCGCGGGCCCCGCCGCTGTCAAGGCGGCCGGCCCGGATCGGCCTTCCCCGCCGCATCCCCGTACGCCGCCCGCGCGGCCGGAAGGGGCGGCCCGGCGGCCCTAACGGGGCATCAGGGCCTTGATGCTCAACGAGATCCTCTTACGCTCCAGATCCACCTCCATCACCTTCACCTTGACGTTCTGCCCCACGTGCAGGGCGTCGGCCGGATCGGCGATGTAGCGATGGGCGATCTGGCTGACGTGAACCAGGCCGTCCTGATGCACCCCGACATCGACGAAGGCTCCGAAGCGCGTCACGTTGGTGACGACCCCGGAAAGCTCCATCCCCTCGGCCAGATCCTTCATCTCCTCGACGCCCTCTCGGAAATCGACGGCCTCGAATTCCCGCCGGGGATCGCGCCCGGGCTTGGCCAGCTCGGCCAGGATGTCGTCGAGCGTGAAGCGGCCCACCTCTTCGTCCAGGTAGCGTTCGGGACGGATCGAGGCCACCGCGGCGGCGTCCCCGACCAGCGAGGCCGCGTCGCGCCCCAGGTCCGAGGCGATCTTCTCCACCAGATCGTAGCGCTCCGGATGGACGGCCGAATCGTCGAGAGGATGTCCGCCCTTGATCCTCAGGAAGCCCGCGCACTGCTCGTAGGTCTTCGGACCGAGGCCGGCGACCTTCAGCAGGTCCTTGCGGCCCCGGAAGGGGCCTGAGGCGTCGCGATGGGCCACGATCGCCCTGGCCAGCGAGGGGCCGAGCCCCGCCACGTACCCCAACAGCGAGGCCGAGGCGGTGTTGGCGTCCACGCCCACCGAGTTGACGCAGCTGACCACCACCTGGTCGAGCCGCTCCTTCAGCAGCTTCTGGTCGACATCGTGCTGATACTGGCCGACGCCGATCGCCTTGGGATCGATCTTCACCAGCTCGGCCAGGGGATCCTGCAGGCGGCGGCCGATCGAGACGGCCCCGCGCACGGTGACGTCCTTGTCCGGCATCTCGCTGCGCGCGACCTCGCTTGCGGAATAGACCGAGGCTCCCGATTCGTTGACCAGCACCGCCGGAATGTCCAGCTCCCGCTCCCTGATCCAGCGCCGCACGACCGCGTGGGTCTCGCGCCCGCCGGTGCCGTTGCCCACCGCCACCGCCTGCGGCCCGTGGGCCGCGTGCAGGGAGTCGAGAACGCGGATCGCGCCCTCCTCGTCCCGCCGCGGCTGGGTGGGATAGATGACGGTGTCGGCCAGCAGCCGGCCGGTGGCGTCCATGACCGCGACCTTGCAGCCGGTGCGGTAGCCGGGGTCGATCGCCAGGACGGGCCGCGCGCCGTAGGGCGGGGCCAGCAGCAGGTCGCGCAGATTGCGGGCGAAGACCGCGACGGCCTCCTCGTCGGCCTGCTTCTTCAGCTCCAGGCGGATGTCGGTCTCGATCTGCACCGAGAGCAGGCGATCGTAGGCGTCGTCGGTCGCCTCGCGCACCTGGTCCGACCAGATGGAGGGCCGCACGCCGACCGTCTCGTGCTTCAGCAGGGTGCGGGCCCGCTCCGCGTCGGGCTGGATCCGGTAGGACAGGAAGCTCTCCTTCTCGCCGCGCCGGATCGCCAGGATCCGGTGCGAGGGCAGATCCCCCACCCGCTGCGAGAAATCGTAGTAGTCCTGGAACTTGCTGCGCTCGTTCTCCTTGCCGCGCGCCGCGCGGGATGTCAGCAGGCCCTCGGCGCGGGTCAGGTCGCGGATCATCGCCCGCAGTTCGGCCGTCTCGGCGATCCGCTCGGCCAGGATGTCGCGGGCCCCCTGCAGGGCCGCCGCGGCGTCCGGAACATCCTTCTCGGGATCGACGAACGCCGCCGCCGCCGCGACCGGATCGCCCTCGGTCTCGAGCTGGTCCCACATCCTCTCGGCCAGCGGCTCGAGCCCGCGCTCGCGGGCGATCACCGCCCGGGTGCGCCGCTTGGGCCGATAGGGCAGATAGAGGTCCTCGAGCGCCGTCTTGGTGTCGGCGGCCTCGATCGCCTTCTTCAGTTCGGGGGTCAGCTTGCCCTGTCCGTCGATGCTCTCGAGAACCGTCGCTCGCCGCTGCTCGAGCTCGCGGCGATAGTCCAGCTTCTCGCGGATGGATTCGACCTGGAGGTCGTCCAGGCCCCCGGTGGCCTCCTTGCGGTATCGCGAGATGAAGGGCACGGTGTTGCCGGCGTCCAGCAGATCGGCGACGGCCGAAACCGCGCCGGCCGGAAGACCGAGTTCGGCGGCGACCATGGACGGGATGCGTTCGAGAGGGGCGGCGGCTGCGTCGGACATGGGGGTTCCTTCCCGGGCTGGAGTCGGACCGCCGGCAAGCGGGCGGCGGTCGGGCGCGTCAATCTAGACGCCCGTCCCCCATCTGTCCAGCCTCCGCGCCGGTCGGCCCCGGGATCGGGATTCCGGGCTCCGGCGCCCCCTGCGGAAACGCCGACAGGACGCCCAGGGGCGTCCTGTCGACGTGTCGCCGGATCACTGGATCGACCGGGCGCGGAATCAGTCCGCGTGCCCGATCTCGATGCCCACCGAGCCGTCCAGTTCGGCCCGGAGGTTCGGCCGGACGGCCGTCGCGATCTCGACCTTGTCCGGCGCGAGGATCATCTCGGAGGTGACGAAGTCCTTCACGACCTCGGCCCTCTTGATCGCCAGCTGCTCCTCCTCGGCCACCACGAACACCTTCAGCGGCGAATAGGGGTTGTCCCGCCGCACGATGTCCAGCGCCCCGGTCAGCCACTCGCGCCCCGGGTCGGAGAGCTCGGCCCGTCCCTTGTGGGCGAAGATGCGGTCGCCGGCGAAGTCGAGATGCCGGTCCCGCCCCTCGCGCGAGTCGAGCGCCGGGATGCGGAAGCTGACGCCGGCGTAGTTGTAGGTGTTGGTGCCCTTGTCGGTGATCGTGAAGATGTAGCTGTAGGGATAGCCGACATCCAGGATCCCGCCCTGATCGTCGCGGCCGTCCCATCCCAGGGTCTCCGGCGGACGCCCGTCGCCCTCGTACTCCCGGAAGGGCGAACCGCGGAAATCGGTCACCGTGAGGATCCACGAATCGGATTCGTGGCCCTCGGGCTCTTCCGGATAGAAGGTCGCCACCGGGGAGCCGGCCATCTCCGGCGCCCAGAAATGGGGCACCTGGTCGCTGTCCAGCGTGCCGGGGTTGTTCACCAGCGAGCGCATCCCCTCGACCGGGCTGATCGAGAGGATCATCTCGTCCTCGCGGCTGAAGAAGGTGTCGATCACCGCCGCGCTGAGATCGAATTCCAGCGTGCTCTTCTGGATGTCCTGCCGGACCTGGTTTTCCGCTTCGACCACCATCTCGGGCAGGTCGGCGTTCACCGCCCCGTCCTGTTCGGTCCATGCCCGGGCCGGAGCGCCGCGTAACGAGGCGAAGCCCGCCGCGGCGAGGAAGACGACCAGGATCCTGAAGTCGATGTTGCGTTTCATGATGCGATCCTTTGACTCAGGCTCAGCCTGTTTCCGATCCGGCCCGGGCATTCCCGGACCGCCGTCCGCTCAATTCAGGCGGAAGACGATGGTGATCACCCCCCACTGCTCGGTCATGGGCTGGCCGCCGGGCAGGGGTTCGAAGCGGAATTCACGGATGGCCGCCATCGCCGACCGGTTCAGGTCGCGATGCGCCGAGGTCTGTTCGAAGTAGACGTTGTCCTTCACGCGGCCGTCGGGCATCACGGTGAAATGGACCGCGACCACGCCCTCCCAGCCGTTGCGCTTGGCGGCCTCGCTGTATTCGAGCTGCGGCGCGTGCAGGATCTTGCGGCCCACGATCTGGCCGCTGACGGTCATCGAGACGCCCTTGCCGCCGTCGACGGCCGCCGATTCGACCGGCGCGGTGCGGGCCTCGCGGGAGGCCGAGGCCTTCTCGACGATGGCCGCCGAAGCCGCGCCCCGGGGAGCGGCCTTGCGGCCGGAAAGGGCGCCGCCGCCCCCGCCGCCGCCGGCCCCGTAATCGAGGATCGTGCGGCGGCCCGTGCGTTCGCCCGCGGCCGAAGAGGCCGAAGCCGCGATGTCGACCTTGGCCTCGGCGGGACCCCGGCGCTGCTCCTTGAAGCCGCCCTCGGGGATCAGGGCGGCGACCGAACCCTGGTAGGCCTCCTTGCCCGCCTCGAGCTGCCCGCCGACCAGATCCGGGTTTCCGCCCTCGACGCCGCCGGTGGGCAGCTGCAGGGCCATGCGACTGCCCGAACCGCCGCCGGAAACGTCGAAATCGACGTCGTCGAGATTCAGCTTGCTTTTGCGGCCGACCAGCGACTGGGTCTGGGCGTCGAACTTCTGCGCCGGCTGCTTCGACTGCAGCGCCGGCGCGCCGACATCGGCCGAAAGCGCCTGCTTGTTGCGCAGGTTCTCGGCGCCGACGACCGGTGTCGAGGCGTCGGCGAACTTGCGCGACGTCAGATGCACCGACGATTTCAGCTGCGCCCGCGGCTGCTGGGGCGTCTTCAGATCGGGGGCCTTCACGTCGGCGGCCAGCGTGCGCTTCGGCAATGCCGGCCGGGTCATCGGCAAGCTCCTCTGCTTGAGCAGGGGCTTGCTCTGGACCTTGGAATCGTCGACCGCCTTCTCGGGCTCCGGCGCGGCCTCGGGTTCGGCCTTGGGCTGCGGCGCGGGCCGCGTCTTGAGCCGGACCTTCTCGGCCACGTCCTCGCCGTAGCGCGACTCGATGTAGGCGATCTCGGTCAATTCGTCCACGACCTGGTTCACCGACGAGGCGCCCATGCGCATCACCAGCAGCAGGAACAGCAGCAGGGCCCCGTGGACCGCGATGCTGACCCCGAACCCGCCGCCGGTGGCGGCGCGGCGGCTGACGGCGGATCTCATCATGGCGCCGCCTCCTCGGACGTCTTGCCGGTCGCGATGGCGATCCGCGGCGCCTTGGCCGCCTCGACCTCCGCGATCAGCCGCTCCACGTCGCCGTAGAGCAGATCCTTGTCGGCCTTGACCACCGCCACGGCGTCGGGATTCTCCTCGAACAGTGGCGTCAGCATCGAACGCACCTGGTCCAGGGCCACCTCGTCCTCGCCGAGGTAGATCTTGCCGTCGAGGGTGAAGATGATCTCGGTCTTCTCGGTGTCGTCCATCTGGTGCGCCCGCGCCTCGGGCAGGGCCACCTCGTGCTCGGTGTCGTTGAGGAAGGGCGAGATGATCATCAGCGTCAGCACGACGACCAGCGACACGTTGATCACAGGCACCACGTCGACCTTGTTCTCGAAGCGGTAGACCTTCATCGCGCCTTCTCCTTCTTGTTCAGCAGGGCAAGGCTCTTCGCGCCGCCGGCCTTGGCCGCGTCGAGGACGAAGACGACCTCGTCGAGCTTCACGTAGTCGCTGGGCACGATGACGACCGTCTTCTCCATCCGCGCCGCCAGTTCGGTCCGCAGACCCTGTTCGAGATCCTCCGGCAGCACGGCGTCGCCGTTGAGGGTCAGCCCGTCGGTGGTCACCGCGACCGTCAGCAGTTCCTGCTGATCGTCGGCGGTGGTGCTGACCACGGTCGAACTGGCCTCGGCGCGCGTCGCGTTGACCTGGATCCCGTTGCCCAGGATGGCGGGCATCGTGATCAGGAAGACGACGATCAGGGTCGTGGTCACGTCGGCCAGAGGAGTGATGTTGGCATCGTTCTGGCCGCGCATGGCCGATCGTTTCACGCCGGACATGAGATTCCCCCCGGACCTAGTAGTTGCTGGCGACGGGCTCGCCCTCGACGACCGAGGCCGCCGCGATGATCTCTTCTGCGTCGTTGGCGGCGGCGGGCTTGGCGGCCGCGTGAGCCGCGGATTTCTTGCCCTTCACCAGCATCTGGTGGACCATCAGGAAGAACTCCTCTCGGACGTCCTCGAGCTCGATGATCCGCGTGCGGATCCGGCGCACGTAGAGGTTGAAGAAGATGGTCGCGATGACCGCCACCACGATGCCGGCCGCGGTGGTCAGCAGGGCCTCGGAGACGCCCATGGCCACGACCGCGCTGCCGCCGGCACCGGTGCGCGCGATATCGGCGAAGGCCCGGATGATGCCGATCACCGTACCGAGCAGACCGAGCAGGGGCGCGATGTTGCTGATGGTCCCGAGCACGCTCAGGTTCTGCTCCATCTCGACCTGCTCGACCTCGATGGCGGTGTTGAACCGCTGCTGCAGTTCGCCCCGGTCCATCTCGAGGTGCTTGAGGCAGTGGCTCAGGACCCTGCCCGCGGAACCGCGCTGGCGGTTGCAGTAGTCGAAGGCCCCGGCCATGTCCACGCGCTTCATGTAGGGCGCCAGGCCCTCCATGAACTTCTTCACGTCACAACGCGTGCGCAGGAAGTACAGCCCCCGCTCGACGGCGTAACCGACGGCGACGACCGACATCAGAACCAGCGCCACCATCGTCGGCGAGCCGAGAAACAGGTCTTTGAGAGACATTCCCATCATGATGTGCCATTCCCCTTGTTTGGCGCCGGCCTACTGTCCGGCTGTCTGATTGGCCTGGATCTCCGCGATTCGGCCCTGCGCCATCGCGGTCCACTCCGGATTTCCATCGGCTTTGATGATCTGCTGATAGGCCTGGATGGCGGCTGGCCAGTCCCCCCGATCCTCGCTCAGCTGCCCGATCTGGGCCAGGCTGGCGATGCGGAACGGGGCGCCCGGCGAACCAACGCCGGCGGCCGTCTCGTAGGCGGAAAGGGCATCCCCGATCCGGCCCATCTTCTCGTAGCATTCCCCGCGGCGGAATCCGATCTCCTCGGGGCCGGCCTCGCCGGCCGTTTCCGCCTTGGCGTAGGCTTCCAGGGCGTGGGTGTAGTCGCCCATCTCGTCCTGGTAGAGCGTCGCGATCTGATACCAGAGTCCCGACGCGTTCTCGTGATCGGGGTAGTCGGCGATGAACCACATGAGCGTGCCGATCGCCGACGGCCAATCCTCGAGTTCCTGGTAGCACAGGGCGGCGTTGAAGAGCGCCAGGGGCGCGTACTCGCAGCCGGGATCCTGCTCGGTCAGCAATTCGTAGGTGGTCGCCGCGGTCTCGAAGCTCTCCTGCTTGAACAGCACCGTGCCCGCGCGGAACCTCGCCAGGGCGGCCAGTTCGTGGTCGGGGTTGGTGGTCGCGAAGTTGCGGAACCCCGCGAGGGCCTGATCCAGCTGTTCCATGCGGTAGTAGCTTTCCGCCAGGTAGAAGAGCGCGCCGGGGCTGCTCTCGCTGTCCGCGTATTCCAGGGTGACCTTCTCGAAAGCCTTGGCGGCCGCCTCGTATTTCTCTTCGGCGAAGAAATCCTGACCTTTAGTCCAGTAGAAATCGGCGGCCATCGGGCTGTCGGGACGTTGCGCGACGTATTCCTCGATGTCGCGCCCGCTGCGGTAGAAGCACGACTGGATGCCGAGTTCGGCGTCCTCGACACGGGCGTCCTCGGGGAACCGGTCGAGGAAGGCGCCGAAGGCCGCGATGGCCGCATCGTCGGCCTGCAGGTTGTAATGGCAGTTGGCGATGCCGAACGCGGCGTCGGCGGCGTGGGCGCCTTCGGGGAACCGCGAGAGCAGCGTCTTGTAGGTGCCGCTCGCCGCGGCGAATTCGCCCAGGCCGAACTCCGTGTCGGCGACCCTGTAGACGGCCTCCTGGACCTCGGGCGCATCGGGATGGTCGGCGATCAGCTGCTTCCACACAGCCACGGCCTGCTCGTAGTACTGAAGCCTGTAGTAGCAGTCGCCCTGGTTCAGCATGGCGGCGGGAGCCTCCTCGCCGTCGGGATGCTTCTCCAGGAATTCGGTGAAGTGCTGCAGGGCGTCCTCGTACTTGTGCTGGTTGAAGTAGAGCGAGCCCACGGCCAGGGAGTTCTCGCCCTCCTCGCTGTCGGCGTTGGCCAGGGCCAGCAGGAACTTCTCCTGCTCGGCGAGGGCGAGATCGTACTCGTCCATCTGGCTGTAGCCGGCGACCATCCCCTGCAGGCTGGCCACCGCGACGTTGCTGCGCGGGTATCCGGTCAGCACCAGCCGGAACATGCCCACCGCCTCGCGGTAGAGGCCCTGGGCGTAGTAGGCCTCGCCGAGGTAGTAGTAGGTCCGGGCACGCCAATCGCTCGGCGTGGGCAGCAGACGGTTGGCGATGAAGTGGTAGTTGGTGATCAGCCGGTCGAACTGCGCCAGGTCGAAGTAGGCGGTCGTGGCCAGGAACAGCGCCCGCTCGCCGACGTCGGTGTTGACGTACTGGTCCATCACGTTCTGGAAATCGCGGATGGCGAGCTCGTATTCCTCGAGCCGGTAATGGCTGAATCCCTTCAGGACCCCGACCCGGGCGCCGAGATGGTCGCCGGGGTACTGCTGGAAGAACTGTTTGGCCATCAGGACGGCCTGGTTGTAGTTCTCCTCGGCGACGTAGGCGTAGATGATCTTGTGCATCGCCGCGCTGGCCACCGGGTTGTCGGGGAAGCGCTTGACGACCTCGGTGAACGAGAAGATCGCGTGCGAGGGGCGTTCGAGATCCATCCACGCCAGGCCGGCCAGGTAGTTCGCCTCGGCGCAGATCTCGGCCTCGGGATGGGCGTCGCAGAGGTCCTCGACCTGCCTGATGCAGTCGTTGTGGGCCTTCTCGCGGTAGGAGATGCAGGCCAGTTTGTACAGGGCCGTCGGCACGTGGCGGCTCTCGGGGTGCTCCTCGATGAAGGTCTTGTAGCTGCGCCGCGCGATGCGGTTCTGGCCGCTGTCGTAGAAGGCGTCGGCGATGCTGAACGAGATGTCCTCGGCCAGCGGGCTGTCCGGGAAGCGCCGCTGGGCCTGACGGAAGCGCTGGATGGCCAGGATGTACTGGCCGGTCGCGTCGTAGCACCGGCCCAGGAAGTACAGGCCGCGGTCGGTCTTGACGTCCTCGAAGAGCGCGATCGCCTCGTCGTAGCGTTCGGCCTGGTAGGCCAGCACGCCGAGGGCGAACTTCACGGCCGGCAGATCGCGGTAGCCGGGCCGCGATTCGAGCAGCTTCTCGTAGGACCGCTCCAGGCCCTCCCAGTCGCCGGTGATGACGTAGGTCTGCCCCAGGTCGAAGAGGGTCTCGCCCTCGAGGAAGACGCCCGAATAGTCGGCCAGCAGCGTGTTGAAGGTCCGCACCGCCTCGTCGAAGCGGCCCAGGTTGAACAGGCATTCGCCGGTCCTGAGCAGGACGCTGGCCTCGAGATAGCGGCTGCGTCCGTCGTGCTCGAAGACCTGCTCGTATTCCATCAGGGCGCCGTGGCTGTCCCCGGAGAAGAAATAGCATTCGGCGAGCATGAAGCGTGCTGCGGCGGCCCGCGGGCTCTTGCGATACTCGTTCAGGAAGAGCTGATACTGCTGCATGGCGCCGGCCTTGTCCTTGTCCTGGACGAAGGATCGGCCCGCGGCGGCCCAGAGATCATCCTCTCCGGGAACGAGCATCTCCTCGTCGGCCGCGCAGGCGGCGGCCGACAGAAGCAGGATCAGGACGGCTGCCGAAGCGAAGATGCGTTTCATCGATTCTCTCCCCCGTTGTCGCGATCCCCGGAGCCGCTGATATCGATCCGGATGGGGGTCCGGGTCCGGTTCCGGAAGCTGAGGATCTCCACGCTGACGGCGTGATCCCAGATCTGGCCGAGTTCATCGACGATCGACATGACGGCCTGGTAGCGGCCGTCGCCGACCAGTCGCCCGTTCTCGTCCTCGCCGCCCCAGGTGATCGATTCGGAAGGCGAGCCCTTGCCCTTCAGCTGCCGGACGAGTTCGCCCCGTCCGTCCATGATGTCCAGGCTCCAGGATTTGATCTTCCCGTTGACCGCCGTGCTCACGTCGAAGGTGACGTTGCGCTCGTTGCCCGCCGGGCTGAAGCGTTCGCGATCGGCCTTGATCCTGATCCCGTCCGGCACGCCGAAGCGCATCGTCGCCCCGAGCACCGAGGTCGAGCCGAGATCGTGCGAGACGTAGGCGTAGTCGACCTGCCAGTTCTGGTATCGGAACCCGCCGCCGAAACTGTACTCCTCGCGCACCGAGTCGTAGCCGCACCGCAGGGCCACGTTCCGCAGAACCCACGATTCGACGCCGCCCTGGAACTTCAGATCCATTTCCTCGGTCTTCAGGATGTCGGCGATCATCAGCAGCCGGTTGTTGAAGAACCGCAGGGCGCCGCCCGCCCGGAGAGTGCGGGCCATCTTCTCGGGCTCCTGGTCGAGGGTGATCTCCGGGGCGACCAGGTTCTGCACCGACACGCCCAGGCCCAGGTGACGGTTGGGCCGCAGGTAGAATCCCGCGTCCACGCCGATCCCGCTGCCGGAGTAGCCGTCGATGTCCTGGCTGACCGACTTGCCGGTCACGCCCCAGCCCATGCGGCTGTTGCCGACCGCGTAGCTGATCGAGATCACGCCTTCCTTCTCCGAGAACTCCTCGCCGATGTCCTCGAAAAGGCTGGTCCGCTCGAATTCGCCGGAGCTGACGAACGCGCCGCTGAAGGCGAAGGTGCCCATGCTCTCGGTCGGAACGCCGAACGAGAGGAAGGAGTACTGCGTGTCCTCGAAGAGCTTGGCGTTCATCGCCGTCAGCTCCATCGTGCGCAGCTGCGAAAGGCCGGCCGGATTCCAGTAGGCGGTGGCGGCGTCGTCGCCCAGGGCGCCGCCCGCGCCGCCCAGGGCCAGGCTGCGGGCGCTGCTGCCGAACCGCATGAACGCCCCCGGAGCCCCTGCGTCGTAGGACGCGAAGGAACTGCGGGCGAACACCGCGATCAGGATCAGCAGCAGCAGTACGGCTCCGAAGCGCAGCAGGCGCCATCCCGGCGCCCCGGTGCGCCTGGGACCGCGATCCAGTGCCTTGTCGTAGCTCTCGACGTGGGTACCCATGGCCCGTCTCCTATTTCACCACCGCGATCTTGCGGCGGATGTCGAATCCCTTGCCGGTGATCCGGCAGATGTAGCCTCCGTTGGCGACCACGTCGCCTTCGCCGTCGCGACCGTCCCAGGTGAACTGGTTGGTCGTGCCGGCGCGGGCGTCGATGGTCTCGGTCATCACCCGGGCTCCGTAGAGATCGTAGATGACCATCTGGGCCGGACCGTCCTCGGGCGCGTTGAACAGGATCAGCGTCGACGACGAACCGGCCCGGAAGGGATTGGGGCGGTTGGTGATCGTCTTGCCCTCGGCCAGCGGTTCGGTGGTGTACAGGTTGACCGTGCGGGTCACCTCGCGGACGCCCGTCTGCTCCTCGGCGAAGAAGCGCAGCACGTGCAGGCCGGAATCGGCCGGGATCAGGTCCGCCAGCGTGAACGGTCCGTCGTAGGCGGTGGCCGGCAGAACGCCGTCGGCTCCGTCCACGTCCAGATAGACCGCCCGGATCCCGCCCGGCGCGTCGGTATGGGGCGTGAGCGTGATCCTGGTGTCGAACGAGATGTAGACGCCGTCGGCGTATTCGTCGGCCACGCCGTCGTAGGTGATCTCGGTCGACGGCGGCCCGGCGACAAGCAGTTCGCGCTGTTCGGGAGCCAGACCGTCGCAGGACACCTGCAGCAGGACGTTCTCGGTCGCGTCGAGCGAGGCGTGCATGGCCGCCACGGCGGTGCCGTCGGTTCGGGTATCGACGGCCGTCGCCGCCTCGAGCATCGGCCCGACCGTGGCGTCCCCGGACAGGATCGCGAACGCGACCGACCGGCCCACGATCGGATTGCCGATCGCGTCGCGGATGTCGGCGGTGATCGCCAGGACGTCGCCCGGCCTCATGACGCCCGGATAGACCCCGCCGTCGGCGGCATTCAGGGTGACGGTCATGGTCGCGGGCGCGGCCGGCAGGACGGTGATCCGCTCGCTCTGGACCACGCCTCCATCCTCGTCCTCGACCCGCAGGAAGATCACTTCCGCCCGGTCGTAGCTCTGGCTGGGGATATCGGCCACGCCGGATTCGGTCGCGCCGTACTGGTAGGCCAGGGTGCCGGCGGGCGACAGCGTGGGATCGGGCCGGTCCTCGCCGGTCCAGGCGCTGACCGCGGTCAGGGTGAACGCCATGTCGGCCGAGGTGACCAGCATCCCGGTGTCGCCGTCGATCCGGCGCACGGTCATCGGCCAGGTCTCGCCGGCGACGACGGTGTCGGGAGCGGCGATCTCGTAGAGGACGCTCTCGGGCACCATCGTCAGCACGCCGCTGACGCCGGTGCGGCCGATCGCGTCCTCGACCCTGATCACGATCTCCTCGCTGATCCCGTAATGCTCGTGATCGATGACCGCGACGCCCGAGACCAGGCTGCCGGAGACCACGCCCAGCTCGCCGGTGGCGGCGGACCAGTCGGGCTTCAGGGCCGTGAGCGTGAAGTCGCCGCCCGCGGGCACGACCGCGCCGGTCTCGGGATCGACCAGCGTCACGGTCAACGCGAAGGTCGAGGGCGGACCGGTGGTGATCACGGCCGGATCGGGCAGCTCGACGGCGTAGACCGCGTCGCGGACCGGGATGTCGACGACGCCGGTCGCCGCCGCGGGAGTCTCGCCGTCGGAGGCGTAGAGCGACACCATGCCGGATCCCGCGAGCGAGATCTCGATGGTGCGCGAACCGCCGATGAACGAGGCCGAGACGTCGCCGGGATCGACGAAGCCCAGCCATTCGGAAACCGAGGCTTCGAGCTGGATGCTGCCGGAGTCCAGCGTGGTCACGGGGTTGAAGTACTGGTCCACGGCCCTCACTTCGACCGGGAAGGGAACCCCCACATGCTGCACTTCGGGCGCGCCGGTCTTGCCGGTGCCGCCGGTCGCCCCGATCGCGGCGATCTCGCCGGGAGCCAGGATCTGCAGCTGCTTGAACCCGTCGGGCAGCATGCGGCAGGTGTTGCTCACGCCCGTCACGCCGTCCTCGTCGCTGATCCGGACGTAGATCTCCTCGGCCAGGGTGTAGGTCTGGTCGAAGGCGCTGTAGCCGTCGATCAGGTTCTGCTGGTGGATGCCGTATTCGCCGGCCGCGGCCGCCCCGGTGACGGCCGAGAGGATCTCGATGTCGAAGCGGCCGTCCTGGGTCACGACCCGGTTGCCGGTGTTGCTGTCCTTGAGTTCGACGACCAGCGGGAACGAGGCGGGTCCGCCGACCGGGGCCGAGACCGGAATCGTCACCTCGTAGTAGAGGCCGCCGGTCTGCATGGCGATCACGTCGCTGACGATCTCGCGGCCGTAGTCGTCGACCATGCGCACGATGATGTCCTCGAGCGCGCTGTAGCTCTGGTTGTTGATCACCGCGACGCCGTTGACCAGGCCGGCCGAGGTCACGCCGAGCTCGCCGCTGGCCAGGGAGTGGTCGGCCCGCAGCGGCTCGAGGGTCAGCTGGTTGAAGGCCGAGGGCTGCGGCGATCCGGTCAGCGGATCGACCAGACGGATGGTCATGGCGAAACCGGGAATCGGCCCGGTGGTCGCGACGGCGGGAACGTCGATCTCGTAGAAGTAGGGATCGACCAGCGTGACGACCGTCGCCTGGGCCGGAACCGACGGATCGTCCGCATCGGTCGCGGTGACGGTCACCGGCCCGGCCTGGGTCAGGAAGGCCGAGAAGGTGCGCTCGCCGTTGACGAAGGCTGCATCGTTGACGTCGGGGTTGCCGGCGATGGAGAACGACCCGTCCGTGGCCTCCAGATGGATGCGTCCGGTCGCGATGTCGGTCGCCGGGTTCCAGTGCTGATCCACCGCCCGGACGGTGATCGGGAAGGTCTCGCCCGGACGCTGCGAATCGGGCGTGCCCGACTTGCCGGTGGCGGCGTAGGCGGGGTCGCCGGGGTGCGTGGTCTCGCCCGGAGCCAGGATCTGCAGGCGCTTGTAGCCGTCGGCCTCGACGCTGAACAGCGGGCTGTAGCCCACCAGGCCGGTATCGTCCCAGATCCGCAGGTAGACGTTCTCGGCGCGGGTGTAGCTCTGGTCGAAGGTCAGCATCCCGTTCTCGAGGCGCTGCACGGCCGAGCCCAGTTCGCCGACGCCGGGATTGCCGGCCTCGTCGAGGATCTCGATGTTGAACAGGCGGCCGTCGTCGATGACGGTGCCGGTGTCGCGGTCGCGGAGCGAGACCGTGACCGGGAAGACCGCCGGCGGGCCGGCGACCGGCGCCGGATCCGTCACCACCGACACCAGGTATTCGATCCCGTTGTCCTGCATCACGATCGGATCGCTGAAGCCCTTGCGCCCGGAAACGTCGGAAACCTCGATGATGATCGGCTCGACCGTGTCGTAGGCCTGGCCCGCGATCGTCAGTTCGCCGTCGACGAGCTGGGATTCGGTCACCAGCAGGGTCCCGGCGGCGGGCTGCAGGTCGGTGCCGAGGGCGCGGAAGGTGACGCCGGTCTGGGCGGTGCCGATCACCAGGCCGCTCCCGTCGACCAGCTGGACGCTCGTGGCGAAGGTGTTGGGCGGCCCGACGAACGCGGTCGGCGGGGCCGTCACGACGTACTGCGCCCCCTCCTCGACCAGGAACACGACCGACTGGTCGGCGCTCGCGGGATCGTCCTGGTCGTCGGCGGTGACGGTGATGTAGCCCACCGAGTTGAGCGAGATCGGGAAGATGATCGATCCGTCCACCAGCGGCTGGCCGTTGTTCAGGGGATTGGTGTCGTTCAGCGATGCGTCGTCGCTCGTCAGCCGGATCACGCCGCCGTCCATGGAAACGGGATTCCAGAACCGGTCGACGGCCTGGACGGTCAGCGGGAACTGCAGCGCGGCGATCTGGGGATCGGGCGATCCGGTCTTGCCGTCGGCCTCGTAACCGCCGGGCAGCGGGGTCTCGCCCGGAGAGACGATCTGCAGACCCGCGTAGGAGCCCGGATCGACCTGGACCAGGCTCGAATCGATGCGCCCCGGCGAGGCCAGATCGTAGGCCGTCATCGTTCGCGCGCCGGCGGTGCGGATCAGGAAATCGAAACTGCCGCCGCCGCCGCCGTCCAGCGCGATGTTGTTCAGGGTGACCATCTCGAAGAAGCCGTCGCAGTCCAGATGCACGATCGGCTGGGTGGCCACGGGGTTCCACCAGTCGTCCACGGCCTGGACGCTGGCGGTCGCGGTCTCGCCCGCTCCGACCGGCAGAGGAACGCCGACCTTGCCGGGAACCAGGCCCGGAGTTGCGACCTCGCCGGTGAACAGGACCTGCAGGCCGGAATAGGGCCCGGCGAAGACGGTGAAATCGTTGCTGACGCCGTTGCGCCCGTAGATCTCCTCGCGGACCTCCAGATGCACGTCCACGCCCGCCCTGGTGATCCGGATCGGACCGCGCCAGGCGCCGGTGAATCCGCCGGAGCCGAATCCGTCGTTCATGCTGATCCGGATCGGTTCCATCACGTCGGAGCCGTGGCTGACCAGCAGGGTCACGCTGTCGGTGTAGGCGGGGATGTGGTTGCCGAAGGAGTCGCGGGCGATGACCGTCACGTTCGGCAGCCAGGATCCGGCCTGATGGTCGGGGATCGGCTGCATCACGTCCGACGGCGAGGGATTGGTCTGGGGATCGAGCCCGATGTCGAAATGATCGATCACGCCGGGCGACAGTGGGATCACCGTGTTGCCGGTCGCCGACCCGCCCAGGTCGGCCACGCCGATCGTCTGCTGGTTCGGCTCGACCAGGGTGACCAGGGTCGAGGAATACGTGCCCATGGGACTGGGCAGCGACTGCGGCGAGGCCGGCAGCACGGCGCCGGGATCGCTGCTCGAGAAGCCCAGCGAGAGCGGCAGCGAGGGCGACGAACCGTCGATGGGGTTCCAGTAGGCGTCGGTCGCGTAGACGTTGACGTTGAAGGCGACGCCGACGTCCTGGGTCCCCGGCGTGCCGATCTTGCCGTCCGATTCCATGGTGTCGAAGATGCCGGGCTCGAGCTGCTCGCCCGGAGCCTCCACGACCACGCGGTCGAAGACGTTCGGCGAGACCGACACCAGGGTCGACGTGCTGGTCTCGGTGCCGCCGACGCTGGCCGATAGCGCCTGGTCGCCGTAGGTGCGCAGCACGGCGCGGATCTGGGTCGGGCTGCTCAGCACGATCATGTTGTCCGGATGGTCGGGCAGGGTGAAGTAGCCCGTCGGGCAGCCGATCGTGACCGTCCACGAGCCCGAGGCCAGGTTGCCGTAGCGGTCGACCGGCCGCAGGGTCACCGGATCGATGACGTCGCCCGCTGTCACGTTGTGCGCCACGCCCATGTTGCCGCTGAAGCCCGGATCGTTCAGCCCCGGCAGCCATGTCTCGCCGGGATAGGTGAAGAGGATCCGGTCCAGGGGTCCCGAATTCACCTGGAAGGTGCCGGAGTAATCGGCCACGCCGCCGTTGCTGTCGATCACAAGCTGGGCGCCGAAGGCCCGCTTGGTCACCTGGACGTTGGCGTCGAGCATGCCGTCGACGAAGGTCGCGTTGTCGGTGATCAGGTAGTCGGGGCTCTCGTCCGCCGCGCCGATCTTCACCCGCATCGAGACCGTCCCGTTGTACGGGAAGATGTTGCCGTGGATGTCGCGGCAGCGCACGCGGATGCGGAAGGGGATGGTCGTGACCTGCGTCTCGGTCGTGTCGTGGACCGAGTAGTCGAACTCGAAGTGGTCCAGGCCCTCGGGGTTGATCATGACGAAGCTCTCGCTGAACGAGCCGCCGGTGCCGGTGGCCGCGACCTCGACCCGCGTGGTCCCGGACCGGATCAGGGTCATCGCCAGGTCCTGTTCGACGTTGCTGGTCATGTCCAGGTCGGCCGGCAGGACCACGCCCCCGCTGGCGTCGTTCGTCGTCCAGGTCAGATGGGGGTAGGGGCCGGTGTCGATGGGATTCCAGTACTCGTCGGTGGCGTAGACGTCGACGCCGTTGAAGACGATGCCTGAGATCTGGGAGTAGGGTACGTCCGTCTTGCCCGGGTAGACGCCCGGCGTGAGTGTCTCGCCCGGCAGCAGCAGGACCACGGTCGCCAGACCGCCCGGCCGCAGAGGCGAAACCAGGGCCGAGCCCTCGGCCGCGGCGACGTGGCCCGGATAGACGATGCTGTTGACCGCGGTCAGGGTGTTCTCGCGGTTCGTGGGATCGGTGCCCAGGAAGGTGACCGTGGTGTTCAGGACGCCTAGATTGAACGAAGAGCCGGCGAGGGTGACCGTCGGGCCGGAGGCGAAATGCCCCACGGCCGCGCTCAGGGTCACGTCGTCGGTGAAGTTGCGCACCGCGTTGCCCAGCGCGTCCTCGGCCGTCACCGTGATGTTGACCGGCTGGCCGACGTACTTGTCGCCCGCCGGAACGTCGATCACGATGTGATCCACGGGGTCGTAGCAGTTCATCAGGATCTCGGCCACGGGCACCGAGGCGTCGTCGTAGTCGCCGACGCGCAGACGCACCGGCTGTCCCGGCGCGAGGAAGGCCACGCCGTCGAACTGATGCTCGCCCGACTGCAGATAGGCCCGGGCCGGCAGACTCGCCGCCACGTCCGGGGAACTGAGCGAGGCGTTGATGAAGTCCGCCGCGGTGTCGGTGCTCCCATCGGCGTTCACGGCCCGGACCCGGACCGAAAACCCGAATTCCGTCGTTGCGGCCGGATAACCGTCCACCACGATCGGGTCGACGACCGTCAGTTCGAGGTGATCGAATGCGGAAGCGAAACCGGGCAGCGCGGCCAGCAGGAGGATGGTCGCAAGGGCCCGGAGAGCGTGAGTCGTCTTGACATGCATGACGTTCCTACCGCGGCTGGGTGGAATGACGCCTTCCCTCGGATGGATCGTGCAGAATGCATGGCCCCGGCGCCCTGGAGCCCCCTGGAACGATCCGGGGCAGTGGAGAGCAAGGGATATGCCATGTCCGACAATGGGTTACAGTTCCCAATCGCGGAGAGATACTTCCAGTTTCACCATTCCCGGAATCGAATCTGAAGGCCGTTGCGAGATGCGAACGGGAACCCGCGGCCGCTTCCGACCGCGCCGCTCAACCATCCGCAACCGGCGACCGGGACGGGCAATTGGAAGAAACGACGAGGATTCGCGGGAAACGTTGACGGGAGGCCCGAGGTGGGAAATAATTCCCATCCTCCGGCCCGGGACCGAGCCGGGGAACGATCGCGGAACGGTCGATCGGCGGCTACCGATCGGCCACATCAGAGCCCGACGTCATGGCAAGGAGCGCAAACCGGATGACCACCCTGAAAGCACGGAACGCCGACCTGAACCTCCTCTACGAGCAGTCGGTCCAGAACCCCGAAGCCGAGGTCTGCTTCATCGACCGCGTCTTCCGCAGCGAATTCAAGCGCAAGCCGTCGTTTTTGCGCGAGGATTTCTGCGGAACGGCCAATCTGAGCTGCTGGTGGGTCGCCCGGCGGCGCGGAAACACCGCCCTGGGCGTCGACAACCACCAGCCGACCCTCTCCTGGGGCAGCGAACACAACGTCGCCCCCCTGGGCCCGGACGCCGAAGCGGTCACCCTGGTCTGCGCCGACGTGCGCGATGTCGCCGAACCGCGGGCCGAAGTGATCGCGGCTACCAATTTCTCGTGGTGGGGATTCCGGACCCGGGCCGAGCTGCTGGGGTATCTGAAGCATTGCCGCGCCTCGCTCGAGGACCAGGGCATGCTGATGATGGACATCTACGGCGGTTCCGAGGCCCAGGTCGAGCAGTTCGAAGAGCGGGAGTGCGACGGGTTCACCTACATCTGGGACCAGGATCTCTTCAACCCGATCACACACGAGTACAAGTGCAAGATCCACTTCAGGTTCCCCGACGGCAGCAAGATCGACAACGCCTACCGCTACCACTGGCGGCTGTGGTCGATTCCCGAGACCCGCGACCTGCTGGCGGAGGCCGGTTTCCGCAAGAGCGTGGTCTACTGGGAGGGCGCCGACAAGGACGGCGAACCGAACGGGATCTTCCGGGCCAGCGAAAAGGGCGACCGGTCGCCGGCCTGGGTCGCCTACATCGTGGCGTTCCGCTGAGAGGCCGGGCTTCGACCCCGAATCCGGCCGGGGGATGAAAAAAAGGGAGGACGCCCGGCGCCCTCCCTTTCGCTTTCGCGGTTCCGATGTTCGTCCTAGCCGCAACCTCCGCCGCAGCTTCCGCAGTCGCCGGCGTTGGAGTTCAGCATCTGGACGGTGTATCCCCGGCGGAATCCGTCCTCCACGAAGTCGACGTAAACGCCTCCGCCCTGGGAGGCGGCCGATTCCATCTCGGGATCCATCAGGAAGGTCCAGTCGCGGACCTCGAAAGTCTTGTCCTGTTCCTTAGGCTCATCCAGAGCCATGCCCACGGAGGGACCGCCTCAACCGAACCCCTGGAAGAAGATCCGGATCGACTGCGCTCCTTCGCGCGAGGAGATATCGAGCTCCGTCAAAGCCGCGGCGGCCTTTTCGGAGATGGAGATCAATTCGGTAGCCAAAGCCTCGACCTGCCTTGTTGCGGTTGCTTCGCGTCGTTTCACCCGGGCAATATAGTCAATTATCATCGAAGATACAAATAATCCGGAAAGCGGGCCCCGATCCGCAGTTCCGGGTCATTGATCGGCGTAGACTTCGACCGATTCGTCCCGGACCTCGAGTTCGACTCCGGCCTCGCGGAACATCTCGCGGGTCTCCTGTCCGGCGTGATAGCGCCGCGAGGCGACGACCCGGACGATCCCCACGTTGATGATCAGCATGGCGCAGGTCCGGCACGGCTCCATCGAGCAGTACAGGGTGGCGCCGTCCAGAGGGATCCCGTAGCGGGCGGCCTGGCAGATGGCGTTCTGCTCGGCGTGGATGGTGCGGACGCAGTGGACGCTCTCGCGGCCCTGGTCGTCGACCATCTTCTTGAGCAGATGCCCTGCCTCGTCGCAGTGGGGCAGGCCGGCGGGGGATCCCACGTAACCGGTGGCCACGATGCGGCGGTCGCGGACGATCAGGCAGCCGCTCTTGCCGCGGTCGCAGGTGGCGCGCTTGGCGACCTCGCGCACCAGGCCCAGGAAATAGTCGTCCCAGCTCGGACGCTTCTCTTTCGTCATGGTCACCTCCGTCCGGTCAAATTAGAGCCCCCGCCGCGCGTCGACCAGAAAAAAGCCCCGGGAGGTCGAAACCCCCCGGGGCCCTGTCGCGATCCGCGCCGTGAAGGCCGCGAGGCTACTTCACGAGGGACAGCTTGCGCACCTGGTAGACTTCGGAGCCGATGCGCAGGCGTGCGAAGTAGGTGCCGCTGGCCACGCGCTGGCTGGCGGAGTTGACGCCGGCCCAGTTCATGGTGTACTCGCCGGCCGGCAGGACGCCGCTGTGCAGGCAGGTCACCAGTTCGCCGCGGATGTTGTAGATGTTCAGCTGAGCCAAGTTGTCGCGGGTGAGCGCGAACTTGATCTCGGCCTTGGGATTGAACGGGTTCGGCGCGATGGACACGAAACCGCCCGCGGGCAGCACGGCCGGCAGGGGATCGTCGACGCCGGTGATGCCCGAAACGATGTGATCGTCGCGATACGGCGAGATCTGGAAGTCGCCGTAGTCGTAGTCCATGAAGCCGACCACGGTCACGTAGTCGCCGATCAGGGGCTGGTAGGACAGGGCGACGGTGGGATCGACCTCGACGCTGTCGACGCGGGCGCCGGTGTCGGAGATGATGAAGTCGCCGTAGCCGAGGGTGTCGAGCACGGCCGAGACGCCGACCCGGACCCAGACGCTCTCATAGGGCTCGCCGTAGGGCGGGTTGCCGTCTTCGGTGGTGTCGTCGCGCAGGATGTTCGTGGCGACCTTGACCGGCGTGGGCAGGTCGAGGTTGTAGTCCACGATCTCGACGGCGGCCCTGTTGCCCGAGGAATGCGGGTTCATCTCGGTCAGACCGAAGTATTCCTCGATGTAGCCGCCGACCTTCACCAGGTCGCCGGGGTAGACGGTGCCGTAGTTGCCCGAGCCCTCGTAGACCAGCACGGCCGAGAAGGGACCCGACCCGTCCTGGACGATGAACTTGCTGGCCGAGACGACATCGCCGGTGCCGGCGGTGACGATGCCCTGGATGTTCACGACTTCGCCGTTGTACGCCGAGGACTGCGAGACGCTGTCCGGATGCGCGTACTGCACGTCGTAGATCGGCGTGAAGCCGATGGCGACCTCGTACCAGCCGGCCGGAGCGCTGGCGGGCAGGGTCACGGTCTGGGCGCCGTCGTCGGTCGCCTCGATGTAGTAGTCCACATGAGCGCCGGTGTTGCCGGCGGGGATGGTGCCGGACCACTGGTCGCCCGAGACGTTGACCATCGACACGAACGAGAAGACGCCGGTGCTGTCGCCGCTGTCGTCGCGGTAGTAGACCTTGGCGTCGGTGATCGTTCCGTCGTCCATGATGGTCGCCAGAACCTCGATCGGATCGGTGGACAGGGGCGTCCAGCTATCGCAGTAGGGATTCTCGACCACCGGCACGGTGTCGCCGGTGGGGTTCTCGATCAGGTCGCTCTGGCGGCGGCACTTCATCTCGATGGTGCCGTTGTAGTTCACGATCGGACCGATGACCTTGTACAGATCGCCGTCGGCGACGGCGGTCAGGTCGATGCCCGTGTCGCTGTCGATATAGACGATCATGGTGTCAGCGCCGTCGATGACGTTGAACGAGCTTCCGCCCGCGTCGCCGATGGTGCCGATCACCGCGGCCAGCGTGCCGACGGTCTCGTAGTCGTTGACGACCTGGCCGACGGTGAAGTCGGTCGGCTCGACCTCGGGGCCGGAACCGAGGGGCAGGTAGTTCGACGGGTTGATCTGGATCTCGCCGCTGTAAGAGCCGATCGTGCCGGTGATCTGAACCTCGTCACCGTAATCGAACACGTAGGGCGCTCCGGAATCGAAGAAGGTGATTCCTCCGGTGGCGTCCTGGATATAGTGGGTGCCGCCGTTGTAGGTTCCCTTCAGGACGGTGATCTTGCCCTGGATCGTCACGGTCTGTCCGTCGTACGGGCTGGCGGGCGAGCCGGCGACGTCGTAGACCTGGATGTCATCGATCGGGGTGTTCTGGGCAAAGGCCACCCCGGCGAGCGTCAGCAGGAAGAAGGCCGCCGACGCCACGGTCACAAATTTTCTCATTTCTTGCCATCTCCTCTGCCGAAGGGCGAAATGATCTGTTCTCACGGAACCGCTTGAGGTCAGGTGTCAAGTCTGGACCATTGCGAAAGAGCGGAACGTGAATCGGTGCTTCGGGTTCTCGCAGTGTGAACCTTATAGCGTCGGAAATCATACCACCCGAAGTCCGGCCTGTCCACGGATTAGCAAAAAATTCGCGTATTCGCGCAAAAAGGGCGGATCCCGTGATCCGCCCTCCCGCTTATCCGGATCGATAACGGATTCAGGGACTCGTGATGATCGGGCGCCCGGTCATCGCCGCGGGCTGTTCGAGGCCGAGCAGGGCCAGCATCGTCGGCGCGATGTCGCGCAGCCCGAAAGGGCCGTCCCCCAGCAGATCGCTCCGGCCGGCGAACCGTTCGCCCACGACCACGAAAGGCACCTCGTTGAGGCTGTGGTTGGTCAGGACCCGGCCGTCGGCGTCGAGCATTTCCTCGCAGTTGCCGTGGTCGGCGGTCAGCAGCAGGACGCCCCCGTGCTCGAGAACGTCGCCGACGATCCCCTCGAGCAGGCCGTCGAGGGTCCGCACCGCCGAAACGGCGGCCTCGAAAACCCCGGTATGGCCCACCATGTCGCCGTTGGCGAAGTTGACCACGATCACGTCGTGCCGGCCCGCCGCCAGCGATTCGCGCACGCCGCGGGCCACCTCCGGCGCGCTCATCTCGGGCTGGAGATCGTAGGTGGCCACCTTGGGCGAGGGCACCAGAAGCCGGTCCTCGCCCGGGAAGGGCTCCTCGCGACCTCCGTTGAAGAAGTAGGTGACGTGAGCGTACTTCTCGGTCTCGGCCGTCCGCAGATTGCTCAGGCCGTGGGCGGCCAGCACGTCGGCCAGGATGTCGTCATGCGCCTGGGGCGCGAAAAGCACCGGCAGACCGAGCGTCTCGTCGTAGCTGGTCATGCAGAGATAGGCGACCTCCGGCCGTTTCGGCCGGGGGAAGCCGTCGAAATCGTCGACGTTGAACGCCCAGGTCAATTCGCGCGCCCGGTCGGCGCGGAAATTCCAGAAGAAGACGCCGTCGCCGTCGTCCACCGTGGCCAGGGGCTCGCCGGCTCCATCGACCACCACGGTCGGGGCCACGAATTCGTCGGTGACTCCCGCCGCGTAGGAGGCGCGGACGGCCTCCAGCGGGTCGGTCGCCGTCTCCCCCTCGCCGTGGACGATCGCCCGCCAGGCCTTCTCGACCCGGTCCCAGCGCTTGTCGCGATCCATCCCCCAGTAGCGGCCGCCGACCGAGACGATCCGGCCGGCTCCGATCCCGTCCAGCATCTTCCGCAGTTCGGCCAGATAACCCAGGCCGCTCTCGGGATCGGTGTCGCGGCCGTCCAGCAGGGCGTGGATGCAGATGTCGGCGATCCCGTCGGCGTTGGCCCGGGCCACGATCGCCGCCAGATGATCGGTATGGGAATGGACGCCGCCCGGCGAGACCAGACCCAGCAGATGGAGCTTGCCGCCGCGTTCGCGGATCCGGGCCGAGAACCCGCGCCAGGGCTCCAAGCCGCCGAGGCCGCCGCCGTCGAAGGCCCGGGCGATGCGGTTGAGATCCTGATCGATGACCCGGCCCGAGCCGATGGTCAGATGACCGACCTCGCTGTTGCCCATCTGGCCCTCGGGCAGCCCAACCTCGGGGCCGCTGCAGCGCAGGGTCGTCCAGGGATAGCGGGCGAAGAGGGATTCGTAGAAACGGGGCGAGGCGTGGGCCACCGCGTTGCCGCGGTCGTGGTCGGGACCCTCGGGCCGGAAACCGACACCGTCCAGGATGCAGAGGACCAGGGGGGTGCGGACCTTTCCTTCAGACATCGTTCCTCCTGAGCGTGCCGGGGGGCAGGATCCAGAGTTCGGTCCGCCCCAGGGCCATCAGCACGACTCCGGTCATGGGATAGGCGTTGCGGCGCCCGGCGGCGGCGGATCCGGCGTCCCCGGAATCCGTTTCCGCCGCGGGGCGGATCTCAAGATACGAACCGGACTGCAGCACGGCACGGCATACTTCGCGGCCGTCGGGCAGGAATTCCGAGACGCGCAGACGCCCGAGGCGCACCACGACGTCGCCGAGCCCGCCGGGACGGAAGATCTGCTTGTCGGCCAGCTGCTCGGCCGCGGCCTCCCGCCCCAGGCGTTCGATAAGGCCAGGCCGGCCGGAAAAGAGGCGCGCGACCCGGCCCAGCACGACTTCGGTCGCGGCCGGCGGCGCGGCATCCGGACGATCATCCGCTTCTACGTTCATCGCATCCTTCCCGATATCGAGACATCGATCGGCACCGGACCGACGTTAGCACACGGCCGCCCCGCCCGCCAGCGGCCCCGGCTTGACAGCCCCGCACGCCGGCTCTATCGTGGGAATTGTCCGTTAGGGGTGGTCGCAAGACCTGAGAGATACCCTTAGAACCTGACCCGGGTCATTCCGGCGTAGGGAAACGTGAACACACACGCGACCCCGCTCAAGCCGGCTTCCTGGGGGAGTCGGTTTTTTTCATGCCGACTCCTGAGCGATCCATTCAGGAGGCTTCCTCGATGACGTCCCAGACCTTCCGGCGGCGGCCGGCCTCGGCCGCGTCCATCCGCCGGGCATCGTTCACCCTGCCCGCCACTCTGTTGCTCGCCCTGGCCCTGACCCTGCCGCCGACCATGGCCGCCGCCGATCCGGCGGAAACGCCCGCGGCCGGAAGTTCGCCGGCCGGCGCCTTCATCTCGGTCCGCGACACCGCCGGCGTCGTCGACGAGGTGCTGGTGACGGCCTCGCGCTACGGGTCGGACGTGCACCTGAGCCTGACCAACATCACCCGCGAGGAACTCGAGAAGCGCCGCGCGGACACCGACATCCCGATGCTGCTCGAGGACACGCCGGGGCTGTACGCCAGCTCCGACGCCGGCAACGGCATCGGCTACACCTATCTGAAGATCCGCGGCTTCGACCAGCGGCGGGTCGGCGTGATGGTCAACGGCATCCCCCTGAACGACCCAGAGGATCACCAGGTCTACTGGGTCGACCTGCCGGATCTGGCCTCCTCGCTCGAGGACGTGCAGGTGCAGCGCGGGGTGACCAACTCCCTGGGCGGGATGACGGCCATCGGCGGGACGGTGAACCTGGTGACAGATCTGCTGACCGACGAGCCGCAGGCCCGCGTCTCCGCCTACGCGGGCAGCTACGGCACGGCCAAGCGGTCGCTGCTGTACAACACCGGGATGCTGGGCGACGGGGGCTTCAGCTCGGCCTTCCGCATCAGCCATCTGGAAAGCGACGGTTACCGCGACCGTTCGGGCAGCGACCAGTGGGCGGTGTTCTGGAGCGGCCGCTACCGGACCCCGAACAGCGTCACCCGGGTCAACGTCTACACCGGCCGGGAACAGACGCAGCACGCCTGGGACCCGATCGACGAGCAGACCCTGGCGCGCGACCGCACCTACAATCCCGAGACCTACGCCAACGCCGTCGACGATTTCAAGCAGCCCCATTACGAACTGCATCACGACTGGAACATCTCCGACCGGGTGATGCTGAAGAACGCGGCCTTCGTCATCCACGGCGACGGCTTCTACGAGAACTTCAAGGATGATCGCCGCGCGGGCGACTTCGGGCTCGACCGCGCCGAGGCCCTGGGCCTGGATCCCGAGGCCGAGGTCGACCTGGTGCGCCGCAAGATCGTCCGCAAGGACCAGGTGGGCTGGGTGCCGCAGGTGATGATCGGCCACGGCCGGGGCCGGACGGTGATCGGCGGCGACGTCTACACCTTCCACGCCAACCACTGGGGCGACGTGCTCTCGGTCGAAGGCTTCACGCCCGACGACCTGATCGACGGGCTGAGATACTACGAGTACACCGGCGACAAGACGGCCTGGTCCGCCTACGTGAACGAGCGCTGGGAAGCCCTGCCGGGCCTGACCCTGATGGCCGACCTGCAGTTCCAGCACAAGCGCCACGAGTTCCGGCAGAACGCCACCGGCAATTTCCGCGGCGAGCTGCGCAACGCCTACACCGTGGAATACGACTTCTTCAATCCCAAGGGCGGCGTCTTCTGGGACGTGCCCCGCGATCTGCTGGGCGGCGACCTGGGGCTCTACGGCCACTTCGGGATCACCCGCCGCGAGCCCACCGACAACGATCTGTTCGACACCTGGGACGGCCCGGACGACCTGGGCGTCGAACCGCTCTTCGAGAATTCCAATCCGGTGGACGAGAACGGCGACGGCGCGATCGACTACGTCGAATGGTCCGATCCGATGGTCGAAGAGGAGAAGGTCGTCAACTGGGAGGGCGGCTTCAGCTGGCGGACCCGCGGCGTCTCGCTGACGGTCAACGGCTACTGGATGGAGTTCGAGAACGAGATCGTGCCCTACGGCGGGGTCGACGAGGACGGCATGGCGATCCGGGGCAACGCCGCCGAGACGCTGCACCGGGGCATCGAACTGGGCCTGGCCGCCGATCTGACGCCGCGTCACCGGCTGCGCCTGGCCGCGTCGAGAAGCTGGGACGAGTACGACGACTTCACCATCTACGAGGATCAATGGGACTGGGACAGCTGGGAGTACCTGGGCACCGAATCGATGGATTTCTCGGGCAACCCCATCCCCCTGTTCCCCGATCATCTGCTGAGCGCGACCCTGGAGTCGGACTTCGGACCGTGGACGACCACGTTGCGCCTGCGGCGGGTCGGCGAGCAGCATCTGGACAACACCGGCAGCAACGACCGGGTGATCGACGCCTACACGACCGCCGATCTGGGCCTCGCCGCGGACCTCGGCAGGCTCGGCGGCCCGGCCCTGGCGGGCATGACTTTCGATCTCCGTGTGCGCAACGTGTTTGACGAAGAGTACGAAACCAATGGATACTACGACGCTTGGGGTGGAGGAAACATGAGGATCCCCGCGGCCAAGCGGAATTTCCTGGCGGGGATCCGGGCCATCTTCTAGCCGGAGGCGCGATCATGACCGAGGGAGGCGCCCGTTCCCTCATCTTTCCGAAACAGGGCCGCAGGGCCGTCGTTCTGTGCGACGGCCCCCGCCCCCCCTTCTCGCTGATCGGCTACTGGCTCGACGGGTCGGACCTGTTCGTCTGCGCCGACGGGGCGGGATACCCCTACGACGATCTTCCCCGGACGCCCGACACCGTGATCGGGGATTTCGACTCGCTCAGCGGCCGCATCCTGTCCGGGCGGGCCGGCCCCCGCTATCTCGTGTCGCCCGAGCAGAACTCGACCGATTCCGAGAAGGCGCTGGAATACTGCATCCGGAACGATTGCCGCGAGGTCGTGCTGCTCGGCGCGCTCGGTTGGCTGATCGACCACACCCTGTACAACGTGTCGCTGGTGGAACGGTTCGCGGACCGGCTGCGGATCTGCCTCTCCGGGCCCCACGACAGCTCGGTGCGCATCGGCCCGGGCGAAACGACCCACTGGAATTTCGCCCCCGGCACGATTTTCTCGCTTTCCCCCCTGACCGGCACGACCAAGGGCGTATCGATCTCTGGCTGCGCCTACGATCTGCGCGAGAACGACCTCGGCGCCCACGGCCCGTCGTCGGTCTCCAACAAGGTGACAGAACCGCCGCTGTTCATCGAGGTGACCACCGGTTCGCTGCTGCTGACCGTAAGGCACGAGAAGACCGCGGAATCCGCGGCGGAGTTTCCCTGATGACCGCCCTGGCGGCCTACGCCCTTTTCCTGGCCTACGCCGTGCTGCGCCTGTTCCGGGCCCCGGCCCGCGATGCGGCCGACTACATCGTGGCGGGGCGGCGGCTGTCGCTGCCCGCCTTCGTGGCGACCATGACCGCATCCTGGTACGGCGGCATCCTGGGCGTCGGGGAGTATTCCTGGAGCTACGGCCTGTCCAACTGGCTGGTCTTCGGCGTGCCCTACTACCTGTATGCCGGGATCTTCGCCCTCTTCCTGGCCGAACGCGCCCGCCGCAGCCGGGTGCTGACCCTGCCCGACCTCCTGGAGCGGCGCTACGGACGAGGCCCGGCCCTGGCGGGCGCGGCGACCCTGTTCGTGATGACCGTCCCGGCCGCCTACGTGCTGATGCTCGGCGTGCTGATGAGGATGGCCACCGGATGGCCCCTTTGGGCGGGCGTGATCGCGGGCACGGCGCTTTCGGTGAGCTACGTCTTCCGCGGCGGCCTGCGGGCGGTGGTCGGCACCGACATGGTCCAGTTCTGCCTGATGTTCCTGGGATTCGCCATCCTGGTGCCGGTCTGCGTCGGCCGCTGGGGCGGGATGGAATTCCTGCGTGCCGAGTTGCCCGCGTCCCATCTGACGTGGGACGGCGGGCGCGGATTCCAGGCGGTGATCGTATGGTACTTCATCGCCATGTCCACCCTGGTCGAACCCGCCTTCTACCAGCGGTGCTACGCCGCCCGCAACGCGAAGACGGCCCGCCGCGGACTCGCGATCTCGATCCTCTGCTGGATGTTCTTCGACCTGCTGACGACCGTCGCCGGACTCTATGCCCGGGCGGTGCTGCCCGACCTGGCCGATCCGATGGCGGCCTTTCCGGCCCTGGCCGCCCGCGCCCTCTCCCCCTTCTGGCAGGGCGTGTTCGTCGTCGGATTGCTGGCGACGATCATGTCGACGGTCGACAGCAACGCGCTGCTGGCGGCGGTGACCGGAGGCCGCGACATCCTGCTGCGCTGCCGGGGCGACCGCGAGGCCCTGGCCGACGACGCGCCCGCATCCCTGCCGGTCATCCGCTGGGGACTGCTGGTGACGGCCCTGCTGGCGATCGGGCTGGCGCTGTGGTCGGGATCGGTGGTGCGCTTGTGGCATCATCTGGGCAGCGTGGGCACTCCGGTGCTGCTGCTTCCGGTGGCGTTGGCCCACAGCGATATCCGCCCGCCCCGGCGCGGAGTCACGGCCGCGATGACGCTGGCCGGAGCGACGAGCCTCGGCTGGCTGATCGCCGGCGGCGGCGGGACCTGGCTGGGGATCGAGCCCATCTTTCCCGGGCTGGCCGTCTCGGCCGCGACGCTGGCGCTGGCCTTCCGGTCGAGCCGGGGCGATCAGGGCGAAGCGCCAACCCCGGACGTCACCTGAACATCCCCTTGACCCCTCCCCATGAATCCGGCGCGGCCGGCACCGGCACCGCCGTCGTTTCCCATTCGAGGCCGGGAATGCTGTCGAGCCGGGCGGAGAAGAACTGCAGGGCGCCGGGATCCGGGCCGAGCGCGCCGGTCAGCCACGGTTTGGCCAACAGGGCGGCTATCTCCCGCTGATCGGCGGCGGGCATGCTCCACGGGCAGGACGCTTCGGCGTCGGCGCAGGGCGCCGCGCCGGCGGCGAAACCGCAGTGTCCGGCTTCCGCGATCCGCACGTAGGCCCGGGGTTCGCAATCGAGGGAATCGTGGATCGGTCCGGCGTGGGATTCGGCCGGGGTGACGCAGTCCTCGGTCCCGACGATGATCAACACGGCCGCATCGACGCCGGGCGCGGCCGCCGACGCCGAAGGCTTGGCGTCCTGGGGCGCGAAGGCGACCACCGCCGCGGCCCCGGTCGCCGCAGCGGCCAGGATCGCCGCGCCGCCGCCGAGGGAGTGGCCCGCGAACGCGGCTCCGGCGCCGATCCGGCCCTCGAAGAACGACCCCGGAACGGAACCGAGCTCCCGCAGCCTTTCGGCGGCGAAAGCCATGTCGGCCGCGAAGGCGCCGTGGTCCGGCGGGAAACCCATCTCCGTCCGCGGGAGGACGACCACCAGGCCCGCCGCCGCCAGATCCCGGACGAGCGTTTCGTATTCGGTCCAGGGCGTCAGGGTGGCGTGTCCGAAGACCAGCACCGGAAACGCCGCGACCCCTCCGTCGGGACCGCCCGCCCATCCGCCGGCCGCCGATGACGGATGGAAGATCTCGACCGGCACCGGACGATCGGCGCGGCCGGGATCGGTCCACTCCCGAGAGATCCTGCCGACGTCCCGAACCGGAGCGGACGCCGCCGGAACGGCCAGGACGGCCGCGAGGACCGGCAGCAGGAATGATCGGACGCAGCGCAGCATGAGCGAGCCTTTCCCGGCAACGACGCGCGAAGCGCCGCCCCGTGGCTCACAATCTCCGATTTCGGGCGGGATCCGCAAGGGGACGGGAGGTCACTTGCGCAGCAGGCGGGCTTCGGAACCGGTCAGGCGTTCGGGGGCGTCGGATTCGAGCCAGTCGCCGGCCCGGCGGATATCGCGCAGATGGTCGTCGAGAAAGGCGATCATCGTCTGAAGGGTCCAGCCGCGGCGACGGCCGTCGAGCCCCCGCCACCAGCGGTCGGGGCGGCTCGGCGTCCCCGCGCCGCAAAGAGGCCCCCGCAGGCAGAGATGATACTTGTGGCCTCCGGGCATGTTCTCGAAGGGGGCGCACCCCCATCCCCGGTCCGAATCCCCGGATCCGACCATCGAGGAACCGCCGATCGTCAACACGGGGATGCGGACCCGGCTCCAGACATCGCCGGCTTCGCCCCGGAGGCCGGCGGGCGACGGCGCGAGGGCCAACGCCGCGCGGACCCTCATGTCGCGCAGGCTGAATCTCCGCTCGCCGGCCTCCGCGATCTGCCCGGCCAGGTCGAGCGCCGAAGACGCCCCCTCGCCGCAACCCACGATCCCGGCGTTGATCCGGTCCACCCGCCCCTGCAGCAGTGGATGCTGCAGATCGCGGGCCATCAGGACGTCCAGGGCGAAGGAGAGATCGCCGGCGCGAACGACGCGGCGGTCCTTCGGGTCCGGCGGCAGATCCGGATGATGCACGACGGCGCAGATATAGCCACGTGCGGCCAGATACCGGACGATGTCGTCGAAGGCCCCGCGATCCGAATCGCTGTCGAAGGAGAGGATCACCAGCGGGCAGAGCGGGTACTCGGAAGCATCGGCCGGAACATGGATCACGGCCCGGACCGTGCGCCCGCGGATCTCGTCGAGCCTCGTCAGCTCCGCCGAAGCGACTCCGACGGCCTTTCCCGGCGGATCGTAAGCCGGTCCGTCGCCGGCCGCCGACCGCGACGACGGCAATCCCAGCAACAGGATCGCGCCCAGCCACGAGATCATCGCCATGCGCCGCGCCGCGCCCATGCAGCCCCCTTTCGATTCCATTGCCCCACACCGCGCCGTTTCCGTCAAGACGGGTGTTGCAAGGAGCGGGCCTTCCGATATCGGCTTCCCCGGGAAACGCGACCGCTGTAACCTCCTGCCCACGGGGCCGTCTCAGAAAGCGCAGACCCCGAGGAGGAAACCTTGGCAGACCAGGACAATTCCGTGATCCGCTCCGTGCTCGACGGCAACGTCGAAGCCTACCGCTTCCTCGTCGAGCGGCATCGGGACCGTCTGTTCACCATCCTGCTGCGCATGGTCGGCGACGAGCAGCAGGCCGAGGAACTGGCCCAGGCGACCTTCGTCAAGGCCTACCGGTCGCTGGCCGCTTTCCGGGGCGATGCGGTCTTCGGCACCTGGCTGATCCAGATCGGCATCCACGCCGCCCGCGACCATCTCAGATGCCGGCAGAGGGACAGGCGCCGCGGCAAGGTCTCCCTGGATTCGATCATCGAGGCCGGCGGGGACGCGGCGGAACCGGCCGACCCCCGCACCGGCCCGCAATCCGTCCAGGACATCGAGAGGCGGGAAGAAGAGATGCTGCTGCGGCGCGGCCTCGCCGCCCTGCCGCCGGACTACCGGCTGGTGCTCGTGCTGAAGCATCTGGAGCAATGGACCTTCGCCCGCATCGGCGAATTGACCGGCGATTCCGTCGGCACCCTGAAGGTCCGGGCGCATCGAGCACGGCGCCTTCTGCGCGAGCGGCTCACGGAACTCGGCATGGACAACGAAGCACCGGAAGGGGAGAACGATCATGAATGAAGACAAGCTGATCTCCCGCTACCTCGACGGCGAACTCGGCCCGGACGAAGCCGAGAGCCTGCTCGAGAGGATCCGGAACGATCCCGACCTGGACCGGGAGTTGCGCTCCTTCGAAAGGATCCTCGCCGCCGCCGGACGCGGATCTTCGCCGACGCCCGGCTTCACCGACCGGGTCATGGCCGATGTGCGCGCCGGTTCGGGCGGCGTCGCGAGCCGTCCTTCCCTGTGGATCCGGGCTCTGGCCGCGGCGGCGATGGTCGTCGTGGTTTTCGGGACCGGCTGGCTGCTCGGACGCTCGGGGCCGCTCGGCCCCGCCGCCGCCCCGGAAGATTCCCCCCTGGCCCTGCGGCTGGACCGGCCCGGCGTCACGCCCGCCTCGGCCCTCGAGGACGACGGGCGCATGCACCTCGTGCGGCTGGTCTATCTGCCCCGCGGCGCAGGCGCCGAACAGGTCGCCGTGGCCGGCTCCTTCAACGGCTGGAATCCGGAACAGGCGCCGATGCGCCGGGAGGGAGACGTCTGGGTCACGGCCCTGGTCCTGCCCCCCGGCGTTCACGAGTACATGTTCGTGGTGGATGGAACCAGGTGGGTGAGCGACCCGCAGGCCTCCGAGCAAAGGGATGATGGATTTGGCAACGCGAACTCGGTCCTCGACCTCACTCTGTAACCGGAACTCCCGTCGCGCCCCTTGCGGCCGCAAGGCGATCCTGGGCTCGTTGATCGTCGCGGTCCTGGGGTGCGGCGGAATTTCCGCGCCCGCCCCGGCGACGGAATGGCGCCCCTGGGTCACCGCCGGCGCGGGGCACGAGAGCGATCTGATCCTGGCCGAGACCCCAGGCCGTCCCGTCGTCGCCGGCGGCAGCTTCGCCGACCTCTCCGGCGGCGCATCCATCCGTTCGGAACTCTCTGCCGATCTGCTGCTCGACCTCGGAGCCCGCGGAACCCTCGAAAGGTTCCTCAACGACGACGGACGATTGCTGAATTCCGAATCCGCCTGGGCCGATCTGCGCCTTTCGGGGCCGGGAGCGCTGCGGCTGCGGCTATCAGCCGGAGGCCATTTTTTCGATGATTCCGAGCGCCCATCTTCGCGCCGCTTCGGCGGCGGCGTCCAGGCCGGCCTCGGAGCGGGCGGTTCCCGATGGCTCATCGAGGCCGTCGGAGGATTGGACGGTCGCCGCTACCCGAGGCTCGACGCGGTCGACAACGCCGGAATTCCCGGCACCTACGACGAGACCGCCTTCTCGGCCGGCGCCTCGGGCCTGTTCCGCCCCGCGCCGGGATTCATCCTCCGGCTCGCCTGGACGACCATCGACACCGGCGCCCGCGACCCCTGGTACGATTCCTCGGCGACGAATCTCGGGGCGGGGTCCTGGCTGAGACTGCGGCGGGGGCTGTGGCTCGCCGGCAGCGTGGATCGGCAGGAACGTGAATTCGACTCCCGGCCCGCCGGCGCAGACCAGGATTCCTATCTCCGGGTCGGACTGGGCCTCGATTCCGACCTCGGGCCCGAACACTCCCTTTCGATCCGCTACGCATTCGCCCGATTCGAGCCCACCGCAGGCGACCATGAGTCCAGCCACCGCGTGTCGGTCGCCCTGACCTGGCGCCCGCGGATCGGCGACGGGCCGCGGCCGGCGTCATTCGCGGCCGTCGGGAACCGGGGACCGACCGCCGACCGGCCCCATCGGTTCCGCCTGCGCGCATCCGGCGCGAAACAGGTCTGCGTGGTCGGCGCCTTCAACGGCTGGGATCAAGACGCGGACCCCCTGCGCCCCGTCGGCGACGGCTGGTGGGAAGGCGAACGGCTGCTGCCGGTCGGGGTCCACGCCTATTGCTACCTCGTCGACGGCCGGACCGTCGTTCCGCCCGAGGCCGAAGCCTACGAGGACGACGGTTTCGGCGGACGCAACGGCCTGATCGTCGTCGGTCCGGCTGTCCGGTAACCTCGCGGCGCCGGCGTCGTCTCAGGATATGTTCACGGGAGTTCCGTCGAGCCCGCGGCTCCCCAACCGGAACACGGAGGAATATCCATGAAGAACAGAACGATCTCCATCACCCGTCCGGCGACGGCGCTGTCGGCTTCGGCGTTCCTGGTGATCCTGCTGGCGCTGCTGCCGGCGGCGACCGCCTTCGGCCAGGACGATCCCGCGGCCCCGGATCAGGACCGGGCCAGGGAACAGGTCCAACTCGGGGGCGGAGACGGCGGCCAGCCCGTCCAGGCGCGCGATCAATTGCGCGAGCGGCTTTCGGCCTGCCTCGACGGCGAAAACGGATTGTCCGAGGCCCAGCGCGCCAGGGCCCGCGAACACCTCGGCGTCTGCCTGCAGGCCGGCGTCGCGGAAGACGACCTGCAGACCCTCTTCGGCGAGAACGGACTCGGCAACATGGGCGCCGAATTTCGGCTCGAGATCCGCAAACGCGTAGCCGCGGCGGCAGCCGAGGGCCTTCCTGTCGAACCGATCACGGCCAAGGCCCGCGAGGGCGCCATGAAGGGCGTCGGCGAACAGGCCCTGCTGCAGGCCTGCGAACGGATGGAGAATCATATCCGGACCGCGGCCCGCATCGCGGCCGGGGCGATCGAGGACGGCGTCGCTTCCAGCGAGGATCCGGCGGTCGATCGGGCTGCCGTCAGCAGCATGGCCCGGAACATGTGGCGCGGCCTGAACGAGGGCGAACTGGATCAGCTTCGCACGCGGGCCCGCGATCGCGTCCGCAGCGAAGACTGCACGATCGCGGATCTGGCCGACGCCGCCGAGACGGCGACCCAGCTCACCGAACGGGGCATGACCCGCGAGCGGGCTGTCAAGATCGCCGGCGAAGCCCTGCAGCAGGGTTATTCCTCCGCCGAGATGCAGCGCATCCGCACCATGGTCGCCGGCGGCGCCATGCGCGGCGGCCCGGTCGAGGAGATGGCCGCAGCCATGGAGAAATGCCTCGGCGAGGGCATGGACGGCGCCCGGATGTTCCAGCAGATGACCCAGGCGGGATGGATGGGACCCGAAGACGCGATGGGACCCGGCGGCCACAGCCCGATCGACAACGCCGGCGGAGGACCCGGCGACGGCGGCGGCAGCGGCGGCGGCAGCGGCGACGGCTCCGGCGGCACCGGCGGCACCGGCAGCACCGGCAGCGGCAACCGGTAGCATCCGGTCCCGTCCGGGACACGCAGAACGACGGCCCTCCCGCAAGGGGAGGGCCGTCTTCGTTCCGAACGGGATGCCGCGGATGTTCTACTCGGCCGCGGCCTGGTGGATGACCGTCTGCGGGAACGGGATCTCGATGCCTTCGCGGTCGAAGGCCTCCTTGGCCGCCCGCATGAAATCGAACTTCAGTCCCCAGTAGTCGGCCTTGTTCACCCAGGGACGCACCACCAGGTTGACGCTGGAGTCGGCCAGTTCGGCGACCGCGATCTGCGGCGCCGGATCCTTCAGCACCCGCGCATCGGCTTCCAGCAGACCCTGCATCACCTGCACAGCGCGGCCGATATCCGAGCCGTAGCCGATGCCCATGACCATGTCGACCCGCCTGGTGTCCTCGGCGGTGATGTTCTTGATGGTGTCGCCGAAGATCTTCCCGTTGGGCACCATGATCCGGATGTTGTCCGGGGTCATCAGCACGGTCGTGAACAGGTTCAGTTCGCGCACCGTGCCGGCGGCGCCGCCGGCCTCGACGTAATCGCCCACGCGGAAGGGCCTGAAGAGCAGCAGCATCACCCCGGCGGCGAAATTGGCCAGCGAACCCTGCAGCGCGAAGCCGACCGCGAAGCCGGCGGCGCCGAGCACGGCGACCAGCGAGGCCGTCTCGACCCCGAAATTGCCCAGGGCGGACATGATCGCGAAGATCAGGATCAGCCAGTAGGCCAGGCTGGCGACGAAGGTGATGATCGAGGGATCGGTGTCGCGCTTGCCCAGCATCTTGCGCATCAGCCCCCGCGCCCATCCGGCCACGATCCGACCGACGATCAGCACCACGATCGCCCCGACGACCTTGATGCCGTAGCCGGTCGCGAAATCGATCAGGGTCTGCACGAGGTCGAAGCCCGTTCCGGTCGTTTCCATCCCAATTCCTCCCGTTTAGAGTCGCGGCGCGGAACCGTCGGATCCCGGCGCCGAGGCTACCCCCTAGAACAGCTTGTAGGTGACCCCCAGCCCGAGGATCTGACGATAGCGTCCCTGCCGGCTGATCTCCTTGTCGTACAGGAATTCCACGAAGAGCGAGGTCTGGATGAGCTTGGTGACGGCCGCCGAGAGCGTCGTCTCCCAGGCCACGTCCGGCGACTTCCAGTAGTCCTCGTTCTCCAGGCCCTGCAAGTCGTCGGAGACCGAGCTGAAAACGGCCTGGAACACCCTCAGCTTCGAGACGATCTTCAGATCGCCGTCCTCTCCGAACTTCCGGTCGAAATCGGTGACCCATTCCAGGCCGCCGGAGGTCTTGCCCGCGACCCGGTAGGCCGTCTCCTGCCTCAGGGCGAAACCGACGCGCGTGAAGATTTCGCCGCGATCGTCCTTCATGATCTGATGCCCGCCGCCCAGCGATTCGGTGATCGTGGCCGGCGACAGCGGGTTGTCGGCCGCGTCGTGGAACTGGCTCTCGAAGGTCGCCGCGGCGTAGGGCTCGATGAACCTGTGCAGATCGAAACGCAGCAGCGATTCGAGGAAGATGCGGTCGGACGACTTCTCGGGGTTCGCCCAGTATTTGTCGCCGGCGTCGTCCCGTTGCTGCTGATGGGTCTGCCCGTACGAGAGCTTCAGGTCGTTCTTCCAGTTCGCGCTTGCGCTCAGGTTCCGCTCGGCCACCAGATTGGCCACGGCGGTCCAGTTCATCGCGCCCAACTCGTCGCCGGCCCAGGAATCGCTGTAGCTGCTCTGGTTGAAGTTAAAGCCCATGTCGGCGGTCTTTTTCCATCCCTGGTCCGGCGCCTCCTCGGCCCCGGCAACGCCCGCCGTCGTCCACAAAGCCAGAACGATGATCAGCGCCTTGATCCTGCGATCCATGGTCATCCTTCCTGTCGCTTCATCCGGAAGCAACCCGTCGCGAACGGCGGTTCCATCAGGCCTCGCCGGCGACGTCGATCGGATGAAGGGCTACGGTATCGGTGAATAACGAATGGTTTCCGTCCCCCACCGCGAAGACCGGCATATTCTATCGGCAAACCGCCGGACAGGCAACCCGCTTCGAGGATCCCTCCGGGCCGGGGGCGTCCTGCCGAAAATCTCGCATCCCGAAGCAACCCGAGGGCTTCTCCCGCCGTAATGGTGAATGTTTGTCGATCTGCGAGCGGACCCGCCGCTGCGCGCCCAACCGATCTTCGCCGCCGGCCAAGACCCCGCCCCGTCCCGGAGTCCGTCGTCGGCCGCGTTCCGAGGGAGTCCTCCATGACACATCCGATCCGTACCGAGTTCCGCCGCCTCTGGCCGGCGGTCGCCCTGCTCGCAATCGCGGCTTCGCTGCTGCTGACCGCGGGGATCTCCGCGGCCGCGGACGACGGGCGTCCGCTGTGGCTGCGGCATCCCGCCCTTTCGCCCGACGGACAGACCATCGTCTTCAGCTACCACGGCGACCTGTGGCGCGTTCCGCGGCTGGGGGGCGACGCCGTCCGGCTGACCGTCCATCCCGCGCACGACACCGAGCCCGTGTGGTCGCCCGACGGCGAAACGATCGCCTTCGCATCGGACCGCTACGGCAATTTCGACATCTTCTCGATGCCGGCCGAAGGAGGCGAGGCGACGCGCCTGACCTTCCATTCGGCGGCCGATCATCCTTCGGGATTCTCGCCCGACGGCGACGAGGTGCTGTTCTCCTCGACCCGTCTCGACGATCCCGCCAACATCGAATACCCGCACTACCGGGCCCTGCCCGAGCTGTACGGCGTTCCGGCCGAAGGCGGCCGTCCCGTGCAGATCCTGACCACCCCCGCCGCGAACGCGCAGTACGATCGTTCGGGCGACCGGATCGCGTACAACGATCTCAAGGCCCTCGAGGATCTCTGCCGCAAGCATCACGAATCCTCGTTCGCCCTCGACCTGTGGCTCTGCGACCTGAAGAGCGGCAAGCACACCAAGCTGACCGGCTACGCCGGCGAGGATCGCGATCCGTCCTGGGTCCCCGGCGGCGAAGGCCTGTTCTTCCTCAGCGAGCGCGACGGCACGTTCAACGTCTGGCGGATGGATCTGGCCGATCCCGCGCATCCGGTCCAGCTGACCCGGCACACCCGGCATCCGGCGCGCCACCTGAGCGCCAGCGACGCCGGCGACCTCTGCTACAGCTGGAACGGCGAGATCTGGACGCTGCCCGCGGGCGCCGACAGCCCCGAGCGCGTCGACATCGCCATCGCCACCGGCGAACGCGGCAATCCGGTCGAGTACCTGACCCTGACCAAGGGCGTCACCGAGATCACCCTCTCGCCCACGGGCAAGGAACTGGCCTTCGTCAACCGCGGCGAGATCTTCGTCTGCTCGGTGGAGCACGGCCTGACCCGGCGGATCACCGACACGCCCGAGCAGGAGCGCATGGTGGACTTCAGCCCCGACGGCCGGTCGCTGGTCTACGCCGGCGAACGCGACGGCAGCTGGAACCTCTACCGCACCGATCTCGATCGGGACGACGAGCCGTTCTTCTTCAGCGCCACGCTCCTGAACGAGACTCCGGTCCTGGAATCCGATCACGAGACCTTCCAGCCGCAGTGGTCGCCCGACGGCAAGGAGATCGCCTTCCTCGAGGACCGCACCACCCTGCGGGTGATCAACATGGATTCCGGGAAGATCCGCACCGTCCTGCCCGGCGACCGCAACTACTCGTACTCCGACGGCGACCAGTGGTACCAGTGGTCCCCCGACGGGAAGTCCTTCCTGGTCTCGTTCCTCAGCCCCACGCGCTGGTCGGACGAGGCCGGCCTGGTGTCCGCCTCCGGCAAGGAGGACGTGCGCAACCTGACCCTCAGCGGGTACGAGGACTACCTGCCCCGCTGGGCCCTCGGCGGCGAGATGATGTTCTGGTTCTCCGACCGTCGGGGACTGCGGCGCCACGGCGGCGGCGGCTCCGAGACCGACATCTACGCGATGTTCTTCACCGAGAAGTCCTGGGATCGGTTCCGTCTGAGCAAGGCCGAGCTCGAGCTGGCGAAGCTGGCCGAGGAGAACGGCGACAAGGACGAGAAAGCCGACAAGAAGGACGACAAGAAGGACGAGAAGAAGGATGACGAGGACAAGGCGCGGAAGCTGCCCAGCGGCTTCACCGTGCCCGAGGTGCCCGAGGCCGTGAAGCTGGATCTCGACGGCACCGAGGACCGCACCCTGCGCCTGACGACCCACTCGGCCCGCATGTCCGACGCGGCCATGACGCCCGACGGCGAGCAGCTGCTGTATCTGGCCCGCATCGAAGAGGGCTACGACCTGTGGAGCTACAAGCACCGCGAGAAGGAATTCAAGCGGCTGGCCAAGTTCGACGCCCGCAGCGCGAGCGACGTGATCGTCGATTCCGAGGGCAAGAAGGCTTACATGCTGGTCGACGGCCGGCCGATGAGCGTGGAGATCGCTTCGGGCAAGACGTCGCCGATCTCCTTCTCGGCCCACATGAACCTCGACCGGGCCGCCGAGCGGTCCTACATGTTCGAGCACGTCTGGCGGCAGATCTACGAGAAGTTCTACGTGGCCGACATGCACGGCGTGGACTGGCAGGGATACAAGAAGGCCTACGCCCGCTTCCTGCCCCACATCGACGACAACCACGACTTCGCCGAGCTGCTCAGCGAGATGCTGGGCGAGCTGAACGCCTCGCATACCGGGGCCCGCTTCATCTCCGACATGGACAACGCCGACGCCACAGCCATGCTGGGCGCCTTCTACGCCGCCGACCACGAGGGCGACGGCCTGAAGATCGCCGAGATCATGCCCAAGAGCCCCCTGCTGCAGGAGGGGACGAAGATCGAGCCGGGCGTGGTGATCGAGGCCATCGACGGCGCGCCGATCAAGGCCGGCGAGAACTACTATCCGCTGCTGAACCACAAGGCCGGCAAGTTCGTGCTGCTCTCGCTGCGCAAGGGCGGCGAGAAATGGGAAGAGACGGTCAAGCCGATCTCCCGCGGCGCCCAGCAGCGGTTGCTGTACGAGCGCTGGATCGAATCGCGCCGGGCCGACGTCGAGCGTCTATCCGGCGGCCGGCTGGGCTACGCGCACGTCGCCACCATGAGCGACTACTACTACCGCGAAGCCTTCAACGACATCCTGGGCCGTTACAGCGACAAGGAGGGCCTGGTCGTCGACACGCGCTTCAACAACGGCGGCAACCTGACCGAGCATCTCTGCACGTTCCTCAGCGGATCGCTCTACTCGCGCAACGTGCCCCGCGGCCAGTTCATCGGCGAGGAACCCTCGACGCGCTGGCACCGCCCCTCGATCGTCCTGATGAACGAGGGGAACTATTCCGACGCGCACTATTTCCCCTGGGCCTATAACGAGCTGGGAATCGGCAAGCTGGTGGGCATGCCGGTGGCCGGAACCGCGACCGCGGTCTGGTGGGAGACGCTGCAGGACCGATCGCTCTACTTCGGGATGCCGATGGTGGGGGTCATGGACAACCAGGGCCGTCTGCTCGAGAACAGGCAGCTCGAGCCCGACATCCTGGTGGACAACGATCCCGAGTCGGCCGCGGCCGGCCGCGACCTGCAGATGGAGGCGGCGGTGAAGGAACTGCTGGCCGAGATCGACGCCCGCTGATTCCCACCCGCGAATCGAGCTCCCGCTCCGCGATCCGGAGCGGGGGCCGCTCCCCGAACGAAAAGCCCCGCCGCGATGCGGCGGGGCTTTCTCGATCCTCTCGGTCGATCCGAACTACCAGCGGGGACCGCGGTCGGTACGGGGCGGCCGGGGCCGGGCCTCGTTGACCGTCAGGTTCCGCCCGTCCCACATCTGGCCGTTGAGGGCCTCGATGGCGGTGCGGGCCTGGGTGTCGTCGGACATCTCGACGAAGCCGAAGCCGCGGGAACGACCGGTCTCGCGATCGGTCACCACGGTGGCGGTGTCGACATTGCCGTACTCGGAGAAGAGCTGGCTGAGGCCCTCGTCCGTGGACTGGAAGTTCAGATTACCGACATAGATTCTCACAGCGGACACGTCCTTTGATCTCCGGGCAGCCGACACTCCCAACTCCACGACAGGGACGCATCCGGCTCATTCCCGACTGACGGCCCGGCCAAGAGGCCGGACAAGGATGTTATAGTATGAACAGAATTAAAATGCCAACGGATTCTGCCGTTTTCGCCGAATTTTATCCCTATCGACGGAATGCGGCGGAGCCTCGAAAAAAGCTCCGCCGCGCCTCTGTTCTCCGGTTTCAGTCCTGCCCGGACTTCTTCTCCTTCGACGCCTTCCAGATCAGCCAGACGCCGCCGCCGATCACCAGGACCGGCCACCAGTCGCCGAGCCATTGCATGTCGACGTCGAACTTCGTCTCCAGCAGCGAGAAGGCACCGATGACGACCAGGATCACGCCGCCGGCCCGGGTGCCGCCGCGGCCCGGCATCATGAAGCCCTCGGGCGCAATGAATTCCCCGCCGGCGGCCATCTGGTTGACGAAGCTCGCCCGCCGCACCGCGTCGATGATGTTGTAGAGGCTGAAAAACCCCAGGAAAATGCCGAAGAGCGGCTCCGCTCCCGTGACCCCCGCGCTCAGGACGGTGACCGTGGCCGCGAAGATCCCCATGTAGATGAAGCCCAGCTGGTAGTAGCCCAGGTAGATCTGGCCGAGGCCGGGCATCATCGAGAGGAATCCCGCCAGGGCCGGCGACTTCACCTGCCGGTACGGGGGCGGCGTTCCGGGCGCGCCGCCGGGGATCTGTCCGCCGATGTTGGGATTCTGCGTGTCGTGCTGCATGACTTCCTCCTTAACGGTGACTCTCGTCGATCGTCGTTCTATCCATCGTCTCGAAATCAAAGGGACGTATCCGCAGCCGCGGAATCCGCTCCCGTTCCTCTCCACCAGGCCCGCCAGGTTTCGGCCAGCCCGCGCCGCACGTCGTCGAGGGCGGACGAGGCCATCACCAGGTCCCCCGCCTGCACGGCGTCGATCAGCACCGAGCCGTCCTGTTTCAGGGCGTCGAAAGCCGGCCGTGTCCGTTCCCGCCGGACGCCCAGATCGCCGTGCGCGTCCCCGGCCAGGGTCGCGACGCCGCCGGCCGCCGAATGCCACGTCGCCTGCCCCAGGAAATAGATCCGGCCCGGCAGGCTGCGCTGCAGGTTGTCGATCGTCAGGACCGACGTCGGGCCCGCCTGGACCGCCGCCAGGGCCTTGGGCGGGGCATCCTTCAGAGGCGAGACGGGGGTGCCGAAGAGCAGGATCAGCATCAGGGTCCCCGCGTAGGCGGCCTCGAAGGTGAAACGCGGCCGGGCGGTCATCCGACGCCACCGCTCGCCGATCGCGTCCGCCCAGCGGGTCAGGCGATCGATCGAGGCCTCGGGAGCCTCGCGCATTCCCGCGGTGGCGACGACCACGGCGCTGGTGAAATCGATCCCCGGATCGAGATCGCCCAGTTCCTCCAGCACCGGCGTCGTCCAGGCCAGGGCTCCGGCCAGGGCGGCGCACCGTCCGCAATGTTCCAGATGCTCCCGCAGCAGCGTGTCGTCGGGATCGGCGAGCGCGCCGTCGATCCGCGCCGGGATCAGCTGCCGGGCCCTCTGGCATGCCGAGCCGCTGGTCCGGGCCAGGATCGCGTCGGTCTGGTCGGGGAATACCGCCGAGGCGAGATCCCCGGCCGGGGACGCCACGGCCTCGACCAGTTCGCGGCAGGCGGGACACGAGTCCAGATGGGCGCCGGCGCGGCGGCGGGTCGCGGGATCCAGCCGGCCGGACAGGAATTCGTCCAGCAGGATCTCGAACTCGCGGCAATCCATGTTCCGCATCCGGTTCACGACATCGCCTCCATCCTCGGGCCGCCCCCCAGGTCCAGCACCGCCTGCGCGAGCTCGATGCGAGCCCGGTTCGAGCGTGATTTCGCCGTTCCCAGGGGTATCTCCAGCATCTCCGCGATCTCCTCCAGGGCCAATCCCTGCATGTCCTTCAGCATGATGATCTCGCGATTGATCGTGCTGAGGGTCTGCAGGGCCCGATGCACCAGCTGCTTCCTCGATTCCGACTCCCAGTCCTGCTCGGGCGTGGGCGATCCGTCGGCCAGGGCCGGCATCTCGTCGGCCGGGATGTCCCGCGCCGGAGGCCGGACCTTGCGCCGCCGCAGATGATCGAGACAGGCGTTGCGCGCGAGCCGGATCATCCAGGCCCCGAACCGCCGGTCGTCGCGACAGGAGTCGAGCCGCCGATAGATCCGGATGAAGATCTCCTGGGCCAGATCGCGGGCCTCGTCGGAATCGCCGACGTAGCTCAGCGCGATCCCGAAAACCCGGCCCTGGTATTGCCGGACCAGGGATTCCCAGGCCAGTTCATCGCCTTGCCGGCATCTCTGCACCAGAACGGCGGTGTCCATGTCATCCTTCCGGCTTCGACCTGCTCGGTTCCTTGATTCGCGACGGCCGGGCGATTCGCGGCGGCATATCAGAGACGCACGCCATGGCGGCGAAGTTCGCGGGAATCCGAATTATTTTTCCGCCCCCACCCTAACATTCCGCGGCCCTGTCTCGCAGCACAGTATCGCCCGGCCCCGCAACTCCCCGCCTCGCCGTCGCGTAGATAATTGGAGGGTTCCGATCCGCCGGGGGTATTTCCTCTCCGTTTATGCTAGGATGGGCGAGGGGACCTTCCCCGTCACCAAGAACCAGCGGGAGGTCCAGGCGACCGACCGCACCGTCGAGAGTGGAGGTGGACGATGCCGATCTTCATCCTCATGACGAAGCTGACGCCGGAAGGCATGGAAAACGGGGGCGAGCGCAAGGCGCGCGGCAAGATCTGGCTGAACAAGGTCCGGAAGGTGTGCCCGGAAGTGATGTGGATCGCCCACTATTCGCTGCTCGGGCGCTACGATTTCATGGACATCTACGAGGCGCCCGATATCGAGACGGCGCATCTGGTGGCCCTGATCTCGCGTTCGGCCGGAGCGGTGGCCGCGGAAAGCTGGCCGGCGCTGCCGTACGACGACTATCTGACACAGCTCGAACAGCTGCCGAAACAATGACCCGACGGCATGCATGAGGGATTCCCGGGCAATCCGGCCTTCGGCGTCGCCCTGGCGCTGGCGGCGGGAGTAGCGGCGCAGTTGGCCGCCCGGCATCTGCGGGTGCCCGGCATCGTGATCCTGCTCGGCGCCGGGGTCCTGCTGGGCCCCGACGCCGCGGGCCTGATCCGCCCGGAGGATCTGGGGCCGGCCCTGGAGATCCTGACCGGCTTCGCGGTCGCGGTGATCCTCTTCGAGGGCGGCCTGAACCTCGACCGCCGCCGCATCCGGGCCGAGGCGGCCTCCATCCGTCTGCTGATCTCGGTCGGTCTGCTGATAACCCTGGCCGGCGCCGCCGTTTCCGCGAAGCTGGCCCTGGGCTGGGATTGGCGCACTTCCCTGCTTTTCGGATCCCTGGTCACGGTCACCGGCCCCACGGTGATCACGCCGCTGCTGCGCCGGATCCGCGTCCGCCGCGCGGTCGAGACGGTGCTCGAGGCCGAGGGCGTGTTCATCGACGGCGTCGGCGCGATCGTCGCGGTTGTGGCCCTCGAGATAGCGATCGCCCCAGGAGGGTCTTCGCTGCTCAGCGGAGCCGCCTCGATCCCCGGCCGCCTGATCGCCGGGGCGGTCTTCGGCCTGGTCGCGGGCGGCCTGCTCGCCGTCGCGCTGCGCAACCGGCGCCTGGTTCCCGAGGGCTTCCGCAACATCCTGGTGCTTTCCTCGGTCCTGGCCCTGTTCCAGGCGGCCAATGCGCTGGTCCGGGAATCGGGCATCGTGGCGGTGATCGCCGCCGGCCTGGTGCTGGGCAACATCCGCACTCCCCTGAACCAGGAACTGAGGGAATTCAAGGAAGAGCTGACCGTCCTGCTGATCGGGATGCTGTTCGTGCTGCTGGCCGCGGACGTCCGGGCCGCGGAGGTGGCGGCTCTCGGCTATCGCGGCCTTCTGGTCGCCGCCCTGCTGATCTTCGTGGTCCGGCCCCTGAACGTGGCCGTCTGCACCGCGGGGTCCTCCCTCTCGGCCCGGGAGCGTATTTTCGTGGCCTGGATGGGGCCGCGCGGCATCGTGGCGGCGGCGGTCGCCTCGCTCTTCGCCGACCGCCTGGCCGCGGCCGGGCTGCCCGGCGGGGCCCAGCTGCGCGCCGAGGTGTTCCTGGTGATCGCCGTGACGGTCGTCTTCCTGGGCGTGATGGCCGGTCCGATGGCCCGGCTGCTGCAGGTCCGCCGGCCGGCCGGCCGGGGCTACGTCATCCTCGGCGCCCATGCCCTGGGACGCACGCTGGCGCGGCTGCTGAAGGACGCCGGGCACGAGACGGTCCTGCTCGATTCCAACGTCATGGTCTGCCGCGAAGCCGAAGCCGAAGGCCACCGGGTCATTCTCGGCAACGCGCTCGAGGAGCGCGTCCTGCTCGGCGCCAGGGTGGAATCCCGCCGCGCGGTGCTGTCCACCCTGTGCAACGAGGCGATCGGCCTGCTCTTCGCCAGGAGGGCGATGACCGAACAGGGGGCGCCGGCGGCCGCGGTGGCCATCCAGGTCGGCGCCGGCTCGGTCGATCCGCAGGATGTCCGCGAGGCGGGCGCCGCGGTGCTGTTCGGCCAGCCCGTCGATATCGAGCTCTGGGATGTCCGCATCAGGCGCGGTATGACCGCGATCCACTGGCTGAAGCAGCAGAAGGACCGATCCGGCGGCGGCGCCCCCCCCGAGTCCGAAGGGGGCCGGCTGATGCGGCTGGCCTTGCCCCTGGTCCTGCGCCGGGAGGATGCGACCGCCCCCCTCGACGATCGCTTCGAGCTCCGGACGGGCGACCGGATCGCCTGGCTGGTGCATACCGAGAGGTCCGGGGAGGCGATCGAAAAGCTCGCCGATTCCGGCTGGATCCCCGCCGCCGACGCCCCCGCTCCAGGTGAAAACTGACTCCCGGCGCTTCAGACCTTATATTCGCAGGGCGATCCGGCACTCCGGGCCGGATCCGTCCTGCACCATTCCGCCGAGAGGAAGGCCATGAACCGACGGCAAATTTTTTCCTGTCTCGGCGTCCTGCTGCTGGTCGTGATCGCAGGCAGCGCCCTGGCGACACCTCCCGCCGACGCCGATATCCGCATCCTGATCGATGACGCAGGGACGGCCGCCGACCATCCCGGCTCCGATCTGGTGACCGTCTTCGACCGCACCGACGTCACGATGGAGGACTCCGGTCTCTCCCATGTCGTCCACCACTCCCTGACCAAGATCCTCACCGCCGCCGGGGCCAGGGACATGGCCTCGCAGCGGTTCGAGTACGATCCGGCCACGCAGCTGATCGAGATCCGCCGGGTGATCGTCCACCGGCGCGACGGCGCGGCCGAGTCCGTGGATCTGGCCGGACTGGTCGAGGTCACCGCTCCCGCCCACGCCATCTACTGGGGCATGCACCAGAAATCGATGACGGTGCCCGGCCTGCGGGTCGGCGACGCGGTGGAGGTCGAGACCTACCGCAAGGGCTTCCAGATCGCCTACCTCGGCGACACGGGCGACGGCGGCGAAGACCAGTACATCCCGCCGATGCGCGGCCACTTCTACGACGTGATCCTCTTCCAGGGGAACGACCCGATCGTCGAGAAGACCTACACCCTGCGCACGCCGCGGAACAAGCCGGTGCAGTTCTCGGCCTACAACGGCGAGGTCTCGGCGTCGCAGACCTTCGACGACGCGCAGTTCACCTACAGGTTCTGGAAACGGAACGTCGGGTCCCTGCCGCACGAGTACCGCAGCGCCTCGCCGAGCGACATCGCGCCGAAGATCGTGCTGGCCACGGTGCAGGACTGGCCCGAGAAGTCGCGCTGGTTCTTCGCCACCAACGATCCGGTCTTCGCCGACAACGAGGCGATCCGGGCCAAGGTCGCCGAGCTGACCGACGGACTGGATTCCGACCAGGAGCGCATCGCGGCGATCAACCACTGGGTGGCCCAGAACATCCGCTACGTCGGCCTGAACATGGGCGAGGGCGAGGGCTACACCATCCATCCCGGCGAGATGATCTTCCGCGAGCGCAGCGGCGTCTGCAAGGACATCGCCGGGATGACCATCACGATGCTGCGCAGCGCCGGCTTCACGGTCTATCCGGCGATGACGATGGCCGGCGCCCGGGTCGAAGAGATTCCCGCCGACCAGTTCAACCACTGCGTCGCGGCGCTGAAACGCGAGGACGGCACCTTCCAGATGCTCGATCCGACCTGGATCCCCTTCTCGCGCTACGGATGGTCCCGCGCCGAGGGCGAGCAGCATTACGTGATCGGATCGCCCGAGGGCGAGCAGCTGACCATGACGCCCGCCTACGGGGCCGACGAGAACGTGGCCGACCTGAAGATCCGCGGCCGCATCGATCCGAACGGCGAGTTGACCGGCGAACTCGAACTGCGCGGCGAGGGGTACATCGACACCCGGCTGCGGCGGTCGCGGGGTTCGGCCTCGCTGACCGACTTCGATCCCTCGGTCGAACGCTGGCTGTCCCATCTGGCTCCCGGCGCGGTGGTCGAGGAGACGCGGATCGGCGACCCCGCCGATTTCTCCCGGCCCTGCGTCCTGAAGGTGAAGTTCCGCGTGCCCGGATTCGCCGCCGTGGGCGAGCGGACCGCCACCTGGCTGCCGCTGGCGCCCCGCCTGATCACCGGCAACTTCGCCGGCACGTCGCGATTCCCCGACCGGGATCTGGCCGAGGAACGCGAGACCCCGGCCGCTCTGTGGTACGGACAGAAATGGCTGATCGACGAGCGTATCTCGCCGCCGCGCGGGTACCATTCCGTCGCTGCGGACAAGGTCTGGCTCGTCGGAGCCGAGGGCGACGCCGCCTGGTGCGACATCGCCGTCGAGGCCGCCGGGCGGGACACCCTGCTGAAGGGCGAGGCCGCCGTCAGGGACCGAACGGTCCAGACCGATGACTGGCCCGTCTACCGGGCCACGACCGAGATTCTGCGGGAACTGGGCGGGACCAGGATGGTCGCCCGCCGGAAGGGGGCGTGATCATGAAGACCACCTGCCTGGCGATCCTGACGGGCCTGATCTGCCTGTCGGCTCCGACGACGCCCGCGGCCGCCGCGGACGACATCCTCGACCTGATCGCGACCGCACCCGCGGCCGCCGACCACCCGCTCGCCGACGCGGTCGTCCTGAAGCAGGACGTCGTCTACTCCGTCGACAAGAACGGCCGCATGACCCGCCGCGAGCGGACCGTCACGAAGCTGATGACCGACTGGGCCGTGCGGAATCTCTGCGATCCCCGTCCGGCATGGGATTCCTCCCGCCAGAAACTCGAGATCCACGTCGCCCGCACCTTCATGCGCGACGGCACCGAGGTTCCCACGCCCCCGAACGGCTTCAACGAGGTCACTCCCGACGCCGTCTCCCGCTGCGCCGACCTGCTCGGCCACCGCGAGATGGTCGTCAGCCATGTCGGCGCCGAGATCGGCTGCGTGATCGAGCTGGATTACGAGATCGAGGATCTGCGCCCCGGCCCGTTGCCTGCGGCGGCCCGCGAGGAGCTGGGCGGACGCTGGCCGATCCTGGTCAAGACCGTGACCGTGGACGCCCCCGGGGCCGAGGTCGAGATCGTGCACGATGAATTCCTGGCCGCCCCGGCCGTGGTCGACGGCGCCGGTGACGAACCGCGCACCTGGACGGTCCGCGACGTCCCCGCCCTGCCGCTGGAACGCGGCGAGACCCGGGTCCGGGATCTGCGCCCGGCACTGTTCTTCTCCACGGTCGAGGGTTGGCGGGGCCTTTCGTCGCGCCTGCGCGCTCTGGCCCGCGACACCGGCGAACTCGATCCCGCGCTGACGGCCTGGCTCGAATCCCCGGTCGACGACCAGGGCGAGCCCCGGACCGATCTCACCGCGCTGGACACCATCGAGCGCATCGCCGACCTGGTCGGCAACCGGATGCGGACGGTGCGTCACGACCGGCCCTGGAGCCATCAGCCGCGACCTGCCACCGACGTCTATTCGTCGCTGGCCGCGACACCCTGGGAAAAGGCCGTGCTGTCCTGGTCGCTGCTCGACTCCCGGGGTCTGCCGGCCGAGATCGGGTATTTCGGCCCCGGAGCCGGCGTGCCGCTGGAGGCCGCCGCGCCTCAGGCCTTCTCCGATTTCAGGATCTCGATCCGCGTGGACGACCAGAACTGGTGGATCGTCCCGGAGAACGGAAGCGTCTTCCCGGGCCGCTGCGACCTGGACGGATTCACCGGCTTCTTCCCCGAGGACTCCGCCGCCTCCTTCCGCCGTTACGTCGTGTCCGGGCTGGACGGCGGCAGCCGTCTGCTGATCGACCTGACGCCGGATCCCGAGAACGGCTGCCGGGCCGAGGTCTCGTGGCTGGCCGAGGGCGGCC
>CAYLMM010000014.1:0-50147 GCA_964384825.1 uncultured Fibrobacteraceae bacterium
TGGGACATCCCGGCGAAGTACATCGACCAGGGCAGCCGCGAACACCGCATCGTCAACGGCCAGACCAGCGACGACCACGGCGTGCACATCGTCGGCTACACCAAGATCCGGGGCCGCGACTGGTTCCTGATCAAGGACTCGAACCGCAGCTCGCGGCTCGGCGCCTACAAGGGCTACTACTTCTTCAGCGGCGATTTCATCAAGCTGAAGATGCTGGCCTTCATGGTGCACAAGGACCGGCTGGAGGGGTTGTTGCCGGCCGAGCCGGCGCCGGAGTCGTAGACCCTGCCGCCTCGCCCGCGATACATCGCCGACCGCCCGTTCCGCGACCTCGTGGCGGGTGGTCCTTCATGAACGGAGGCGGCTCGCGGGGGCCGCCTCCCTGTCCTTCTCTCGCGGGTGCGTCTACTGCAGATCCTCTTCCCAGCTCTCGGGCTCGACGCCGCGGGTCTTCAGTTCATCGAGCATCTTCCCGGCCGGCACGATCAGCTCCTGGGGCATCGCCCCGGGCCGGGAGACGTCGCCGCGGGCGAGCATCTCGGCGATGATCGCGGTCGGGAAGCCGGTCATGCGCGTCATGGCCGACAGCCCGGTCGCCCGATCGAGGCGGTCGATGATCCGGATCGCGCGGCGCACCGTGCGGCCGCCGGCCACGCCCACCGCCTCGCAGAGCAGCAGCACGACATCCTCGCCCTCGGTCGGCAGGCGCGATTCCAGCATGGCGGCCAGCACGTCGCGCGGCGCGACGGCCCTGCCCCGCACGTCGATCTCCTCGGACGTCGTCAGCCCCAGATCGACCAGCAGGCGGATCTTCTCGCAGTGGCCGCGGTAGCGGATGGTCTTGTAGTCGAGGTTGCGCACCTTGCCGGCCAGGGTCTGCGGCAGCGTCGAGGTGCCGCCCGAGGTCTGGAAGGCCTCGAGCCGGCCGAAGGGCGCGGGGAAGATCAGGTCCTCGACCTCGGTCAGCGAGGGCACGGTCTTCAGGTCGCCGTTGCGGATCACCTCGGCGGGCTCGATGTACTCGTTGATCAGGCCCTGGGCCGAGAACACCAGCATGTAGTCCAGCGGCGGCCGGGGATCGCTCGGCAGCCCGCCCACGCGCAGCCGCACGTCGTGGGCCTCGTCCAGGCCGGTCGCCAGGTGGTATCCCAGCAGCCCGGCCAGGCCCGGCGCCAGCCCGCAGTCGGGGATCACCGTCACGCCGGCCTCGCGCGCGCGGGCGTCCATCCCGAGTTGCTTGCGCACGATGTCGTTGTTGCCGCCCAGGTCGACGAAATGCGCGCCGCCGGCGATGGCCAGCTCGGTCAGCTGCGGGTTGAACCAGTAGTTCACCGCGCTGATCGCGGCCGCGGCCTCGGCCATCAGCGGCGCGACCAGGCCGGCGTCGGTGATGTCGCCCGCGACCGTCCGCAGGCGCGGGTCGTCCAGCTTCGCGGCCAGGGCGGCCAGCGTCTCGCGGTCGCGGTCGATGACCGTCAGGCCGGTCGTGTCGTCGACGTTGCGCAGCAGATCGTGGGCGATGGCGGTTCCCTGGAGCCCCGAGCCGAGCAGCAGATATTTCATGTCGCGTCTCCCGTCATGTCCTATGGTGGGATGGGATTGCGCGGGCCGGCCCCGCGCTTGCCGACTCTACACCGCGCGGCGGCGTCCGCGCAACAACGCCGGGAGGCCCCGATGTCCGCCGCAGCGAACGATATCCGGATCGTCGACGCGGTGACCGTGATCCTGCGGCGTCGCGGCCGGATCCTGCTGCTTCGCCGCAGCGCCGGGGTGCGGTCGTTCCGGGGGCTCTGGCACGGGATCAGCGGCACCATCGAGACCACGCCCCTCGAACAGGCCCGTCGCGAGGTCGAAGAGGAGACCGCGCTGCCCCGCGGGGCGCTGGCTCTGCGGGCGACGGGCCTGCCCTTCGACGTGCCCGACGAACGTCCCGGCCGCGTCTGGCGGATCCATCCCGTCCTGCTGGAATGGACGCCGGAACGCGCACCGCAAGTGCGTCTGAACTGGGAGAACGACGCCTGGCGCTGGGCGGAGGCCGGGGAGATCGGCGCGCTGCCGACGGTCCCGCGGCTGCAGGAGGCCGTGGCCCGGGTCTGCGATCCCGGCCGGATGGAGGAGGTGCTGGTCGCCGACCGCGAGCACGGGGCGGCCGATCTGGCCGAACGGATGCTCGATCTGGCGGCCGCCCTGCCGCCCGCCGACGCGGCGGCGGCAGCCGGGCGGGTCGCCGCGGCGTTCCCGGCGATGGCGCCCCTGGGACATCTGGCCGTCCTGCTGGCGGGCGCCGCGGCCGGCGCCGCGGCCGGGGCCGGCATGGACCGGCTGGTCGCCGATCTGCGTCGAGAGCACGCGGACGGTCTGCGCGCCGTGGTGGCGGAGGCCGTCGCGGCCCTCGATGCGGCGTCGACCGTCGCCGTCCTGAGCCGCAGCTCGACCGTCCTGGCGGTCGCGGCCGGCCTGCCGGGCCGCCGCTGGCTGGTCTCGGAATCGCTGCCGGGCGGCGAAGGCGCGAGGATGGCCGCCGACCTGGCCGGCCTGCGGGACGCCGCGGGCGGGAAAACCGCCGCCGAGGTTGTGCTGCTGCCGGACGCGGAGCTGATCGGAATCGTCGCATCCGCGCGGCGGGGCGCCGTGGACGCGGTGCTGCTCGGCGCCGACGCCGTCGCGGCCGACGGCTCGATCGTCAACAAGACCGGTTCGCGGGCCCTGGCCGAGGCCGCCCGCCGCGCCGGTCTCCGCTGCCTGGCGGTCGCCGACCCCTGGAAGCGCCTGCCTCCGGGCTCGCGGCCCGTCGTTGGCGGGCTCTTCGAGATCCTGCCCGCCGATCTTGTCGAGACCATCGGCTGAGGCCGCCGCCTCCGCGAATCGCGGCCCCGGTGCGGAGGACTCTTTACCCCGTGCGCCGATATGGTTACTATGCGATCAATTCCGTGGTTAACGCTGGGCGTTTCCCGGATGGTATCCGAATTCCGACTCCCGTCTCTTCATCCAACCAAGGAGCCGGCCATGGAAGGAAAAGTCCTGCGGCGGCATTTTCTGGAATTGATCCGCCGCACGTCCTGCGAACTGCCCCCCGACGTCGTCCGGGCCGTGGACAAGGGCTGGCGGCGCGAGAAGAAGGGATCCACGGCCAAGTACGCCCTCGGCGTGATCCGCGACAACATCGGGCTCGCCCGGGATCATTCCCAGCCCCTGTGCCAGGACACCGGCACGATCATCGTCTACGCCGACCGGCCGCAGGATCTGAAGGAGACGTTCTTCATCCGCGAATTCGAGCGCGCGGTCGTCGAGGCGACGAAGCTGGGCTATCTGCGGCAGAACTCGGTCGATTCGATCACCGGGAAGAACTCGGGCAACAACCTCGGTCCCGGCAGCCCGGTGTTCCACTTCCCCCTGACCGACCAGCGGATGCTCGACGTGCGGCTGATGCTCAAGGGCGGCGGCTGCGAGAACGTGGGCATCCAGTACAGCCTGCCCGACGCCGGGCTGGGCGCCGGCCGCGATCTCGAAGGCGTGCGGCGCTGCGTCCTGGACGCGGTGCACAGGGCCCAGGGCAAGGGCTGCGGCCCGGGCGTGGTCGGAGTCTGCATCGGCGGCGACCGGGTGACCGGCTACCTCCACTCCAAGGAGGAGTTCCTGCGCCCCCTGGACGACGTGAATCCCGATCCGCGGCTGGCGAAGCTCGAGAAGCGCATCGTGACCGAGGCCAATTCGCTGGGCATCGGCCCGATGGGCTTCGGCGGCGCCACGACGCTGATGGGATGCAAGATCACCCATCGCAACCGGGTGCCGGCGTCGTTCTTCGTTTCGGTTTCGTACATGTGCTGGGCCTTCCGGCGCGACGGTTTCCGGATCTCGCCCAGAACGGGCCGGATCTCCAGGTGGCTCTACGAAGACTAGGGAGGCGGGATCATGTTGCTGGAAGCTCCGTTCACCGAGGAGAAGGTCCGCCGCCTGAAGGTCGGCGACGTCGTCGAGATCACGGGCATGGTCTTCACCGGCCGCGACGCGGTCCACAAGTACCTGCACGACGGCGGCGAGCCGCCGGTCGATCTCGCCGATTCGATCATCTATCATTGCGGGCCGGTGGTGGTGAAGGAGAAGGGCGTCTGGGTCGTCAAGGCGGCCGGGCCGACCACCTCCATCCGCGAGGAGCCCTACCAGGGCGATCTGATGCGGAAATTCAAGATCCGCGGCGTGATCGGCAAGGGCGGCATGGGCGCCAAGACCCTGGCCGCCTGCCGCGACGTCGGGGCCTGCTATTTCCACGCCATCGGCGGCGCGGCGCAGGTGCTCGCGGAAAAGGTTGATCTGGTACGTGATGTGCATATGATGGACCGATTCGGGTCCCCCGAGGCCGTCTGGGAGTTCCAGGTGACCCGGTTCCCGGTGGTCGTGACCATGGATTCCCACGGCCGCTCCCTTCACGACAAGGTCGAGAAGGCCTCGCTCAAGGTGTTCAAAGGCATGCTGTAGTGCCGCCGGCGCCGGTCCGACGATCGCCCGGCGGGAGAGAGGAGCCCGCAGTTGACAGGTGAAGATTACGGACGTCCCGCTCCCGAGGCGGCGCCGACGCATGGAAGCGACGCGATCAGCCTTGCCCAGATCCTGGCCATCCTCTGGCGGCGGCGCGCCATCGTCCTGGGACTGACCCTGCTGGGCCTGGTCGCGGGCGTGGTCTACGGCCTGGTCGTCACGCCGCTGTACCGGGGCACGGCCCAGGTCCGGCCCGGCATCACCGCCTTCGGGCCCCAGGGCGGACCGATCCGCGGCTGGCAGCTCAAGGACATCACCCACTGGTACGACAGCGGCCTCTACGCCGAATCGGTGGCCGGGGAGCTGGGGATCGAGCCCGCCGACTGCCCGCTGATCGAAGCCACCTTCATCCCCCGCGGGATGCAGAACCTGCAGGGCGGCAACGTCATCACCCTGTCGACCCTGGTTCCGGACCAGCAGCAGGCCAGGACCGTGCTCGAAGCCTCGATCCGGGGCTTCGACGCCTACTCCCGCGCCGATTCCACCAGCAACGCCCTGGCCCTGACCGAAGGCGGGCTGCGGCTGCGCATGGACGGGCTGCGCAACGATCTGGCCCGCATCGACACGCGCCACGATCTGCTGGGGATCGAGATCGAGAAGCAGAAGGCGATGCTGGCGGACATCGAGATCGAATCCAAGCTGAACGATATCCGGTACAGGCGCCTGCGGGCCGAGGTCGGGTTGCGCAACCGGGGCCTGGACGATCTGGAAGAGGAGATCGCGGGCCTGCGCGAGGACCACACCCTGCTGCAGGAAGCCGCCGGAAGCCTGACCGGCGACATGCTGCGGCCGATGGCTCCCGATTCCACCGGCGCCGCCGCCCCGTTGGCCGGGCAGGTGCTCGGCGACATCCTCGCCCACAGCACCGACATGCGCAGCCGGATGCGCTGGAGCGAGATCATGTCCGATTCGCTCAGCTACCAGAACGAGATCACCTCGTTGAACATGGACGGCTTCCTGCTGCGCTCGGCCCTGGAGCTGGAGCAGAAGCGCCTGGAGATATCGAGCGGTCTGATCCAGATGGAGATCGAACGCGACCAGACCCTGGACCAGGAGCGCCGGGTGCTGGAGAACGAGATCCGGTCGATCGAGGTGCAGCTCGGCATGCTGGCCTCGCTCGAGAAGATCGGCGCCACGCGCGTGACCGAGAAGCCGGTGCGTCCGCGCAAGGCGCGGGCCGCGATCCTGCTGACGATCTTCGGGCTCTTCGCCTCGATCGGCGCGGCCTTGACCTGGGATTATCTCAGCGGCAACCGCGACGTGATCCTCGGCCCCCGGCCGGACCGCCGATGACGCGGACCGCGGGTCCGGCGCGCGCCGGAGGTCCGGAGCGCCATGCGCGGTAGGGGCAACATCCTCTACAACCTGGGAATCCTGGGCGTGGCCCAGGCGGCGACGATGCTGCTGAGCGTCGTCGCCCTGGTCTATATCGCCCGGACCGTGGGCCAGCACTGGTTCGGCGTCCTGCAGGTGGGGGCGGCGTTCTCGGCCTACGCCCTGCTGGCCGCGGAGTGGGGGCTGTGCGTCCTGGGCATCCGCGAGGTCTCGCGCCTCGACGCCCTGGGCGAGATCCTGCGCTACGCCCGCACCCACGTCGGCCTGATGCTCGTGATGGCGCTCGGGGTCCTGGCCGTCGGCGCCGTCGTGCTGCCGCTGTTCCCCTTCTTCGCCGACGATCCCTGGATCTTCCTGCTCTATCTCGCGACCGTCGTGCCCCAGTTCTGGACCCTGGACTGGGTCGGAGTCGGGCTGGAGCGCATGACCTGGGTCGGGATCGCCAAGACCAGCCGCAGCCTCTTCTACGTGGCGCTGGTGCTGTTGCTGCTCGAGCCCCTCGACGGCTTCGGCGGCTGGCCCGCGCACCGCTGGGTGCCGCTGATGTTCCTGGCGGCGTTCTGCGGCAGCGCCTTGGTGATGCTGCTGCGGGTGCGCGTCTGGCTGGGGGCCTTCGTGACCCCGCGCCTCGGTCCCCGCGCCGAATGGCGGCGGCGGATGGGGGCGGCCGGGCCGATCGGAGCCAGCGCCCTGACCATGCGCGTGCTGTTGAATTCGGACGTGATCCTGCTGGGGATGCTCGTGACGCCGGCCGAGGTCGGCAGCTATGCGGCCGCCGCCAAGGTGATCTTCGTGCTGGTGGTGGCGGTGGAGGTGCTGTGGCGGGCCCTGCTGCCGAGGCTCTCGCGGTTCTGGGCCGAATCCGAGGCCGATTTCCGCCGCAGCTACCTCGGGTACCTGGGGTTGGCGGCGGCCCTGTTCTTGCCGGTGGCCGTCGGGGGAGTGCTGCTCGGCGGACGCTTCATGGATCTGCTCTACGGCGACGGCTACCCCGGCGCCGGCATCGTCTTCCGCCTGCTGAGCGTCTCGTACGTCATGCTGGCGCTCGGACAGTTCTGCGGCAACGCCCTGATCGCCAGCGACCGGCAGCGGCTCTATTTCCCGCCGCTGCTTCTGAGCGCCGCGGTGGCGGTGGCCGGGAACCTGCTGCTGGTGCCGCGCCTCGGTCCGTCCGGCGCCTGCTTCGGCATGATGCTCGCCCACGCGACCCTGCTCGCGACCACCGGCTGGATCATCCGCGGGCTGCTCGGCCGCGAGCTTCTGGCCCCGCTGCTGGCCGGGACGGTCGGCAGCGTCTCGATGGCCCTGGTCCTGCGCGCGACATGGAGCTGGCATCCGGTGGTTCTGATCGTCGAGGGGGTCGTCGTCTACGCGGCTGTCGCCGGACCGATGCTGCTTTCCTGGTGGCGGCGGCGGGCCTGATCCGCGTCCCGTCCCGCCCTGTTCCTCGCCCGGCCCTTCCGGCCGTTTTTTCCGGTTACCGCAGGTTTTCGTAGATCCCGACGAAGGCGTCGATCTGGGCGTCGAGGGTCAGGCTTTCGGCTTTGGCGCGTCCGGCCCGGCCGTGGGCGATGCGCAGCTCGTCGTCGGCGACGTAGGCCTTCAGGGCGGCGGCCAGCGCGGCGGGCCGCGGCGCGACGACCGCGCCGTCGACGCCGTCGGCGACGACCTCGGGAATGCCGCCGCGATCGCTGCCGACCACCGGCGCGGCGTGGCTGAAGCCGTCGAGGATCGAGCGGGGGAAGTTGTCGTGGCAGGTCGAGGGCACGACCACCAGGTCGCAGCGCCGCAGGGCCTGCTCCTTTTCGTCGCCGCCGATCACGCCGAGGCGGCGGGCGCGTCGCGGATGCCGCGCGCAGAAGGCGTCGACGGTCCGGGCCATCTCGCCGTCGCCCGCGAACTCGAAGCGCAGGCGGCCGGCCCCGGGGTCGGCGAAGAGGATCTCCAGGGCGCCGAGCAGTTCGGGCACGCCCTTGTAGCCGGCCAGCGCGCCCAGGAACAGGCCGGTGACCGTTCCGCGGCCGCGGCGTTCGGGCAGATCATCCGGCAGGCTTTCGCAGGCGTTGGGCACGACCACCGAACGGGCCCCGGGGAAGAAGCCGGCCCGCAGATGCAGGTCGAGGTTGAACCGCGAAGGGGAGGTCGCGACCGTCACCGCCGTCGAGGCGCCGCGTTTCAGGCGGGCCAGGATGCGGCAGGGCAGAGGCGGCGCCTCGCATGTCTCGCCGCTGGACCGCAGCAGGGTGGTCCGCGGGCAGAGCAGATGCAGGTCGCGGATGGTGTGGACCACGGGCGTGCCGGCCGCCCGGGCCGCCCGCCAGACCGCGCCGGTCATGCCCACCACGACGTTGGTGTGCAGCACGTCCGGCCGCAGCGATGTCAGCAGTTCGGCGGCCAGCCTGTTCCAGCGGCGCGAATCGATGTTGGCCAGGTGGTGCAGGGCTTTGACCGGCAGCCGGTGGCGGGGCGCGCCGGGAGCCCGCAGGATGTCGTAGAGCCCGTGCGAGGGCGCGGCGTGGATCAGCCCCGAGATCCCCTCCGCCTCGCGCGTCCGCAGGGGGCCGGAGCCGCGCCGGCCGGTGGTGCAGACCACGTCCACGTGATGCCCCCGCCCGCTCAGCTCCCTCGCCATCAGCAGGGTCGACCGTTCCGCTCCGCCGGCCATGTCGGGCCAGAAGAGGCTGTTCTGCAGCAGGATCCTCATGGCGCGCTCCGGTCGGCGGCGGGACCGGCCGCGATCGCGGCCGCCGGGACCGATCGCCGCGCGCCGGGCCGCATCAGGTCGGGCAGGGTCGCGGCCAGCCACATCAGCAGGATGATGAAGGTCGGATTGTTCAGGTGCTCCTCGAAGACGAACAGCAGGGCCAGATGCAGGGCCATGACCGCTTCGAGATAGCCGGCGGCGCCAGCTCCGGACCTCAGCCGCCACAGGAAGGCGCCCAGCACGATCACCACCAGCAGGGCCTGGGGGATGCCGAAGACGATGCTCGCCTGCAGGTAGGCGTTGTGGGTGGCGCGGACCGACAGCTCTTCGAGCATCTCCTCGCGGCCGGCGGTGATGCCCATCCCGAAGGGATGCTGCAGCGAGAGCTCGCAGGCGACCCGGTTGCTCTCGAAGCGTTCGCCGGCGTTCTCGGTCGTGCTGACCATGTCGCCCCAGCGCAGGCGCCCGCCCGGGGGGCCCACGGTCGCCAGCACGACGATCATCACCACCGCGACCGTTCCGAGCAGCCGTGCGGCCGGGCGCAGGCGCCGCGACAGGATCGCGAGCGTCGGGATCACCACGGCCGAAACCACCAGCGGCGAGCGGGTCGAGGTCAGGTGCAGGGTGATCAGCAGTGCGAAGAGGCCGGCCAGCGGCAGCCACATGCGGCAGCGGCCCCGGAAATAGAGGTACAGGGTGGCCGGGACCATCAGGCTGGTCACCGCCGCGCTCGGGCTGTGGTGCCCGTGGATGCCGGTCAGGCGGATCTGATGGTAGACGGCGTGGAAGGCGGAGTCGCGGGCGGCCAGTCCCACCGTCTGCATCAGGCTCTGGAAGCCGAGCTGCTGCGCGACGACCACCGCCGCGTTCAGACCCAGGCCGCCGACCAGGCCGAAGAGGAAGCGGTCGCGGTCGTCGTCGCGCAGCATGACGTCGCGCAGAGCCAGGGCCCAGGGCACCGCCAGCAGCCAGCGCGCGGCCAGGATCGCGGTCTCGGCGTCGCCGCCCAGGGCGCCGCCGAAGACCCAGGCCAGCGGCAGGATCGATCCGACCGCCAGGATCGTCAGGCTCGCGGAGCGGATGCGGCGGCGGGCCAGGGCGTGCAGGCACCAAAGGGTCAGCAGCAGGGCGATCAGATCGGTGGCGCGCGGGGATTTCGCCGAGAACGGCAGCACGTAGGTGTTGGCCGTCAGGAAGAATCCGAGCAGCCAGGGAAGGGCGTTGCGCAGGCGTGTGGGCATGTTCGCGGCCGGGTTCCCCCCGGAGGGGTTGTTGCGGCCCGGGGCCGCGGTTCATTTCGGAAGCCGGAATGCCGGGAGTATTGGGCAGAATCGCCGTCCGGTCAAGGCGCGGCGTGGCTTTCGACTTGACATCGGGTCCAGGGGTGCGACCCTGTATCGACAATCCGACGGAAGGCGGTCCGCCGCCCCGACAGCGTCGGAACCACCATTCCGTCCAGAGAGAGGAACGAGATGAGTCGCTTTCACTGGAATCTGATGCTGCTGCTGCTGGTGCCGGCCCTGATGCTGGCCGGCTGCAGCAAGGCCGGCGATGAAGCCGCGACCCAGGAAGGAACCCCAGCCGTGGTGAATGATCTGATCATCAAGGACGAACTGGTCGGCGACGGCGTCGCGGCCGAATCCGGCGATATCCTGACCGTGCACTACACCGGCTGGGTCTACACCGACGGCCAGAAGGCCGCCGAGCCCTTCGACAGCTCTGTCGCCCGCGGCGAGCCCGCCAGCTTCCCGATCGGCGTCGGCCGCCTGATCAAGGGCTGGGACCAGGGCATCCCCGGCATGAAGGTCGGCGGCAAGCGCGTGCTGATCATCCCGCCCGAACTGGCCTACGGCGATCGCGAGACGCCCACCATCCCCGCCGGCTCGACGCTGTACTTCGAGATCGAGCTGCTGGGCATTCCGCGGGTCGAGATCGAAGAGATGGTCGCCGGCGACGGCGCCGAGGCCCTGAGCGGCGACACCGTGAAGGTGCACTACACCGGCTGGCTCGACGAGAACGGCGAGAAGGGCCGCAAGTTCGACAGCTCGGTCGACCGCGGCGATCCGTTCAGCTTCATGCTGGGCGCCGGCCAGGTCATCCCGGGCTGGGACAAGGGCGTGGCCGGGATGCAGGTCGGCGGCAAGCGCCTGCTGACCATCCCGCCGGAGTTGGGATACGGCCCCCGCGGGGCGGGCGGCGTGATTCCGCCGAACGCGACCCTGATCTTCGAGGTCGAACTGCTCGAGGTCACGGGCAAGTAATACCCGCGACTCCGATGGAGATTGGCGCCTCCCGCCCGGGGGGCGCCTTTTTTCGTTCCCAGGGCCAATTTCAATCGATTCTTGCGACGCGCTGGGCTTGCGGTTACAATTCCCGCGATTCCCGGGACGGTCAGGGGCTCCGTGCCGTTTCCTACTGCCTTTCTCGCCGTGGAGCCCTCCTCGCGGTCCGTTCGTAATTGTCTGCAGCCGAATTGTTTACGGAGGTCGAGCCTCCGAAAAGGAGACGTACGGCAATGGAGACCTGGTTTTACCTCATTCCGCTGGCGGGTGTCCTGGCCCTGCTCTTCGCCCTGGTCAAATCCACCTGGGTAGGAAAGCAGGACGCGGGCACCGACGTCATGAAGACGATCGCCGGCCACATCCACGACGGCGCCATGGCCTTCCTGTCCCGGGAATACCGGGTTCTGGCCTGGTTCGTGGTCATCGTGGCCGTTCTGCTCGCGGTGGGCAACCGCAGCCTGCCCGATTCGCACTGGCTGATCGGCGTCTCCTTCGCCTTCGGCGCCGTCTGTTCCGGACTCGCCGGATTCTTCGGGATGAGGGTCGCCACCAAGTCCAACGTCCGCACCACCCACGCCGCCCGCGAGAGCCTGAACAAGGCTTTGTCGATCGCGTTCTCCGGCGGCACGGTGATGGGCATGAGCGTGGTCGGGCTGGCGGTCGTCGGCCTGAGCGTCCTGTTCATCATCTACGTCAACAGCTTCCTCGGCACCGAGGGCTGGAGCATGGACCGCATCCTGCAGATCCTCTCGGGCTTCTCGCTGGGCGCCAGCTCGATCGCCCTGTTCGCCCGCGTGGGCGGCGGCATCTACACCAAGGCCGCCGACGTCGGCGCCGACCTGGTGGGCAAGGTCGAGGCGGGCATCCCCGAGGACGATCCGCGCAACCCCGCGGTGATCGCCGACAACGTGGGCGACAACGTGGGCGACGTGGCCGGCATGGGCGCCGACCTCTTCGAGTCGTACATCGGCTCGATCGTCGGCTCGATGATCCTCGGCGTGGCCTTCCTCAACGGCACGGGCGCGGCCGGCGCGATGAACCTCAACGCCGTCTACCTGCCCCTGATCCTGGCCGCGATCGGCATCGGCGTGTCGATCCTCGGCACCTTCTTCGTGCGCACCAAGGAGGGCGGCGATCCCCAGGCCGCCCTGAACACCGGCACCTTCGGCGCCGGCATCCTGATGGTGATCGCCTCGTTCTTCGTGATCCGCGGCATGCTGCCGGCGGACAAGGCGATGGGCGTGTTCTGGGCCACCATCGTGGGCCTGGCCGGCGGCATCGCCATCGGCCTGATCACCGAGTTCTACACCAGCGACGCCCGCAAGCCCGCCCGCGGCATCTCGAAGGCGTCGGAGACCGGCGCGGCCACCAACATCATCGCCGGACTGGCCCTGGGCATGCAGAGCACCGCGCTGCCGCTGCTGGTGCTGTCCGCGACGATCCTGATCGCCTACATCGCCTCGGGTCTCTACGGCATCGCCATCGCCGCGCTGGGCATGCTCTCGACCACCGGCATCCAGCTCGCGGTCGACGCCTACGGTCCGATCGCCGACAACGCCGGCGGGATCAGCGAGATGGCCGGCCTCGGCTCCGAGGTCCGCAGCCGCACCGACAAGCTCGACGCGGTCGGCAACACCACCGCCGCGATCGGCAAGGGCTTCGCCATCGGTTCGGCCGCGCTGACGGCCCTGGCCATGTTCTCGGCCTACCAGCACATCGTGAAGCTCGACTCGATCAACATCATGGAGCCCAAGGTGCTGGTCGGCCTGCTGCTCGGCGCCATGCTGCCCTTCCTGTTCTCGAGCTTCGCCATGAGCGCGGTCGGCCGCGCCGCCTTCTCGATGATCGAGGAGGTGCGCCGCCAGTTCCGCGACATCAAGGGCCTGATGCAGGGCGAGGCCGTCGCCGACTTCAAGCGCTGCGTGGACATCTCGACCGCGGCGGCGATCCGCGAGATGATCGCGCCGGGCCTGATGGCCGTGCTCGCACCGGTGGCCGTCGGTTTCCTGGGCGGCCCCGCCATGCTCGGCGGCCTGCTTGCCGGAACCACCGCCACGGGCGTGGTGCTGGCGATCTTCATGGCCAACGCCGGCGGCGCCTGGGACAACGCCAAGAAGTACATCGAGAGCGGCGCCCACGGCGGCAAGGGCAGCGACGCCCACAAGGCCGCGGTGGTGGGCGACACGGTCGGCGATCCCTTCAAGGACACCGCCGGCCCGAGCCTGAACATCCTGATCAAGCTGATGTCGGTGATCAGCGTGGTCATCGCCCCGCTGCTGGTGCGGCTGGGCTGATCCGCCGCCGCTTCGCGATCGAGGCCCGCTCCCTCCGGGGGGCGGGCCTTTTTCGTCCCGGTGTTTCCCCCGTCGCCGCGATCTGCTAGGCTGTGGGTCGGGCCGGCGGTCCCGGGCGCCGGATCGCGCCGTCGCTCCGCCGCCGTCGCCACGGAGGGAGAGCCATGCCGGACATTCCCCGTACGCCCGCTCCGCTGAGGCTCGATCGCCCCTACTCGGTGGAGATCGTGGACATCCTGCCCCTGTTTCCGGGCGCCAAGCTGGTGACCCTGGCTCCGCTCGATTCGGTTCCCCTGCGCCATCTTCCCGGACAGTACGTGCTGCTTTCGCAGGGCGGCGGCGGCGATCTGCCCGCACCCATCTGCTCGCTGTACGAGGCCGCCGGGCGCTTCGCGGTGACCGTCCGCGGCGGCGGGGTCGTCGCCGACGCCCTGCTGCGCCGGCGCGTGGGCGACCGGATCGGAGCGATCGGTCCTTTGGGCAATTCCTTCGATCTCGACCGGCTCGCGGGCCGGGACGTGCTGCTGATGGGCGTTGACGAGGGGATGATCCCGCTGCGGGCTTTGATCGAGGCGCTGCTGGCCGACCGCGAAAGATACGGCCGGCTGAGGCTGGTCTGCGGCGCGCGGCGGCCAGGTTCCTTCCTGTTCGCGACCGATCTGGCCCGCTGGCGCGAGCGTGCGGATTTCGAGATCCTGCGGACGGTCGTCGAACCCGACCGCGATTGGACCGAAGCGGTCGGGGTCGCCACCAAGCTGCTGCCCGGCCTGGATCTGGATGTCGAACGGACCGACGTGGTGGTGGCCGGTCCGGCGGTCATGTACAAGTTCGTCCTGCTGGGGATGCGGGCGCGCGGCATCGGCGCCGAAGCGATCCATCTCGCCCTCGGACACCACATGCAGTGCGGCCGGGGAATCTGCGGGCACTGCCGCATGCACGACGTACACGTGTGTCTCGACGGACCGGTCTTCGCCTATGCCGACTTGCAGGACAAGCCCGGGGTCTTCTGAGCCGCGCCGCGGCGGGAGAAGGTGTGATGAGCATGCCGACCATCCTTGTCATCGATGACGATGTCGATCTGGTCGAGGTCATCCGCGTCACGCTCGAGGGGGCGGGATACGAGGTGATCGACGCCCAGAACGGGACCCGGGGCCTGGCCCTGGCCCGCGACGAGCGTCCCGACCTGATCCTGCTGGACGTGATGATGGACACCATCGACGAGGGGTTGCGCGTGGCCCACGCCCTGCGCGATGCCCCGGAGACGAGCCGCCTGCCGATCCTGATGATGAGCGCGATCGGCGAACGGACCGGCTTCCGCTTCGACGTCGAGAGGGACGGGGCGTTCCTGCCGGTCGAGGCCTTCCTGGAAAAGCCGATCCATCCGCTGCGCCTGCTGGATCTCGTGAACCGCCATCTGGGGGAGGGGTGCGCATGAGCGACGTTCCGAACCGCGGCGAGGCGCCGGCGCCTCCCGTTCCGGTCACGGCCGAGACCGAGACGCTGGAACGGCCCGAGACCTCGACGCTCTTCGTCTCGCCGCTGTCGCTGCGCCGGCGGGCCGACTGGTTCATCAAGCTGCGCTGGGGCGTGGTGGTCGGATCCCTGCTGGTGACCGTCTTCTCCTGGCCGGTGACCTGGACCCCGCTGGACCTGGTGCCGATCATGATCGCCCTGGGTTTCCTGGGCCTGCTGAACCTGGCCTACTTCGCGCGCAACCGGCGGGTCCCGCCGACCGACCTGTTGACCGAGACGCGCCTGGTGAAGGTGCAGATGGTGGGCGACCTGATCCTGCTGACGGTGCTGCTGAACCTCACCGGCGGCATCGAGAACCCCTTCCACCTGATCTATTTCATCCACGTGATCATCGCCAGCCTGCTGTTCAAGGGGCGCGAGATCTACCAGATCGCGGCCCTGGCGATCGTGCTGTTCACCGCCGAGGTGGCCGGCGAGGTCTTCGGCGTTCTGCCGCATCACCATCTGACCTACGCCCTGGATCATCACCACGAGACGGCGTACATCCTGATGACCCTCGGGGTGTTCTGGCTGGTGCTGCTTTCGAGCGCCTACATCGGGGCCTCGTTCATGCGGCACAACCGGGCGATCAAGGACGAGCTGGTGGCCCGGCAGAACGAGCTGATCGCCCGCGACAAGGCCAAGACCGACTTCTTCCGCTTCGTGGTCCACGAGATCAAGAACCCGGCGATCACCGCCCAGAGCGCGATCGAGACGGTGCTGCTGATCGCCGCGGATGAACTTTCCGACACCGCGCGCGACCTGCTCGAGCGATCGGTCCGGCGCACCTCGCAGACCATCGAGATCGTCAAGGATCTGGCCGATCTCACCCGGGGGATCGCGCCGAGCCGCGACGCCCCGGTGCGACTCGACCTCAACGAGTTCTTCGCCGCCCTGATGGATGATTTCGCCGAGCAGGCCGCCGAACGCTCGATCGAGACGGCGGCCCGGTTCCCGGCGGTGCCGGTGATGCTGCGGGTCGACGAGCAGGCCATCGAGAAGATCTTCGTGAATCTCTACAGCAACGCCCTGCGCTACAACCGCGAGGGTGGGAAGGTCACCGTCCGGCTCTTCGGCGGCCCGAACGGCGTGTCGTTCTCGGTGCGCGACCGGGGGATCGGCATCCGCCGCGAACTGCAGCAGCGGATCTTCGACGAGTTCTACCGTACGCCCGAGGCCAAGGCCGTCGCCACCATCGGCACCGGGCTCGGGCTGCCGATCGTCAAGCGGCTGGTCGAGCAGCTGGGGGGGCGTTTGACCGTGGCCAGCCGCCCGGGAGAGGGCGCCATCTTCACCGTCTCGGGATTGCGCGACGCCTGACCTCGTTTCGGCTTGATTCCGGCTGCGCCGGGCATCAGCTTTGAGAGGTCGCGTTCATGTTTTGCGTCCCGAAGCGTCGTTCAGCAAGGAGCGGACCATGGCAGGACCCAGGCTTTCCGAGCATATCAAGAGCCGGCAGCCCTCCGACATCCGGATGGCTCAGATCAAGTTCACCGAGCGCAGCGACGACGTCGCGGCTGTCAACGTGGCGATCGGCAACGTGTCGCTGCCGATGCATCCGGCGATGACCGGGCGGATGTTCAACCTCGACGCGCCGGACAGCCCGTTTTGCGACGGCGTCGTGAAGTACTCGGCCACCAGCGGCACCGCCGAGGCCAACGCGGCCGCGTTGAACGTGATCGCCGCCAGCGGCTTCGACGTCTCGGGCCTCGGATCGCTGATCACCGAGGGCGGCAGCCAGGCCATGGAGCTGATGATCGTGGCGCTCTGCGGCCCCGCCGGCACCGACGAGCGGCCCCTGCTGCTGATCGACGCGGCCTACACCAACTACAAGTCCTTCGCCGACCGGCTCGGGCGGGCCACCGTCTCGATCCAGCGCACCCTCGGCGACGACGGCAAGTTCTCCCTGCCCGACGCGTCGGAGATCGACCGCGTGATGGCCGAGCACAAGCCCGGCGCCGTGGTGGTCATCCCCTACGACAATCCGACCGGCCACTTCTACGACAAGGGGGCCCTGGCCTCCCTCTGCGAGCTCTGCGTGAAGCACGACACCTGGATCGTCAGCGACGAGGCCTACCGCGAGCTGGTCTACACCGGCGACGCCCCGACCAGCATCTGGGGAATCACCGACCAGGACGTGCCCGGGATCGAGGGAAGGCGGATCAGCATCGAGACCACCTCGAAGGTCTGGAACGCCTGCGGCCTGCGCATCGGCGCGATGGTTTCGGACAACCCCGAGTTCGTCCGCCGCACCATCGCCGAGAGCACCGCCAGCCTGTGCAGCAACGTCATCGGCCAGCACATCTTCGCGGCCCTGGCCGGCGAGAGCCGCGACCGGCTGCAGGCCTGGTTCGAGAAGCAGCGCGACTACTACCAGGGCATGCTGCAGGCCTTCACCGACGGGATGAAGTCCGAGCTGCCCGGGGTGATCGTCTCGAGCCCCGACGCCTCGATCTACTCGGTGATCGACGTGCGCGCGATCGCCAAGCCCGGATTCGACGCCCGCGACTTCGTGCTCTGGGCCACGGCCGAGGGCCGGGTCGATCTGGACGGCGAGGCCCTGACCCTGCTGACCGCCCCGATGGCCGGATTCTACAGCGTGCCCGAGGGCGCGGCGAATCCGGGCGACACCCAGATGCGCGTGGCCTACGTCGAGACGCCCGAGCGCATGGCCCTGGTGCCGAAGCTCTTCGCCGAGCTGTTCCGACAGTACGAGGCGAAACGGTAGCTCCGGGATCCGCGGCGGTCGAGGGAGAGCCGGTCTGCGACCGGCTCTCCTTTTTTTCGCGCCGTCATCCGGCTGGTCCGGAGGCGCTCCGGGTTCCGCGGTCTCCGGTTCCCGCGCGGGCAGGCGGGCCTTCCGAATCCGCGAAACCTTGGATTGCGGCCGGCGTATTTCGCATCGATATTCGAGCGCCATATCGATTCCGGGAGGTGTCTGCATGGAATGGAAGCGAGGCTGTTTCAGGATCACCGACGAACGCGAAGCCGTGGACGAGGACTTCGTCAACGAACGGCTGCACGAGACCTACTGGGCCTCCACGCGGGATCGGGAAACCATCCGGCGGACCTTGGCGACGTCGGTCAACTTCTCCCTGCTGGACGGAGGCCGGCAGATCGCCTACGCGCGGGTGGTGACCGACTACGCGACCTTCGCCTGGATCTGCGACGTTGTGGTCGATCCCGCCCGCCGCGGCGAAGGTCTGGGCAAGTGGCTGATGGCCTGCGTGCTCGACCATCCCGCCTGCAGGGTGGGGTCGTGCTGGCTGGCGACCCGCGACGCGCACGGCCTCTATGCCAGGTTCGGATTCAGGGATGTCGACAACGGCATGCGCATGAGGGCGCAATGGCGTTGCGGACCGGGGCCGGACGAGGCTTGAGCATCCGGCCGCCGGATCGATGGGAAAGGGCCGCGTCCCCGGGGACGCGGCCCTTCTTCCTTGCCGCCGCCGCGTCGCCTATCGCGCGGCGTCCCCGCCGGCCGGCAGATACTTCCCGAACCAGGCCAGATCCCACTCCATCTTCGCCTTGCGATGGTCGTAGGTGGTCGGGCTGTGGCCCTCGCCGGGGTAGACGACCAGTTCGCAGGGCACGTCCAGGTAGTGGCGCAGCGCCCGGTAGAGGCCGCGGGCGTGGGCCGGCGGCACGCGCGGATCGTCGCCGCCCTGGTGGATCAGCGTCGGGGTCTTGACCTTGCCCAGATCGAAGATCGGCGAGGCGGAACGGTAGGCCTCGGGCGTCTGCCAGGGCAGGCCCCGCATGTAGTTGATCACGTGTCCGGGCGTGTCCTCGGTGCCCCACTGGATCACCTGGTCCAGCACGCCGGCGCCGCTGCTGGCGGCCTTGAACAGATCCGGCGCCGCGGTGATCACGCAGTTGGTCAGGAAACCGCCGTTGCTCCATCCCATCACGCCCACGCGCTCGGGGTCGGCCACGCCGGAGTCGATCATCGCCTGCACGCCGGCGAGGATGTCCGCGACCTCGACGTCGTTCTCGCGGCCCACGAGCTGCCGGCAGAACTCGTCGCCGTAGCCGGTCGAACCGCGGTAGTTGGGGCTCAGCAGCGCGTAGCCGTTGGCGGCCAGCAGGGTGCGGCCGTAGATCCAGAAGCGCAGGCTGAAGGCGGTGTGCGCGGAGGGCCCGCCGTGGATCTCGACCACCAGCGGCAGCGGCCCGTCGGCCTCGGTCCAGCCCGCGGGCGTCTCGAGGATGCCCTCGACCGTCGCGCCGCCGTCGCCCTCCCACTTCACGATCCGGATATCGGGCAGATCCCATTGCGCGACCTGGGGGTTGAGGTCGGTCACGCGCGTCGCGCGGCCCTTGCGGTCGAAGGCGAAGAGGTCGGGCGTGTGGTCGACGGCGCCGACCAGGGCCGCCAGCTTCTTGCCGTCGGCCGGGAAATCGAAGGATTCGACCACGATCTCGCCGGGGGTCAGCACTTCGGTGCGGCCCTGCGAACCATCGCGCACCTTCCGCGCCGCGACGACCCGCTGCCGGGCGCGGTCGGCCGCCACGTAGCAGAGCGTCCGCTCGTCGCCGCGCCACTTCAGGCCGCCCTCGTAGCTCAGCGGATCGGGCCGGGCGACCTCGGACAGGGCGGGTTCGGAGCCGGTTTCGGCCACGAAGATCCGCGAGGCGTAGCCGTCGTAGCTGATCGCGAAGGCCAGGGCCGAGCCGTCGGTCGACCAGGCCAGATCGTCCAGCCAGCCGTAGGGCGAGGGATGGTCGTCGCGCCAGCCGTCGGAGGTGACGAGGGCCGTCTCGCCGCTCGCGATGTCCAGCACCTCGACCCGCGACCAGCCCTCCTTGAAGATCAGTTCGTTGTCGTCGGTGACGATCATCGCCATCCGTCCGCCGTCGGGCGAAAGGGCCATCTCGTGGATCACCCGGTCGGCCTCGTGCACCATCTCGTCGCGCCAGGTTCCGAGGTCCAGGGCGCGGATCTCGGTCAGGTCGCGGACGCCGTGGCCGTATTCCAGCTCGCTCCATTCGCGCCGCAGGTCGCCCCACTGCTCGTCGACCTCCTCCCGGTCGACCGTGTAGTACAGGACGTCGGCGGCCGGCGACAGCGCGAACATCCCGACGCCGTCCTCGACGCGGGTCAGCGCCAGCCAGTCGCCGGTGCGCGGATCGACCCGCCAGACCTGCGACGAGCCGTCGCGGGGCGGCGCGTCCTCGCCGCGCTTGTCCCGGGCCTTCAGGTAGATGTTCCCGTCCGCGCCCCAGGCCAGGTTGCCGCAGCTCTGGCGGTCGAAGCTCAGCCGGGCCGGCGCGCCGCCGGCGGCGGGCACGGTCCACAGGTCGACGCGGCGCCTCTCGCCCGGACCCTGCCAGCGGGCCTCGGTGTAGGCGATCGTCCGCCCGTCGGGCGAAAGGGCGAACTCGTAGACGCTGTTGATGGAGAAGTAGTCTTCCGGGACGATGCTGCGGGCCGTGTCCGATGCGGCGGCCGGCGCGGCCGCGGCGGCCGATGCGCAGATCAGGACGGCGCCCAGCAGGGCGATCGCGAGCGGGAAGCGTCGATGCAAGGGGAGACCTCCGGGAAGCGGGTTCAGCGGTTCGATCTTCGGTTCTTCAGGATCTCGACCGGCGCGGGCACGGTCATCTCGAGCAGGGTCTGGGCCAGGGTCTTGCCCTGGGGATCGGTCAGCAGCGAGACGGTGCCGCCTCCGCCCAGGGACTGCTCGAGCAGGAAATTCAGGCCCAGCAGGTTGTCCAGTTCGTGGCGCACGACCCGGCCGTGGGCGATGCCCTGGAAGTACCGCTTCACGCGCGCCGGAGTCAACCAGTGGCGCAGCCAGTCATGGATCTCCGGCGAGCGGGCCAGCACGCCGATGTTCGCGGTGTCGCCCTTGTCGCCCGAGCGGGCGTAGGCCAGCTCGCGCAGCGGGACCTTGCGGGTGCGTCGGCTCCAGTCGCGCCGGCGGGGACGGCGCGGCGGCGCGATGTCCGGCGTCGCGGCCGCCGCGGCGGGGGATTCGTCCGCGGCGGCGGGCCGCTCGCGGCATTCCTCGAAGGATTCGCTGCCGTCGATATCAAGCACCAGTATCTTCGGCCACACCCTGTCGCGGCGGATCAGGGTCGGCCAGTAGGCCACCACCGGCGATGGGCGGGGGCGTCCGCCCTGCACCGCGACCGCGGGCGGCCCGGCCAATATCAGCGCCGGCAGGGCCTTGCCGAAGGCCTCGATCGCCGCGCGATCCTGCCCGCGCACCGAGAAGCGCAGCAGGGCCTCGGCCGGCTCGGCGCCCGGGGCGGCGGGCGGGCGGGTCGCCCCGCCGCCGATCACCGCTGCGTGGAAGGCGTCGAATTCCCCTTCGAGACGCGACCGCAGGATGCCGGACAGGGCCTCGCACTTGGCGCGCACGTCCGGCCCGCCGACCAGCAGCTCGCCCGAGGCCTTCCATCCATCCTGATAGGCCATCGAGATCTTCAGCGTTTCGGGGCGCGGGCCGCCGCGCACGCCCTCGACCCGCACGCGGTCGCGTCCGTTTTCGACCACGCTCAGGGTGTCGAAGCGGGCCGTGCAGTCGGGCGAGAGGTAGCGCGCCGGATCGCCCATCTCGTAGACCAGCTGCTCCTTGACCGTCTTCTCGCCGACCAGCCCTCCGGTGCGGGGATGCTTGGTCACGGTGAAGGCCCCGGAGCGCTCCATCGCCACGATCGGGAAACCGATGTCGCGGAACGATGGCACCTCGCGCCAGTCGGTGAGGTTGCCGCCGGTGGCCTGGCTGCCGCATTCGATGATGTGGCCGGCCACCACGCCCGCGGCCAGGCGGTCCCAGTCGTCGCGGGGCCATCCGAATTCGTGGATCATCGGGGCCAGGGTGATGCCGGTGTCGGTGACCCGCCCGGTGACGATCAGGTCGCAGCCCCGGTCCAGGGCCCGCACCACCGGCTCGGCGCCGAAGTAGATGTTGGCCGCGGTCACCCGGTCGCGGACCCCGGCGAAGTCGGCCCCGGTCTCGAGGTTGGCGAAGCTCTCGCCGGCGGCCGTCAGTTCGTGCAGCGCGCCGCTGATGTCGTCGCCGTAGACCACGCCGATCTTCAGGTCGTAGCCTTCCGCACGGGCCAGGTCGCGCAGCCGGCGGCCCAGGCCGATGGGGTTGATTCCGCCGGCGTTGGTGATCACCCGCACCCCGCGCTCGACCATCGGCGCCAGGCAGCCCCGCATCTGGTCGAGGAAGTCCACGGCGTAGCCCAGGCCCGCGTCGCGGGCCCGCTGCTTCTGCAGGATGGACATCGTGATCTCGGCCAGGTAGTCGATGGTGACGTAGTCCAGGCGGCCGCCCGTGATCTGGCGGCGCAGGGCGTCGAGATCGTCGCCCCAGTAGCCGCCGGCGTTGCCGATGCGGATGGTGCGTCTGGCGGGGCGTTTCGGGATGTGTGCCACGGGTCGCCTCCGGGTCCGGGGATGGGCTCGGGCGTTCCGGCATTCTACATGCGCGGGCGGAGTCCGGCAACGATCGGCCGCGGCCTTGAAATCTGGTCGTTTGCCCTTATCCTTGGGGCATCTCGCCACCGATTCCGGACATTCGACCTGGAGGCTGCCTTGAAAACGACCCGTTTCGACATTTCCGCCCTTCTCGTCCTGGCCGCCTGTTGCGTCGTGGCCCTGTCCGCCGGGTGCGGCGGCGAGTCGTCCTCCGAACAGGCCGCGCTGCCCGAGGGGCATCCCGACATGGGCGCGGCGCAGGCCGCGGTTCCGGCCGGCATGGTCGGCACCGTCGCCGAGACCTTCGATTCCGGCGGCTACACCTACGTCCGCCTCGATGTCGACGGCAAGGAGGTCTGGGCCGCGTCGGCGGTGGCCGAGGTCGCCGTGGGCGAAGAGATCTTCCTGGCCGACGGCATGCTCATGAAGGACTTCAAGAGCGCCTCGCTCGACCGCGTGTTTCCCGAGATCTGGTTCGTGAACGCCTATCTGCCGGCCGAGAAGGCCGCCGAGGCCGCCGCGACGGCCGCTTCCGGGGACGCCACCACCGTCAATCCGGGCACCGACGGCCATCCCCAGGTCGTGATCGACGCCTCGGGCATCGACTTCTCCGGCATCGAGAAGCCCGCCGGCGGGATGACCGTCGCCGAGATCCACGCCGCCAAGGGCGCGCTCGACGGCAAGGAGATCCTGGTGCGCGGCAAGGTGGTCAAGTTCACGGGCAACGTCATGAACCGCAACTGGATCCATCTGCGCGACGGCAGCGGCGAAGGCGCCGGCGCCGATCTGGCCGTGACCTCCGCCGCCGCCGTCAAGGTGGGCCAGACGATCCTGGTGCGCGGAGTCGCCGCCGAGGACAAGGATTTCGGCTACGGCTACCACTACGACATCCTGATCGAAGAGGCCGACGTCACCGTCGAGTAGGAGGCTGCGCCGCGATGGCCGAGCGGTCGATCCTCCACGTGGACATGGACGCGTTCTTCGCCGCGGTCGAGATGCGCGACGACCCGTCGCTGAGGGGCCGGCCGGTGATCGTCGGCGGCACTCCCGAGGGGCGCGGCGTGGTGGCCGCCGCCTCGTACGAGGCCCGGCGGTTCGGCGTCCGCAGCGCGATGAGCGCCGCCCGCGCCCGCAAGATCTGTCCGCAGGGCGTCTTCCTGAAACCCCGCCGCGAGGCCTACGCCGACGCCTCGCGGCGGATCTTCATGATCTTCCGGGATTTCACCCCCCAGGTCGAACCGCTGTCGATCGACGAGGCCTTTCTCGACGTCACCGGCTGCCGCCGTCTCTTCGGCCCGCCGGAGGACATCGGCCGGGCCGTGAAGAGGCGCATCGCGGACGAGGTGGGACTGACCGCTTCGGTCGGGGTCGCGCCGAACAAGTTCCTGGCCAAGCTCGCCAGCGATCTCGAGAAGCCCGACGGCTTCGTGGTGATCGCGGCCGAGACCGCCGCCGAACGCATCGCGCCGCTGCCGGTCTCGAAGCTATGGGGCGTCGGCGGCCGCACCGAAGGAATCCTGGCGGGTCTGGGCGTGAGCAGGGTGGGGGACCTGCCGCGCGTACCCCGCGCGCGGCTGGTCGCGGGCCTCGGCGAGGCGGCGGCCGACCATCTGCTGGAACTGGCCGCCGGCCGTGACGAGCGTCCGGTCGTGCCGGAGCACGAAGTCAAGTCGATCGGCCACGAGACGACATTCGCCCGCGATATCGGCGGGCGGGACGAGCTGCGCGCCGAACTCGACCTGCTGGTCGAGAAGACCGTCCTGAGGCTGCGGAGGGCGGGATTGCAGGCGCGGACCGTCCAGGTGAAGGCCCGGTTTCCCGATTTCCACACCGTGACCCGGGTCGAGACCCTGCCCGAACCCACGGCCTCGCGCCGGACCATCCGCGACACGGCCCGCCGCCTGCTGGAACGGAAGGTCGGCCGCGGGGGCCGGCCGCTGCGGCTGATCGGGGTCTCGGTCTCGCACTTCGAGATCGGGGCCGTGCAGGGCGATCTCTTCGATTCGGCCGACCGGGCCGGCGACGAGGCTCTCGACGCGCTGCTCGACGCCGCCGCCGGCCGTTTCGGCGCGGGAATGATCCGCCGCGGCGCGGACCGGCGTGACGGCCGCGGCTGAATCCCTTCGCGGCGGCGCGTCCGCGCAATCCCGTGTTGCAACGACGGGCGCCTTTGCTAGACTTGCCGGCGGCATGGTCCCGCCGGGAAAGGAATCATCATGCGACGCACGATCATCGGAGTGATGGGGGGCTCGGCGGCCGACGAGGCCACCAAGGCCGGCGCCTACCGCCTGGGCGAACTCATCGCCGGGCGCGGCTGGGTGCTGCTCAACGGCGGCCGTCCCACCGGGGTCATGGACGCCTCGGCCCGCGGCGCCCACGACGCGGGCGGCCTGACTGTCGGCGTGCTTTTCGACGATGACCGCGACAAAGCCTCGGCGGGCCTGGACATCGTCATCCCGACCGGGATGGGGGCGGGCCGCAACATCGTCAACGTGCTGTCGAGCGACGTGGTGGTGGCCTGCCGCGGCAACGGAGGCACCCTGTCGGAGATCGCCATGGCCCTGCGCTTCGGCCGGCCGGTCGTGCTGCTGGACTTCGATCCCGGGGCGGCCTTCCTCGACCAGTGCGGCAAGGGGAAATGGCGGCTGGCGGCGACTCCGGAACAGGCCGTGGAGATGGTGGCGGAATTCCTGGCCGGCGACTGACCGGCCGGAAGCGGGGGATATCATGTGCGGCATCTGTGGAGCCATTTCGCTGGCGGGTCCCCTGGACGCGCCGGCCGGTGCCGCGGAACGCATGATCGGCATGCTGCGCCACCGGGGCGACGAGACCTTCGGCGCCCGTCGCGACGACCGCGTCCTGCTGGGCCACTCGCGGCTCTGCATCGTCGACATCGACGGCGGCGGCCAGCCCCTCGGCAACGAGGACGGCTCGGTCTGGATCACCTTCAACGGCGAGATCTTCAACCATCCCGAACTGCGCGCCGAGCTGCAGGGTCTCGGGCACGTCTTCCGCACCCGCAGCGACACCGAGGTCGCGGTCCACGCCTACGAGCAATGGGGCGAGGCCTGCGTCGAACGCTTCAACGGGCAATTCGCGCTGGCGATACGGGACGAGGCCCGCGGGACGGTGTTCCTGGCCCGCGACCGCTACGGCATCCGGCCGCTGTTCTGGGCCCGGCACGGCGATCTGCTGCTCTTCGCCTCGGAGGTGAAGTCGCTGGCCGCGTGGCCCGGGTTCCGCCTGGAGATCGATCCGGCGGCCGCGGCCGAGGTGATGACCCACTGGGTGAACATCCCGCCGGCGACCCCGTTTTCCGGGGTGCGCCAGCTGCCGCCCGGACACGCCGCGGTGATCGACGTCGCCGCCGGGGACGATCCGGTCGCCGAACCCGTCCGGCCCCGCCGCTACTGGCATCCCTCGTTCCTGGACGCGCGCGACGATCATCGCTTCGTGGACCGCGGCGAACGCGCGCGGCTGGCGGCCCGGATGCGCGAATCCCTGCGCGAGGCCTCGGTGATCCGGCTGCGGGCCGACGTGCCGGTGGGCGCCTACCTCTCCGGCGGCCTGGACAGCTCGCTGACCGCGGCCCTGGTCCGCGACGAGGTGGGCGACCGCCTGAAGACCTTCTCGGTGGGATTCGCCGACGCCGCCTACGACGAGTCGCACTGGCAGCGGCTGATGGCCGACCGTCTGGGCACCGATCACGCCGCGGTGAAGGTCGACGGCGCCGACATCGGCGGCAGCTTCGCCGACGTCGTCTGGCACGCCGAGACCCTGCTGCTGCGCACCGCGCCGGCCCCGCTGTTCGCCCTCTCGCGGCTGGTGCGCGACGAGGGCTACAAGGTCGTGCTGACCGGCGAGGGCGCCGACGAGGTCTTCTGCGGCTACAACATCTTCCGCGAGGCCAAGGTCCGGGCCTTCTGGAGCCGCGATCCCGCCTCGCGCCGCCGGCCGCGCCTGCTGACCCGGCTCTATCCCTATCTCGACCAGTCGCCGCCGGAATTTTTGGCCCGCTTCTACGGCATCGGCCTCGACGCCCCCGAAGATCCGCTTTTCTCGCACGATCCCCGCTGGCGCAACACCGCGCCGATCCGCGGCTTCCTGCGGCCGGAGGTCGTCGCGGATCTGCGGCCGGACGATTCGGTCGAGAGATTGATCGCCTCGCTGCCCGACGACTTCCGGCGCTGGGGACCGGTGGCCCGGGCCCAGTACCTGGAGATGACGACGTTCATGGCCGGCTACCTGCTCAGCTCGCAGGGCGACAGGATGCTGATGGGCAACACCGTCGAGGGCCGCTTCCCCTTCCTGGATCACGAGCTGGCGGCCGGGGCGGCGGCGGTGCCCGCGTCGGCCAAGCTCGAGTCGCTGAGGGAAAAGTCTCTACTGAAACAGGCCGCGGCCGATCTACTACCCGCGGCGGTGATCGAGCGGCCGAAGCAGCCCTACCGCGCTCCGGACAGCGTCAGTTTCAGCGCCGGGCCGGGAGCCGAACTGGTGGCCGCGATGCTCGATCCCGACGCGGTCCGGGCCGCCGGGATCTTCGCTCCCGCGCGCGTCTCGGCCCTGGTGCGCAAGTGGGCCGCCAAGGGCCTCGAGAGCGCCCGCGACAACATGGCTTTCACCGCCGTGCTCAGCGGCCAGATCCTGGCCCGCCGCTTCGGACCCGAATTCGCCGGCCGCGTCGAAGCAGCGGCCCTCGGACACGATCAGATCATCTGGCGATAGACGCCCTGGAGAACGACCGATGGAACAGACGGCATTGAAGGACCGGATTCGCGGCTACATCGTCGACAACTTCCTTTTCGGGGACACCGATCCCCTGAAGGACGACGCCCAGTCGCTGCTCGACACGGGAATCATCGATTCGGTCGGCGTGATGGAGCTCGTCGCGTTCCTCGAGGGCGATCTGGGGCTGAAGATAGAGGATTCCGAACTGGTGCCCGAGAATCTGGATTCGATCGCCAACCTGGCGGGATTCGTCGAGCGCAAGAGGGGGTAGGACGCCGTGAACGTCCACGGGCTGCTGATCGACGCCGCCGGGCGCGCGCCCGCGGCGCCGGCCCTGACCCACGGGCCCGGGACCTGGACCTTCGCCGAGCTGCGCGAAGGCGCGGCCCGCACCGCCGCGATGCTGCGCGCCGAAGGCGTGGGCCGCGGCGACCGGGTGGCCCTGCTGGCCGAGAACGGCCTGCGGTACGTCACCGGATTCTTCGGCATCCTCGAGGCCGGCGCCTGCTGCGTGGCCCTCAACCACACCAACAAGCCGCCGACCCACCGGGCCCTGCTGCGCGACTCGGGAGCCGTGGGCCTGATCGCCGAGGCCCGCCAGGCGCGCGCCCTGCCGGAATTCGCGGCCGGCTGCCCGGATCTGCGCTTCGCGGCCCTGGACCGGATCGATCCACGCTGGGACGTTCCCGGCGGGCTGCGTCTGCTGAAGCGGGACGAGGCCGAAGAGGCCGCGGCCGTCGCCGCGGAAGCCGCCGCGGACGCGGTATCCGACATCGGCCCCGACGATCTGGCCGCCATCCTCTACACCAGCGGCTCGACCGGCCGGCCGCGCGGGGTGACCCTGACCCACGGCAACCTGCTGGCCAACACCCGCCAGATCCTCGGTTACCTGCCGCTGACCGCCGCCGACAGCGTGCTGGTCGTGCTGCCCTTCTACTACTCGTTCGGCAATTCCCTGCTGCTGACCCACATCGCCTGCGGCGGGCGCCTGGTGGTGGACAACCGCTTCGCCTACCCGCAGAAGGTGCTCGAGACCCTGGCCGCCGAGCGCTGCACCGGATTCTCCGGGGTGCCGAGCCACTACGCCATCCTGGCCGCCCGGACGGATTTCCTGCAGACCGGCCATCCCCATCTGCGCTACCTGACCCAGGCCGGCGGCGCGATGTCGCCCGCGCTGACCGCCCGCATCCGCGACGCCCTGCCCGAACGCATCGACATCTATGTGATGTACGGCCAGACCGAGGCCTCGGCGCGGCTGTCGTGGCTGCCTCCGGACCGCCTGCGCGAGAAGCTCGGATCGATCGGGATCGGGATCCCGGAGGTGTCGCTGAAGGTGCAGAGGCCCGACGGCGCCGAATGCGACGTCGACGAGGTGGGGGAGATCGTGGCCTCGGGACCGAACATCATGCGCGGCTACTGGAACGATCCCGACGAGACGGCGAAGGTGCTGCACGCCGACGGCCTGCACACCGGCGACCTGGCCCGGCGCGACGCCGACGGCTTCATCTTCATCGTCGACAGGGTGAAGAACATGATCAAGTCGGGGGCGCACCGCGTCAGCTCGAAAGAGGTCGAGGAGACGATCCTCGAACTCGAGGGCGTGGTCGAGGCCTGCGTGGTCGGGGTGTCGGACGAACTGCTCGGCGAGGCGATCGAGGCCTGGCTGGTGCGGCCCGGCGACGATCCGGACAGGACGCGGATCCTGCGGCACTGCGCCGCGAAGCTGGCCGCCTTCAAGCTGCCGCGCGAGCTGCATTTCGTCGATGCGCTGCCGAAGAACTCGTTCGGGAAGGTTCTGAAGGACGAACTGCGGCGCGGCGCCCGGTGAACACCTGCGGAAACGGGGGCGCGGCGGCGCGCCCCCGCTGATCGGTCGATCCGCGGTCGATCGCCGGCCTAGGCCAGCAACCCGCCCCGCTGATAGATCTCCACCTGCACGTCCGAGAACGGTTCGCCCTGCAGCTCGCCGCCGTCCCAGGTGATCCTGCCGGTCGACAGGTCCACCTCGACGACATCCCCGTCCTTCAGCCCCGCGTCCACCAGGTCGGCGTTGACCACCGGCAGTCCGGCGTTGATCGCGTTGCGCTCGTAGATGGCGCCGTAGCTGCGGGCGATCAGGGCCTGCACGCCCAGGGCCTTGAAGCAGTCCACCGCCTGCTGACGCGAGCTGCCGCAGCCGAAGTTCCGCGAGGTGACCACGATGTCGCCCGGCGCGGCCTTGGCGGCGAAATCCTCCCAGCCCTCGAGGTTGTCGAAGGCGTACTTGCCCATCTCGGCCAGGTCGGTGATCGCCAGGTAGCGGTTGTGGAAGATCATGTCGGTGTCGATGTTGTCGACGTCGATGACCCAGACGCGTCCCTCCAGCACCGTCGGCTTGGATCCGGCGGCTACCGGGGCCTTTCCGGCGGCGGTTCCGGTTTCCTGGGCGGTTGCGGCCGGCTCGCGGACCGGCGGCGCCGCGAAGACCGCAGGCCTGTCCGGCACGGTGTCGGCGGTGGCGATCACCCCGGCCGCGGCCGAGGCGGCGGCGGTCTCGGGGCTGGCCAGGTAGACCTCGCCCTTGCCCTGCTTGCCGGCGAAGTTGCGGTTGCCGGTCGAGACGGTCACCTCGCCGGGTCCGTTCTGGCCGATCTGGCCCGCCGCGCAGCCCGCGCAGCCGGCGTTGCCCACCAGGGCGCCCGCCTTCATCAGGGTGTCGATCAGACCCTCGGACAGCGCCTGCTCCCAGACCCGCCGGGTGGCCGGCACCACCTTCAGCACCACGCCCGGGGCCACCTGGCGGCCTTCGAGCACGGCGGCCGCCGCGCGCAGATCCTCGATCCGGCCGTTGGTGCACGATCCGATGAAGACCGAATCGATCTTGCGGCCCGCCGCCTCGGAGACCGGGATCACGTCCTCGGGATGGCCCGGCCTGGCGATCATCGGTTCGACGCCCTCGACGTCGACGGTCAGCACGTCGGCGTATTCGGCGTCCGGATCGGCGGCCAGGGCGGGGAACTCCTTGCCGCCCGCCTCGGCGCAGGCCTTCAGGATCCGTTCGTCGGGAGTGAACAGGGCGATGATGCCGCCCATCTCGGTGGCCATGCTCGCTACGGTGATCCGGCCGGCCAGGTCCAGGGCGTCGGCCGCCTCGCCGGTGATCTCGGCCGCGTAGCCCAGCAGCCCGTTGGCGCCGAGGCTGCGCAGCATCGCCAGCACGATGTCCTTGGGCGTCGCGCGGGGCGAGGGCCGTCCGGTCAGCACGACTTTCACCGTGGCCGGGGTCTTGAACCAGACCTTGCCCGAGGACCACGCGTAGGCGATGTCCTGGTCGCCCATGCCCTGCCCGAAGGCTCCGACCGCGCCCATGATGTTCGCGTGGCTGTCGGTGCTGACGAAGGTGACTCCGGGGCCGACCAGCCCCTCCTCGATGGCGATATGGGTGCCGATGCCCTGGGTGATGTCGCGCAGCCCGACGCCGGTCTCGCGGGCGAAGGTGCGGCAGAACTGCTGGTTCGCCGCGTAGCCCTGATCCGATCCGCCGGGATTGCAGTCGAAGGTGAACAGCGTGCGCCGGGGATCGTCGATTCCCAGGTCGGCCCGCTGCAGGTTCTTGACCACGTTGGCGCCGCCGAAGTCACGGGCGGCGCGCACGTCCACGACCATGTCCACCACGTCGCCCGGGCGCGCCTCGCGGCCGCTGTGGGCGGTGATGATCTTTTCGATGAGCGTACGACCCAAGGCTGTTCCTCCATCGGCTCGGGAATGATCGTCAGGCGCCGCGGCCGCATCGGCAGCCGCGACGCGCGCCGCGCCCGGCCGGCGGGCCGGGCGGCCGGGTCACTCTTCGGAATCCTCCACCAGCGTCGGATAGATCGGCGGGCGGCCGTCGGCCAGGGCGTTCAGCCCCTCGACCGTCTCGCGTCCGCTCCAGCACTGCTGCTGCGCCTCGTATTCCAGCGAAAGCATCGTCGTGATGTCGAACTGGCGGGCCTGCTGGTTGACCAGCTTGCTCAGGTAGGCCGCTGGCTGGGGTATCGCGGCCAGGCGCTCGACGAAGCGTTCGAGCTCGTCTTCGTACACGTCGCTCGGCACCAGACGGTCCACCAGACCGGAGGCGGACGCCTCGGCGGCGGGCATGGTGCGTCCCGACCAGATGAACTCGAGCGCGCCGCCGGGTCCCATCGCCAGGGGCAGGGCGTGGCTCAGGCCCCAGTCGGGCAGCAGGCCGCCGAGGATGTTCGGCGCCGTGAAGCTGGCCGTGTCGGCGGCCAGGCGCACGTCGGCGGTCATGAACAGTCCCAGGCCGCCGTCGCGCACGTCGCCCCGGGCCGCCGCGACGACCGGCTTGGCCATCTCCCGCAGCAGGGTGATGACGCGGCGGGTGACGTCCAGTTCGGGGGCCAGCGGCTCGAGGTCGGCGTTGCGGCTCCGCGCCTCGGCCAGGGCCGTGGTATCGACGCCGAAGTCGAAGGAGCATTCCGCATCGCTGAACAGCAGGGCCCGGACGGCCCGGTCCTCCTGCAGGCGCATGCTCAGGTCGATCAGCTCGTCGCCCGATTCGGTCATGGAGCGTTCACATGCGCCGATGAGCTTGATGATCGCCACACCGTTCTCTATCTCGCAATCGAAGAACTCGTAGTTCATCAGGATCCGTTTCGTTGGCCGTTCCGGTCGGATCGGCGGCTGCCGGACGGCGCCGGCTGTTCGGTGGGAGGCGCGGCGCATCCCAGGGAATTCCACCACCGACATTAGCCACCGGGATGGGGACTGTCAACGCGCCCGGGGCCCCGGCTGCGGGACGTCTGGACACCGCGGCCGCATCCCTATATCCTGGGCCCTTGCCGGCGGCCGTTGCGGCCGCGGCGGGAGGTCGCATCGTGAAGGTCCTGGTCACCGGCGCCACCGGATTGGTCGGTTCCGCGCTCGTCGAGGCTCTGGTCGGCCGCATGGACCGCGCCGTCTGCCTGACCCGCAGCGGAACCCGCCGCCGGCTGCTGCCCGGAGCGGGAATCGACGTCGTCCAGGGGGATCCGACCCGGCCGGGGAGGTGGATGGATGCGGCCGCGGGCTGCGACGCCGTCGTGAACCTGGCGGGCGAATCGCTGGCCGCCGGCCGCTGGACCGCCCGCCGCAAGCGAGAATTCCGCCGCAGCCGGATCGAATCGGCCCGCAACGTCGCCGCGGCGGTGGCCGTCTCGGGCTCGGTCCGGGTCCTGGTCAACGCCTCGGCGGTGGGCTATTACGGCGATCGCGGCGACGAGCCCCTGCCCGAAGATCACGATTCGGGCGCCGATTACCTGAGCCGTCTGGCCCACGAGTGGGAGGAGGCCTGCGCCGGCGCCGAGGGCTCCGCCCGGGTCGTGAAGCTCCGCATCGGGATGGTGCTGGCCCGTTCCGGCGGCGCCCTGCCGCGGATGGCGGTGCCGTTCCGGCTCGGCCTCGGCGGGCCGCTCGGCGGCGGCCGCCAGTACGTGCCCTGGATCCACATCGACGACCTGGTCCGGGCGATCCTGTTCATCCTCGATACGCCCGCGATCGAAGGCCCGGTCAACGCCGTCGCCCCCGACCCGCCCACCCAGCGCAAGTTCGCCCTGACCCTCGGCCGCGTCCTGCATCGTCCGGCGGTCCTGCCGGCGCCCCGCTTCGCCCTGCGGCTGCTGATGGGCGAGATGGCCGACCTGGTGCTGGCCGGCCAGCGGGCCGTGCCCAAGGCGCTGCGATCCCACGGATTCCGCTTCGAGCACGCGTACCTCGAGACGGCCCTGTCCGATCTGCTGGATTGACGGTCCCCTAGGCGGGGTCGTTGGAGCGGCGGCGGGGGATGCGTTCGCCGGCGAGCGTCATGTAGGCGGGATGGAGGTCGGCCGTCAGGCAGGAATGGACCGGCAGGATCGCCACCGCGTCGCCCGGCTCCAATCCGCCCGGATCGCCGTCTTCGCCCAGCTTCAACACGCCGTGCTCCTGCGAGAGCGAGATCAGCCGCGAGCCGGGCAAGGGGGCGCCCCGGCCCCCGGCGGTCCAGGCGGCCGCCACGCCGAAATACGGCCGGCCGTCGGCGCCGGTCAGGAATTCCTTGCCCAGATGCACGGCGCCCCCGTGCAGCACGGCCTCGCCGCGTTCGGGATGGACGCTCAGCACCGGGCAGGCGAGCGCCACCGCGATGTCCCGGTCGCGGCAGGCTCCCAGCGCGGCCTGCATCAGATCGTAGAATACGAAGTTGCCGGGGCGCAGCTCGTCGGGCCCGGAAAGATCCTCGACGACGCTGCAGCCGGGCGTGTCGCCGGCCGACAGCAGGCAAGGGCCGAATCCCGCAGCTTCGACCGCGGCCCCGGCGACCCGCAGCCGGGCGATCGATTCCTCCCAGACCCGGCGCACGCCGGCGGGATCGTCCTGATGGTAGGAATGGCCGGCGTGGGTCAGCAGCCCTGCGAATTCCAGATTGTTTCCGACGTGCGCGCAGCGGGCCAGGCCGACCAGCCTTTCGACGTCGGTCCAGGGCACGCCGGTGCGGCCGTATCCGGTGTCGAGCTTGATCCAGATCCGGGTTCCGGGGGCCGGCGCGGCGGCGGCCAGCGCCTCGACGGCCGTCGCGGATTCCGCCAGCAGGCCCAGGCGCAGGCGCTGCGAAAGTTCGGCCGCCCGGGGGGCCGAGAGCGGATCCAACGGCAGGGCGACGGTGATGTCGTCCCATCCCGCGTCCGCGAAGTAGGCGGCCATGTCCAGCGAGGAGACGGTGATCGCGCCGACGCCCTCGTCGCGGAACCATCGTCCCACGACCGCCGACTGGTGGGTCTTGAAATGGGGGCGCAGCGGGACGCCGGCCTTGCGGGCCTTGGCCGCCATGCGGGCGATGTTGGCCCGGGCCGCGGCCTCGTCCAGCAGCAGCGTCGGCCGGCCGCCGGCGTGCTCGGCCAGCAGTTCCGCCAATCGGTTCATCGGACATCCCCCTGTCGCGGCGGTGCGGAGTCTGGGCGACCCGATTCTAACCCTGCGCCGATCTTCCGTCACGCGACAAGGGCGGCGCCAAGGCGCCGCCCCCGTCCTGCCATCTTCCTCGTCTTCGGATCAACCGACGACGAAGGCGTCGGCCTCGACATCCCCACGTTCGAAGCGGGCCAGCGAGAGCGACTCGATGATCTCGTCCGGTTCGCCGGTGGTGATGTGCTTGGCCATCCGCTTCGCGCTCACCGGTCCCAGCATGAAGCCGTGGCCGCTGAACCCGCAGATGTGGTGATAGCCGTCGAGTCCGGGCACCTCGCCCAGGATGGGCCGGTGGTCCGGAGTCACGTCGTACATCCCGGCCCACTGCCGCATCAGGCGCAGCCGGCGGGCGGGAGGGTAGACGTCGGTCAGGGCCCGCGCGAAGCGGACCGAGAACCTCAGCTGGCTGCGGGTGTCGAACTCGTCGGGGTTCTCCCAGTGCGGTTCGGACGGATCGCCGATGCCGCCGACGATCTCGCCGCGCATGCTCTGGCTGAAGTAGATGCCGTCGGTGATCGAGATCACCATCGGGTCGAGGAAGGGCTTGAGCGATTCGCTGACCATGATCTCGTGCCGTTCCTGCACGTTGGGCAGATCGACGCCGCACATCGCGCCGACGGTGCGGGCCCAGGGCCCGGCGCAGTTGATCAGCATCGGCGTGGCGATGCGGCCGCGGCTGGTCTCGACGCCGGTGATGCGGCCGCCGTCGGTCTCGACCGACAGCAGCTCGGTGTAGTTGTACACCTTCACCCCGCGCCGCGCGCAGGCCTTGGCGTAGCCCCACACCACCGCGAAGGGATAGGCGGTGCCGTCCTTGGGGCAGAAGGTGGCGCCCTTGAGCTTGGCCGTGTTCAGGTGCGGCACGAGCTTCAGGCACTCCTCGGGCTCCAGGTAGTCGGTCGGCACGTTGCACGAGCGCTGCAGGGCGACGGCCTTCTTCAGGGCCGGGATGTCGTCCTCGCTCTCGGTGATCATCAGGTAGCCGCCCTGCCGGAAGAACGTGTTGTAGCCGAGTTCGGCCGAGAGGTTCTCGTAGAGTTCGACGCTCTCCTGGGCGAGGCGGATGTTCTCGACGGTCGTCCACTGCTGGCGGATGCCGCCCCCGCAGCGGCCGGTCGAGCCGCTGGCGAGGTAGGTCTTCTCCAGCACGACGATGTCCTTCATGCCGGCCTTGGCCAGCTCGTAGGCCGTGGCCAGGCCGTTGACGCCGCCGCCGACGATCACGACCGAGGCGGTGGCGGGCACCGGACCGTTGGGCACCGGGATCATTCCCCACCTCCGTTCCCGATCGGGTCGGGGTCGGCGGCCGCGGTCACGGCCGGCCGGCCGCCGGGGCGATCGTCCTCGAGATCCCTGATCAGCGGCGTTACCTCGAGCGAGGCCAGTTCGCCGAAGGTCAGCGGCTCGGCCGGCGGGCGGATGTTGGTCGGCGGCAGCTCGCCGGGCTCGACGCCCTTGAGCTTCGCCAGCTCCATCGCCGCCTCGCAGAGGCAGCCCTTGCCCTGGCAGAAGCCGGTGGCCACGCCGGTGAAACGCTTCAGCGACTCCAACTCGGTGAAGCCGTCGCGGTAGGCCTTGCGGAACTCCTCGACGGTCACGTCCTCGCAGCGGCAGAGGATCTTCTTTCCGCTCATGCGTTCACCTCCTCGTCCTGGGCCAGACAGATGCGGGGCAGGGCCCCGGCGGCCTCGCCGGCGACGATCAGCGGAGAGCCGGCCGGCAGGTCGATCGCGAAGCGGTCGCCGTCCTCGCCGCGGGGAACGTATCCGCCGCGGGCGGGGTCGAGAACCAGTTCCGCGCCGAGCTGGTAGGCGATGTCGTAGGCGGGCTTGCCGCGGCCGGCGATCACCGCCATGTCGCAGGCGACCTCGGCGCGGGCGCCGTCGCCGTTGCGCGACGACAAAATCAGCGTCGAGACCGAACCGCCCCGCTCGCGGGCCTCGGAGATCTCCATGCCGGTGTGCAGGCGCCAGCCGAGGCGGGCGGCCGATTCCAGCATGGCGCCGCCGGCGTCGTCGGCCGGCGCTCCGGGAGCAGCGGTCACCGACGCGCCCCGGGCGTGCAGCAGCGCCGCCGCGAGCCAGAGGTCGAAGCCGCCGCCGGTCACCACCGCGCGCGTGCCGGCGACGTTCAGCTCGTCGGCGGTCAGCAGGCGGTACAGGCCGCGGGGTCCGAGCAGGCCCGGCAGGTCGTTGTTCACGAAGAGGCCCAGCACGTCGAGGGCGCCGCCGGCCCACCGCACCTCGGCGGCGCGGGCGATCGACAGCCCTTCGGAGTCGGCCAGCAGGAACATGTCCGGCTGGAAGGCGCCGACCACGCGGGTCGAAAGGGCCGTCTCGATGTTCCCGGCGGCCGCGACCCTGTCGGCCAGCTCGACGAGCTTTCCGCGGGCGTCGGCCAGCAGGGGCATCCGGTCGAGCAGCCCCTGGCCGGCGACGACGTCCAGGGCCGGGCGGCGCTGGCCGCCGAGCACCGGGGTGTCGTCCACCAGCAGCACCCGTCCGGACGCCGCGAGAGCCTCGGCCATGCCGGCCGCGCCGGCTCCGATCACGATGCAGTCCCAGCTGCCGGCGTCGCGGGGCTCGGCCTCGCCCGGGGCGGACAGGATCCGCTTGTCCTCGGCGATGGCGGCCTCGTCGGGCAGGCGGCCCACGCCGGTCACCGGGCGGATGACCTGCGTGAAGGTCCGCGCCAGGGCGGCCGGCTTGGTGAACCACTTGTAGTAGAAGCCTACCGGCATCAGCCCGCCGCCGAGGTTCAGGGCCTTCTGGGCGATGTCGCCGTAGAAGGCGCCGGAATCCTGGCGTTCGACGGTCATGCCGTCGCGCACGGTGGTCTGGCAGGCCCTGACGTTGGGAACGCCGTCGATCCTCATCAGGCAGTTGGTGCAGTGGCCCCGGGCGCAGAGCACGCCCCTGGGGCGTCCGTACTTGGGGCTGTGCGAGAGAACGCGGACGCCGTTCTCCCAGAGGGCGGCGGCCACCGAGATGCCGGAGCGGCAACCCAGTCGCTTGCCCTCGAACACGATCGTCACGATGGAACCGGACACGGAGGCTCCTTTCGCGCAGGTGGCGGAAAATCTGCCCGAAACATAGAACCCGGCGGGGCGGGGGGCAAGGATCTGCAACGGCTCATTCAATGCTTTCTCGGGAGCCCGGAAAGGCTATATTTGACGGACGTCTTCAATTCGGACCCCCTTGACCCGCCCGACAGAAACCGGGCGACGTGAGGTGAGCCAATGATGCAGGAAAAGCTGGCCAAGGTGCGGCAGGAAGCCGCGGCCAAGAACGTCGAATTCGTGGACCTGAAGGTGACCGATCTCTCCGGCCGCCTGCACCATATCACGTTCCCCTTCGAACGCTTCACGGCCGAGAGCATGGCCGAGGGGATCGGATTCGACGGATCCAGTTACGGCTTTCTGAAGGTCGAGGAAAGCGACATGGTCCTGCTGCCGGATCTCGATACGGCCAAGATGGACCCCTTCCGCGAGCGCCCGACCCTGAGCATCTTCGCCGAGGCCCGGCTCGTCGACGCCGACCGCACGCCCTTCTCCCAGGACGGCCGGACGATCGTGCGCGCCGCCGAGAACGCGCTGCGGACCCTCGGCATCGCCGACAGCTCCCTGTGGGGGCCGGAATACGAGTTCTACATCTTCGAGGACGCCGACTACCATTCCGACGTGACCCGCTCGTCCTTCGAGATGACCAGCCGCGAGCGCTTCTTCCAGAACGCGTATCACGCCTGCAATCCCTTCGACCGCCACGACGATTTCCGCGACGAGGTCTGCGCGACGATGAGGGATTTCGGCATCGAGGTCCGCTACCATCATCACGAGGTGGGGGCCAAGGCGCAGCAGGAGATCGAGAGCTGGTTCGCCGATCTGCCCTCGACCGCCGACCACGCGATCCTCACGAAGTACATCCTGTTCAACCTCGCCCAGAAACGCGACCTGAAGGTCACGTTCATGCCCAAGCCGCTGTTCGACAACGCCGGCAGCGGCTGGCACGTCCATCAGTTCCTGACCAAGGGCGGCGTGAACATCTTCGACGATCCCGATGGCTACGCCGGGCTGAGCAGGACCGCCCTGCACTACATCGGCGGGATCCTGACCCACAGTCCCGCCCTGTGCGCCCTGACCAACCCGAGCACCAACTCGTACAAGCGCCTGGTGCCGGGCTTCGAGGCGCCGACGGCCATCACCTTCGGCCGCAGCAACCGCGGGGCGGCCGTTCGCATCCCGAGCTACGTGGCCGATCCCGCCTACCGGCGGATCGAGTACCGGCCGCCCGACTTCACCTGCAATCCCTACCTCGCGATGTCGGCGATCCTGATGGCGGGAATCGACGGGATCGTCAACGAGATCGATCCCTACGCGGCCGGGTTCCAGCCCGCCGACGCGCCCAGCCCGCAGTCGCGGCAGGAGGTCGCCTTCCTGCCCCGGTCGCTCGACGATGCGCTCGACGCCCTGGAGGCGGACCACGAATTCCTGCGACGCGAGGACGTCTTCCCCGAGGCGCTGATCCGCACCTGGCTCGAGACCAAGCGCAACGAGATCCAGGCCATCAGCCGCCGCCCGCATCCCTACGAGTTCACCATGTACTTTGACATGTAGGCCTCGTCGGAGCGAGAATCAGGGCCCCTTCGGATACCGGCCGCCGCCGGGACCGCCGAGGGGGCCCTTTCCCTTTTCCGCCGGAGGTCGCGGCATGATCGAATTCGAGGTCGAAACTTCAGCCCGGACCGATTTCGTCGACGTCACCGCGCGGGTCGCCGCCGCGGCTGCCGAACTCGGCGTCGCCGACGGGGCGGTGCTGGTGTGGGTGCCGCACACCACGGCCGCGATCACGGTCAACGAGGGCGCCGATCCGGACGTGGTCCGGGACATGGCGACGATCCTCGACCGTCTCGTGCCCTGGGAGGGCGGCTACCGCCACGCCGAGGGCAACGCCGCGGCCCACGTCAAATCCAGCCTCTACGGATGCTCGACGATGATCCCGATCCGCGGCGGGCGTCCGGCGCTCGGCACCTGGCAGACGATCTGGTTCTGCGACTTCGACGGCCCCCGCCGCCGCCGCGTGCAGGTGCTGACCCCCTGAAAAGATTCCGCGCAACCCCGAGTTAAGGTTCAAGTTCCGCTTCCCGTCGTCGATCAATGGGGCAAACGATGCACCCTAGGGGGATGATCTTGAAGGAACGGATCTACTATCACCGCGCGTACAAGACGCTCGCCGGCGCGGGGCGGGGAGGCGTGTTCGTCTTCCTGCTTCTTGTCGCTGTCATAGTCGCGGCCATCGCCTATTGGCACGACCCGCTGCTGTCGGCCTTCGTCGGCGTGGTGGGCGGCGTGCTGCGGTTCTGCGGCGTCCAGACCACGATCTTCCACTGGCCCTTCCTGCCGGTCTGGATCACCGACATGCCGATCCTGGACTCGGCCGGGGCCTTTCCGACCAAGCACCAGTCGGTGATCTCCTTCGCCGCCTGGCTGCTGGTGGTGCTGATCGTGCCCCACCTGCGCCGGGTGCCGAAGGTGATCGTGGTCTACCTGGTCTTCCTGGGGCTGCTGAACACGGCCTCGTCGGCCTTCTTCATCTTCGTGCCGCACCTGTTCCCCTACGACATCTCGGATTTCTCGCTGCTCTACATGGGCACCCAGTTCGGCATGTGGCTGCTGATGCCGATCGTGATGGGGGTCGCCGTGGCGCCGCTGCGCCGGCCCGTGCCCGAGAAGATCCTGGTCGTGGTGCTGACCCTGGCCTACGCGGCGGTCTTCGGCGCGGTGCGGTATTCGAGTTTCCTCTACCTGCTGCGCGAGATCTCGGTGCTCTACATGGCGGCGCTGTTCTTCGCCCTCGGACCGTTGATCGATTTCGTCTACGTGGTGGCGATCTACTCCATCTACGTCAACATCGTGTCCCTGCGACTGCGCGACAATCCGGAGACGTGGCGATGGTTGTTCTGATCCTGAAGATCTACGTGGTGCTCGTGGTGCTGATCATGGCCTTCTACGCGGCCCGGCACTACCGCTTCACCACCAACCGGCTGGCCGGCCGCCAGCGCCTCTACTACCAGGACCTGGTGGATTCCGATCTGCCCGGCCTGACCGTCCTGGTGCCGATGCACAACGAGGAGCGTGTGGCCAAGCAGTGCCTGGCGACCCTGTTGCGGTGCGAGTATCCCCGGGACCGCCTGGAGATCGTTCCGATCAACGACCACTCCGAGGACCGCACCGGCGAGATCATCGACGCGATCGCGGCCGAGAATCCCGAGATCCGGCCCCTGCACCGCGACAAGGGCCACCGCGGCAAGCCCGCGGCCCTGAACGAGGCCCTGCAGACCGCGTCGGGCGAGATCGTGCTGGTCTTCGACGCCGACTACCTGCCCAGCCGGGGCGCTCTGCGCGACCTGGCCATCTCGTTCAAGGATCCGGAGGTCGGCGCGGTCATGGGCCGCGTCATCCCGATCAACACCCGCAGCAACCTGCTGACCCGTCTGCTCGATCTCGAGCGCAGCGGCGGCTACCAGGTCGATCAGCAGGCCCGGCACAACCTGCGCCTGATGCCGCAGTACGGCGGCACCGTGGGCGGTTTCCGCCGCGATCTGGTGCTGGCGTTCGGCGGCTTCGACCCGCGCGCCCTGGCCGAGGACACCGACCTCTCGTACCGGCTCTACACCCGCGGCTGGAAGGTCGTCTACGCCAACCGGGTGGAATGCTACGAGGAGGTGCCCGAGACCTGGGAGGTTCGCTCCCGGCAGATCCGGCGCTGGTCGCGGGGCCACAACTTCACGATGTTCAAGCAGTGCGGCCCTCTGCTGCGGTCGAAGTTCCTGTCGCCGGCCCAGAAGCTCGACGCCATGCTGCTGCTGCTGATCTACACCGTGCCGGTGTTCCTGTTCACCGGGATCATCGATTCGGTGATCCTGTTCTTCCTCGGCGAGATGCAGATCGTCGAGAGCCTGCTGGTGTTCCTGTTCGTCGCCGCCTACAACTCCTTCGGCAACTTCGCCCCCTTCTACCAGATCGGTACGGCGTCGCTGCTCGACGGTGTGACCCACCGCATCCGCCTGCTGCCCTTCCTGATGTTCTACTTCCTGCTGAACATCTGGACGATCACCGGCGGATTCTTCCAGGCGATCGGCGACCGGCTGCGCAACCGGCGCGTGGAGTGGGAGAAGACGACGCGATTCCGAAAGGCGGACGCGACATGATGCGACGGATCGTCCCGTTGTCCGTTCTGATGGCGGCGGCCGCCGTCGCCGCGGTTCCCGAGGTCCGCGCCGCGGCTGGCGAGGCCGTCGCTGCGGCGCCCTTGCTGGCCACGGTCCACGTCCGGCCCTGGGCGCCGCCGCTGCTGCTGGCGGTCTTCGCCCTGCTGATCTTCCTGCCGTTCCTGCCCGGCCTGGTCGAGGTCTACCGGCCGCGCGACCGTTATCCGCTGCCGATCAACACGGCCTACGCGAAGGATCCCCGGTTCCTCGGCCTGTCGGCCCGGAAGGTCTTCCATGCGGCGGTGGCCAACGCGCCCGAGGGCGAGGGGCCGCATCTGCTGTGGCTTTCGCACGAGGAGCAGGTCGTCGTCTCCGGTCCGCGCACGGTGAAGGAGGACACGGCGATCGACCATGTCTTCTACGTGCGCGGCGATCTCGGCATCGAGCGCCGCTGCGCCTTTGCCAAGGACGTCTACGCCTCCGGCGCGGTCTCGGTCGGCGAGCAGGCGTCCCTGCGGACGCTGGCCGCCGACGGCGACATGGATCTCGGACCGCATGTCGCGATCGGCCGCTGGGTCGATTCCGAAGGCGATCTGACCGTCGGCGAACGCGTCGATCTCGGACACAGCGCCTCCTGCGCGGGCCGCCTGCGCCTGGGCGACGCGGTGACCTTCACCCGCCTCTACGGGCGGGAGATCACCACGCCGGGGGTCGGCGGCGAAGGCGCCGGGCCGGTCGGCTTGGAGGCCGAGGGCGAGAGGTCCATGCTGAAGATCGATCCCGACCGCGAGATCAAATCCATCCGCGACGTCCTGGAATATCACCGGGGGAATCTCGAGATCGGCGCGGGCGCGCGCGTCGACGGCCCCCTGCTGGTCCGCGGCGACCTGATCTGCGGACGGGGCGCGGGGATCACGGGTCCGGTGCGGGTGCATGGCCAGGTGACTCTGGCCGAAGACGCCGTGGTCCGGGGCGACGTGTTCGCCGAAGGGGCGGTCCGCATCGGCCGCAACGCGGCGGTGACCGGCAACGTCTTCTCGCAGGACCACGTCGAGATCGAATCCGGGGCCCGGCTGGGTCGTCCGGGCGCCGACAAGACCGTGATCGGCAAGCGGTCGATCACGCTCGCCGAAGGAGTGCGGCTGCACGGGTACGTGCTGACCGACGGACGGGGGAAGGTGCTGTGCGGAAAGTCCTGCTGATTCTCGCCGCCCTGGCGGCCGTGGCGATCCTGGTCTACGGAATCTCCTCGTTGAAGGAGGTCGCCGGGATCTCGTCCAACGGCGAGATCCGGGTCTGCCTGGGCTACAACCCGCGCCTGGCGGACGATGCGGCTGCCGAACTGGCGGCCTACGCCAGCGTGCTCGAGGAGGAGGGCGTTCCCTTCCGGCAGGTCGACCTGTTCGCGCTGCTCGACGTCGACGCGGCCGGATTCGCGCGCAAGGTGCCCGCCCTGATCCTGCCGGACGGGGCCTGCACGTCGCTGAATTCGATCTTCGCGTTGTGGATCGACGATTACCTGCGGGCCGGCGGCTCGGTCGCGGTGATCTACGACGCCGGCGTCCGCAGCCTCAAGGGGGCGTTCCTGCCCCGCAGCTTCTTCGCCGCCTTCACCGGCGTCGATCACGTCTCCTACGCGTGGGAGGGAGCCACGGCCTACACCACCGGCGGCATCCGCTTCCGCAGCGCCGAAGCGGCCGCGGCCTGCGGCATCCCGCCGGGCAAGCTGGACGACGAGCTCTTCCTCTGCGGCTACGGATACGGCCGTCTCGATTATCCGGTGGCCCGCAGCCGCGTGCTGCTGGCCGAAGGCGGCGGCGCCGCCGCCGAGATCCTGGCCGAGGCGATCGACGGCGAGGGCGTGGCCCATCCCGCGGTGGTCCGGCGCGAATACGGCGCGGGCCGGGTCCTCTACGTCAATCTGCCGCTCGGCCACCTGAAGGCCCACGACGACGATCTGCCGCTGCGGTCGCTGCTGCGCTCCTTCCTGTTCGGCCAGGCGCGGGTGCCGCATCTGATGAGCACGCCCGGCGGCCGGGGCGGCGTGGTCTTCAACTGGCACGTCGACGCCAACGACGACTGGGCGATTCTCGACCGCATGGAGCGCGAGGGATTCTTCCCCGACGACATCGCCTACTCCATCCATATCTGCGCCGGGGAATCCCTCGACGAACCGGGCGACGGCAAGGGATTCGACGCCTGCGGCGCCGGACGCCGTTTCGTGGACATGCTGGTCCGCCACGGCGCGATAGGATCGCACGGCGGCTGGTACCACAACATCTTCGCCCTGAAGGCCGCTTCCGGGGAATGGGGCGGGCCCGAGATCCGCCGATACGTCGAGCGCAACCAGCGCTGCCTGCGGTCGGTCACCGGCAAGCGGGTCGTCGAGTACTCCGCGCCGGCCGGCGTCCATCCGCCGCGGATGATGGCCCGCATCATGTCCGACCTCGGGATGAACAGCTACTACTACACCGGCGACGGCGGCAGCGCGCCGAACCGATCGTTCCATGAAGGTGAGCGCCTGTCCGATTCCCTGGTGGCGTTCCCGGTGATGCCCCTGGGCGAAGTGGCGTCCCTGGGCGAGATGGACGAGCTCGAGAACTACGACGAGACGGTCGTCGGCCGCTGGCTGCGGGAGACCTCGGCGTACTGCGACCGGGAGCGGACGGTGCGCCTGCTCTATTCGCATCCCTACAATCTGTACGTCTACAAGCACGAGAACGATTACCGCCGGGTATTCCTGGACTGGCTGATCGAACTGGAGCAGGCCCAGCGCGAGCAGAGGCTGACGGTCGCCCCGATGAGCGTCTTCGCCGATTTCCTGCTGCGGATGATCGAGACCGAGGCGTCCTTCGTGCGAGACGGCGGCGTGCTGCGGGTCGAGCTGAGCAATCCGCGGGGATTGCGGGACCAGGCCGTGGCGCTGCCCGAGGAACTCTGCGAACGGCCCGACGCTCCGGGCCTGCGGGTGGAACAGGACGACGGCTGGTATTACGTCGTTGTCGAGGATGCGGTCGACGCCAAGACCTTCACGGTGGATCTGCGCTGATCCGCGCGCCCGGGACCGCCCGGGACCGCCCGGAACCGCGGACAGGACGCGCGGCCGCCGGGCCGCCGGAAACGATGATCGAACAGACCAGAGAGAGGACGAGCCCTTGAATATCCGACGCCTACCGATTCCCGTCCGCCGCTTCATGGCCGCCTGCGGCCTTCTGCTGCTGGCCGCGGCCGTGGCGCCGGCGCCGGCGGCGGCCGACAGTCTGGAGGAGTGGACGAAGGTCCGCGCCGCGCTGCGCTACCGTCTGGACGTGGATTATCTCTACGACCATCTCTCGCCCAACGACGTCTACGGCGACTGGCACACCGCGACCGCCACCCTGTACGTCAAGACCATGCCGCGGTTCACGCCCTTCATCCAGACCGGTCTGTTCGAGCGCGAGGACGCCGACGCCGGCCTGACCGTCGGCGCCTACACCGACTGGAAGCCCGGCCTGCTGTACACCTACACCGCGTACACGACCGGCGGCGCTTCGGAGTACCTGCAGAAGCACCGCATCGACCACCATTTCTACCTGAACCTCGGGCCGGCGAGCCTGGTGGTCGGCGGCGGCTACGCCGAGGACCACCGCGACCACGAGGACTGGTATTGGACCGTCGGGCCGCGGATCTGGCGCGGAAAATTCATCGGCGAGTACCGGGTCACGCGGCAGTCCAGCGATCCCGGCGGCGAGGTCGCCTGGAACCATCTGCTGACCCTGGGCTGGGGCGAAGAGGGACGGTCGTGGCTGTTCCTGTCGGCCACGGTGGGCGAGGAGGCCTATCTGGCGCTGAACGTGACGCCCGAACAGCGGGTCCATCACGACCTGTGGGAGATCGGCGCCACCTGGCAGAAATGGCTCACGCCGCGCTTCGGGCTGAAGGCCCAGCTGCGGTACCTGGATCTGGGAGACGACGACGACGGCTACGAGAAGCTGGGCGTCGGCGGGGGCCTGTTCGTGGAATTCTAGAGCGCTGCGGCGCGATGGGAAAAGGAAGGGCGGCCGCCTCGCAGCGGCCGCCCTTGGCGTGTCCGGCGCGGTTCTCAGCGCACGGGTTCGCAGATCCGTCCGGGAAGCAGGAAGGTGCGGCAGGCCTCGACGATGCGCGAGCAGGCCTGGCCGTCGCCGTAGGGATTGACCGCGCGGGCCATCGCGGCGCGGACCGCGGAGTCGGTCAGCAGCTCGGCGACCGCCCCGGTGATCGTGTCGGTGCGGGTGCCCACCAGGCGCGCGGTTCCGGCCTCGACCGCCTCGGGCCGCTCGGTGGCGTCGCGCATCACCAGCACGGGCTTGCCCAGCCCGGGCGCCTCCTCCTGGATGCCTCCCGAATCGGTCAGCACCAGGGTCGAACGGTCCATCAGCCGTACGAAGGGCAGGTAGGGCAGCGGCTCGGTCAGGTGCACGTTGGGCGTCGAGGACAGGATCTCGCCCACCGGACGGCGCACGTTCGGGTTCAGGTGGACCGGATAGACGAAATGGACCCGGGGGAACGCCTCGGCCGAGGCGCGGACCGCCTCGCAGATCGAGCGCATCCGGTCGCCGAAGTTCTCGCGCCGGTGACCGGTGACCAGCACCACCGGCGGGCCGGCGGGATCGTCCATCAGGAAATCGGGCACGCCGGGCACCGGGGGCGGATCGCGGCGGACGCGGGCCCGGGCCAGATGCAGGGCGTCGATGACGGTGTTGCCGGTCACGTGGATCCGGGCCGCGGGCACGCCCTCGTCGGCCAGGTTGCGCGCCGCCCATTCGGTGGGGGCGAAGTGCAGGTCGGCCAGCCGCGAGGTCAGCACCCGGTTGATCTCCTCGGGGAAGGGCGAGCGCTTGCGCCAGGTGCGCAGGCCGGCCTCGACGTGTCCGACCGGGATGCCGCGGTAGAAGGCGGCCAGGGCGGCGCAGAGCACCGTCGTGGTATCGCCCTGGACGATCACCATGTCGGGTTTCTCGGCGGCCAGGGTGCGGTCCAGCGACGCGATCGCGCGCGAGGTGAGCCCGGCGAGCGTCTGGTCGGGGCGCATGAGATCGAGATCCACGTCGGGCCGGACGCCGAAGACGTCCAGCACCTGGTCGAGCATGGCCCGGTGCTGGGCGGTGACGCAGACGCGGGGTTCGATGTCCGGATCCTCGCGCAGGGCGAGGACCAGGGGACAGAGCTTGATCGCTTCGGGCCTGGTGCCGAAGATGAATGAGATCCTGGTCATCACGATTCCTTGCGCCGGGGAAAGGCCGGGTCCGGTTGACCTGCCGCGGGGCCGGGCTTAATATGGCCCCGCGTCGCGGCACCGGTCGCGCCGGTTCCATCCCCTTGTTGATCGTCATTCTACGCCAAACCTTGATCCGGGAAAAGGTGAAGCCTTGAAAGCGAAAGAGATCCGCTCGCGATTCCTCGAATTCTTCGCCGCCCGCGGCCATGCCGTGGTGGATTCGTCCTCCCTGCTGCCGGAGAACGATCCGACGCTGATCTTCACCAACGCCGGGATGAACCAGTTCAAGGCCGTGTTCCTGGGGATGGAGAAGCGCGACTACGTGCGGGCCGCGTCCTGCCAGAAATGCATGCGCGTCAGCGGCAAGCACAACGATCTCGAGGAGGTCGGCCGCGACGCCCGCCACCACACCTTCTTCGAGATGCTCGGCAACTGGTCCTTCGGCGACTACTACAAGCGCGAGTCGCTGAAATGGGGCTGGGAGTTCCTGACCAAGGAGATGGGACTCGATCCCGAGCGCCTGTGGTTCTCGGTCTACAAGGACGACGACGAGGCCTACGAGATCATCCGCGACGAGATCGGCTTTCCGGCCGAGCGCATCAAGCGTCTGGGCGACATCGAGAAGGGGGACGAGGAGAACTTCTGGTCGATGGCCGACACCGGTCCCTGCGGCCCCTGCGCCGAGATCCACTTCGACCAGGGCGAGCAGGCGGCCTGCGACCATCCCGACGGCTGCGCGCTGGGCGTCTGCGACTGCGACCGCTGGCTCGAGCTGTGGAACCACGTCTTCATGGAGTTCGACCGCGACCAGGACGGCGAGCTGACGCCCCTGCCGATGAAGAGCGTCGACACCGGCCTGGGCCTCGAACGCCTGGTGGCGGTCTGCCAGGGCGTTCGCAGCAACTACCAAACCGATCTGTTCACCCCGATGATCGCCAAGGCGGCCGAGATCTCCGGCCGCGAGCCCGAGGGCGAGGACCGCGTCTCGATGCAGGTGATCGCCGACCACGCCCGCGCGGTGACCTTCGCGGTCTGCGACGGGGCCAACCCCGGCAACGAGGGGCGCGGCTACGTCGTGCGCCGCATCCTGCGCCGGGCCGCCCGCCACGGCCGCCGTCTCGGTCTGACCGAGCCCTTCCTGTGGCGGATCGCCGAGGTCGTGATCGACGAGATGGGCGACGCCTACCCCGATCTGGTCGAACGCCGCGGACGCGTCCTGGAGGTCATCCGCCGCGAGGAGGAGCGCTTCAACCTCACGCTCGACCGCGGCCTGCAGGTCTACGCCGAGATCCGCGACCGGATGCGCGCCGAGGGCCGCACCGAGATGAACGGCGAGGAATCGTTCCAGCTCCACGACACCTTCGGTTTCCCGGTCGATCTGACGGCCGTGGTGGCCGAGGAGGACGGCTTCACGGTCAACGAGGCCGCCTTCCGCGAGCGGATGGAGAAGCAGCGGGCCGCCAGCGGGCGCGAGCGCCGGTTCATGGCCGGCATCGGGGCCTGGCGCGGCGTGCGGCAGGGCGAGGATCCCGCCGCCTTCCGGGCAGAGTTCACCGGCTACTCTTCGCTGCGCGGGCAGGCGCGAGTGGTGGCCGTGCGCCCGGCCGGCGAACAGGACAGCCAGCTGCTCTTCGACCGCACGCCTTTCTACGCGGAATCCGGCGGCCAGGTGGGCGACCGCGGGATCGTGAAGCTGGCGTCGGGGGCCGAGCTGGAGGTCCTGACCACCATCGGCGACGAGGCCGGCAACGTCTCGGTGGTCCACGCCGACGCCGGCAAGCTGCTCGACCTGCTGCGCGGGAACGACGCGGTCGAACTGATCGTGGCCGACGACCGCCGCGCCACCATGCGCCATCACACCGCCACCCATCTGCTGCACGCCGCCCTGCGCCGGGTGCTGGGCGAGCACGTGGCCCAGGCGGGTTCCGAGGTGACGCCTCAGAAGCTGCGTTTCGATTTCCATCACGACCAGCCGTTGACCGGCGAGCAGATCGCCGAGGTCGAGGCCCTGGTCGCCCGCGAGATCCTGGCCAACACCGAGGTCGCGGTCCACGCCGACGTGCCCCTGGCCGAGGCCAAGGCCCGCGGCGCGATGGCGCTGTTCGGCGAGAAGTACGGCGAGACGGTGCGGATGATCGAGGTGCCGGGCACCACCGGCGACTATTCCCTGGAGCTCTGCGGCGGCACGCACGTGGCCCGCACCGGCGACATCGGCCCCTTCCGCATCACGGCCGAGAGCAGCAGCGCCGCCGGCGTGCGGCGCATCGAGGCGGTGGCGGGCGAACCCGCCCTGGCGATGGCGGCCGCCGACCGCCGCGATCTCGACCGGGTGATGGATCTGCTGCGGCGCGACGGCGGTCCGGCGCCCGACCAGGTCGCAGCGGTGATCGCCGAGCGCGACGAGCTGGCCCGCGAACTGCGCACCCTGAAGCAGGCCACGGCTGCGGATTCCCTGGACGAGATGATCGCCGGCGCGGTCGACGTGGGCGGTCTGAAGCTGCTGGCCGCCGCGGTCGAGGCCGAGGATCGCGATGCGCTGCTGCAACTCGGCGACCGGGCGCGCGACAAGATCGGCAAGGACGGCGTCGTGGTCCTGGCCGCCGAATGGGAGGGGAAGGCCACCCTGCTGGTCACCCTGACCCCCGATCTGGTCGCGGCGAAGCGCCTGCACGCCGGCAACCTGGTCAAGGCCCTGGCGGCGAAGGTCGGCGGTCGCGGCGGCGGCCGGCCCAACACGGCCCAGGCGGGGCTGCCCGGGCCCGAGGCGATCGCCCCGGCGCTGGCGGCGGCGGCCGAAGTCGTCGGCGCCGAGGCGAAGGAATAGATCGGCGGCGGTTCGTCCGGCCGACCCCGGCCGACGGGGATGTCGCCGGGGCGGGTCCGAAAGGTTCCGGAAGATACGCGGGGCGGTGCCGACGGCATCGCCCCGCGTTTTGCCAGGAATTCGCAAAATCAACTTCAACAGGTGATTCGCGGCGTTCAGCAGCTCTCATTCGCGGATGGGGGCTTTTTTCCGTCCGCCACCCCCTTGTAGCCGACTGGGAGTTGTCCTATCTTCACTTCCGGATTTCGCAATCAAACAGGCGCTTAATTCGGAAGGAACTTCGCATGCAGTTCGAAAAGGTCCGAATCCCCGAGGGCGATCTGATCGAGGTCCGCGACGGCGAGTTCGTCGTCGGCGATCATCCGGTGATCGGCGTGCTGCGCGGCGACGGCATCGGCCTGGACATCACCCCGGTCATGCAGAACGTGGTCGATTCGGCGGTCCGGAAGGCCTACGGCGGCAAGCGCGGGATCGCCTGGACGCCCCTCTACGCCGGGCTCGAGGGTCTGCAGCATTACGGCAGCGAGTTCCCCGACGAGACCATCGAGGCGATCCGACACCTCAAGATCGCCATCAAGGGGCCCTTCACCACGCCGATCGGCGAGGAGACCCACGTCTGCCTGCACTGCGCCCATCAGCAGGATCACGACGGGGTCTGCGACAAGTGCGGCAAGGACGACGGCGTCTGCGAGCGTTTCCGCAGCATCAACGTGCGCTTCCGCCAGCATCTGGACCTCTTCGCCTGCGTGCGGCCGGTGCGCTACTTCGAGGGCGTGCCCAGCCCCAACAAGTACGCCGACCAGGTGAACTTCGTGATCTTCCGCGAGAACACCGAGGACGTGTACGCCGGCTACGATTTCCAGCGCGGCAGCGAGACCGCCCTGGCGGTGATCGACCTGATCGAGAAGATGACCGGCCGGCGGATCCGCGAGGATTCGGGCATCGGCATCAAGCCCATCTCGGTTTTCGGGACCGAGCGGCTGGTGCGCAAGGCGCTGGAGTGGGCCATCGCCCAGGACCTGCCTTCGGTCACGCTGGTGCACAAGGGCAACATCATGAAGTTCACCGAGGGCAGCTTCGCCAAGT